>JAJDJS010000099.1 GCA_030267325.1 Desulfosarcina sp. OttesenSCG-928-A07 | reverse complement strand
CCATCATCCGGGCGCCATCCGGAAGCTCCACTTCCATGGGAATCAGCATGGATTTCATTTTACCGGCACGGATGGCCTGGTCGGCTTTTTCCTGGCTGGCCACGGCATAGGCATCGGCCATCTGCCGGGTCAGATCCGGACACCGGTCATGGATATTTTCAGCGGTCATCCCCATATTAAAGGCAGATTCATCGCCCATTACAGCCTCGGCTCGGGGGTGTTTGTTGCGCATGTAGCCCATGGGAAGATGGCCCATGTGCTCCACTCCGCCGGCCACCAGGCAGTCGGCCATACCCGTGGCAATGGTGGCTGCGGCAAAGCTCACCGCCGTCAGACCCGATGCGCACATCCGGTCCAGGGAGCAGCCCGGAATGTCCCAGCCCCAGTCGGCCAGCAGGGAAACCATTCGGCCAATGGTTCCGCCCTGTTCACCGATCTGGTTGGTGGCGCCCCAGATCACATCTTCCACCATATCGGGGGAAAGGGGCGCATTGCGCGCCATAAGGGCCTGCAAGACCGCTACCGAAAGGTCTTCGGCCCGGGTGTTCCAGAATATTCCTTTTTCTCCGGCACGGCCAAAGGCGGTCCGCGCCACATCAACTACCACCACTTCATGAAGGGATGGACTCATGGGATGTTCTCCTTATCAAGCCGGAAGATGTTCAATAACAGCGGCAATGCCCAGGCCCCCGCCGCCGCAGATGCACTCCAGGCCATACCGGGCCTTTCGCCGATTCATCTCGTGGACCAGGCTGGCCAGAACTCTGGCGCCGGTACAGGCAATGGGATGGCCCAATGAAATACCCGACCCGTTGACGTTAACGTTATGATATGCGTCCGGCCCAACCCCCATCTGCTTGAGGTCTGCCAGCACCTGGGCCGCAAAAGCTTCCTGGATTTCGATAAGATCCATCTGGGCCAGGGAAAGGCCGGCCATGCTGAGGGCTTTTTCAACCGCCACCGGAACCGTTCGGTAGGTGCGGGTGGGGTCATCACCGGCAACCGCACAGGACACCAGGCGGGCCAGGGGTTTGCACCCCAGTTTTTTCGCCGTGTCGCCGGACATAAGGACCACGGCTGCGGCCCCGTCATTTTCTGTGGAAGAATTGCCGGCCGTGCAAACGCCGCCCAGAACCGGCTTGAGCGTTGCCATCTGCGCAAGGGACGTATCCGGCCTGGGGTTCTCGTCCCGTGACACGAAAACCGGATCGCCTTTTCGTTGGGGAACCGGAACCGGTACGATCTCGGCATCAAACCTTCCCGCATCCTGGGCAGCGCAGGCTTTCTGATGGCTCGCAACAGCCCACGCATCGCAGGCCTCACGGGAAATGCCTTCTTCCTGGGCCCCGGTTTCGGCCCAGGACATCATGGAGGGGAGCACGCCGTACCGGGAAATGGGCTGGGACATCACCCGCGCCCGCTGAATCCGGTCGTAAAAGGAAAGTCCCCAGAGGGACAGATCCCCGTGGCCACGGGGCATTTTACCGTCTCCGCCGATTCCCCACTTGATGTGGCCCGGAAGGTAGAACTCGGCGTTGCTCATACTTTCGGCGCCGCCCGCCACGACGATTTCCGCCTGTCCGGACTGGATCAGGCCGGCCGCCATCCGCATCACCGCAAGGCCTGTGCAGCACCGCTGGTCCAGGGTCACGCCGGGAATGGATTCGGGCCAGCCAGCGGCCAAAAGCCCCATCCGGGCGATATTGACGGACTCCCCATTCTGGTAGCTCTGCCCCATGATCACCTCATCCACCTGGTTGGGGGTGAGGGCGGATTTTTCCACCACCGTGTTCAGCACCAAAGCCGCCAGTTCAAAGGCCTGAACCGTTTTGAGGGCGCCCATGTATCGTCCCACAGGGGTTCGCACCGCGCTGGTAATCACCACATCTTTCATCGCAAGCCTCCGGTTTATCTGTAAAATTAGAATTCAGGCGGTTGGCAACACCGCACATCCCCAACATCCTTCGAATGTGGCGCAAAAAGATCGGACCGTCTTTACTTGTCGCCAACGCCTGCTTTCTAAATCCTAATAGGCTGAGTTCTGTTTTTTAAAATCCGGCGTCCGGAATATTCAGCACTTCCCTGCCGTTTCGCAGGCAGGTGTCGATATGGGCCAGGGTATGGGGCAGCGTCGTGTCCACAAAAAAGCTCGCCTGCATCACCTTTCCCCGGTGAAAATCGTATTTCTTGCCGGTTTTCAGGGAATCTTCGTAAGCAATCACCGCCATGTCCAGAAGTCGCCAGGACACGGTCACCTCGCCAAAGGCCAGAAGCGCCGGATAAGTATAGGAGGCCCACTGGAGCACATCGTTTTTTCTCCGGGCGTTCATCTCGTCGGTGGCTTCCCACAGGCGCGCGGCCACACCGGCCAGGGTGCGAATCTGGGCCCCCAGCTCCGGGTGTTCCCGGTGGGTATGGCAAAAGGTGTCAATTTCGTTTTTAAAGGCTTTTAAGCAGGCGCCGTCCTTGATGGTCAGTTTTCGGCCCATGAGGTCCATGGACTGGATGCCGTTGGTGCCTTCGTAAAGGGACATGATCTTGGCGTCCCGCAGGTACTGTTCAATGGGATAGTCCTTGCAGAATCCGTATCCACCCAGACACTGCATGGCGGTTTCGCAGACTTTAAAGCCCATGTCCGAGCAATAGGCTTTGATGATGGGCGTCATAAAATCCACAAGGTCCATGTAATAAGACTTTTTCTCGCCGTCCGGCATTTCAAGGGCCAGATCCGACCAGAAGGCACCAGTGTAAATCATGGACCGCATCCCGTCCACCATGGCCTTCATCCAGATCAGCATTCGCCGGATATCCGGATGGTCGATAATGGGCACATCCGCATCTTTCTTTCGGCCAGCCACATCCCGGCCCTGTTTTCGGTCACGGACATAGGAAAGGGCATTCTGATAGGCGGT
>JAJDJS010000098.1 GCA_030267325.1 Desulfosarcina sp. OttesenSCG-928-A07 | reverse complement strand
TCGTTGTCACTTCCGCCGATGATGTGGTCGTTGCCGTCTCCGCCGGCGAGCAGGTTGTTGCCGCTCCCGCCGAAAATGACGTCGTCGCCGCTGCCGCCCTGCAGCACGTTGTCGTACAGGGCTCCTTCCACATCAAGCTTGTGGTCGTTGATTCCGGCGCCCTTGAGCAGATGGTTCTCGGAATCGGTTACGGTTATCCGGTGATCTTGCAGCACGTCCGCCACAAAACGCACATCCGTGGCAGGCTCAATGCCGCTGACGCCCGGCAAGGGCTCATCCCCCACCTTGACCGCAATATCCCCCTCGGCTTTGTTGAAGTCGACAAAGACATACTCGGACGCGTCGTTGGCGAAAACGAACATATCCGCTCCGGCCCCTCCGTAAAGGGTCTCCGCGCCCACGCCGGGGGTGGTGTCCTGATCGAACATCATGGCGTCCATGCTGAGAGACCTCGCCCCCATAAGCGATTTGGCCTTTTGCGAAGAGAGGCTAAAGACCAGCTCTTCGCTGCTGACGACATCGCCGTCGTTATCCCGCACGGTCAGCTGTATCGTCGTGTTCAGCGCAGCCGTCATCCTGGCGCTGTTCACGACATACCTGCCATCCGCGTAAACGATCAGCGTGGCTCCGTTGGGCAGTGTGATAAGGCCGGTGCTCAGCCCTTCGGGCGAAGCCTCATCCACTCTATAGACTGTATTGCCTATCTTCACGGTTGTGAGGAGCATCCCGTCCGCGCCCGGCTGCATCTCCAGATCAGTGAACATGCTGCCTGTGACTTCGAGCGGTATTGCGGCATCGATCAATGAATCGGTAAGGCCTTGCAGGCCGTTGAGCTGCATATAGGTGCCGTTCGCGTTTGCAATCAGGTTCGAAAGCGTCCCTGTGTCACTTGCCTGGAGGTTGCCATTCACCATGGCAAGGCCGTAGATATCCATTTCGGAACGAGGCCCGCCCGCTTGGCTTACAGCCTGCCAGTTCGACCAGCTTGACGTTACCTGATGTCTGCTGCCGCACATCCAGAATACCGAGGCGTCGGTATTCCCGGGCAATATATTCGCAAAGTCCAGGATAGCCTTCGCGGCCATGTCATAGTCAGTTGCGTACACTGTGTAAGGCCTCACTGCCATAAAAAGATCCATGGCTTCGGTGTAAAAGGTATCCCAGTCTTGCGCGTTCAGCACGGGACTGAATCTGGAGACCACTTCCTCGGCGCTTATCCTGATATAGCCGGGAGAAAGGTATGAGAGGGAGCCGGTTGGCGCCAGCGTGAAGTAGGCCTCAATACCGCTTTCCACATAGGCCTGGGCCAGTAGCCCGATGCTCAGCAGCATTCCCTGAAAGCCCTGCAACTCGTGCCCCATGTACATAACGCCGCTCTGCAGGCTCGCTCCCGAGGAGCTGCCGTCCATTACAAAGAGGACATCCTGGGCAGTCGCGGGGATTGTGCTCATATGGTATGAAGTCTGCCCTGACTTGAAGGAAGGGGCGTCATCCTTAACGATGATGGTGACATCGGTCTGGACTTGAACGCCCGAGAAGATATCCTTCTGGGTCAATTTCAGCGGTATCTCCAAGGCTTCGTTCTGCGCACCGGTACCGTGCTCAAGCGGCTTCAACAATTCGGCCGTAACCTTGCCGGTAAAGATGCCGCTCTTAAACTCCGGCGTTATGCGGATAATGTCAACGCCCTCAGCCTTGCCAATCAGCACCCCGTTGCTCTGCGACCAGGTCAGGGTACTGTAGGTGTCGTCCAGATTGCCGTCCGCCTTGATGCCGCCCACGCCGCTCAGATCCCAACTGAGTTGATTGGGAGTGGGGCAGGTCGGATCAAGCAGGCCGATAATGTCGGAAGCCAGCCCGCTGTTGGAACTGCTGCCGTTCGCGAGGCCCGCCTCGTGCAAGGAGAACACTGCCGGGGCGGATTCCAGAGACAGTTGGGAACTGGTGACGACGTCGCCGTCATAGTCGGTGATTTCAAGCTTTACGGCGGATTTGATCACACCGAACGCGCCCTCGCTGTTCAGTTCGTATCTGCCGTCTTCGTATACAACCAGTTTGGCCCCGTTAATCAGGGTGATTTCCTGAGAATGCCTGCCCTCAGCTGAGTTGATGTTGATTTTATAGTAAACTCCATCAATCCATACCGCGCTCAACCACCAACCGTCAGCCGAGTTGATAGCCAGTCCGTCCAGCAGGTTGCCGCCGCTAGGCTTCACAAGGCTGGTCAGAGAGTCGGTAAGATCCCCGAAGTTATTTACATCCACCAGATGCTCCGAATCGCCGCCGGCTATGGAGACCAGCAGGTCTTTGCCCGTATCGCTGACCTCAACGCCCATGGACACGGAGTAAAACTCCCATTGGTCCGGGTGCTGGTTCATGAAGCCGGCCCAGTCGGCCGGGGGCGTGGTGGGATCGCCGTCAGTCAGAAAATACACCGAACGGCCTCCATCAGGCGTGGCAGCCATGGAATCGGTAAGGAGACCCTCCACCACTTGCATGGCCGCATCATAGTTTGTGGTGCGGCTATCAATGTATGGGCCGCTGCCGGTTCTGCCGAGCAGAGCAAGCAGGACTGGTGTAAAATCACCAACCGCAGTGAAGCCGGAAAATGCCGGGGCTATGTCTGCGGCGGAAATATTGTGATACTCCGCCGGAATAATGGCATTTTCGCCAAAGGAGACAATGGTGAAGGTGGCCTCGATGTCCTGGTCCACATACGCCTGGGCCAGGTCGCCCACAGCCAGCAGCATGGCCTGCATGCGGGTCAGCACGGCCGAGGTGCCATCGGGGAAGGTATGGGTAATGCCGGTATCGCTGGCGCTCATGCTGCCGGACATATCTAGAACCAGAAACACCTCCACGGATTGAGCGGCGCTATTGACGTTGAGGTCAATGACCGTGCCCGAGGGCACGTCAATAACCGGCGTATCGTC
>JAJDJS010000097.1 GCA_030267325.1 Desulfosarcina sp. OttesenSCG-928-A07 | reverse complement strand
GTTCTGATGCTCATTCCGTTGCTGCTGGCCGTCTCCATCATCGTGTTTCTGCTGCTGCGGCTGGGACCCAACGATCCGGCCATGAGCTATCTCCGGCTGTCCAATATTCCGCCCACGGATGCGGCCCTTTTCGAGGCCAGAGTCGCCCTGGGTCTGGACCGGCCCCTGGTGGTTCAATATCTTTCCTGGCTGGGCCGGGCCGTTCAGATGGATTTCGGAATTTCCTATGTCACCAAAGCGCCGGTAACAGACCATTTGCTTCATTATCTGCCCAACACCCTTTATCTGGCCGGTGTTTCCATGCTGATGACCATTTTCCTGAGCCTTCCCCTGGGGATTCTGGCTGCCAGATACAAAGGCCGCTGGCCTGACCATCTCAGCCGGATCCTGGCCTATGCCGGGGTTTCCACGCCCAGCTTCTGGCTGGCGTTTCTCATGATCATCATTTTTTCCGTCAAGCTGGGCTGGTTGCCGTCCATGGGTGTCGGCGGTTTTTCCCATGTGGTCATGCCCGCTTTTTCTGTGGCCTTGATGTCCCTTTGCATCAACATGCGGCTGATTCGCGGCAATATGCTGGACCAGATGAACACCCGGCAGGTGCTTTACGCCCGCATCCGGGGGGTGAAGGAAAAATACATCACCCGCGGCCATGTGCTGAAAAATTCCTTGATTCCGGTGGTGACTGCCCTTGGCATGCATGTGGGAGAAGTCCTGGGTGGCGCGGTGGTGGCGGAAGTGATTTTTGCCTGGCCTGGTGTGGGCCGGTACATGGTGTCGGCCATTTTTAACCGGGATTTTCCGGTCATGCAGTGCTTTATTCTGATGATGACCACCATTTTCGTCCTCTGTAATCTTTTCACCGACATCCTTTACGCGGCCATTGACCCCCGGATGCGTCTTGAAACACAAGGAGGCCGCCATGCCTGAGCAAGGTGTATCTGCCTGGGGAAAAGTGCTGTCCCCATCCCAAACCGGAAAAACCCGGGCTTTTCAAATCACCGGCCGAGGACTGGCCCTTTCCCTGTCCGCCACTGTACTGGCCGCGCTGATCTTCATGGCTGTCTTTGCCCCGGCTGTCGCCCCGTATGATCCGGCGGCCATTGATCTGAACAACCGATTGGCCCCCATGGGCGCGGACCACTGGCTGGGAACCGATCACCTGGGCCGCGATGTGGCTTCCCGGCTCATCTGGGGAACCCGGGCCTCCATGGGATCTGTGGTGATCATCGCCGTTCTCATCATGGTCACCGGTTTTGTTACCGGCGCTTTTTCCGGTTATCTGGGCGGTGCCGCAGACGTTCTGATCATGCGGGTCTGCGAAGCCTTCATGACCTTTCCCACCTTTATCCTGGCCCTGTTTCTCATTGGTATTTTCGGAACCGGTCTCACCAACGTGATTCTGGCCATTGTCCTGACCCATTGGGCCTGGTACGCCCGCATCATCCGGGGCATGGTGATGAACCTCAGAAACCGGGACTATATTCTGGCAGCCCGTGTGGCCGGCGGCGGACCGGTCCGGATTTTTCTGCGGCATATTGCCCCGCCTGTTCTGGCCCAGTTGGTGATTCTGGCCACCCTGGATCTGGGCCACATGATGCTGCATGTTTCCGGACTGTCGTTTTTGGGGCTGGGCATTCAGCCGCCCACGCCGGAATGGGGGTGCATGATCAATGACGCCCGCCAGCAGATCTGGACCCATCCCCAACTGGCCATGATTCCGGGGGCCATGATTTTTCTGACGGTTCTGGCCTTCAACATTCCCGGAGACATACTGCGGGACAAACTGGACCCCACGCTGGCAGATAAAGAATAAGGAACAATCATGAGCTGTCCGGCTTTGACCATCAACGATCTGTGTGTGACCTTTCCCGCCGGAAACCGGGAAATCCTCCACCATCTTTCCTTTTCCGTTCCCGGCGGACATACCGTGGCCCTTGTGGGAGAAAGCGGTTCCGGCAAAACCATGGCTGCCATGGCTGTCATGAACCTCCTTCCCCACGGCATGCTGCGCAGCGGCGGAAGCATTTCGGTAAACGATCATCCCACCGAAGGCCTTTCCCCGGACCAGTACCGGAAGCTGCGCCATACCCAGGTGGCCATGGTGATGCAAAACCCCATGAGCGCCTTTGATCCGGTACTGAACATTTTTCACCATTTTAAAGAAACCCTTATCTCCCACGGCATTACCAGCACACCCCAAATTCGGAAAATGGCGGCTGACGGGCTGGCGGAAGCCGGATTTTCAACCCCTTTTTCAATTCTGGAATTGTATCCGTTTCAGATGAGCGGCGGCATGCTGCAACGGGTGATGCTCGCCCTGGCCCTGATGCTCTCCCCTCCCCTTGTGATTGCAGACGAGGCCACAACAGATCTTGATGTCCTCTCCCAGAAACGGATTCTGACCCTGCTCCATGACCATTGCCGGAAACAGCACCTTGCCCTTCTCATCATCACCCACGACCTTGGTGTTGCCGCTGCCATGGCTGATGAAATCGTGGTGATCCGCTCCGGCCGTCTGGTGGAAAAGGGCCCAACCGCAGATATTTTTTCTGCACCCGCATCCCCATACACGGCAGAATTGCTGGCGGTTCACCGGGGGCTGTACACGCCCCGATACCTGAATATCATGGAAAGTTTAACCGGGAGGGGGGTCTATGCCGCTGATTGAACTCAAAGGAATTTACAAACATTACCGCCAGGGCGGTCTGTTGGGCGGAAAACAGACGGTTCCGGTGTTGAAAGGCGTGGACCTGACCCTTGAGGCCGGAAAGTGCCTGGGACTCCTGGGGGCCAGCGGGTGCGGAAAAAGTACCACCGGCAGAATCGTCTTGGGACTGGAACCCCCCGATGCGGGCACGGTGTTTTATCGAGGGAAAAATATAACGGACCTGAAAGGCGAAGAAAAACAGCGGTGGCGGAAAAACACCCAGGTGGTGTTCCAAAA
>JAJDJS010000095.1 GCA_030267325.1 Desulfosarcina sp. OttesenSCG-928-A07 | reverse complement strand
TGTCACAACATAAGGTGTGGTGGTATCGCCAGGGTTTCCTGCCTCATCAATGGGACGGGCGTGAAATTCGTGATCGCCTTCGGAAAGATCCGTTTCAGGCGTCCAGCTCCATGTGCCGTCAGGCTCAACAGCCACTGTACCGACACTTGTACCATCAACAAAAATTTCGACATACGGCACTTCACTCGGATCAGCTACGCCGCTGTACTCGGGTTTTGTATCGTCCGTATACCCGCCCTTGGGTATCGTACCCGTAATATCACCGACATCATCATAAAGAATGATGGCGCTTTCATCCAAAGGAGCCGGAGGCGTTGTGTCCACTGTCACGTTGAAGGGCGGAGATTCCCCACTTTCGTTGCCGGCAGGATCGGTCGCTGTAATGGTGATGTCATGCTCACCTTCTTCCAGCGGTGAAGTCGGCGTATACGTCCATGTGCCGTCAGGGTCGACAACGACACTGCCGTGCTCTTGGCCATTATCATAAATGGTAATCACATCACCCGGTGTGGCGCCGCTGCCTTCAAAGGTCGGCGTTGTATCGTCCGTAACACCGCCAGGATCAACCGGCCCCTGAATGATACCGACATCGTCAATGACCGCATCCAGTCCCGGCGTCTGCGGCGGTGTAATATCAATGGTCAATGTGAAGCTTGCTTCACCGGTCGTGCCGGCCGCATTGGTCGCAACGGCCTTGTAGGTGTGCGTTCCTTCGCTCTGTGTGTTCAGATCGACACTCCAGGAACCGTCGGCCTTGATAAGGGCAGAACCAATCGCAACAGAAGGACTTGCCGTGTCATAAATGGCAACTGTAGCACCCGGAGTACCCTTGCCCACAAGCGTCGGTGTCTGGTCGTCCGTAATGCCCTTGTTGGCAACATCGCCCTTAACCTTGCCGTAGTCGTCAATCGCTTTGGTGATGCTGACGATCACATCCGAAGAATCCACCTCGAACTCAAGCGGATTGCTTGGCGGGCTCGTGTTTCCCGCAGGGTCGGTAACCTCTGTGGTCACGGAATGGCTGCCTTCTTCCAGAGGATCGGTCGGCGTCCAGGTCCAGTTGCCGTCTTTATCAACAGTGGAACTTCCGATAATGTCTGTGCCGTCCTTGATTATAACCGTATCACCCGGATCACCTGTGCCGGAAAGCGTCGGTGTTGTGTCGTCCGTTGTATCACCCGGCTTGATTGGGCCGGTTACAGGACCCTGGTCATCCCAGGCCCCAGGGACTGCGGGTTTTGAAGGCGCGGTTGTATCCAGAAAAATCGGATAAACTCCGGTTTCCGGGCTGTCCTGACCCGCCGCATCCGTCGCTTTTGCCGTGATATTCTTGATACCGTCGCCGCTCAGAGGAGGCGCAACCGTAACACTCCAGGTACCGTCGTTTGCAACGGTTGCAGCGCCCTTGGCAACACCGTCCACATAAATGGTAACGGTGGTGCCTGCCGTACCTGTACCGCTGATGGTCGGAGTCGTGTCGTCCGTGGTCTGCCCCTTCTGAAGAGAACCTGTCACCGGACCAAAATCATCGTAAACAAGGGTAATGGCCGGCGCCGAAGGTGCGTCGCCAAGAATCTTGAAGTCCCAGCTGGGGGTCTTCTGGCCTTCAAGACCTGCAGCGTCAACGGCTGCTGCCTGAAAACTGTGAGATCCGGGGTCAATCGGAACTCTCGGCTCAAAGCTCCAGGAACCGTCAGCCTGCACTGCGGCAGAGCCGATCAGTTTGCCATTATCGTATACATTGATCGCTACAACATCATTGGGATCCACAGAACCTGCAGATCCGCTGTAAGTCGGGCGCGTATCGTCCGTGGGATCGCCGTTCGGGTCCAGTCTCAGGTTGTCAATCGTGCCTGTGACATTACCCACATCATCCCAGAGATCCATCTTCGTGGGATCTACCGGTCGCGGTGCTGTCAGATCAACTGTCAGGGCAAAATTGTTGGAGACAGTACCCTCATTGCCTGCCTTATCCGTAATAATGGCCGTAAAGGTATAATCCCCTTCCGGCAGGGCCTGGCTGTCAAGAACCTGATACACCCAGGTACCGTCGGCGCTGACAACTGCCACACCAAGGGTCGTCGGCTGGCCTGAGCCGGCAGCGACTTTCACAACCACATAATCGCCAGGTTCCAGACCGGATACCGTACCTTTCAGAAGCGGCGTGGTGTCGTCGGTAGAGGTGCCGGACGCAAAATCGCCGGTGAAGGCGCCGATATCGTCTGTATAGGCGGTGATGGCAACGGCGTTGTTATCTGTAGGCGGAGTAAGGTCAATGACCACGATCTGGGCAGATGCGGGGCCGGGGTTACCTGCAGTGTCGACAACTCTCGATACAAAGGTATAGGTTCCATCTGCAAAGGGCGTTGATGTAAGGTCAAGGGCATATTTACCGCTGGCCTGATCCAGAACAGCTCTCTGCCAGGTAACTCCGTTATCCACAGAAATCTGGACAAATTCGCCCTGGATCAGAGGTTCGGACACTTGGGCCCAGATGATCAGCGTATCATCATTGGTAATAAAGTCGTGCGGATCCGAACCGTTGTCGTCTTCAATGGAAGTAATGATGGCGGACTTGGTCGGGCCCACCGTGTCCACAATAACGGTGAAGTCCGTCTTCGTACTTTCATTGCCCGCCTCATCCGTTGCCGTAAGGGTCAGATCATGGGGGCCTTCGGGAAGCGGATTCGTTGTGATGGTCCAGTCGCCGTTTTTATCCACCACAGAAGAGCCGACAATGCCGCCATCACCATCATAAATGATAATGGTGGAGCCAGGCTCCCCATCCTTGCCGATAAAGGTCGGCGTCGTGTCATCCGTTGTGTCACCGGAAGTAAGGGGACCCTGATTTCCGCCCACATCATCTATAACGGTGTCAATTTTCGGCGCATCCGGAGCCGTTGTATCAATGGTCAACTTGAAGGTTGTCGAATCCGTGTTGCCGGCGGCATTCACTACCGAAGCGGTAAAGGTATATTCCCCTTCCGCAAGGTTCGTACCCGGCGTCAGCGTCCACTGACCGCCGTCATTGGCTGTGAC
>JAJDJS010000096.1 GCA_030267325.1 Desulfosarcina sp. OttesenSCG-928-A07 | reverse complement strand
GCGGTCCACATCCTCCACCATCTGGCCCATGCTCATCTCAATGCTCAGCACATGCCGACATGAGGATTTTCCCGCTGCTTCCCAAATGGCTTGTTCCGGAAACGGAAACAGGGTTTGGGGCCGGATCATGGCCACGGCAATGCCTTCTTCCCGAAGCATGTCAATGGCGGTCCGGCAGACCCGGCTCATGGTGCCATAGCTGACCAGAAGGGCCTTGTAGTCGCCATCCATATTATAGGCCTCAAAACGGACCTCTTCTTCCCGCATACGGTCGTATTTGGCCTTGATCTGAAGGTTGTTGTCGTTGAGCTGAATCGGGTCAAGGAACAGGGACCGCACCAGGTTGCGGGTGGTGGCGCCCCGGTGGTCCATGCCGTTTGTGGCCCAGGCATCCTTGTTGGACGGTTCGGTGGCCAGGTGTTCGGGAAATTCCACCGGTTCCATCATCTGGCCAATGAGCCCGTCTCCCAAAATCATCACCGGGTTCCGGTATTTTTCCGCCAGTGAAAAGGCCTGGGTCATCATGTCCACGGCTTCCTGCACACTGGCCGGGGCCATGACCAGAAGACGCCCGTCACCATGGCCCACGCCCTTGGTGGCCTGCATATAATCAGCCTGGGAGGGCATGATGCCCCCAAGTCCCGGACCGCCGCGCATAATGTTGACAAATACTGCCGGACACTGGGCACCAATGATATAGCTGATGGCCTCGCTCATGAGGCTGATGCCCGGACTGGATGAGGTGGTGAACACCCGGGCCCCGGCCGCAGCCGCGCCAAACAGCATGTAGCCCACCGCCACCTCGCTTTCACCCTGAAGAAACACGCCGCCCACCTCGGGCATGCGGCGGACCAGGTATTCGGCCACTTCAGACTGCGGGGTGATGGGATAGGCGAAGTAGTTTTTACAACCCGCACGAATGGCGGCTTCGCCGATGGCCTCGTTTCCTTTCATCAATACTTTTGCCATGGGTTCCTCCCTTTGTCCGGATCAGGCCGATGAAGATTGGGTTTCTGTGATGGTAATGGCCACATCCGGACACATGATGCAGCACATCGTACAGTGGATACAATCTTCCGGACGCGCCTGGTAAACCGGGAAATACCCCTTGGCGTTCACTTCGGTCGAGATCTCCAGTACATTTTTCGGGCAAACCGTGATGCACAGGCCACAGCCCTTGCAACGGTCCCGGTCAATAATGTGTTGATAAGCCATGATGGGTCTTTCTCCTTCTGCAATCAAAAAATTCGGGTCCGGGTGGATATGCCGGATCCCTAAACAACGGCGTCAGGGTCATGCATCAAACGCCTCGGGGTGTTTCCAGGGCGGAACCAGTTGACGGTGGATGGGCAGGATGGGGCATTGGAATTTGTTTTTGTCCAATGTGTTCAAAAAGGCCGCCGGTGCCGTGATAAAAGCCAAGGGGAGCCCGGCCGCTTCAGCCACCTTTTGAGAAAACCCATAACCGGTCAAAATATCCGCTGCTGTTGTGTCGTCAATCAGGTTGGTGTTTCCCACAATGCCGGTAATCCGCATCCGGGCCTTGGCTTCAATGGCCGCCCGCATGCCAAGACAACCGGAAAGGGTATCGGTGTAGGGTCGATGGGGATTGATCACCTGAAGCACCTGAGCGGATTGTCCCTTCAACGCATCTGCCAGCGCAGCCAGAACCGTTGCGCCCACATCATCTCCGCCTACATCCAGAAGGGTGAGACCTTTGGGGTCCCGCAGCATCCCGGAAACTTCCGGGGTGAGGATGGGCAGATCCGCGTGCATGTATCGGACCGGCGGCAGTACCACGTCGATTCCCCTCCGTTCCAGCGTATGACGTGCCTCCCGGGTTCTGAAGTAGGGATTGACCAGATCCAGGTCAGCCAGCCGGACCGGGATCTTCCGGTTATGCATCTGAACAGCCAGATTAATGGCAACCTCGGTTTTCCCGCTGCCATAGGCACCCACAATGATAACAATGCCACCGAGTTTCAGCTCCAACAGAAAAAATCCTTTAACGCCTGATGTACCACGTTGAACTGCTTCGGACGGATCTTGGAGGGGTGCCTGTAGGGGGTCAGGTGGGCCGGCCTGTTGATTGTGGCACCGGAACAAGAAGCGTATTCAATAAACCGGACTGCAATACAAAACAAACAGTATTACATATTGTCTGAATTTCGTTATGTCAAGGGGCGGGTTTGCGGAAAAAGTACATTCCAAGAAGGCACATCGGCAGCGGAGATGATCCGGATCGGCGTTTGGTTTTCAGGTTTTCCGTCGGAACCTCGCCGCCAGTTCCATCACCGGTCCTGTCCTGGATCAAGATCAAGATGGGACCGGCGATGTTCCTTGTCTTTTTTGCAGTCTTCCGTAACGTCGATTTCGGCAAAAAGCACCGGGCAGGATTTATAGTGAATGTTTTGGGTTTTTGGATTCCGTTTCAGCCAGCCAAAAATGGTTTTCAGCCTGTTTACATATTTTTACATACCCAGGCTGCGGCAAGTTTCAGAAATTTCGCCTGAACCCGAACAGTAAAAAATCTTCTCCGTTAATATCATCATTGATTGTATCAAAAAATGCGCATCGGTGATGCAGACGCACAAAGAATTCATTTTCTTTCGAATGGGGCGGAGAAAGTGCAACTTCGAAAAAAACATAATACAGCAGATTTTCTCCATCTCCGTCTTTCTCAAGTTTGCTTTTTGAGGAGGTGATGGACAACCCGATCGGAGCAGCTCGAAAACGTGTGTACACATAATTATTCCACGGAAAACCGCTCCAGGTCAGTCTTGGCGCAAGTGCAAATTCAAAAAGGTCATCTTTTCCAAACTGGACAGCAAACAACCCCTCGATTTGAAGAGATAAGGGATAAGATTTCATGCGCCAGATTGTTCTGTCCACGGTAAGGCCGACCATATAGTGGTCCAAAAACTTGGTGTCTTCAAATTTCAGTAAATTT
>JAJDJS010000094.1 GCA_030267325.1 Desulfosarcina sp. OttesenSCG-928-A07 | reverse complement strand
CGATATTATCATGGCTACTTGTTGAAAATAAAAGAAAATTTAAAATTTTACCTTGTGAATTACACATAAGTTTTCTATACATACGATGTGTAGAAAGAGCCTCTCTTTTTAGAACCGAATCGCCCTTATAAATTCTTTTTGCCATGTCACGAGAATACAACCATATTGTTATGACACCAGCAAAAAACGCTACTATGTTTGATACGTGAAAGAAAGTTCCCATAATTCATTTTGTTGATTTTTTAGGTTAAAAGATGAATCTGTGAACCTTTCAATTTGCGCCATGTCCTAAGGATAATACAGGTGCTATCCATAGCAACACGACGGACAGGTTTTTATTCACGGCGTTCGTCAGTTGCTTAAAGTTGCTATTTTTTTAACAGATTGTATTGCATGGATTGGATTGTTTTTATGAAAAATCGTGAGGATTTGGGGGTTTGATTTTATATCTCTTTTGTTTGCAGGTGGGAGGATGAACGGGGTTTACATCGACCTCTTCTTGTTTGGATATGGTATTTTCTTTTGGCATCTTTTTCACCCTTATGTGGATGGTTACAGCCAACAAACAAAAAACGCAATATGCATAGGTTATTTACGAGAAAGCATCAATATCTTGTATGATTTGATGAATTGCTTTTTAAATTGGCTGTTTAAGGTAATATAGATGAGCGTGTCAATAGTTTTTTTTACAATATCATACGATTTTTTGTTTTTTCAATACTTTCCTGGCATTTTTTGTAAAAACAATAAAATGCCAACACTTAAAACGCTTTTACGGCACTTTGCGTCCCAGCCCGTCCACACGCGAAGATTATGAAAAATCAATCGGAGCCCCAAACGGACTTGCCCAGCGGTCAGTACGATTTTCCCACGCCACGGGGTCAACCGCGCCAAGTCCTGCAGTAAAACCGGCTTTCTTTCCTCGGCCTCCCCACCTTTCTCGGTGCTGAACCCTTCATCTGCTCAACATACGCCATCCTCTGAGCGTCAGCCTCGACCATCTTCCGTTCAATCCATTCATCAACCGCTTGAACCGACCAAGCAAGCCGTCTGCCCAGTTTCATCGGCACAGGAACAGCATCAAATTGTTTCCGTGCAAGGTGCCCATATATTGAAGCGATGGTTTTGCCGAGGATTGTGCTCATTTCTTCAATATTGTAAAATTTTTTGTTTAGCATGTCGTCCTCCGTTTTCAAGGTCGTTTTTGATAGTGTGGAATTGCGTATCAAGCTTCCACGACTATTCTTTCTCAAACACAGGAAAAGTCCTCGACCCCGTGGAAATACCATTTGAAAAATAGTGGACAGGCGACCAGAAGCTTGAAGGATGGAAGTTTGAACGAAAAAAAATCAGGACAAAAAATCCAACAAGGCCACAAACGCAAATTTGAACGAGAACCTAAACATAAATCTCCGTGAACAGCTCCAGGGGAAAAACACTATAGAAGCCGCCTTGTTTCTTTCTTTGGAGTTTGTTTGCCGGTTTGGGGAAAATTGGGGGATTGTTTCAGATTTGGCTACACACTTGCTCCCCAAAGGGAGAGCGAACTCATGGGCTATGCTTGACCGGAACATCAATCTCTTTTGCAAGCGTTTTTATGGAACATGGGAGCAGGACGAGGATAAAATATCTTTCTGGGATGAGGTGCGTTTTGTTCTTCAAACGCTCCCGATGAAACGAGATTACAAAATTGATTCAGAAAAACAGGAAGAAAAATACAAACTACCGAATCCAGAGAGTGCGGCAAAATATTTTGTTCCATGTTCCCTGTGCTGGCGTTCTGTGTACAGGCTTCCACTTGAAAAATATACTCCGCTTTGTCATTTGCATGATATCCCAAGCACCTTTCCAGAGTATCGGAAACGCAAAAGACTGAAAAAACATGTGGAAATCCTTAAACTCAAACTTATAAAATCCCTCCCGCCCCTGACTGACGTGAAACGGAAGTTAGGGACGGAACCAAGCGACTATGTAAAATCCTTGTGCTTGAATAGTGAATATTTGCCACATTTGGCAAAATACCTCTGTTCTCTCTCCCTGCCTCTCAATTCAAACAAAGAAATCTTGGAAGCTTTGGAACACCCCATATATTTGAACAAGATCGGAGCATTCAAGGCTCAGGCGTGGAAATATTACCTTGATGACAAGGCAAAGCATTTTCTGGAAAATTATTTGAAAATTTTGGCAGCAGAGGCGTGGTTACGGGCAGAAGCGGAACATAAACATGGTGGCAAGAGACGCTGATTTTCACTCACAATCTATCATATTTTTTTGGTGCAATTTGGGTACACCAAGCTTGACAAATATTGATTTTTCGTTCATATCCACAACCCGTTAACTCTTTAATAACATTAAATAAAAGTTCATAAGCCCCTGAGTTTTTTAGACCTATTTTGAGCTTTAATAGAACGCCAACAACATGCATATAACATTCTAAATTCCGCTTGGAATGCATACCTTTTTGGATGAAATGACACTTGAATAAGTATCAACGCTTGACTCCAGCCAATCTGTCGGCCAGCCTGTCCATCCGCAAATGGGTGTAACGAGCCAGCATCTGAAGGGTTTTATGCCCGGTGATGGATTTGATTTCCATGATATCCAGGTCAGTATTCTCAAACAAGCGACTGGTGGCTTCATGACGCAGGTCATGAAAATCCAGTCCGCTAATCTCCGCCCGTTGGCAGGCCCGCCGCATGGCTCTGGTTATGGCATCTGGGGTCAGGTTGAATAATTTGGCGGATAGCTCCAGAGTTCCGGTCGCTTCTCCATCATGTTCCGGTTCTGAATTGGAGCATTGCTCCACTTGGATGTCGCGGAGGATTTCCAAAGCCTTCGGCGATAGAGGGATCGTCCTGGCTTCCTCATTTTTGACGCCAGCAGCTAATAATGTGGCTGTTCGACGCTTGAAATCTATTTGTCGCCATGTCAGATTGGCCAGCTCCGAGCGACGCATTGCTGTTTCTAATGCCAGCTTGATGAGGTGTTGAAGATTGGGACCACTGGCGCTCAGCAAACGTTCTTCCTCGCCATGCTCCAGGCGACGTTCACGGCCGGGTGGCAGTTTCGGTTTTTTGGC
>JAJDJS010000093.1 GCA_030267325.1 Desulfosarcina sp. OttesenSCG-928-A07 | reverse complement strand
TCAGCCGTTACATGCATCGACTGATCTGTGTGGATGCGAACAAAAAAACCGTTGAATGCGAACCCGGCTGCAGATGGGGAGAACTTTCCCGCGCCCTTTCCGGAACCGGTCTTTTTTTTCCGCCGGATCCGTCCAGCGGCGAATATGCCAGTCTCGGCGGCATGACCGCCACCAACGCGTCCGGGGCTCATGCTGTGAAATATGGCAGCGTCCGGGATTATCTGCTGGATGCCGAAGTAGTACTCTCCAGCGGAGAAGTCATTACCCTTTCAGCCCTGTCTGCAACCCCTGTCAGTGCCCTGCCCTTCCCATTTTCAAGAATTGCCGATGTCTATCTGATGCATCGCGACCTCATCGAATCTGCCTATCCGCCGGTTCGGCACAATGTGGCCGGTTACAACCTGCGCGGTCTGGTCAAGGATGAAAAACTTCTTCTGCAGGGCCTTTTTTCAGGTGCCGAAGGGACGCTGGGCATTGCCACACGCCTTGTCTTTCGGCTGCTGGACAAACCCGGTTATGACAGTCTGGTGGTGGCGTTTTTTGATTCCATCCAGAAGTCGGCCCAAGCCGTCCGGATGATCCTTCCGTTGAATCCGGCAGGCATTGAAGTGATGGACCGGTCGCTGTTGGAGATGGCAAGGGAGGTGGATCTAATCTTGAAAAACCGCATTCCTTCCGGCATTGACAATGTGCTTCTGGTTGAGTTTGACGGCAGTACCCCGGAAGAGACCCGCAAGGCAGGTGAAACTGTACTTTCTCAACTAAAAGAAAACCATCTGTGCAGGAGTGCTTATCTGGCCATTTCAGAAGCGGAAAAAGCCCGGTTCTGGGCCATTCGAAAAGCTGCTGTACCGATTCTCTACAAACTCAGGGGAAAGAAAAAAATACTTGCCCTGGTTGAAGATGCTGCTATTCCCACAGATCGGCTGGTGGATTATTTTAAAGGGCTTTATGCGCTTTTTGACACCTACCAGGTTCGGTTTGTACTGTACGGCCATATTGCCAAGGGATTGCTCCACACCCGGCCCCTTCTGGACCTCACGGATCCGGCTGATATCCGGATGCTGAAAATTCTGGCAGATGGTGTGTTTGATCTGGTTCACCGCCTGGGCGGCGTGGTGTCCGGCGAACACGGCGACGGCCGGCTGCGCAGTACCTATATTCAGCGCCAGTATCCGGAAATCTTTCCGCTTTTTCAGGCCATACGGAACCTTCTGGATCCCTTTTGCCTGATGAATCCGGACATCAAAACCGCATCTGCGCCGGACCAGATGAGGCATCATCTTCGCTACGGCCTTCACTATCACCGGACCGACACAGGCCCGTCCCTTCTTTTTCAGCCAGGCGGCTTTCCGGATGCAGTTGAGGCCTGCCACGGATGCACCACCTGCACCACCCTGACCCCGGTCACCCGGATGTGCCCGGTGTATAAAGTCACCCGAAAAGAAGAAGCCGCACCCAAAGCCAAGGCCAATCTTTTGCGGGCCATCATCAGCGGAAAAATGGGCCCTGCCGCGCTTTATACCCAGGCGGTTCAGGATGTGATGCGTCTTTGTCTGGGATGCGGGAGCTGCCGGCAGGAATGCCCGTCCAATGTGGATATTCCCAAACTGGTCATGGAAGCCAAGGCAAGATGCGTCCGGCGATTCGGGCCGTCCTTGCGCAGCCGGACCCTGACCCGTGCGGAAACAGCCGGTCGATATGGCGGGTATTTTTCCGGGATAACCACGCCCCTGATGAACATGGACACGGTCCGGCAGGCTGGCCAATGTTTTTTGGGAATCAACCGCCATGCGCCCTTTCCGGTACCTGCCCGAAACTCCCTGTTCCACCGGGTTTTGCCGGTCACGGGATCGGGGAATGTGCAGGTTCTTTATTTTTCAGGATGTTATGCAGGTTATTACCGCCCTGAAATCGGTGAAGCCCTGACAGGGGTACTGACCCGGATGGGATACACGGTCCACACGCCCAACCAACACTGCTGCGGCCTTCCCCTGCTTTCAAACGGAATGGTGGATGCGGCGCGGAAAAAGATCCGGAAGAATCTGGCGGCTTGGCGCAATCTTCTGGCAGTTGTGGACCATGTGGTGGTAACCTGCTCGTCCTGCGGGTTGGCGCTTAGGGAAAAATGGGGATCTGTGCTGGATCTTCCCCTGAGCCATCAAATACAAAAAAAGATCATTCACTTCAGTGCCCTGCTTCAGCACACCGCGCCCTTCAGCAATATGGCGCCGGTGAATCAAACAGCCTTGTATCACCTGCCCTGTCATCTGAAAATTCAGCCCCATGCCCATGACACCCGTCAACTGCTGGCGGCCATTCCCGGACTTTTGGTATCTGATCTTCCCAACACCTGCTGCGGTATGGCCGGCACCTGGGGCATGGCAGCTGAAAATACAAAATTAAGCCGCGATATTGGAAATCAATGGATTTCCTGGGAAAAATGCGCTGAAAAAACCGACCTTATCATCACCGATTGCCCGACCTGTGAGATGCAGATTGCTCACTTGAGCGGATCGGTGGTCCAGCATCCTGTTGAAATGGCGGCCAGAAGCCTTGTCCTCAAATGCTGAATCCAACCGGTCTGGCTGGATCGGAAAAGCCACACCAGGCGGCTTTGGTTCATGGATCCACCCCTTCGCTTTGATCGCTTTGCGGCGGGCTGGCGACTGCCCTGGGGAGGGCAACCCGGAAACCCAGGGATCCGCTCCGGCCATCGGGTGAAACACCGCTACGAATGGCTGACCGGCAGCCATCCGCGTGGTTGTACCACCCCCCGCCCCGAATGACCCGATAGCTCCCGGAAGGCGGTCCCTGGGGATCAATCTCAGAACTGTTGGCATAATAGCCTTCTTCGTACCAATCCTGCACCCATTCCAACACATTGCCGTGGATGTCATAAAGTCCCCACTTGTTGGGCTGAAGCTGCCCCACTGGCTGGGTTCCGGTATCACTGTCATACCAGGCATATTGCCCCAACTGACGGGCGTTATCGCCATACGAATAGGTTGTTGTACTGCCTGCTCTGGCCGCGTATTCCCACTCCGCTTCCGTTGGCAGCCGATACGCTGTGATGCCTTCCTTCTGATTGAGCGCGCTGATAAACGCCTGGGCCTCATTCCATGAGACCTGCTCCACGGGGTGGTTTCTCCCTTTATATTTGCTGGGATTGTTCCCCATCACCACGATCCACTCGGCTTGGGTCACCTCGTATTTTCCGATAAAGAACGACCGGGTGAGGGTCACTTTGTGTTGCGGCGATTCACCTTCATAACAATTCTCA
>JAJDJS010000092.1 GCA_030267325.1 Desulfosarcina sp. OttesenSCG-928-A07 | reverse complement strand
GGCAGATCGACACATTGTTTTATCCTGATTGTCCGTATGTCCGGCTTCTGGGATCCTGGAGACCGGAACGCACGAATCCGGAAATTGCCGACCCCTATGGCCGCAATTATGCGGCCTATGAAAAAACCGCCCAGACCCTCATGGCCTGTCTTCCCGGTCTCATGGACCATATCCGGGAACAGGTTTTTGGCACTGATCAAAAATGAGTGTGTCTTCCCGTATTTTTTCTCAGTATCCGGCTGGTTTTCGCGGGTCCACGCGGTTTGACTGGAACGCCGCTCCCCATCCCCTGGCCCTTTCCGCCTTAAGCCAGGCTGCGGCTGGAAAACCGGTGATTGACCTTCTGTGTACCAATCCCACCCGATGCGGTTTTCACTATCCCGAAAACACCCTTTGCACCGCCCTTTCCGATCCTGCAGCCCTTTTGTATAGGCCTGATCCCCGAGGGCTTCTGACAGCGCGAAAAGCGGTTTCCGCCTACTACCGGGACTTCAAACAACAAGTGTCGCCGGAGCGCGTCCTCATTACCACCGGAACCAGTGAGGCCTACGGTCTTATTTTTAAACTGCTGGCCGATCCCGGCGATGAGGTGCTCATCCCCAGGCCCGGATACCCGCTAATTTCCCATTTGGCCGGATTTGAGGGCATTTTCTGCCACGCCTACCCCTTGCGCCACACAGAAGCACACGGCTGGCGGATCGACCTTGAGATTCTCAGCGCGTTGATAACCGGCAAAACCCGTGCGGTGGTGGTGGTCAGCCCCAACAATCCCACAGGCAACTATATCCATCCTGATGACCTGGAACAGGTGGATACCCTCTGCCGGATCCATGGCCTGGCCCTTATTGTGGATGAAGTGTTTTCCGACTTTCCGGCCAGATCATCAAAGACTTCCCTGTGTACAACCGTAAATCAGACCACAGCCCTGACCTTTATTCTGAACGGGTTTTCAAAAATTCTGGGTCTTCCCCAGATGAAGCTGGGCTGGGTGGTAACAGGCGGTGATCCCAGTCTGGCAGATGCGGCCGTGAATCATCTGGAAACCCTGATGGACTTTTACCTGACCGTGGCCACCCCCATTCAACTGGCAGCAGGAACGATGCTGGCCGAGCGCGCCGGTATTCAACACCAGATCAATGCCCGGATTGCGGATAATGAAAATCTCCTGAAAACCCGGCTGGAAGGTGTCTCCAACATCCATCCCCTCACCCGCGAAGGCGGATGGTACGCTGTTGTTTATATTGATGATGACCGGGAAGACGACGAAAGGGCCCTTTTGCTCCTGGAAAAGGATCAGGTGCAGATTCATCCGGGACGGTTCTATCAGTTCGACCGGGATGGGTTTGTGGTGATGAGCCTCATTTCACCCCCGGATGATTTTTCCCGTGGAATTTCCCGGATCATCCGTCGATTTGGCAAGTCCCCAACTTGATTCTTCACTTGTGTTCCCGTATAGTAAAATCATTTTATACCGGCCTGCCGGGCGTCATGTCATGGAGGAGGTCTTTTGACCACACCGAGTTTCCCCCAGATGTTTGATGTTATCATTGTCGGAGGCGGTCCAGCCGGTCTTTTTTCGGCCTTTTATCTGGGCACCCACACGGATCTCAGTATTCTTCTGATCGAACAGGGAAAAGCCCCTGTCTCCCGATTCTGTCCGGTTTCAGATCGCCATTTCTGCATGCAGTGCAGTCCGTGCAACATCCTTTCCGGCATCGGCGGCGCGGGTCTTTTTTCAGATGGGAAACTCAACTTCATCCATCGCCTGGGAAAAACCGATCTCACCCAGTTTTTGTCGGTTCCCGAGGCCGAAGCCCTTATCCGGGAAACGGAACTGATCTTCAATCAATTCGGCATGGACGGGCCGGTCTATCCCACAGATCTTGCTGCGGCCCGGGACATCCGGAAAAAATCCCTGCGATTGGGTATCGACCTTCTCTTGATCCGGCAAAAACACCTGGGCAGCGACCGTCTTCCCGGTTATATGGCTGCCATGACCGATCATATCCGCAGCCTTGGTGTGGAGATCCACACCCGGGAAACCGCGCTGGAGGTGTTGACAGACAACGGCCAGGTGACCGGTGTCCGGACCCCGGAGACGACATATACGGGAAAATATGTCATTCTGGCGCCGGGTCGGATCGGTGCAGACTGGATGGGAAAGCAGGCCCAGCAACTCGGGCTGGGACTTATCCAGCGAGGCATTGAAGTGGGTGTGCGGGTGGAGGTGCACAACGAGATCATGCAGGATCTTTGCGAGATTATCTATGACCCCACCTTTTTTATCCAGACCGTAAAATACGATGACCAGACCCGGACCTTTTGCACCAACCAGGGCGGATTTGTCTCTTTGGAACAATATGGGGATTTTGTCTGTGTCAACGGCCATGCTTTTCATGACAAAAAATCCGCCAACACCAATTTTGCCTTTCTTTCCAAGGTGGTCCTGACCGAACCGGTCACCGACAACCAGGCCTATGGCCAGGCCATCGGCCGGCTGGCCACCCTGATCGGCGGCGGAAAGCCCATTTTGCAGCGGTTCGGCGATTTGAAACGGGGCCGTCGCAGCACCTGGAACCGTGTCCGCAAAGGCTATATTGAACCCACACTGAAAAATGTGGTGTGCGGCGACATTGCCATGGCCCTTCCCGAGCGGATTCTGGCCAACCTGACCAGTGGCCTTGAACAGCTCAACAACGTGGTTCCCGGTGTGTCCAATGACGAAACCCTCTTGTATGCGCCGGAAATCAAATTTTTTGCCACCCAAATCGAAACCACGGCCCAACTGGAAACCGCTGTTAAAGGCTTGTTTGTGGCCGGCGACGGTCCGGGTGTGGCCGGAAACATTGTGTCTGCTGCGGCCACGGGTCTGATTCCGGCCAAAGCCATTGCCGAACAATGCGGGAAAATGTGAACGTCACAACGCTCCCCTAAACCTTACCGACCTGACAGGAATACGCTTATTATGAAACAGATCAATGTCGCCATTCTGGGATGCGGCACCGTTGGAACCGGAGTGGCACGGCTTTTGCTCGAAAACCAGGATGTGATCCAGGCCCGGACCGGATGCGTCCTTCACCTTAAATATGTGGCTGATATCGACACCCAAAAAGATCGTGGCATCCCATTTGCGCCTGGCGTGATGATTGCCGATGCGACCCTTGCGGTTACCGACCCGGATGTTCAGATCGTTGTGGAAACCATCGGCGGCGAGGGCATTGCCAAAAGCCTGATCCTTGATGCCATTTCCCACGGCAAACATGTGGTGACCGCCAACAAGGCGCTT
>JAJDJS010000091.1 GCA_030267325.1 Desulfosarcina sp. OttesenSCG-928-A07 | reverse complement strand
CCCATACCACTCCAGTGCCTTTTCGTATTCGCCCTGACTCTCATACACCGACCCGATGTTGTTATAGCTGGTACCTGTATCTGGATGATCAGGACCAAGATGCTTTTCCCGAATGGCCAGCGACTTTTTATACCATCCCAGGGCATCGTCATACCTGGCGCGGTCATTCTGGGCATTTCCCATATGCAGGGCAGCCCTTGCCCAGAATAGCTGCTGCGCTGCCCCCTCTGGAATATAAGAAAGCAAATGGGGCAGATTGCTGTTTTCCTTAAAATCAGAAACACATCTGAAAAAAAAGGAAAACGTTCCTTCGGGGTTGATGGCCCATGCCTTGAGCACCAGATCCTTTAAAGGGTTGTCCGCCTCAAGCCGGCTGCCTGTCGGCAGATACCAGGCGGGGTTCTGGCTCCCCATGCCGCCGCTCAGCACACAGAATTCTCCCAGAATATCTGGCTTGAGCGGCCCCAGATAAAACACATGTTCGTCAAAAAAACCGATCCCATGGTTGGCCAGGGTCTTTTGCCTGTCAAAACAATATTGTTTCGGATCAGCTTTATCAGAATAATGTTCCGGACCAACTTGACAGGCCTTGCCGGTCAGGGTTGCCAGGATGATGGAGAGAAACTCTTGCCGCTCTACCGTTGCATGGCGCCATGTTGTTTTGGCTTCCCGTTGGCCCATGAAGTGTAGCAGGTCTTCCTGTTTGAGGACGCGCTGCATCGGCGGGCCATGCTCCTGCAGGTACAGGGCAAGATACTCTGCAAATAACGTCCGCTTCAGCGGGTCAATCTTGCTGAGCTGCCGGATAAAATCCTGCGGCGTCTTCTCCCCCAGCTTGTTCCTGGCGATGTTCATCAGGCCTTCGTCCTCAAGGGGACCCAGCTCAAGGGGGCGGTCCGGCTGATAGCAGGAGGCGTTTTGCTTCTGCAGGCGTTCAAACCATGCTGTGCTGATCTCCCGCTGGCGTGCCGCGTCGTCCTCTTTTGCCTCCTGTTGTTTCCAGGTCCGCTCCAAAAGCAAAAGCCGAACCGGATAGTCAAAAGAATCAGCACGCTCCGAAAGCATTGTCATCATGCGGACAAGATCAGCCGGCCTGGCAGAATCATCCAAAGGACGGGGCGGGTCCATGGCAACATAAAGGGACGCGTTATCCACAATAATAAAGGCGGGCTTGTCGGGTTTCCACGTATCCCAGGTAACACGGGGCATTCTGCCCAGATCAATAAACCCGGCGTTCCAGGATTTTTTGGCCAGACGGGATGCAAACTCGGCGGCAAGGCGGGTTTTACCTGTGCCGCCTGCACCGCACACCAGCCACCAGGAAAACTTTCTCTTGTCCCCGGACGCGAACTGGAACAGGGTTTTTATTTCTTCTTTTCTGCCGAAAAAAGGCGTTTTCCGGATGTGGGTCGGAAGCGGCGGTTCACCCGGCGCTTCAGGGGAAAGGATTGGGGCGATGATTTTAGGTGGTATTTCAGGTGGAATACGAGACAGCCAAATGCCAATGCCCCCTGTGAGAAGCGTCAGGATTCCGATAAAAAGTCCGATGATTACAGCGTGATCTTTGAGCTTCTTCTGCCAGTCCGCAAACCAGGCAGCCATGAATTTTTTCATTTGCCTCTCCTTATCGGGAATCGGCTGTCAACACTGCAGTATGCTTTACCCCTCAACAAGAGGATCTTCCAGGTCTTGAAAATGCCAGCCGCGCAAACGTGAAAACGTGCTTATATACTCAGCAACGCCATTAAACGGATATTTATTTTCCATTATTGTCGCCCCCGCGCAGGCGGGGGAGTCAGCGCGCCCGTCCCCAAACAACCGGGCAACCAAGGGCGCCTCGCGAGGCGCCCCTACGTTTCAAGATCTGAAAACAGCAACGTATTGGCGGTGCGCAGTATAGACTCGGCAATGCCATTCATCCGCGCTTTATTTTCTGTTATCCACCCGCCCAGGAAGGCCATCTGCTAGTGTGATTGCCCAATGACGGCGCGAAACCGTTCTCCCCGCTGAATATCCACAAACGCCCGGGTGATGACCGCCGTGGAGGTGGTTTCCTCTGTGTGCAGCACAAGGATTTTTCCCACTGTAACGGGCGGTGAAACAATGCTCTCCGCCAGCATCGCTTCCCGGAAAAGGAGGTATGCCTGGCCCACTTCAACATGGTCGGCCCTTCCCTTGTCGATAAAAACAATTGCGCCATCTCCCATCAGCATGAGGTGTTCCTCGGGCCCGATCAGGGTTCCCTCAATATTCGGATTTCCGGGTTTAAGGGGAAAGGTGTCGCTGGTTTGAATTTCCGGCATCAACAGATCCCCTGCCGCAATGGGGCGAAAGGATTTCACCACCCTGGCCGTTACCATATCTTCAAGGTTTCGGATAATTTCAGCAATGCCCACAATAAAATGCTGGGTGCCGATGGTCTGGGCAGCTGTTTTTCCGCCAGCCGGGGACATACACCGGAACAGGGTGTACCGGCTTCCTGGAATAAAAAGGCCAAAGGCCCCGTCTGCGGGCCGGATATAAATGCAGGGCAATCGCTTGAAAAAAGTCTTGAAACATATAAAGGTTGGGCATTTATTCTTATAATTAGGAGGATGCCCGAATGTCACAAGCTTTATTAGACCATTTTTCAAGCCTTTCCGATCCTCGCCAATCATGGAAAGTGCTGTATCCTTTGCCGGAAATATTGCTGGTGATCTTGTGTGCCACGATGTCCGGAGCCGACGACTTTGTGGAAATCGAACAGTGGGGCAAAACGAAGATAGATTTTTTACGTCGTTTTTTCCCTTTTACAAATGGAATTCCATCCCATGACACTTTGAACGATGTGATGAATGCCTTACCCCGCGAGGTCTTTTCAGATTGTTTCGTGTCTTGGGTATCGTCCCTGCGAGATTTTGATTTTGATATCGTTTCCATAGATGGCAAAACCTCTCGCAGGGCTCACAATAGAGATAAAGGACAAAATCCGCTCCATATGGTTTCGGCTTGGGCTTCACGCCAAAGGCTGGTAATCGGCCAAGTCGCATGTAAGGAAAAATCAAATGAAATCACTGCAATCCCAGAGTTGTTGGCACAACTGGAACTGAAAGGCGCATTGGTCACCATTGACGCTATGGGCTGCCAGACCCAAATTGCCAAATCCATTCGTGAAAAAGAAGCAGATTATCTCTTAGCACTCAAAAAGAACTGGCCGCTTCTCTATGACGAAGTGGCGCTTTTTTTCAAAAACGCTCAAGAAGAGCATCTGCAACAACATGAAACGATTGATAATGGACATGGCAAAAAAATAATTCGCCGTCACACTGTATGCCATGATGTGCAATGGTTGTTGAGCAACAAACGTTTTCCAGGCGAATGGAAATTTCAGGATTTATCCATGGTTGCCATGGTTGAAGCCATTGTCGAACATAAAGGAGAAACGACTTCGGAGTGTCGTTATTACATTTCTTCAGCAACGCTTTCTGCCC
>JAJDJS010000090.1 GCA_030267325.1 Desulfosarcina sp. OttesenSCG-928-A07 | reverse complement strand
GCTTTTTCTGCAGCAGCCTTTTCAGCAGCCGCTTTCTCTGCAGCGGCTTTTTCTGCGGCAGCTTTCTCTGCAGCGGCCTTTTCAGCAGCGGCCTTTTCAGCAGCGGCCTTTTCAGCAGCGGCCTTTTCAGCAGCAGCCTTTTCTGCGGCAGCTTTCTCCGCGGCAGCTTTCTCTGCTGCGGCTTTTTCTGCTGCGGCTTTTTCTGCGGCAGCTTTCTCTGCAGCAGCCTTTTCAGCAGCGGCCGTCAGGTCTGCATCACTGTAGGTATTGGTCAGAAGCGCTTTGACACGAGTGGCGGCTTCCGGAGAAAAGCCCCCAGTCAGCTCGGGGGCGGTAAATTCGGGGGCTTTGACTTTGTCCGGCGGAACCGTGTACAGAACATCGGGCACGGTGCGCTCAAACTGTCTTTTCAGAAGGTTTTGCGCAGAAGGGGGAGTTTCAACAGTTGTTTTCTTGGGCGCCGCTCTTTTTATGGTTATGGTACCAGCATCAATTTTGGGCGCGGGCTTCTTTTTTGGAGGACTCTTTGTCTGACTCTTTTTCCCCATGAAAAAACCTCTTTGAGTTTATATGGATTTGCCTGTAGTGAAGGAATTTAACCTCACGGTATAGAGGATTTTCCCTTTATTGTAAACAGATTTTTGGGATTTCGGGGCTAAACTGCGGGTCTTTTTGCCTTTCTCCGAAAACGGATTGTCGGATGATACTGAAAGAGAAAAAAACAAAATTACATCAAATCCTGAGAACTTTTGATCGGCTTGCCGTGGCACTTTCCGGCGGTGTGGACAGTATGGTTCTTTTGGCCGAAGCCCACAGGGTGATGGGGAAACGGGTGATGGCCATTACCGCCCGGTCGGTTCTTTTTCCGCCCAGTGAAATCACAGATGCGGAAAAAATCGCCCGCGAGCTTTGTGTTGACCATGTCATGGTGGATGTGGATGTCCTGGCCTGGCCCGATTTTATAGCCAATCCCCCGGACCGGTGCTATATCTGCAAAAAACGGATATTCGGAACTTTTTTAACCCAGCTGGCAAAAATGGGAATCCATCACCTTGCCCATGGCGCCAATCTTGATGATCAGAAGGATATCCGTCCGGGCATGAAAGCTGCTGAAGCTCTGGGAGTGGCAGCACCCCTGTTGGAGGCGGAGATGACCAAAGCAGATATCCGCGCCCTTGCCCAGGACCGAGGGCTGTTTTCCTGGAACAAACCAGCCATGGCCTGCTTGGCAACGCGAATTCCATTTGGCACACCGGTTTCAGCCAAAATCCTCATTCAGATTCGGGATGCGGAAAAAATTCTTTCCGATGCCGGGTTTGAAGGCTGCCGGGTTCGCCATCACGGCGCCATTGCCCGGATTGAGGTGGCGGCGGCAGACCTTGGGCGGCTGGTAAGCCCAGAGATGGGTACCTATATTTCCGCCAAGCTGAAAGCCATGGGGTTTTCCCATGTATGCGCGGATCTTTCCGGATATGTAACCGGCAATATGAATCAACTGCCATAAAGCACCCTAGTTGAAATCCAAGTTGGCTATATTGTTCTAATTTTGCAAAAACAAAGGAAATTCCCCATTATGCCGCTGACATGGTTTCTGGGTTTGCGCTATCTTCAAAGCAAACAAAAAAAAAGCTTCATCTCCCTGATCACCCTGCTCTCCGTCATGGGCATTGCCCTTGGTGTGATGGCGCTGGTGGTGGTGATTGCCGTGATGACGGGATTTGAATCCGAATTGCAACGCCGTATCCTCAGTATGAATTCCCACATTCTGGTGATGCCCGGCAGCGCACCTCTGACAGACGCTGATTCCCTCATCACCACCATTGAATCCGTTCCCGGCGTTGAATCGGCCATTCCCTTTATTTATGCCCAGGTTATGCTCCGAAGCGCCCATGGCGTGACCGGTTCGGTGATCAAGGCCCTTGATCCGGAAAAATCCGGACCCCAGATAGCGGTGATGGGGGACCGGATGCTGGCCGATGTGCTGAAGGACGCTGCGCCGAATCCTTCTGAAAAAAAAATTCCGGGTCTGGTGATCGGCAAGGTGACGGCCAAAACCCTTCAGGTAGATGTGGGGGACCCGATTTTTTTGATTTTTCCGATGGGCCAGGGAGGAAGTCAACTGCCTGACGTCAAACGGTTTTCAGTGGCCGGTATTTTTGAAATGGGCATCAATGAATATGACGGCATCATCTCTTTTGCCCGACTGGATGTGATTCAGGATCTGGTGGAAATGCCCGGCGAGGTTACCGGGATTCAGGTGGAGGTGGCGGATATTTATAAGGCGCCGCAAATGACAGAGGCCATTACCCAAAAAACAGGAACAGGTTTTTGGGTCCGGGATTGGATTCAGATGAACCAGAGCCTCTTTTCCATGCTGCGGCTTCAGAAAACCGTCATGTTTATCATTCTCACCATGATTGTGCTGGTGGCGGCCTTTAACATCGCCAGCACCCTGATCATGATGGTCATGGAAAAAACAAAAGACATTGCCATTCTCACCACCATGGGCGCAACCCGTCGCCATATCCGCCAGATATTTATTTTTGAGGGGCTTGTGATCGGCTTTATCGGCTCACTCATCGGCGGCTGCCTGGGCGTTATCCTTTGCGGTATCTTAAGAAAATATCCCTTTATTCATCTTCCGGGGGATGTCTACTTTCTCACCACCCTTCCGGTATCCTTCAATATCATGGATGTCATGACCATTGCGCTGTGCACGATGCTGATCTGTTTTCTGGCTACCGTGTACCCGGCCGTGAGCGCTTCATCCCTGGACCCGGTGGAGGGAATCCGGTATGGTTGAAGGCAAAGCTGCACGTTCCAGAAGATACTGAAACACATGCCTGGCCTGCGCTTTGGTTTTATCGGAATTTTCGGTGTTGTCGATCACAAGGGTGGCGCGCTTTCGTTTTTCCTCAATGGGCATCTGGGACCGGATGCGCGCCATGGCCGCTTTTTCGTCAATCTGATCCCGCTTCATCAGCCGCCTGAGTTGAACCGCTTCAGGTGAATACACCACGATAATCTCGGAAAGATCCCGCTTTGATCCGGCTTCAAAGAGCAACGGCACATCCAGGATGATCACAGCACCAGGGTCTGCTGCCGCAGCTTTTGCGATTTTTGCATTCATTGCCTCAAAGACCCGGGGATGAACAATGGCGTTTAATTGTTCTTTCTTGGCAGGCTCATTAAAAATAATGTCGCCCAGTCCTTTTCGGTCAATACTGTGGTCAGGAAGCAAAATACCGGTTCCAAAGGTCCGGACGATTTCCTGATGGGCGGGTGTGCCCGGCTCAACAACGTCTCTTGCGATTTTGTCCGCATCAACGATAACAGCGCCCAATTCTCCCAAAAACCGGGATACAGTGGATTTTCCGCTGGCAATGCCTCCGGTGAGGCCGACGATGATCATAAAACATCCTTTTGAGGTATGAAGAAACTCACCTGAACCTGTTTTTCAGGTCTTGATGGGGTGCCCAAGTTTCAATGCAGTGCCAGATCCTGCTTCTTCCCATTTCTTTCCACCACCAGCGTTTTT
>JAJDJS010000009.1 GCA_030267325.1 Desulfosarcina sp. OttesenSCG-928-A07 | reverse complement strand
GCTCAAAACCGCCTGCGACCATTGAGTGGGAGTAAATAAACAACATCCCGAAAACTCGCTATTCAAGCGGATTTTCGGGTTTTTTGTCTGTTATTGTTCCGGTAAATACATGTGTAAAGAATGCATAAGACTGTGCCTTTATTATTCAGCTTTGCTGCTGTGAGGGCTTTACATGTTTAGCTGTCTCCCCAACAGATTGTTTGTGATGCCTTATGAACTAAAAAAAGGCGGTGACGGCAATGGCTAAAAAAAATCAGGAAATTACTATACGAAGCAGTGCCGCGGAGTATCTTTCTTTTGTGGCTTCAAGTGGAGAAGGTGGCGTTGAAGCCATTTACGCTGATGAAAGCATTTGGCTGACTCAAAAGATGATGAGTATTTTGTATGATGTAAAAATACCCACAATCAACTACCATCTTGGCAAAATTTTTTCAGATAGTGAGCTGCAGGAAGACGCAGTTGTTAGAAATTTTCGAATAACTGCCGCTGATGGAAAATCCTATGATGCCAAGCATTATAATTTGGCTGCCATCATTGCCATGACAGACCGTGAAGTGCTGCAAGATGCGGGAAGAGTGACAGCAGAGCTTGCCAAAGCCTTTGCGGAAAGTGAATTTGAAAAATACCGCATTGTGCAGGACAGATTGTTTGAAAGCGACTTCGATCGCGAAGTGAAAAAAATGATAGCTAAAAACGGCAACGGCAATGAGTAAGCTTGGTCAGCCGACACAATGGGAATAAAACCGAACAGGATACCGCCATGAACAACGACGACATACCGGATACAGGACGATTTACCCTTCATCCGGAGGAAGAAAACGTTCCGGAACCCGCACCGCCTGCCATTGACCCCCAGACCCAGGGACTGAAGCGGCTCAACAGCCGGATCACACGGGTGATGCTGTTGCTGCCCTGCCTTTTTGCGGCCATCTTGGCGGTGGCTTACCTGGACCTTAAAAAACGGATGGAATCCGGTCATAGCAGCGGTACTTTCAATATCCAGCGTCTGTCCGACGATCTGGCCGCCATGGTGGAGCGACAAACCGCCCTTGACACCCAACTGGCCGAACAGTCCAAAGCATGGGAAACCGCATCGGCGAACATGCAGACCCGGATGAAAACAGCGGTTGATGATGTTCGGCGAATCACCGCCAAAAAAACAGATCAGGCCGCGCTGGATGCTGCCGTTAAGCAGATGGAGGCCCAATTGACCGAGCTGCGGAAGGAGATGGAAGATCTGGACGTGGTGGTGACCCAGTTTGATAAAAACCTGTCTGCTCAGCTTCTGCAGATTGTCGACGGCATCACAAAAAACCGGGAAACCATCGTGTCCCTGCAAAAGCAAACCCAGACCCTGGCGGCCGGGCAAATCAATAAAGAAGCCCTGGATCTGGCCATCCGGCTGGAGCGGATCAATGTTCAGGAATTGATCAAGGCACAGACCCAGAACCTCAGCAAAAAACTGTCTGCCCTTGAAAGCGCGCACGCAACCCTGAAACAGCAGGTGAGCGCCAGAGGGACAACATCGGTTCCAACGCCCGTGAGGACCATCTATACGCCACCCAAACCCGTCACGCCGCCGACTTCCGAAAAATCCGGTTCCATCACCGAAATGCAATTAAATTAGTCGGTTGTCGTTATCATTGAATGCAGACGGCATCACCATTTCCTTGAGCATGCAGCAGGCAATTTTAAAGGATGGGCAGTGGGTGTCGGCCGGAAGATTCCGGGGCTGAATAATGCGGTTCATCACGCAGCCTTCGGCAATGTCTATGGAAAAGAGATCTGCTTCGTTGATCCGAGGCGCTGGAACCAGCGCATCGCCTTCCATCATCAGGCTGTGAAGGGGATAATCCTCGCACAACGGGCACCGGTAAACCCGACCATTGGGGAAAATAAAATAATTGTTCGTCACCTTGCCGGCGCATTCAAACGTTTCTTCCACATTCAGGAATACTTTGGGAAAGATAGTGGGAATCCCCCGGCGGGCCGCATCTTCCGCAACCCGGGGCACAACGGTCATCCAGGTGTCCCGATCCACTTGGGCCAGGGTCTGGCACCGATCCGCGTCATCGGTCCACTGGCCCCGGATGCCGATCACCTGAATAAAAAACCGGTCCACGTTCAATTTTTCCAAAAGCGCGGGCATCTCCTGAAGATGGGCGATATTGGCCGTGCTCACGGTACAAATCAGGCTGACGGAAAATCCCCTTTTTTTTGCGGCAACAATTCCGGCCGTGCAGACATCAAAACTGCCGGGCCCTCGCAAGGGATCATTGACGGCAGGGCAGTATCCGTCCAGACTGAAACTGAAAACATCCACCATGTCCGGCGTTACTTTGTTTAAAATATCGTGAAACAGATAGCCGTTGGTATCAATGGTGATCGAGGCATATCCAAGGGCCCTGGCATGGTGCACCGCTTCGGCCAGATCTGGATGAAGGGTGGGTTCGCCCCCCAGAAGGATGAGATTGGCGGATGGATGGCGCTTGGTAAAAGTGTCCAGCCACTTGCAGATGGTGTGAATATTCAGCGTATTGCTGCCGTGCTGGGCGGGATTGATATAGCAGTGTCGGCACCGCAGGTTGCACCGGGTCAGGATGTGAAAAAATACATTGGCCGCGTTGCGCGTAAAGGATACGGTTTGTCGTTGCATGGTTTTTGTTATTTTCCCCCACTTCCACCGGTTCGACGCTGTCTTTGCAGCAAGCGCATGATTCAAAATAAGGTTTCGCGCTTGAGCCTTTTTCAGGTGGGCATGGTTGACGCTGCGTCGGTTATGACGCCAGGGTCATAGAACCCAAGGATTATCTGGCGTTTTGGTGCGTTGTTGTGAAAAAAAAGTGTGTTTGCAGGATCCGAATTTTGTCTGTTGTTCTTTTGCCTGTTTTTGTGTTAAATATTACATCTTTTTTTGTCGTCTGTCCTCAATTCATGATAACCACCCCCGACAACAAATGAAAATACTCGTTATTGCGACCCGAAATCCGGGAAAAAAAGCTGAAATTTCCGATCTTTTGCGCGACTTCCCCGTTGCCGTCAAATCCCTTGAAGACTTTGGGCCCATTCCCGATGTGATCGAAGACGGCGCTACCTTTGAAGAAAACGCCTTTAAAAAAGCCAGTTTTACTGCGAGAGTGCTGGGATATCCAGCCCTTTCCGATGATTCAGGACTGGTGGTAGCGGCCCTTGGCGGTGCGCCCGGTGTTCACAGCGCCCGGTGGGCGGGTCCAAACGCCACGGATGCTGACAAATGCCGGTATCTTCTGGAAAAAATGGAACACGAAACTCTCCGGGACGCTGCTTTTGAATGCGTGATTTCCATTGCCGTTCCCAGCGGCGCGGCACTCACCTACGAGGGCCGGTGCGAGGGCATCATTCTGCGCGAGCCTGCGGGCAGCAACGGATTTGGCTATGATCCAGTTTTTTATTATTCCCCCCTTGGAAAAACCTTCGCGCAATTGTCCATGGCCGAAAAAAGTGCGGTGAGTCATCGCGGAAAAGCCCTTCACGAAATTAAAGAAGAATTTGATAATGTCATGAAATGGGCAGACCGCCATATGCCGGAGCCGCCCCCCATCGGCTGTCAGAACCCGCAGCACGTCACCTAGACGATCCCGTTATTCTGGCGAGCGTCGTCAACTTTCCAGCAACACTACACGATGAATCCGAATCTGTTTCGAAACATCATTCACGCCACAGATTATAGTGGAAAAGGGGTCTATTCACATGTTGAAAACAAATGAAGGGATTGACATTGTCAAGAAACTGGGTGGTATCCGGGATGTTGAACAGGCCCGGGCGCTGTTTCAAAAGCGGTTGGACAGCGAGCACCTGGGCCGGCTTAACAGACTGCACCATGCCGAAGTTCTGATCAAAATTGCCAACGCCATTTCCATGTGCGATCCGATCCGGGTTTTTGTCAACACCGGCTCTGATGAGGACCGCCGGTTCATCCGCCAGATGGCCCTGAACAAGGGTGAAGAAGCGGTTCTGCCCATGTCCGGCCACACCATCCATTACGACCTTGCGGACGAACAGGGCCGGATTATTGACCGGACGTATTATATCGCCAACCCCGGCGAGCAGATCAGCTCCCTTGCCAACAAGATTATCCGGGATGAAGCCTTGGCCCAAATCCGGGAAAAAATGATGGGCATCATGCGGGGCAGTACCCTGATTATCGGCTTTTATATGCGCGGACCTGTGGGCGCGGCAGCCTCCAACCCGGCCCTTGAACTGACCAGTTCCGCCTATGTGGCCCACAGCGCAGATCTGTTGTACCGGAACGCCTTTGCGGATTTTGAAAACGAAGTCAGCCGTCTCGGCCATTTTTACACCAACATCCACAGCGAAGGCCTGAACCGGTCCGTGGATCTGCCGGACGCCCGCGTGTTCATGGACCGCAGCTACCGCACCACCTATGCCTTCAACTGCACCTATGCCGGAAACACGTTGCTGCTCAAAAAAGGCAACCACCGGTTTTCCGTGGACAAGGCGGTTTATGAAGGAAATGCCCGGGAAGTCTCCGAGCACATGTTCATCACCGGCGTGGAGGGGCCGGGGAACCGGGTCACCTGGATTGCCGGGGCCGCGCCGTCTGGATGCGGAAAAACCACAACAGCCATGGCTGGCAATCGGTTTGTGGGCGATGACCTGGCCCAGATGTGGATCAACGAAAATGGCAGCGTTCGGGCCGTCAACCCCGAATGCGGCATTTTTGGTATTGTGGAAGACGTCAACGCCCAGGGCGACCCCATCCTCATGGACCGGCTGCGCAATCCCGGCTCCGAGGTGATCTGGTCCAATGTGCTGATTGACGAAAACGGCATTCCCCACTGGACCGGCAACGGTGAAGTGCATCCCATCCGGGGCCGGAACTTTCAGGGCCCGTGGATTCAGGGATTGAAAGACGACAAGGGAAAAGAAATTCCCATTTCCCACCCCAATGCCCGCTGCACCCTGTCTTCGTCCCAACTGGCCAATTATGACGGAAAAAGTGCGGAGTCCCCTGATGGTGTGGAAGTCCGGGTCATCACCTACAGCGGCCGGGACAGCGACACCATGCCGCCGGTATGGGTGGCCAAAAATTCCGACCACGGTGTGGTCATCGGCGCCTGCATTGTGTCGGCGGCAACCGCCACGGAAGTGGGGGCCAGCGGCGTCAAGCGGGCGCCCTGGGCCAATGCGCCGTTTATTCCCGGCGCCCTGGGCGACTACATGAAGCTTCAGTTTGACTTTTTCGGAAATCCTGCCATTTCGGAGAAAAATCGGCCCATCATGGCGGGTCTCAACTACTTTCTCACCCATGGCGCACGGGGCGGCAGCGGAAAGGCCCTGCTGGGCGAAAAAAAGGACGTGAAAGCCTGGCTTGCCTGGCTGGATCGCCGGGCCCACGGTGATGTGGAGGCCATTGAAACCCCCATCGGTTTCATCCCCCACTACGCAGACCTGAAGAATCTGTTTGACGCCACCATCAACAAACCGTATCCGGAAGATCTCTACACCTGCCAGTTTTCCCTGTATATTGACAACATCATTGCCCGGCTGGACCTTCAGGAAACGGCCTATGGCAAGGAAGAGGGAATTCCGACCATGCTGTTTACCGTGCTTGCCGAACAAAAAGAAGGGTTGAAAGCCCTGAAGGAAAAATTCGGTCCCATTGTGACGCCCGCCCAACTGGTCAAGGGCTGATCTTGGTGTAATAGATAAGGGCTTGATCTGACAGTCGTCTCCATTTCAGGGGGCGACTGTCAGATCAAGTCAAGCCCCTCTCGCCCACACGCTTCAGAACTTCCCCGGAAACCGCTGTTATATTTCTTTCCTGCTGTTTTCGGCCCGCCATTTTGTCCTTGCGGCGACAGTCCCGGCTTCAACCCCATCGCTTTTAGATCGTTTCACCTTAAGAAATATAACGATTTGAATTGATTGCCTCAAACAAGATTCCGTGGTTTTATTAATCGCAATGATTTTAAGCCGTTACAATCTCGATACGACCCTATCTAATGGGTTTTGCTGGGATTTTCAGTTTGATCTTGACATCTTTGGCGTTGTCTGGAGAAATAGCAGATTGTCTGTTTACAGGCTGTTATCCTGAATAGAGGCTGTCAGGCCGAACGATTCCAAATGGAGGTTTTTTCACGATGTCTTCAAATCAGCGGATTTATAATTTTAACGCCGGACCGGCCGCACTGCCCCTGCCGGTTCTTGAAACCATTCAAAAAGAGTTTCTCAATTTTGCCGGGTCCGGTATGTCCATCACGGAAATCAGCCACCGTTCAAAATGGTTTGACGATGTGATCAATGATGCGGTTTTGCGGGTTAAGCGGATTCTCAAACTGGATGACCGGTATCATGTGCTTTTTATTCAGGGCGGGGCCAGCATGCAGTTCTGCATGATTCCCATGAACCTTCTGGGAAGTGGGGATACAGCGGATTATGTCAATACCGGAACCTGGTCCACCAAGGCCATCAAGGAAGCCCAGAGTCAGGGCAAGACCATCACTGTGGTGGCATCTTCCGAAGACAAAAATTTTTCCTATATTCCCAAATCCATCAACTTTGACCCCAAGGCTGTGTATGCCCACATCACGTCCAACAACACCATCAAAGGCACCCAGTGGGCGGATTTTCCTGATACCGGCGGCGTTCCCCTGGTGGCGGACATGAGCTCGGATATTTTCTCAAGGCCCTTTGATGTGAACAAATTCGGCCTGATTTACGCCGGAACCCAGAAAAATATGGGGCCTGCCGGTGTCTGCATGGTGATCATCCGGGACGATCTTCTGGCCCGAACCCCAAAAGATATCCCCACCATGCTGCGGTACACCACTTTTTCAGAGTCCAACTCCATGTACAACACACCGCCGTGCTTTACGATTTATACCATTCAACTGGTTTTGAAATGGCTGGAAGAGACCATCGGCGGACTGGGCAAAATGGCCGAGATCAATCGGGAAAAGGGAGAACTTCTCTACGGATTCATGGATCAGTCCGGTTTTTACAAAGGTACGGCCGAAAAAGACAGCCGGTCATTGATGAATGTAACCTTCCGGCTGCCCAGCGAAGATCTGGAGAAAAAATTTGTGGCCGAGGCAACGGCAAATGGACTGGGCGGACTCAAGGGTCACCGCAGTGTGGGCGGATGCCGGGCCTCCATCTACAACCCCACATCCCTGGAAGCAGTGACCGCACTGGTGAATTTCATGAAGGAATTTGAGAAGAAAAACAGTTAGCAGTCAAAACGGCATGCAAACAGGCGTTCCGGAAAGGGTTGGCGTATTTCCGGAACGCCTGTTTTTTGGACGGCTCACGGGAAGGCAGAAGGCTGCTTTTTCGTTTTAAAAATCAAAACGCATCAAACAGCGAAAACGTTTCACGTGGAAACCTGTCCCAAGGTCTTTTCCTTGACGAAATGAGAGAAAAACCGGTAGGCGTATTTATTTTTCTTTGCGCTAACTTTTTCACAACAGGAGATCAGGGATGCATCGATATCTATCTTTTTGGATCATTCTGCTTGCACTTGTTTTTACCGCCGGTCCGGCGCTGGCCACCCTTGAGGAAGCAGCCGAGGCCATTGGCAGCAAAACCCGACAAGTTATGGGCGGCCTGAAAAAGGGATTTTCCACCGAAGGCGAAAAGCGCGCCCAACTCACGGTGGATCTTTCCGATACCCTGAAAAAACACGGCCTTGTTCTGAACTCCGCGCGAAAGGCCGGCTTTGAGGACATTCTTTTTGCAAAAGGGGTTACCTGTTATATGGTCAGCGAAAAACCCTTTTTCGGCCGTCTTATTGCACGGGCTTACGGAGAAAACGGGGCGGAGCTGGGCCAGTCCATGGTTTCCGTGAATTTTGCCACCGGACTGGGACAGAAGGTTGTTTTTGAATATCCCCGGTCTTTGGATGCCAATCTGGTGGAAAAATATGTCATTGATTTCATTGAAAGTGACGTCACCATCAGTGTTAATGAAAATCTTATGGCCCAAACTGGCCTGCGGGTCAGCCAGCTGGAAGAGCCTGGCCCCGGACATCCGCGCATGCTGAAAGCCTATGCAGTGGCCACGAAAAGTTTTTCCGGCAGCCTCATTGCAACGGCCTTTTCAGACAAGGGCGAGGAGTTGGACCGCGCACAGCTTTCTTTTCGGATGAATCCCGAAGAGAGCAAAGCGCTTCGATTTGACTTCACCCAAAAGGTGGCGGACGCCAAAAAATTTACCATTGATTACCTTTCCGGAACCGGCCTTGCCGTTGAATCCGGGGAAAGCTTTCAGGCCCACAAACTGGAAATGACGCGGACCCAGGATGCGGGCATTGAGGCTTCGGGCGTCCGGATTGTCTGTTATGTGATCGCAAATGAGGCCTTTCACGGCGTCATTATCGGGAAAGCCGTGGATAAGTCCGGCGCAGAAGTGGGAAGAAGTGTTACCCGTGTGGATATGAAACGCGACGACGCAACTGAACTGATTCTTTCCTTTCCCCAGCATATGAAGGTTCAGGAAGTGGACAAATTTGTTATGGAGGCACGGGCAGAGCCGAGGGAGGAAGCGAAAACTTCCCCGGAAACGCCTTAGATAGTGTCGTCTCGAGTTTGTAACAGTTTGAAATCATTGAGCATTGGAAAAGCAGGAGGATTTGTTTTTGTAATGAATTCAAATCGTTATGTTTTTGAAGGTGACGCTGTCTAACCGGAAGACTTCAGGTTTTGGATGAATGCCCAAGAGAGGATTTTGAGGTCATCCGCTGTTACCTCAAAAGGGCGTGGGCCGAAGGTACGCTCCTTATGAGGTCGGTCGGCAATGGCGGGCACTGATCTTTTCAGCCTGCCGCAGCAATGATGAGTGGTCGGGGCGAGAGGATTTGAACCTCCGACTCCCTGCTCCCAAAGCAGGTGCGCTACCAGACTGCGCTACGCCCCGATTTTTGTGAGGCCTCTTATCACAGGTTGTTTTGGGTTCGCAAGGGGAATGCATCGCCATCGCGACTTCAAAATCTTGGCAAACCGAATTTGTCAAACTCCCATCTGTTTTTTGACTGCCCGGTCCCCTAGCGTGTTTTCGCGTGTATCTTCAACGGTGTTTTTCCCGGTCTTGTGAAAACCCGGTGGGCATGGTAATCCCTTTTCAGTCAGAATTACAAACCGAAAGGAGTGTTTTCATGTCTCCCCCTTTTCGCCGCCATCTGCAGTCCGGAGGGCGGCCGCTGCTCATCGGAAGCCTGCCGCTGGATAGTCACACGGCAGCCGCCCGTCTGGTCATGGACTACACACCGGAAATTCCGCTGTGGATTCAACTGCCGGTTTTCCCCCAGGAAGGCATGATGCAGCAGTTTCTTCCAGGCATGCCCGGCGTGGTTTGTCAGAACGACAAGACCTTTATCGCTGCCGCAGGGGATGCCTTTGATGCGGCGCTCCTGTCCTTTTTTGAAGATTATATGACGGTGAGCGAAGATCTGTCCCGGCTGGACGATTCCCGCTTTGCCCTGACCGAATCCGCTGCCGGTGGCATCCGTGCGCTGCTGGACACGCTTTCCGGCCTTTCCCGCCCGCCCTTTGCCGTCAAAGGTCAGGTCACCGGTCCGGTTACCTTTTGCACCGGCACCAAAGACCAGGACGGCCGGGCGATTTTTTACAATGACACCCTGCGCGATGCGGCGGTCAAGCTTCTGTCCCTCAATGCCCGGTGGCAGATCCGGAAGCTTTCCGGTCCAGGATGTCCGGTCATTATTTTTATTGACGAGCCAGCCCTGGCCGGATTCGGCGCATCGGATTTCATCAGCATTTCAAAAGAAGACATTCTGGGCTGCCTGAAACCCGTGGTGGACGCCATTCACGAAGACGGCGGCCTTGCCGGCATTCATGTGTGCGCCAATACGGACTGGTCCCTGGTGCTGGAATCGGGCGCGGATATTATCAATTTTGACGCCTATGCCTATTTTGACCGGTTCATTCTTTACGGACCGCAGATTTCAGCCTTTCTTTCCGACGGCGGCAACCTGGCCTGGGGAATGGTGCCCACCGTGAACGAAGAAACCATTTTGCGGGAGACCGCAGCGTCCCTGTATGACGGATGGCAGGCACGGCTCGAAAAGGTGACGGCCCTTGGCATGGACCCGGTGCGGATTGTGTCCCAGTCCCTTATCACGCCCAGTTGCGGGCTTGGCACACTTTCCGTGGATCTGGCCAGGCGCGTCCTGGATCTCACCCGGGATCTCTCCACCATGGTGCGCCGCAATTTTTGAACAAAACAAACCCTTGATAGACACGATAGCAAAGAGGACAAAAGCCCCATGACCGCAACGTCATCTGATGCGTCTTTTACCGGCGCGTCCCGTTATGTGCTGGATGAAGAACTGGCCCAGATTGTCAACATTTCCATGGCCCTTGAAATGCCCCTGCTGCTCAAAGGAGAGCCGGGAACCGGAAAAACCATGCTGGCCCACGCCATTGCCGAGAACCTGTCCATGCCGCTCATTGTGCTGAACGTGAAATCCAGCATGAAACTGGTGGAGGCACTTTATCAGTACGATACCCTGACCCGGCTCAACGACAGCCGGTTTGGCGACAGCCGGCGGGATGTGAGCAATATTGAAGAATACATCAAAATGGGAAAAATCGGTCAGGCCTTTGCGGCAGACAGACGCACGGTTTTGCTCATTGACGAAATCGACAAGGCAGACACGGATTTTCAGGATGACATGCTGGATGTGCTGGACCAAATGGCCTTTGACATCATCGAGATCGACAAAACCGTGACCGCCCGCCATCGTCCGGTGATCATCATCACATCCAACGCCAAAAAAGACCTTTCTGATCCGTTTCTGGGACGCTGCAATTTCCACCACATTGCGTTTCCGGACCCCAAAATGATGCGGCGGATTCTGTCGGTTCATTTTCCCGAAAGCAGTGATGCGCTGATGGAGGGCGCAGTTGAAGCTTTTTACCGGCTGCGGGAACTGGAAGCCATTGAAAAACGTCCGGCCACCCGGGAGCTGATTAACTGGATCCGGGCCCTTAAAGCAGATCCGGATTTCAAGCCGAAACAACTGGCCAAGGGTGAACTGCCGTTTCTGGGCGTGCTGTTCAAAAAAAGCGGGGATTATGAGCGGGCCAGCACCTTTATCAACCGGCGAAAGATGTTCTGAGCATGTTCCTGGATTTCTTCTACAAGCTGAAAGAGGTGGGCATTCCCGTCAGCCCCACTGCTTTTCTGACCCTGCACCGGGCGCTTTCCAGCCGTCTGATTTCTTCTCTGGACGGGTTTTATACTGCCTCCCGCAGCATCCTGGTGAAAAGCGAACGGTATTTTGACCTGTTTGACCAGGTGTTTGCCCATGCGTTTCACGGGGCGGAACTGCCGGATGCCGAAGGTCTGGAGCTGGATGAAATTGCCCGGGCCATGCTGGAGCAATGGCTGACCGACCCCAAAACCATGGCTGACGTGCTGGGGGTCAGCGAAGATCAGCTCAGCAAAATGACGCCGGAAGAACTGATCGAATATTTTAAAGAGCGGCTGAAAGACCAGGACGGCCGCCATGACGGGGGCAGCAAATGGATCGGCACCGGCGGCACCTCACCAGTGGGCCATTCCGGGTATCATCCGGGCGGCATGCGGGTGGGCGGCGTGTCCCGCAACAAATCCGCCGTTAAAGTCGCCATGGAGCGCCGGTACAGAGATTATTCCCTGTCCGGACCGCTGACCCAGGCCATGGTGGGCGAGGCCTTAAAACGCCTGCGCCATCTGGTTCCGGCAGGCCCCAAAGATCAGGTGAATGTGGATGAGAGCATTTACCGCACCATGAAAAATGCCGGGGAAATTGAAATCGCCTTTGACCGCCGCCTGAAGGACCGGCTCAAGGTGATGCTGGCCATTGACAACGGCGGCTGGTCCATGGACCCGTATGTGGCGGTGGTGCAGACGCTGTTTGACTACGCAAAAGCCCAGTTCAAGGAAGTCCGCACCTTTTTTTTCCACAACACCATTTACGATACGGTGTGGGAAGATGCGGCCCGGTACCGGAAACCCGTCCGCATCACCGACTTGTTTCGCCTGGACCCGGACACCCGGCTCATTGTGGTGGGGGATGCCAGCATGGCGCCCTATGAGCTGATGTCCAGAGACGGCTCCATTTATATTTCCGACCGCAGCGGCAAGCCCAGCATCGAATGCCTCCGGATGCTGGCCAACACCTTTTCCCACAGTGTCTGGCTCAACCCCGTGACCGCACCCATGTGGCCCTATACCCGCACCATCATGATGATCCAGCAGATTTTTCCCATGTTTGAACTGACCATCGACGGCCTTGAAAAAGCAGTCCAGCAATTGATGGCGGCCTAATTTGTTTTTTTCGGACGCCTTTTTGACCACCAAAAGAGTTGATTCACGGTAAAAGAATCGCTCCGGACCCTGTGTCTTTGTCCAAACGCCAACCCTTTGTTTTAAGGATGCTGTCATGCTGAGGGAAAAAAAGATCGGAATCATCGGCGCCGGCAATATGGGCGGCGCGCTGATCAATGGATTGATCCATTACAGCGGCGTGCCGAAAAAAAATATCATTTGTGCTGACGCCAGTGATGCCCAGCTTTCCGGAATCAGAGAAAAATTCGGTATTTCCACAACCCGGCAAAATGCCGATGCGGTCCGGGACGCGGATATTATCATTTATGCGGTCAAGCCCCAGATTCTCGCCGGCGTGCTCCGGGAGACCCAAGGGCTTCTGGATATGGAAAAGCTGGTGATTTCCGTTGCGGCCGGTATTTCCATTGCAGCCATGGAACAGGTTCTGGGCAAGGCCCGGCGGATTATCCGGGTGATGCCCAATGTGGCGGTATCGGTTCGCGAAGGCGCCACCGCCATTTCCCCAGGCGGAAATGCCACGGAGATGGATATTGACCTGGCCCGGACCATTTTTGATTCACTGGGAAAAACCGTTGTGGTCACCGAAGGCCCCATGATGGATGCGGTAACAGGCCTGAGCGGGAGCGGTCCGGCCTATGTGTTTCTGATGGCCGAAGCCCTTTCCGATGCCGGCGTCAAGACCGGACTTTCCCGGAAAGACGCCCAGCTTCTGGCTGCCCAGACCCTTCTGGGCGCGGCCCGAATGCTGGTGGAAACCGGCGACCATCCCGCTGTTCTCAAAGACCAGGTGACCTCGCCCGGCGGAACTACCATTTTCGGTCTGCACGCCCTTGAACAGGGACGCTTTCGGGCAGCCGTGATCAATGCCGTGGAAACAGCCGCCCGGCGGTCCAAAGAATTGGGAGAGGCTGTGATGGGGCAATTTTCCGAGGGTGGTACACCATGACCGTGTGGCGCTTTCTGATCTCTTCTTTTCTCCAGAGAATGATCCGGATCGGTCTCGGGGTTGTCTTTTTGGCGTCTTGCGCTGAAAAAATCAAAAATCCCGCGGCCTTTGCCGATATCATCACCCACTACCAGCTGCTGCCGCCGGCGCTGGTCACCCTGACCGCCATTATCTTCCCCTGGGTTGAACTTTTTTGCGGACTGGCCCTGATTTTCGGACGGTTTGACCGGGGCGCCGCCCTTCTGGTCTGCCTGATGATGGCGGCATTTATCCTGATTGCCGCTTACAACGGATACCGGGGACTGAATATCGCCTGCGGCTGTTTTTCCCTGTCCGCCAAGGAACCCACGCATATTGCGGTCAATATCGCTCGCAACCTGTTGATCCTGATTCCGGCGGCAGTGCTTTTGCTGTGGCCGGCGCCGGTCTGGAAAACCGGTGATGCCGCGTAATTTTCAACAGGAGATCCGTCCTTTGTCATGATTTCCGATACCCTGTCTTTTCCGGCAGCCTTTTTCACGGGCCTGCTCTCCTTTTTTTCGCCGTGCATCCTTCCGTTGCTGCCGGCCTATTTCACCTTTATCACCGGCCTTTCCCTGGATGCACTGACCCATGAAAAATCAGCGGGCACACGACTTCGGATCGTTCTTGCCACCTTGAGTTATGTGTTGGGGTTTTCAGCGGTCTTTGTCGTGATGGGGGCGTCGGCCTCCTATATGGGAAACCTGGTTTTCAATTTCCGGGACGAGCTTCGGATCATCGGCGGTCTTGTGGTTATCGTGATGGGGCTGCACATGATGGGGATGCTGCGCATCGGCCTGATGGAAGGGGATTTTAGGGTTCAGGTCCGCAAAACGCCCCTTCATCTTGCAGGTGTTTTTGTTGTGGGAATGGCCTTTGGCGCAGGCTGGACGCCCTGTGTGGGACCGCTTTTAGGGAGCATGCTGATCCTTGCCGGCACACAGGATTCCGTGTACACCGGAATGGCGCTGCTCTCGGTGTATGCGTCAGGGCTGGCCATTCCGTTTTTGGTCTTTTCCGTGTTTGCGGACTCGCTGCTGCGCTTGATGAAAAAGATCGCCTTGCCCATCAAATACACCAGCCGGATCGCCGGTGGCTTGCTTGTGGGCGTGGGGCTTATTCTGATAATCCCTGGGCTGCATTTTTTTAAAAACCTTTAAAAACGGCTTACACTGCCGCCCCGTTCACTGGCATTAAAAAACCATCTGGGAAAGCACATGCAAACAAACCTGATATACAAGGCCATGGCCGCTTTTTGGGTGATCCTTCTTTTTCTTCCATCCATAGCCCTGTCTGCCACGGCCCTTGAGTGGGTATCCTATGAAACCGGCCTGAAACTGGGAAAAGAAAAAGGGAAAAAACTGCTGGTGGTCTTTTTCACTGATCAGTGCACCTACTGCTACAAAATGGGAAATGAGACCTTCCGGGATCCGGCGGTGATGGATTATGTGAAGAAAAATTTCATTCCGGTGAGTGTTGACGCGGATCAGCGCCAGGATGTGGTGAAACGATTCGGCGTCAGGGGCTATCCCACCACCTGCTTTACGGAAAGCAGCGGCAAAGAGATCGCCGGACTTCCGGGATTTTTCGGTCCCCAGGACATGCTCTGGATTCTCCGTTACGTCAGCTCAGACAGTTATCAGTCCATGAGCCTGAAGGCCTTTATTCAAAAAGATGGGGATTAGTACGGCTCAACGGATCTGACCGTATTATATAAAAAAGCAGGCCACCTGATGGGGGCTGTTTTTGTTTTCTGTCACCGTGACCAAAGGGGGGCTTTCCTCACGGCACCGGGCCTTTGCCCGTGAACATCTCTGGTGAAAATGGCATCCGTCCGGCGGATGGATGGGAGAGGGGACTTCTCCGGGTAAAACCGCAAATCGTCCGGATGGTTTTTTCGGCGAAGGCTCGGGAATGGCGGCGATGAGGGCCTGGGTATAGGGGTGAAGGGGATGGGCGTACAGGGTTTGGGCATCTGCCATCTCCACGATCCGGCCCAGGTACATGACAGCGATCACATCCGAAACATGATTCACCACGGCAAGGTCGTGGGCGATAAACAAAAACCCGAGCCCCATGGCATCTTGCAGAGACACAAGCAGGTTCAAAATCTGGGATTGAATGGAAACATCCAGGGCAGAGACCGGCTCATCGCAGATGATCAATTTCGGGCGCAGGGCAATGGCCCTGGCAATGCCGATGCGCTGGCGCTGCCCGCCTGAAAATTCGTGGGGATACCGGAGGGCCGCATCCGGGGAAAGCCCCACCTGGGAAAGGAGTTCCCGCACCCTGTCCCGCCGCTCTTTCGGACTTCCCACCCGGTGAATGGCAAAGGGTTCCATCAGAATTTCTTCTACGGTTTGCCTGGCGTTCAATGACTCAAAGGGATCCTGAAAAATCATCTGCAGATCCCGGCGGCAGCGGCGAAGATGCCGCGGGTCTGCTTTTAACAGATCAACACCCTCAAATATCACTTCTCCGGCGGTGGGCTTATAAAGCCGGGTGATGCATCGGCCCACGGTGGTTTTTCCGCATCCGGATTCACCCACCAGTCCCAGGGTTTTACCGGCGGCCACGGTTAAGGACACATCCTCCACCGCATGCACCCTTCCGGTCTGCCGGCGCAGGATTCCGCCGTACAGGGGAAAATTCATGGAAAGATGCGCCACCTGGAGCAGGGGGACGTTAGTGCCCGGTGTCATGGGAAATTCCCGCCTCTTTTCCATCCGGAGCCGATCCTTGGCAGGCCATTGTTTCGGTGTCCGGATAAAGTAATCGTTTTCACAGCACCTCTTCAAGTTCGTGCAAAAACCGGCTCGGCCGGTTGTACTGGCCTTTCCGGAAATCCGCTGATGTGATGAACAGGCACCGGGCCGCCCGGGTTACCGCTACATACATCAGTCGCCGTTCTTCTTCCAGATCCGCTTCGTTTTCCATGGACCGCCAGTGGGGAAAAAGCTGTTCTTCGCACCCCACCACAAACACGGTATGAAACTCCAGGCCTTTGGCTGCATGAACTGTGGACAGATTGACGCCACGGGAATTTTCCCCATCATCTTCCTTGTCTTCCCGTACCAGGGAGGTCTCTTCCAGGTAGGCTGCGAGACTGTCCTTCTGGGAGGCGGAGTGGATGAGCTGCTCGATGTTTTCCCTCCGGGCGGTGAGATCCATGGCATTGGTCCGGGTGTAGGCTTCCAGAAAATCCATATAACCGGTTTGTTCCAGCACATGGACAATGGCAGGCCCCGGCGGCATGTCCCGGATTTCCTCCAACACCGATAAAAGCGATGTCAGGGCCGTGTATAATTTGGGCGTCAATATCCGTTGGGCCACGGCTTTCCGGGCCGCATCCTGAAGACTCATTCCCGGTTCCCGCATCTGACCGATTTTTTTGACGGTTCCCGGACCGATGCCCCGTTTTGGCGTATTGAGAATCCGCTCGAAAGCGGTATCGTCCTTTGGAAAAACCGCAGCCATCAGGTAGCAGTTGAGATCTAAAATCTCCATCCGCTCAAAAAATCCCCTTCCGCCCAGCATCTGATAAGGGATCTGGCTGCGCCGGAACGCCTGTTCAAAGGGAAGGGAGCAGAATTTGGTTCGGTACAACACCGCCACCTTGTCCAGCGGCACCTGCATCCGGGCCAGGCCCCGGATTTTTTCAGTGACCCACCGGGCCTCGTCCTGATCTGAATCAAAGGTGTGAATTTCCACAACACCGCCCCGGTGGTCTGAAAAACAGGTCTTGTCCATGCGGTTTTTGTTGTAGCCGATCACATGGTTTCCCAGTTGAACAATTTCGTCGGCGCTTCGGTAGTTTTGTTCCAGGCGAAATATCCGGGCGCCCGGATATTTTTTCTGAAAGGCCAGAAAGTGAGACACATTGCTCATGCGGAAGGAATAAATGGACTGCCAGTCGTCGCCCACGGCAAACAAATTGCCGTCCTTGAGCAAAAGACCGGTGATTTCTTCATTGAGATCATTGGTGTCCTGGTATTCATCGCACAGGATGTAGTGGAAATAATTCTGGTATCGCTCCCGGATATCGGCGTGGTTTTTCAACAGATCCCGGGTGAGAAGCAGGATGTTGTCAAAATCCACGGCATTGGCCGCCTTGAGGACCGCCTCGTACCGCACATAAATATCCATGAGCCGGATGGTGCTGTAACGGGGGTGGGCATCAAAATAAGTTCCGGGATTCCCGGTGTTTTTGGCGTTGGAAATCTGGCCCAGCACGGCGCCGGCGTGTTTTTTGTCAAAATTAAGGCCCAGCAAAATCTCCCGGATCGTCTTGAGTTGATGATAGGCGGTGAGGATCTGCAAAGGGGTCTGATACCCCAGAAGGGAGGCGTGGGTTTTGAGAATCTGAAGACAGGCGGAATGATAGGTCCGCACCCAGGGAAACCGCGATGCGCCGAAACCGGTCATCTGCAGGAGCCGTGATTTCATCTCGTCCGCGGCCTTGTTGGTGAAGGTAATGGCCAAAATTCGTTCCGGCGGCATTCCGTTTTCCACCAAATGGGCGATTTTGGCGGTCAGGGTCCGGGTTTTTCCGGATCCGGCACCCGCCGCCACCAGAACGGGGGAACCTGTATGGGCCACAGCAGACTGCTGCTGGGGAGAAAGATCCATGGAACTGCTCCTCGTGCGTGATCGGTTGTTGTAAAGGGTGTGTTTGCCAGGATGGCGCATCTGGCGTGGGGTTGGGTTTAAAATGGGTACGCGTTATCTGATATATCCCCATGATTTGAGCCGGTTATAGGCATATTTGGCCTGATCTCCCGAGGATACGGACTTGAGATAGGTGTTGTAGGCGCTGGCCGCCCGCTCCAGCTGGTTCATGCCTTCAAGGGCCAATCCCTGATAGAAGGTGGTGTTGGGATTTCCCGGCAACAGGCTCTGATACGTTGAAAATTCCGTATAGGCGGCGCTGTACTGTTTGCTCCGGATACAGGTGATACCGCTGATGTGATACGCTTGTGCCTCCTTGGGGTTGACGCGTTTGGCCTGTTGAACATAGCTGGCGGCCTCGGTATGGTTGCCCTGGATCAACTGGCATTTGGCCATGAGCAAAAGTCCGGTGTAATCATTGGGCACCTGGTTCAGAGACTGTTTGAACAGGGCTTCCGCATCGCCGTAGGCCTTCCGGCCCATGGCCTCTTCGCCGTTTTGCTGGGCTTTGACCGCATCCTTGATTTTTCTTAAGCCCGCAATACTGTCCATGTACCGTTCCCGGTACACCGAGTTTCCCGCAAACCGGCTGTAATCTTTCTGGGCCTTCTGAACCGCGGTAGTGTAGCGTTCCGTGGACATGGGGTGGGTGGAAAACAGCAGTTGGGTGATGCCGGTTTTTTGCTGGTTCATGGTATTGAGCATGTCCATGAGATCCACCATGCCTTGGGGGCTGTACCCGGCCCGGGTCATGTACTCCATGCCCAGGCCATCGGCTTGGCGCTCGTTGTCCCGGCTGTAGGACGCCAGAAACGCGCCGGCCCCCAGTTGTCCCAGTTGTCCGGCAAGGGATCCTGCATCAGACCCCACGGTGGCGCTGGCCAGAATCGAAAGGCCGCTGACAGCAATGCTGCTCAGTTGGGATTTGGATACCCTGGATGCCGTGTGCCGGGCATTGACATGGCCCAGTTCGTGGCCCAGAAGGGCGGCCAGTTCCGCTTCGTTGTCCATTTCCAGGAGAATGCCGCGGGTACAGGCAATGGTGCCGCCGGGAAAGGCATAGGCATTGATGTAATTGGCATTGACACAGTAAAAGGCGTAGGGCATTCCGGGCCGATGGGTAAGGGCTGCCATGCGGGTTCCTGTGGCTCTGATATAATTTCCCAGCGTCACGTCCCGGGTGGCGCCGTAATCCGAAGATAGCTGATGGGGCGATTGCTGGTGATCAATGGTGATCTCCTCGGATTCGTTGATCATCATGATCTGGGATTTTCCGGTCACCGGATTGATGGCACAGCCGGTGACCAGTCCGGCGGTGGCCAGCGTGGTCATGGTAAGAAATTCACGACGACTCAACCCATTGACAGCGCGTTTTGAAATGCGTTTTTCCATCTTGCCCATCCGGTTTTACAATGATTGTCTTTTTCCGGCGATGCGGACCCGACTCACCCAACCCTCGTTGTTCCCGAATAAGCGGGAATCCAGCATGCAAATGTCTATTATCCGTCGATGACCCTCTTGGCCGCGCCCTTGAAGGTTGCAGAGACAGGGCCTATTGTTATAAGAAATACAGCCGGAGTCAATATCCAAATCCGGTCCTGTTCACGCTTCAGCATCCGGGGGTAATACCATGATCATCGATTTTCACGTCCATACGTTTCCCGCCGCCATCCGGAATCACCGGGAGCGGTTTCTGGACCAGGAGCCTGAGTTCAAAATTCTCTACGAAAACCCTAAATCCAAACTGGTTTCCGCCGAAGACATCATCGCCACGATGGACGACCAAGGCGTGGATCTGTCCGTGGTGTTCGGGTTTCCCTGGCGAAATATGGATACCTGCCGCCTGAACAACGACTATGTCATTGACATGGTCAACCAATATCCGGACCGGCTGCGGGGATTTTGCTGTGTAGACACCCTGAATCCGGGTGCGGCCGAAGAAGTTGCGCGGTGCCTGGATGCGGGTCTTTCTGGTGTAGGGGAACTGGCCTTTTATGGCTGCGGCATTGACCATACCTGCCAGGACAGCCTGGTTCCCATCATGGACCTGTGCCGGGAGCGGGATGTTCCGGTGCTGCTTCACACCAATGAGGAAGTGGGCCACCTGTATCCCGGAAAAACCCCCAACACCATGGGCCAGATCTATGGGACCATTTCCCGGTTTCCGGACAACACCATTGTGCTGGCCCATTGGGGCGGTGGATTGTTTTTTTATCTGCTGCTCAAAAAAGCGGTCAAAGATATCCTGAAAAATGTCTATTACGATACAGCGGCCTCACCTTTTTTATATGAGCACCGGATCTACACCTATGCCATGGAATTGATGGGTGTGGACAAAATACTCTTGGGAACCGATTACCCCTTGCTCAAACCGGAACGCTATATCCGGGAGATGCGGGAAAGCGGTCTTGGCGAGGCTGAAATGCAGGCCATTTGTGGAGACAACGCGGCGCGTCTGTTGAAGCTGACCCAATAGGAACGATCCGTTCAATGGATCGGGCGGGTAGTCTGTGGGCGGCCTGCCCACCCGGTCCACTGAAGTTATGCCGTTTGTCTCAAAATACCATACCCAGTCAGAGGCTTTTTCGCTTTTCTTAATCCGGCTTTTTAGAGAAAAGGGGAAAAATCAGACCGTATCCTCATTATTGTCTCTATTTTCCTGCCTATCATTTCTTTCCGACATGCCAAACATCATCGGCCCGCAAGAAACCGCAAAAGCGTCCTGACAACCCTGCTAGGACACTTTTTCCGTTACTTCCCCAGAAGCGCACACATCTGTGATGATGGACAATTTCCGGATCGCGGTGCATTTTAAAAATACAGTAATATCATTTTTTCAAAAACACAATTGACATGGGAGGTGGATCACTATATTTTGTATATTATACAGTAATGACATTTCAGCGTATTTAAAGTGTGGGCCGCATGAATAAAACAATCAAAGAAGTTTCGAGCATACAGATGGGATACGCATTTCGGACACGTCTTGACATTTCCGCATGCGGAAACCTTTCGGTGATCCAGATGAAAGACCTTCACGATGACAACACGGTTCATTGCGATGAGCTGGTAAAAGTTGAGATGAAGTCCATCAAAGAAAACCACCTTGTAAAAAAAGGCGATCTTGTTTTCAGGTCACGCAGTTTGACGACCACATCGGCGATTCTTCTTGAAGATCCTGGAAAAGCCATTGTGGCAGCGCCTTTGCTGAGAATCCGGATTCAAAGACCGGGTCTGGTGTTGCCCGAATATTTGAACTGGTACATCAACCAGGAGGATGCGCAGCGTTTCCTTGCCAGCAGAACGGAAGGTACGCTTCAAAAAATGATCAGCACACAGGCACTGGGGGAGCTGATCGTTTCACTACCTCCTCTGGCGAAACAGAAACATATTGTTGCATTGGCCATGCTCTCGGATCGTGAAGCCTTCTTGCTTCATGAGCTGGCAATCAAACGAAAAAACTACATTTCAATGAAATTAATGCAATTTGCAAAGGGAGAATGACCCATGCGCAGCACCATTGACCAGAAAGACATCAACAACGCGGCATGGGCGGCCTGCGACACCTTCAGGGGTGTTGTGGACCCGGCCCAATACAAGGACTACATTCTTGTGATGCTGTTTTTGAAATACATTTCCGATGTCTGGCAGGATCACTATGAAGCATACAAACAACAGTATGGCGATGATGATGCCCGTATCCGCAGAAAGCTTGAGCGTGAACGCTTTGTGCTGCCCATCGTAAAACTCACAGAAAAAAATGACTCAACCGGTGAAATCCTTATTCTGGATGAATTCCCAGCCACCTATTACAGCCTTTTTGATCGCAGGGCGGCCGCCAATATCGGCGAGCTGATCAATATTGTCCTTGACCATATTGAGGAAAGCAACAAGGCCAAACTTGAAGGCGTTTTCAGAAACATTGACTTCAACAGCGAGGCCAACCTCGGAAAAACCAAAGACCGCAACCGCCGTTTAAAACAGCTTCTTGAGGATTTCCACAAACCTCAGCTCGACATGCGCCCCAGCCGCGTTTCAGAAGATGTCATCGGCAACACCTATATTTATCTGATTGAGCGCTTTGCCTCGGATTCCGGGAAAAAGGCCGGAGAGTTTTTTACACCTCTCAAGGTTACGGAGCTGGTTGCAAAGCTTGCAGGCCCCAAACCCGGGGACCGTATCTGTGATCCGGCCTGCGGCTCCGGTGGTCTTCTCATTCAGGCGGCAAAAGTGGTTGGCGATAAAAACTTTGCCCTCTTTGGTCAGGAATCCAACGGCAGCACCTGGGCACTTTGCCGGATGAACATGTTTCTTCACAATTTTGACAGCGCCCGTATCGAATGGTGCGATACGCTGAACAGCCCGGTTCTGGTTGAAAATGACCGTTTGATGAAGTTCAACTGCGTTGTGGCCAACCCGCCGTTTTCCCTGGACAAATGGGGAGCGGAAAATGCGGAAAGTGACCCGTACAATCGTTTTTGGCGCGGTGTTCCGCCCAAAAGCAAGGGTGACTGGGCTTTTATCAGCCACATGGTGGAAACCGCCCTTGAAAAAGAAGGCAGAGTTGCTGTTGTGGTGCCCCATGGTGTGCTGTTCCGAGGTGGTGCAGAAGGCCGCATTCGTCAGAAAATGATTGAGGAAAATCTTCTGGATGCGGTGATCGGCCTGCCGGGCAATCTTTTTCCCACCACCAATATTCCTGTGGCCATTCTGGTTTTTGATCGAAGCCGGGAAGACAGCGCAAAAGACGCGAACACCCCAAAAAACAATGTGATTTTTATCGACGCGAGCCGGGAGTTTGTCTCTGGAAAAAACCAGAACACTCTGGGCGAAGATCACATCGAAAAAATCATGCGCACCTATAAGGCGCGCACGGAAGTGGAAAAATACGCCCATGTGGCGAGTCTTGAAGAGATCCGGGAAAATGATTTCAATCTCAATATTCCCCGCTATGTGGATACCTTTGAGGAAGAAGAGGAAATCGACATTGACGCGGTTCAGAAAGAAATTGATGCCCTTGAAAGGGAGCTTGCCGAAGTCCGGCTCAAGATGGCGGAAAAGCTCAAGGAGATCGATCGGGAGGAAGCGTAATGGATCAAAATACGATTATGAAATTGATGGACACCTTCAACGCCATTTCCCGGCGGACCCAAGATGAGTCGGTTGAATTCTGGTATGCCCGTGATTTGCAGACAAGTCTTGGATACACAGAATGGCGCAATTTTTTGAAAGTCGTTGAAAAAGCCAGAGAAGCCGCCAACAATGCCGGTGTTACGGCTCAGAACCATTTTGTTGAGGTCAACAAAATGGTCGCCATCGGCTCAAGTGCCGAGCGTGAAATCGAAGATATCATGCTCACCCGCTACGCCTGCTACCTCATTGCCCAGAATGGTGATCCCCGCAAGGAGGCCATTGCCTTTGCCCAGACCTATTTTGCCGTTCAGACGCGCAAGCAGGAGTTGATCGAAGAGCGCCTCCGTTTGCATGAGCGCTTGCAGGCACGCCAGAAACTGACGGAATCCGAAACCGAGCTTTCCAGAAATATTTATGAGCGCGGTGTGGATGATCAGGGCTTTGGCCGCATTCGTTCAAAGGGTGATGCTGCACTCTTTGGCGGCCATACCACCGCCCAGATGAAAGAAAAGCTTGGTATGCCGACAGCTCGCCCATTGGCCGACTTTCTCCCCACCGTCACCATTGCGGCAAAAAATCTTGCCACTGAAATCACCAATTACAATGTTCGGCAAAAAGACTTGCAAGGCGAGTCCGCCATTACGAGCGAACATGTTCAGAATAATACCAGTGTCCGCACCATGCTGGGTGAGCGCGGCATCAAGCCGGAAGAACTGCCGCCTGAAGAGGATATCAAAAAGCTGGAGCGCCGCGTGAAGTCCGCAGAAAAGAAACTGATAAAAGAAAGCGGTTTGTCAGGTGGAGGGAAAAAATAGGAATGGCTAAAACAAAGGCGGAACTTCTTTTATACAGAAGCAGCGATGGCTCGGTTCAGTTGGATGTGCAACTGGAGCAGGAGACCATCTGGCTGTCGCAGGCGCAAATTGCCGAATTGTTTTCTGCGGACCGAAGCGTCATTACCAAGCATTTGCGTAATATTTTTTCATCGGGAGAGCTGGATAAAGAGTCAGTATGTGCAAAATTTGCACATACTGCTGAAGATGGAAAAACATATTCTGTCCAGTTCTACAATCTGGACGCCATTATTTCCGTCGGATATCGGGTGAATTCCAAGCGAGGCACAGAATTCCGCATCTGGGCGACCCATGTCCTCAAACAGCACATTGTCCAAGGGTATACAGCCAATGAAAAACGCCTGAAACAGCTTAAGCAGACCTTGAAGCTGGCCTCGGATATCTCAAAGCGAAAGACACTTTCCGGCGATGAAGCTTCCATTCTTCTGCAAACCATATCTGATTATGCAAGAGCCCTTGATCTTCTTGATGATTATGATCATCAGCGTGTAAGCATTGGAAAAACCTCAAAGCGCAAGACAAATCCCGTTACCTACGAAGAAGCCATGAGGCTGGTTGAAGTCATGCGAAAACAGTTTTCTGATTCCGCCGTTTTCGGCATTGAAAAGGATGAGAGTCTTCACAGTTCCCTGAACGCTATCATGCAGAGCTTTGACGGAAAGGATTTGTATCCATCCGTTGAGGAAAAGGCCGCCCATCTTCTTTACTTTATGGTGAAAAACTACAGCTTTGTGGATGGTAATAAGCGCATTGCCGCCGCTGTTTTTCTGCGTTTTCTTGATAAAAACAGGCTGCTCTACGATAAAGAAGGAAGCAAGCGCATTGCAGACAATGCTTTGGTTGCCATGACTTTGATGATTACAGAAAGCCATCCAAGGGAGAAGGAGATTATGACGGCTGTGGTGGCGAATTTGATTGGGGATGAAAGAAAAAAAGACTGAAACCCACATCTTGAAGTTATTATTTGAGCTTTATAAGGGAGATTCATCAGTGACTGCCAAAAACTACTTGAACCAATACACAATCAAAGACATTGCCAATATAAGCGTGGGTCGTGATTTGGTTGAAAGTGCCTTTTCTAAGAAAAAAACGGCTACTCATAAATATCCTGTATATTCAAATAGTGTAGAGAATAAAGGATTGTATGGCTTCTATGATTTTGAAGAATATCCCGGTAGCAGTTTGACTATTGTTGGGCGTGGCGTCGGTCTTGGAACCGCATTTCCACGAAAGGAAAGTTTTGGCGCGATTGGTCGTTTGTTGGTTTTAAGCCCTAAAAACAATAAATTTGATGTTCGGTATTTGGCTGAATACATTAATAATAAGCTTGTGATATTCAATGAAAGTGGCGGGATCCCCCAACTGCCAGGCGAATCTCTGGCAAAATATAAAGTTGAACTTCCCTCGCTCCCTGAGCAAAAAGCTATTGTCGATTTGCTGGCAACTTGGGATGAGGCCATCGAAAAAACCGAACGTCTGATTCAGGCGAAGGAAAAGCGGTTTAAGTGGCTGATGCGAAAATTGATTTCAGAACCGCAAAATGCGCAAAAAGGTGTGAAATGGAAAAGAGCAAAGCTTGGGGAAATCGGGGAAATTTCATCAGCAGGTGTGGACAAGACAATTAATGAAAAAGAAGTTCCCGTGCGCCTTGTGAACTATCTTGATGTGTATCGACGCAATTTTATCTATTCAAGCGATCTCAATCATCAGGTAACGGCACCGAAGGAAAAAGCAAAAAAATGCTCGGTAAGACAAGGCGATGTGTTTTTTACTCCATCTTCAGAAACGCGTCATGACATCGGCCATTCTGCCGTTGTAATGGAAGATATGCCGGATGTTGTTTACAGTTATCACATTGTACGGTTAAGGCTTCATGAAAGTTTTGACTTACGGTATCGGGCGTATGCTTTTAAAAGTGAAGATTTTTTTCGACAAGCCCAAAAAGCCGCTGATGGCAGCGGTCAACGTTATGTCATTTCTCAGTCAGGTTTCCGGAAAATTGAAATTTTATTCCCGCCCTTTGAGATACAGCAACAAATTTCTGATATCTTGTTCACAGCCCAACAAGAAATTGACCTATTGAAGCAGGTTGTAGAAAAATATAAAGTTCAAAAACGCGGTCTGATGCAGAAAATGCTTACCGGAGAATGGCGGATAAAACCAGAAACGAGCAAATTATGAATGCGTTATGGTGGCCATGCGAGGGGCATGATTCAGCCCTGAATTTTTAAACAATAATTGAAACAATAACTGGTATGGGAGGCATAAATGAGTTCTTATAATTATTTCGGAATGAAAAATACAATACCACGTCACAAAACATTTATAAGTTTTCACCACAATGATGATTACTATAAGAGAGAATTTGAAAAAAAATGGGGCGAGCAATTTGATGGTTTTATCTCAAAGGCTGTTAATGATGGAGATATTAACCCATCGTTGTCGACAGATTCTATCCGTCAAAAAATTCGTGATGATTTTATTGCGGATGCTACCGTCACCTTGGTGCTTGTCGGGCAAGGAACTTGGCGTAGAAAGCATGTAGATTGGGAAATTGCTTCAAGTATTCGAGATACAAAAAGGAACCCCAGAACTGGATTGCTTGGCATATTACTTCCTTCTTATTTGGAACGGTCACCAAGTAGCGTAAATGACCTAATCCGTTTTAAGCTTACGGAAGGAGGTTCTTTTTACAACCCATACACTATACCCCCACGGCTTCATGACAATATTGAATGTGGATTTGCTAAAATATATCCTTGGCCGAGCTCGCCGCAAGACCTACGATCTTGGATTCATGAAGCATTTCAACGCCGTGATACATGTTTGCCCAATAATAGCCGAGATAGCTTCGCGAACAATCGCTCTGAAACACAAATGGAATGGAGGTAAAAATGATTTCAATTGCTAAGGTCAGAAGAAAGGTTTTCATTTCCCACTATAAAGGTGACAAAGACGAAGTTGATGCCTTTATAAAAGACTTTTCCACTGTTTTTATTCCGAAAGTCTTGGGGGCAAATGATAATGACGATTTTATCGATAGCACCAATACTGATTATGTGATGCGAAGAATCAGGGAGAAATATCTTGAAGACAGCACTGTAACCATCGTTCTTATCGGCAGTTGTACACATAGTCGACGTTACGTGGACTGGGAGATCAAAAGTTCTCTTCGCCAAGGACAATATACACCGAATGGATTGATTGGCATACGTCTCCCAAATTATGGAATTGACACCACCAATTTGCCACCCAGGCTAGAGTATAATTTGGAAAACGGAGAAGCCAATTGTTATGCGCGGTATCGGGCTTATCCAAGGTCAGCAGGTGATCTGTCAGCATGGATTGAGGACGCCTATATGGCAAGAACGTCTCGGGCACATCTGATTAAAAACTTTCAGGACATGATGAAGAATAACGTAAAATGTAAAGTTTGCGGGGTTACGCACTGATGTCGACAAAATACAAGCCACCCTTGGCTATTCATTTTATTTGGCATCCTGCGGACGAATCCTCAGTCGAGGCCATCCTTGACTTTGTAAGATCTTGTTTTGCGCGCGATGTGAATTGTCCATTTTCTCGTGGATTAAATATCCCTCTTTTTTTTTACAGCTCGGAGAATCCATGCCGTCAGCCGCTACACTCACCAAGGCAGTGTGCGGCAAAGGATATTGTTTTTGTTTTCACGAGCACAAAGACCTTGGGATACGATGAATGGAAATCTTATATTAATAACCTGTCGTTATCAGATACGTTACGGGCGGTCCCAATAGCGATTGATAAACATGGGTTGGGACATGGAGATAGCGGTGCCCTCGAAAAGCTTAACTTTCTGCGAGCCTACGAATGGGTGGGGGATTCACGGGAGCAACGGGCTGTGTTGGCTATGGCTCATGAAATATGCAGATACGGATTCGTCGAAATTTCGGGGGCTAATCATGGCAAACGCTCGTCAATAAAGATTTTTTTAAGCCATGCAAAAGCTGGAGATACGGGGCGTTTGCATGCAGAATCTATTTACAAGTTTGTTGATGCCACAAATATGTCGCGTTTTTTTGATGCTACAGATATTTCTTCAGGGTTTAAATTCGATGAAGAAATAGCTATCCACATACAAGAGTCTACCTTGGTTGCAATCGGAAGCGATGCATATTCTTCTCGGTATTGGTGTCAAAGGGAGATTTTGTATGCGAAAGAGAATGATAGACCCATTATTGCTGTTGACTGCCTTCAAGAATACCAAGATCGTATTTTTCCGGCTGGAGCTAATGTCCCTTGTGTACATGTATCTCATGAGGCTTCTTTAAGCGAATCTGATATATTACGTATCTTGGTTGCGACCATTCTTGAGACAATACGTTACTACCATGCCAAAGAATCTCTAAAATACTACCAAGATCAAAAATGGATTCCTAAAAATTGCACTATACTTTCAAGACCCCCAGAAGTTCATACAATCGTTGAATTAAAAAAAAATGCAAAGAAAAAAATTTGTTATCCGGAGCCCCCGATTTATTCAGAAGAAGCGGACTGGCTTTCATACTTTGGCGTTGATGCGTTTACTCCCTTATGGAATCCTTCAGATCGAGATGCCTTAAAAGATTTTCGTATTGGAATTTCTATCTCTGATATTCCTGCGGAAGGCTATGCAAACCACCATTTACATGCCAACCAGCTAAAAAGGTTATCCCAAGATCTCGCAAGACATCTGCTTGCTAGATCAGGAATCCTTATTTATGGCGGTGATCTTCGTAAAGATGGGTTCACAGAATTCATACTTGATGAAGCTATGGTGCTAAAAGAGCGCATCAAGACCGACAATATCCATGTTGAAAATCATCTTGCATGGCCAATATATGTATTCGATCTTCAAATGGTCGAATGGAGGGCAAAATATAGTAATATTATTAAGCCTATAGAGCATGATATCCCCATTGATATATCTAAAGAAGTAATAGATAAAAACACGCCTATACCTCCAACCTGTATAGAAAATAAATATATATGGTCTCGGTGTCTTACACAGATGCGCGAGGAATCCATTAAAAGTTCTCAAGCACGTATCTGCGCTGGGGGAAAACTCGCTGGCTATAACGGGAAGATGCCTGGAGTGCTTGAAGAGATAATAATCTCAATAGACAACAAGAAACCTCTCTATCTGCTTGGCGCGTTTGGGGGTGTCGTTGGAGAAGTTTGCAAAACAATTTTAAAAAAATCACTTGCCGAACCACTTACTGAAAAATGGCAATGCACGTATAATACAGGTTATGGTGATCTTCAGAAAATGGCTAAACAAAAAAACGAAAACGCTGATTACGCTAAAATTAAAACCATGTTAGAGCATCTCACATGTAAAAAATTGGCAAAGCTTTCCGGTCTAGGTGTCGACGACTATAAGCGGCTAATGGAATCTCCTTTTGTGGATGAGTGTGTACATCTTATCCTCAAGGGCCTCAAAAAAGTAGCATCAAACAGCTCTATATAGGGGAGCTGGTAGCTGCCCGTTTTTATACGACTGAAACAACTTTCTCAAAATGGCTGTGAGGATGACATGCTCTGGATGCTAAAAGGCGTACTACGGTGAACGACTCTGGCGTCAAAAACTTCTTTCGCGCTTTTCGCGTATTTCGCGGCTAAAATAAAGGCCTATCCATGACCACATTCGCAACAACCGAAAAATCCCTCTCCCAAATCCCCGCCCTTCAACTCCTCCTTGCCCTTGGCTTTGAATACCTCTCCCCTTCCCAAGCGCTTACAGAGCGGCAGAACCGCTTTTCCAATGTCCTTCTGGAAAACATCCTGCGCAGTCAGCTCAAGGAGATCAACCGCATCCGCCACAAGGGGAGCGAATATCTCTTTTCCGAGGAAAACATCCAGTCCGCCGTTCAGAAGCTGAAAAATGTGAAATACGATGGTCTCCAGAAAACCAATGAGGCCATTTATGATCTGATCACTCTGGGAACGGCCATGGAGCAGACCATTGAGGGTGATTCCAAAAGTTTCAGCCTGATTTATGTGGACTGGCGCAATCCCGGTCGTAACAAATTCCATGTAACCGTGGAATTTCCTGTGGAACGCTCCAGAAGTACGGAAACAGCAAGGCCGGATATCGTTCTTTTTGTCAATGGCATCCCCTTTTGCGTGATCGAATGCAAATCCCCGCAAACGGAAATTGAGCAGGCGGTCTCCCAATCCATCAGAAACCAGAATGATGCGTATATTCCAAAGCTTTTCGTATTTTCCCAGCTTGTTCTGGCTTTGAACAAAAACAGCGCGAAATATGCCACAACCGGAACAGCAGCAAAATTCTGGAGTGTCTGGAAAGAACCCGGTCTGGACGCGAACGAAAAACGTGCGGAAGGAAAAAAGCTGAAAAACCTGGTTCAGAAATCCTTGAAATACAAGGTGAATTCAAAGGATTTTTCCATATCCGAGGCTCTGCCTGCGGATGACAAATCCCGCTTTGTGACAGAGCAGGACAAGACACTTTTTGCCCTTTGCCGGCCAGAGAGGCTTCTGGAGCTGGCATGGAAATTCACGGTCTTTGACGGGGGCGTCAGAAAAATTGCCCGTTATCAGCAGTATTTTGTCGTTAAATCCACCTTGAACCGGGTCAAACATTTCGGCCATACCGGCTCCAGAAAAGGTGGCGTGATCTGGCACACGCAAGGATCGGGAAAATCCCTGACCATGGTGATGCTTGCCCGCAACCTGGCCCTTGATCCTGAAATCCGGAATCCGCGCATTGTGCTTGTTACGGATCGTGACGATCTGGACAGACAATTGGGAAATACCTTTGCGGCCTGCGGGCTGGAAGCCAAGCGCGCCACATCAGGCAGAAACCTCCTGGAATTGGTGTCTGAAAAAAATTCCGGCATCATCACAACCCTGATCCACAAATTCGATAAAGCCTATGCCATAAAAAAATATCAGGATGATTCCCCTGATATTTTCATGCTGGTGGATGAAAGCCATCGCACACAATTCGGCAGTTTTTCCGCCCGTATGCGCCAGATTTTTCCCCGTGCCTGCTATCTCGGGTTCACCGGTACGCCGCTCCTCAAAAAGGATAAAAACAGTTTTACGAAATTTGGCGAGATGATCGAACCCCACTACTCCATCACCCAGGCTGTTGAAGACGGCGCTGTGGTTCCCCTTTTGTATGAAGGCCGACTTGTGGAAATGGAGCAGGACAAGAAGGCCGTTGACCTCTGGTTTGAACGCCACACAAAGGGTTTGAGCGATGAACAGCGGGCCGACCTCAAGCGCAAATACGCCCGGGCCAAGATGCTGAACAAGGCAGATCAGGTGATTTACATGCGAGCCTTTGATATCAGCGAACATTTTCGGTCCAACTGGCAGGGCACAGGCTTCAAGGCCCAGCTTGTTGCGCCGAGCAAGGCGTCCGCCCTCAAGTATCATGCGGATCTTGATGAAATCGGCATGGTCCGTTCTGAAGTGGTCATCTCTCCGCCTGACATGCGTGAAGGTTTTGAAGAAACCGATGATGACAGCACCGATGAGGTGGTCAGATTCTGGCAGAAAATGATGAAGCGCTATGGCAGTGAAGAAGAATACACCAAGCAGCTCATCAACCAGTTCAAACATGGGGATCATCCGGAAATTCTTATCGTGGTCAGCAAACTCCTCACGGGCTTTGACGCGCCGAGAAATGCGGTTCTCTATTTATGCAAGGATCTCAAGGAACATACACTGCTTCAGGCCATTGCACGGGTGAACCGGATTTATGAAGGAAAGGATTTTGGTTTTATTGTCGATTATGCGGGTATTCTTGGCGAGCTGGACAAGGCACTGACGATGTACAGCGCCTTTGAGGGGTTTGAGGAATCTGACCTTGTCGGAACGCTGACATCCATTCAGGCAGAAGTCGAAAAATTGCCGGAAAGATACTCAGATCTCTGGGATCTTTTCAAAACCGTAAAGCATTCGTATGACGAGGAAGCCTATGAACAGTTTCTTGGCGATGACGCCTTGCGGGAAGAATTTTATGGACGCCTTTCGGAATTCGGAAAAAATCTTGCCCTTGCGCTTTCTTCGGAAAAATTTCTGACCGAGACCGATGAAAAGGCGCTTTCAAGATACAAGGCTGATTTCAAGAAATTCCAGACGCTCAAGGCTTCCGTTCAACTGCGATATGCGGAAACCATTGACTACCGCGACTATGAACCCAAAATCAAAAAACTGCTTGATACCCACATCCAGGCCAATGAGGTTGTTCAGCTCAATGAACCGGTCAATATCTTTGATGACACCCTGTTCAACCAGGTGAAGGAGGAACAGGGTGTCTACCAGACCGGAAAACCCCAACACACCACCGCGTCCAAAGCCGATACCATTGCCCATGCCACCAAACGGGCGATTACGGAAAAAATGGATGAAGATCCTGCCTTTTATGAAAAGTTTTCAAATCTTATCCAAAAAGCCATTGAGGACTTCAGGGCAAAAAGAATTTCCGATCTGGAGTATCTCAATAAAGTTGTCGAGATCCGGGACAAGGTTGCGGGCAAGGTGCATGAGGATGTTCCGGAAACGCTTTCCGGCAATGAAGATGCCATGGCGTATTTCGGTGTGCTGAAACCCTTCCTTGAAAAGCATGAACTGAGCGCAGAAGACCTGGAAGCCGTCGCCGCAGACACGGCCATTGCCATTCACGCCATTTTGAAAAAACATGGGAAAGTTCATTTCTGGGATGATGCGGATGCCCAGAAAGAGGTAATTAATGAAATCGATGATTATCTCTATGATGAAGTGAAAACCAGAAGAGGCATTGAATTGTCCTTTGATCAGATGGACGAGATCATCGAAAAGACGCTGCAGGTGGCAAGGCACAGGAGCCTTGCATGATGGCCGGATCGGTTGCCGGTGATAAGGGTCTTGTGATTTATGGGCAGGAAAGCATTTCTTACCGCCTTTTTTACTGTGAGCGGAAAACCATGGAGATTGCCGTGCATCCGGATGGCGCCGTTATTGTCAAGGCGCCTTTTCAGTCTGATATCGCATCCGTTGAAAAGAAAATACGAAAGCGCGCCGGCTGGATTCTCAGGCAGCAGCATTATTTCAGACAATTTTATCCCAGAACGCCTGCCCGGTCTTATGTCAGTGGCGAAACCCACCTGTATCTCGGCAAGCGGTATCGTCTGAAAATCACGGACGGCGCGGAAAATTCCGTCAAGCTGTCTCGCGGTTTTTTTCATGTTACCTGCTGCACTTCTGCTGCTCCGAAAAAGGCAAAAGCCCTTCTGGACCAATGGTATCTGGAAAAAGCCCGGCTTCAGTTTGAAGAGAGCCTGGAGCGCTGCTGGCAAAAATTTAAAAGCCCGGGCAGCCAAAAACCGAAAACAGCGATCCGGAGAATGCAAAAAAGATGGGGAAGTCTTTCGGACAAAGGCAGGCTTACCCTCAATTCGAATTTAGTCCAGGCACCCAGGGAATGCATTGATTATGTGGTGACACACGAGCTGTGCCACATGAAGTATCGCAATCACGGCCCCGAATTTTACGCGCTTCTCAATGCGATTTGTCCAGACTGGCAAAAGATCAAACACAGGCTTGAACTTCAATTGGCCTAATCATCGCGCCATCTCCTTCAATACCCCTATTCATCCGGCACATGGGCACTCAGTTCATCCAGCCACGGTGCGGCCACCGCATCACTGGGCGCCCGCCAGTCTCCACGGGGCGACAAAGACCCGCCGGATCCCACTTTGGGCCCATTGGGCGCACAGGACCGCTTGAACTGGCTGATTTCGAAAAATCGGTACAAAAACAGCGAAAGCCATTTTTTGATGGTGGCAAGATCGTAGGACTCCCGTTTTTCCGCGGGAATGGACGGCGGCCAGATCCCTTTGGCTTTGTCGCCCCAGGCCGAAAGCGCCAGAAAGGCGACCCGGCTGGGGCGGAATCCGAACCGGGTGATATAGTACAGATTGAAATCCTGAAGCGCGTAAGGGCCGATGACCGCTTCTGTCCGCTGGCTCGGCGCTTTTTGATCCGGGTCATCGCCGGGAATGAGCTCGGGTGAAATTTCCGTATCCACAATGGACTGCAAAATGGCAGATGTCCGGCCGTCACATTGGCCTGTCCGGATGGTCCAGCAGATCAGGTGCTGAATCAGGGTTTTGGGGACCGACGCGTTGACATTGTAGTGGGACATATGGTCCCCGACGCCGTATGTGCACCAGCCCAGGGCCAGCTCGCTCAGATCGCCGGTTCCCAGCACCAGTGCATTGTGGGCGTTGGCCAGCCGGAACAGGTGGGCGGTGCGATCACCGGCCTGAACATTTTCAAAGGTCACATCATAGGTTTTTTCGCCTTTTGCGCAGGGGTGGCCGATGTTTTGCAGGATTTTTAAGCTGGTGGGCCGGATGTCGATTTCACCCACTGTTATCCCCAAGGCCCCCATGAGCCCTCTGGCATTTTCAAGGGTGGTGTCACTGGTGGCAAAACCCGGCATCGTAAACCCCAAAATATGGGTGCGCGGCAGGTTCAGTTGGTCCATGGCACGGACCGCCACCATCAGGGCCTGGGTGGAATCCAGACCGCCGGATACCCCCACCACAACTTTCCGGATCCCCGAACTTTCCAGCCGTTTCACCAGACCCTGAACCTGGATGTGGCAGGCCTCAAAACAGCGGGTATCCAGCTCCTCGGGGGTTGCCGGCACAAAGGGAAAGCGTTCGACGGGACGAACCAGGGGAACCGGTCCATCTGGTATACGGAACGCAAATTCAACCCGCCGCATTCGACGCACCTGGTCCATGTGATCCGATACGGAATCGTTGAAACTGGTCATGCGCATCCGTTCCTGGGCCATGCAGACCAGATCAATATCCGACACAATTATTTGCGGGTCTTTTGAAAACCGGTCAGATTCAGCCAGACACACGCCGTTTTCATAAATCAGGGAATGGCCGTCCCAAGCCAGGTCTGTGGTGGATTCTCCCCTTCCGGCGCCGGAATACACATAGGCTGCCAAAAAGGTGGTGGACCGCATGGCGCACAGGTTTCGGCGGAAATCTGCCTTTCCGATGGTGATGTTGCTGGCCGACAGGTTGAAAAGGACGGTGGCGCCGGAAAGGGCTGCATAGGCGCTGGGCGGGATGGGCGTCCAGGCATCCTCGCAAATTTCGGCGTGGAAAATAAAGTGCGCGATATTGGTGGCTTCAAACAGGAGATCGTTTCCAAAGGGAACGGTCTGGTCCAGAATGTTTAGGGTTTGGCCGATGGCTGCGCGGGCCGCTGAAAACTGTCTTTTTTCATAAAATTCGCGATAGCTGGGGATATACGATTTGGGGACGATGCCCAGTATCTGGCCGCGATACAGGACGATACCGCAGTTGAACAACCGGTTTTCCAGGCGAAGGGGCGCGCCCACAATGATTACGGGAAAGAGGCGGCGGCTTTCTTCCAGAAGCCGGCCGATGGCGGCAAGCGTGGCATCCAGCAGCGCATCCTGATGGAACAGGTCATCATTGGAATAGGCGGAAATCCCCAGTTCCGGAAAAAGGGCCACTGTGGCTTTCATGTCCGAAGCCTGTTGCGCCATGGAAAGGGTCTCTCCCACATTGTACAGGGGATCGGCCACTTTAAGGCGGGGCGTACAGACAGCGGCACGGATAAAACCGTGGGTATAAAGAGAGCGAAAATCAGGTGTCATCAGGACCTTTCTGGGCGGCTAGGACGCCCCGGTTACCCGTTCGAAAGCTTCCTGTTTCGTTTTGCAGGAAATACAATAACTGGTAACCGGTCTGGCCTTGAGCCGAGCTATACTGATGGGCTCTTCACAGGTCTCGCAAATGCCATAGGTGCCATCTTCAATGGCCTGGAGACATTTTCTGATTTTTCCGATGAGCCGGCTTTCCCGATCCCGCATGCGGAGTTGATTGCTTCGGGATAATTCTTCTGTGGCCCGATCCAGGGGATCCGCCGCGCTGGTGGATGCCGTTCCCAAAAGCTCCCCTACCGCTGTACCGGCCTTTTGAAGCAGAACATTGAGTTCAGACTGAAGAACATTTCGGAAATATGCGATATCCTTTTCGTCCATACAAAACCCTGTGAGTGGTCAGGCAGTATTCGGAGGAACCCACCACCTGAACCGGTTGAGGGTTGATAAGAATGCTGAAACCGGTGAAAGTCCCCCTCGTCAGCGTCACTTCAAGATGTATACTGATTTGAATTTATTATAAAAAATAAATCCTGCAGGTTGCAGATAGCAAATAGTTTCAAACCGTTACAAAAAATTCAGGGTGACACTATTGAAAGCACGGCCGCCATACACTCAGATTTCAATGGTTTTGTCAAATAAATCATAAGGAAACAGGTTCTTTGGACTTCAGGTGCAGCAGACCCGTTGTGAGGATCGGGTCGGCTGTCCGAAAAAACCTGGAAAAAGATTTTGATGTGATATGTTTATAGGGTTGAATGCGTATTGACATGAAAGGTGTTTTATGATGATCCTCCGCACCTGCAATGACAACCCATACGTCTTTTGGAGGATGTTTTTCAATGAAACAAAAATATGTGGTCCTGCTGGATGATGCAAGCAACCAGCTCCGCATCCAGGAATATGCGGAACTGGACAAGGAGATGCTCTCCCTTCTCTGTGAAGAAACCTATGATGCCGACGCCCTCCGGAAGGTCATGGAAAAAGATCGCAGCGCCCTGACACAGGCCCTTCGCACCAACAATATGTACCCGCCGGGAATCTATATTGAGCGCATTGCCGATGCGGTTATGGACATGTTCCAGCCCGGGGCCAATCCTTCTGCGGAACTCTTTTTCGAAGAGCGGGAAATGTTTGAGCGCCTGGATGAGGATCTCTTGGTTGACGCGGACCCGGATACGGATGAAGACGAGGCCATGGATGTGGACGATCTGCTTGAAAGCGATATGGGTGATGATTTTGAAGACAAGGAACTGCTCTGATACGACCGCTGTATCTCCGGAAAGATCCGGATAATGCCGGAGGTTACCGCCTCCCGGTATTTTTCCCTATATTCGGCCACGTTTTTGATATAGGTCCGGGTTTCCCGGAAAGGCGGGACCCCCTGGTAGGCCTGGACCATTCCGGGACCGGCATTGTACGTTGCCAGGGCTAGGAAAAGTTCGTCATCAAACCGCTTTAACCGTCCTTTACCTGAACGTCCACGAGATTCTTGGGCATGACCTGCATGAGCCCCAGGGCCCCTTTTGGGGAAACCGTCCTGAGCGAAAGTCGGAAAAAATGCCGGAAGATCATATTTATCGCACGCCGCAGCATCCTGTTTCGCCGTTTGTCTTTGACGCGGCCGTGGCCCGTGTGTTTGACAACATGATCCGCCGTTCCATTCCTTTTTACGAAGCGCTCATCCATCACCAGGCGCGATTGATCCAGCGATTTTACCGTCCGGGCATGCGGCTGTATGATCTTGGATGTTCCACCGGCACCCTGGTCCTGACGCTTTTGTCCCGCATGCCGGACAGTGACATCCAGGTGGTGGCGGTGGATACCTCCCGGCCCATGCTGGATGTTTTTGAAACGCGGCTGGGCGCCAGCCCGGACCCGGACCGCGTCACGCTCCAGGAAGCGGATATCCGTGGGATCAAGATGGACCGGGCCTTTGCTGTTGTGGTCAATTTCACCCTGCAGTTTATCCCGCCGGAAGACCGGGATGCCCTGCTCCGTCGCATTTACAAGGCACTGCTTCCCGGCGGCATTTTGCTCTTGTCGGAAAAAACCGTCCATGCTGATGCAGGGTTTTCGGATCTGCAGACCGAATTTTATTACCGGTTCAAACGGGAAAATGGATACAGCGAGCTGGAAATCAGCCAGAAACGGGAAGCGCTGGAAAAGATCCTGATTCCGGAAACCGTTTCCCGCCATGAAGACCGGATGCAGCAATGCGGATTTTCTGCTGTTGACGCCTTTCTCAAATGGTTCAATTTCTGTGCATGGATCTGTCGAAAATAAAAGACCCGCCCGGTGATGCCCATGGCCGGGCCGATGCTGAGACTGATCACGGGCCCCATGCCCGCATGAATATCTTGGCTCATGATGCGGTCCTTTCCCCCTGGTTTCCGGAACTGAAACAGAAGGCCCACGCCCGTGAGGTTGAATTTTTTCAGACCAGCAAAAAAGGCCGAAGCCTGAGTCAGGTACTGGAGACCCTGCCTGACCTGACCCCTTCATCTGTGGATCTGAGCCGGTCCGCCGTTCGGATCGGCACGCCAGCGGATCTTGAGCCATCTGTCGCCGCCCGTCTGGAAATCGCCCTGAAGGCCCTTAAACCCTGGCGGAAAGGCCCTTTTGAAATTTTCGGCATTGATGTGGACAGTGAATGGGACAGCTCCCTCAAATGGGACCGCCTTGCCGCTCATCTGCCCTCCCAGGAAGGCCGCCGGGTGCTGGATATCGGTTCCAGTTGCGGGTATTATCTGTTTCGCATGGCGCACCAGAAACCGGCGATGGCGCTGGGCATTGAGCCGTATCTGACCTATTATGGCCAGTTTCTGGGGCTTTCCCGTTATCTGGCCCTTCCGAACGTCTGCTGCCTTCCCCTGGGGGTGGAAGACCTGCCGGAAATGCGCTGGTGTTTTGATACGGTTTTATGTATGGGAATTCTCTATCATCGGCGTTCTCCCCTGGATACCCTGCACCAACTCCATCCGCTTTTAATTCCGGGCGGGCAACTGGTTTTGGAAACCCTTATTGTGGAAGGGGATGACAGCACCGTCTTTTTTCCCCGAACCCGGTATGCGGGGATGCGGAATGTGTTTTTCATCCCTACATGTGCCTGCCTGTTCAACTGGCTGGCCCGTTGCGGATTCGAAAATATCCGGTGCGTGAATATTTCAAAGACCACATCGCGGGAACAACGGAAGACAGACTGGATTGACACCTTCAGCCTGGAAGATGTTCTGGACAAGCGTGATCCGGAAAAAACCATTGAAGGCTATCCTGCGCCTCGACGGGCCATGGTTCTGGCCACCGCCTGCCCGCGATAAAGGCCCGCTGTTTGCGCGGACGCAATCCCTTATTTTGTTATCAGCAGAAAAGAACGGGTACCGGTTATGAACTGCATTGACGCCATTGAGGGAACCGCAAAATCAACCCTGGAAAAATTTATGGGTCTTTCTGCCGATTACCGGATGGATGCCACTGAATATGTCCGCAATGTCAAGGCGGTCATCGACGGCGCGGTTCTGTTTCTGAAACAAAATCCCGAAGTGAATGACTCTCCGGATATTCTTCAGGATGTGCTGTATGCCCATGCCAAGAACCTGTGGATGCGCCACCTGGAAAAACAACGGACAACCGAGACGTCTGCCGATGCGCCGCCGGATCTGGAGTATGAGTCCTATTGTTACGATCATGTCTACGCACGGGGTGAGTATCCCCGCTGACCTTATGGAAGCATACTGTTTTTCGCCTTTCTGAGTCTTTTCCCCGTATCTGTGTGAGTCTTTCCGTTTCTTTCTGAGAACAATTTTGTATGCAATAAAGTTCAATCAGAGATTGATCAGAAGTTATTTTGCAAGGTTTTGCCGTTGACAAGCGGTTTTAGCTTCTATATAGCTACATGGACGCTTTAATATGACTTTTTTAAATCCCGATGAAAAATCTCAACGTGAACCGTTTGTTGCGAGCGGTTGCCGTCTTCAATGATATGCGCGCCAGTGTTCGACTATCTGGATCCTTTGTGAGGAGATTCAATTTATAGCGGATTTCTCACTGGTTCCGTGCATTTTTCTGAACGGGGCGCTGCATCCACTATCACCGAACAAAGGGGAAAAGTTATGACGGACTTTCGTTTTCACGAACTGACCAAAGAAGATGGGGTTGCCAAAATTGTTCTGAATCGCCCAAAACATAACGTGTTCAATATTGATATGATGCAGGAGCTGACACAGCTTTTGGCGGATCTGGACAAGGATAAGGATCTCAAATGCCTTGTGATTTCCGGAAAAGGGGCCAGCTGGTGCGCGGGTGTTGAAGTGGGCGATCACAGCCCCGAGCTTGCACCGGAGATGATCCGCGTGTTTGATCTTTTGTTGAAACAGATTGAGAACATGGCTGTTCCCACCATTGCAGCGGTTCACGGCGCCTGCCTTGGCGGCGGCATGGAAGTGGCTATTGCCTGCGACATGGTGGTGGGCTCCACTGCCGCTGTTTTCGGCCAGCCGGAAATTAAATTGGGATTTTTTCCGCCCTATGCTGCGGTACGTCTGCCGCACTTGGTGGGCCCGGCCAAAGCCGTTGAAATCTGCACCACCGGCCGCCGGTATACGGCCGAGGCCATGTTCCGGATGGGGCTTCTGGCCGATCTTTTTGAGGCCGATGCCTTTGACGCCGGGATTGCCGCTCTGATCAAAGAAATCTGCCAGTGCAGCCCGCTCATCATCCGGCTCAACAAACAAGCCGTGAACCGTCATTTGAACATGACGCCCGATGCGGCCATGAAGAGCGTCAATGACATGTTCCTGAACGAGCTGATGAAAACCGAAGACACCCAGGAAGGCCTCAACAGCTTTGCGGAAAAACGCCGGGCTGTATGGGTGAACCGATAAGTTGGGCCTCGCGATTTTTTACCCGATTTTTTTAAACATATAAGGAGCGCATAATGACAACGATGGTATCCTGGCAGATGGTGGAAAGAAACAAACCATTGGTTCGCACGGAATCTCCGATTCCCAAACCCGGTCCCGGAGAGGTTCTGCTGAAGGTGGCAGGATGCGGTGTCTGCCATACGGATCTGGGCTTTTTTTATGACAATGTGCCCATCAAATCCGAAATGCCCCTGACCTTGGGACATGAAATCAGCGGTACGATTGAGGCTGTGGGCGACGGCGCCGAATCCTGGGCCGGTTGTGCGGCAGTCGTGCCGGCGGTTATGCCCTGCGGCAAATGCCCTGACTGCCTGGAAGGACGGGGAAATATCTGCCCTGCCCAGAAAATGCCGGGAAACGATATCCAGGGCGGATTTGCCACCCATATCCTGGTGCCGGCGAATCAACTCTGCAAGGTGCCGGTGGATGCCAACATGAACCCTGCGGGAACAACCGGCATTACCCTGGCCGAACTTTCCGTTGTGGCCGATGCCATCACAACGCCCTATCAGGCCATTGTTGAGGCGGACCTCAAGGCCGAAGACATGGCGGTATTTATCGGCGTGGGCGGCGTGGGCGGATTTGGCGCCCAGTTGGCCAAAAGTTTTGGCGCGGCGGTGGTGGCCATTGATGTGGACCAGCAAAAACTGGACGGTCTTGCCCCCTACATGGACGCCACCTTCAACTCCAAAGAAATTCCCTTCAAGGATCTCCGGAAAAAAGTCTACGATGTGGCCAAACAGACCGGTCGTTCCCGTACCCATCTGAAAATTTTTGAAACATCAGGAACGGCTCCTGGACAGACCACGGCTTTCGGGCTTCTGACTTTTGGCGCCCACCTGTCTGTGGTGGGGTTCACCATGGATACGGTCAACATCCGCCTGTCCAACCTCATGGCGTTCAATGCCACGGCGCGGGGCAACTGGGGCTGCATTCCCAAATATTACCCGCCGGTGGTGGAACTGATCCTGGCCGGAAAGATGGATCTCAAACCCTTTGTCAAAACTTTCCCGCTGGATTCCATCAATGAAGTGTTTGAGATGGCCCATGCCCGGAAAATCAACCCGCGTCCCATCATGGTTCCATAATTCAAGAAAACGACAGTCTTGAGCAATCTTCAGCCCTCCTCACCCCTTTCCCTCTCCTCCCTGAAATTTGAAGAGGGAAAGGATGATGGCGGGCGTTTACCGTAAAAATACGACCGCCGGTGACATCCGGCCCTTTGAATGAACAAGTAAGGAGGAAAAATGAGCGACCTGAGTTGGATGCCCCGCGAAAACGGCCTGAAAGACCATCACCTGTGGGATGAATCGATTTTTTCAAAAGAGGCCCCGGGCGTGATCTATGAGAAAAAACCCATTGTGGATCCCCAGGGAAAAGTGGTGGACGGCCTTTATTCCGCATGGGTGACCCTGAACAACCCCACACAGTACAACTCCTATACCACGGAAATGGTTAAGGCCGTCATCGCCGGGTTTCACCGGGCATCTGCGGACACCTCCGTTGTGGCCTGCGTGTTTACCGCCATGGGCGACAAAGCCTTCTGCACCGGCGGCAATACCAAGGAATACTCCGAATATTATTCCAAGCGCCCCAATGAATACGGTATCTACATGGATCTGTTCAACGCCATGGTGGATATGATTCTGTTCTGCAAGAAACCCACCATCTGCCGGGTCAACGGCATGCGGGTGGCCGGCGGCCAGGAAATCGGCATGGCCTGCGATATCACCCTTTCCAGCGACCTTGCCATTTTTGGTCAGGCCGGCCCCAAACACGGCAGCGCGCCGGATGGCGGCAGCACGGATTTCCTCCCCTGGATGCTGCCCATGGAACTGGCCATGTGGAACTGCGTGTCCTGCGAAATGTGGAGCGCCTACAAGATGTACCGCCTGGGCCTGATTTCCAAATGCGTGCCCGTGATTCGCGACAATGACAAATGGGTCCGCAACCCGGGCGTTTTCACCGATTCTTATGTGGCGGACGGCGAGCTGGTATACGGCGAATACAAGACCGGTGATGCGGCCAAGGCGGCTCGCGAGACCATCAAGAACGCCAAGACGGACTTTACCTTGCTGGACGCGGAAGTGAACAAGATTCTGTGGACCTTTACCAACCTGTTCCCGGGCTGTCTGACCAAAAGTGTTGAGGGCGTCCGGCTGAAGAAAAAATTCTTCTGGGATCAGGCCAAGGTGATGAACCGGCACTGGCTGGCGGCCAATATGTCCGGTGAAGCCTTCCTGGGCTTTGGCGCCTTTAATACCAAAAAAATTACCGGCCGGGATACCATTGATTTCATCGAATACCGGCGTCGTCTGGCTGCCGGAGAAACCCTGGATACGGCGTTGATGGCCGCTGTTCTGGGAAAACCCATGGCTTAAGGTCCAGGGAGGGAGAAACATTATGCTGCTGAAAGGCAAAAATGCAATTATCACCGGTGGCTCTCAGGGTATCGGAACCGCTGCATCACTGATGCTGGGTGAAGAAGGGGCCAATGTCTGCCTCACCTACCGGAACCACAAGGAAGAGGCCGAGGCGGTCAAAAAACAGATTGAGGCCATGGGGCGCAAGGCCATTTGCGTCAAATGCGATATTGCTTCCTTTACGGATGCTGAAGCGGTGGTCAAAGCCGCCCTGGACGCCTTTGGCCGGATCGACATTCTGGTGAACAATGCCGGGATGAACTGGGACGGGGTCTGCTGGAAAATGACCGAAGAACAGTGGGATCGGGTCATTGACGTCAACCTCAAAGGCTACTTCAATTTTACCCGCCATGTTGCCCCCCTGTTCAAGGATCAGAAATACGGCCGCATCATCAATGTGACCTCCATCAACGGCATGCGCGGAAAATTCGGCCAGACCAACTATTCAGCCTCCAAGGCCGGCATCATCGGCTATACCAAAGCAGTGGCCAAAGAGCTCGGCAGTTTTGGTGTGACGGTCAACGCCGTGGCCCCGGGTCTGATCGAAACCCCCATGCTGCGGGCATCCGAGGCCCGGGACAAGGTCGTTGACATGGCCATGGCTGAAAGTGTGCTCAAACGCGTGGGCGAGCCCGAAGATCTGGCCAATGTGATTGTTTTCCTGGCCTCGGACAAAGCCAAGCATGTGACCGGTGACGTCATCCGGGTGGACGGCGGACAGTACATATGATACCGGTGCTGAGATGAAGTGCTGAAAAGTGTGGCTTCCGCGTTTTGACGACCCCTTGATACCGTCAAAACGCGGAATTTTTCCAGCATGTTCAAAAACACGGGCGCATGTTCATTTGTAACCCCCTTCAACAGAGGAAAAAATATGAAAAAAGTGGCTATTATTGGTGTCGGACAAAGCGCTTTTGTCCGCAAGTATCCGGGTTCTATCCGGGAACTGGCTTTTGAGGGATTCAAAGAGGCGGTTACCGATGCCGGCATTACCGCCAAAGACATTGACGCTTCGGTATTTTGCTCTGCACCCGAATATGACAAGCAGCGGTCACCGTCTGCCGTGATTGCCGAATACCTGGGCCTTAATCCCCAGCCCACTTTTTATGTGGAATCCCTGTGCTCTTCTTCCAGCACCGGCCTTAAACTGGCCTATTCCATGGTGGCCTCCGGGGCCCATGATGTGGTGGCCGTGATCGGGCTCCAGAAAATGTCTGAAATCTCCTCTGCCGAATCCCAGGAACGCATGGGCCGCGGGGCGGATATCCAGTGGGAAAGCCCCTTCGGCACCATGATGCCGGCCTATTACGCCATGCATGCCCAGGCCCATATGGCCAAATACGGCACCACCCTGGAAGATCTGGCGGCAGTCCGGGTGAAAGCTGCCACCTACGGCCAGATCAACGACCGGGCGGTTTACCGCAAGGCCGTAACCCCGGAGATGTTTACCAATCCCGAAGACATGATGTCCAATCTGGTATCCAGCCCGCTTCGGGTCGGCGATTGCTGCGCCAATGCCGACGGCACTTCCTGCCTGATTGTGGCCAGCGAAGAAAAAGCCAAGCTGTTCAGCAAAAAACCCGTCTGGATTCTGGGCGTGGGCGCGGCCAGTGCCAGCGTGAACCTCACCGGTCGGGATAAACTCTACGGCCTTAAAGCCGCTGAGCAGGCAGCCCAGGCCGCCTATAAAATGGCTGGCGTGGGTCCCAAGGACATTGATGTGGCGGAAGTCCACGACTGCTTTACCATTGCCGAGCTTCTGGCCTATGAAGCCCTGGGATTTGCGGAGCCGGGCGGGGCCAAGGACCTGATCCGGGGCAAAGAGACCTACAAGGAAGGCAGCATCCCGGTAAACGTGGACGGCGGACTGCTCTCCAAGGGACATCCCATCGGCGCCACCGGCGGCAGCCAGGTCCGGACCATCGTGCTCCAGCTTCGCGGAGAAGCCGGTGACATGCAGGTGAAAGACCCCCAGATCGGTCTGGTGCATAACATCGGCGGCGTGGGCATTTACGGCAATGTGACCATTTTGGGCAACCAGTAGGCTGGAGGATAAAATGAGCAAAAAACAGGAAGATGTCCGTTTCGCCAAATTCGGCACGGTAAGCTTCACCAAGACCACAAAGGTGAATGATTTTATTGATTATCTGGAAAACGGCAAAGTGATGTACACCCACTGCAAGGCCTGCAATGCGGATTTTTTTCCGCCCCGGGCCGATTGCTGCGGCTGCCTGTCCAGCACCATGGAATGGAAGGAAGTAACCGGGAAAGGCAAACTGGTGTCCTACAGCCAGCTCACCTTTGCGCCCGTGGGATTTGAAGGGGATATTCCCTATACCATCGCCATGGTGGACTACGGCGATTACCAGGTCTTCGGACGGCTGGACAGCGGCCTCACCCCGGAGACGGTCAGTGTCGGCACGGAAATGACCACCCGGGTCAACACCCTTCCCAACGGCCAGCTCAATTACGTTTTCCAGAAAGCATAAGGGAAAAACGTCTGATTTACGCCCGGATGGTCCTCCATCCGGGCGATCCTGCCTGTTTATTACCGTGCCGCAACCGCAAGAAGGATGGCGGTCCATGACAGCACCCGCATCTCAGTCGCCGTTGGAAGCTTTTTTTCACCAGCACCGCCGGAATATACTGGAAAAATGGGTGCATCGGCTCCACATCGGCGTGTGCGAAAAATATTCCGAGCGCCCTGTTGAAGAACTGCACAGAACGGTTTCTGATGCCTACGAAGGCAATATCTGGATTGTCCTTTATGATGATCCCTCAAAAATCGACGAGTTTATCCGCACCATCACCGCATTTCGGCTGAACGCCGGATTTCTTCTCTCCCATGTCCAGACTGCTTTTGAACTTTTCCGGGAAATCGTAACGCCTTTGATCTTCGCGGATTTTCCGCCGGATCAGTGCCACGACCACATCGTCCGGGTGAACCGGTGTATGGCCTATGTGGTGCAGCAGCACAGCCTGCTTTCCCAAACCATGCATGAAAAACGGATCCGTGAGCACAATCTGTCCCTGAAAGGGGAGGTGAAGCGCCGGACGGCGGAACTTGCCGAGTCCGAGCGCAAATACAAGACCCTGGTGGAAGAGATCAACGACGGGTATGTGGTGATCCGGGATGAAACCATTGTTTTTGCCAATCCGGCCTTTGCCAAAATTCACCAGTTGCCTGAAAATTCGGTTGTGGGCCGAAAGTTCGTGGATTTTGTGGCTCCGGGCAGCCGGAAGAAAATTACCGACATGTACCAGCGGGGGATGCTCATCGGAAAATTAACATCCCCCAAGGCCTTTGAATACATGCGCCTTAATGGAGACGGCCGGACCTTTCCCACGGAAATTCTCTCACGGGTGACCCACTATGACGATTATCCGTCCACCATCGCCATTTGCCGGGACATCACCGAACGGGTCAAAATGGAGGCCAAGGTGCGTGAGGCAGAACGCATGGCCACCATCGGCCAGATTACGGCATCCTTGTCCCACGAGATTCGCAACCCCCTGTCCGCCATCAAACTCAACCTTCAGGTGCTGAAAAAAAACGCCCTGCTCCAGGGAAACGACGGCCGCCGGCTGGATATATCCGTGCAGGAAGTCAAACGTCTGGAGCGGATTCTCCAGGAACTCCTGGATTTTGCCAAGCCTCTGGATCTGAGTCCCCGGCCCGTGGACATTCAGGTCCTCATGTATCAATACACCGAACTGCTGGCGGAAAAATTCAGGGAAAAATCCATTGTTGTCCGTTTTCAGCAGGATGTGGCCATGCCCAAAGTGCCCCTTGATGCGGAGCGGTTTCAGCAGGCCGTGATGAATCTTCTGCTGAACGCCATTGACGCGTCTCCCCAGGGCGGCGAGATTCGGATTTCCATTGGTGTGGTGTGGAAAAACGCCAAGCGGTATGCGGCAGTCCGGATTCACGACCAGGGCTGCGGCATTCCGGCAGACCTGATCCATGAAATTCGGAAGCCTTTTTTTACCACAAAGACCAAGGGGACCGGGCTGGGGCTCACCAACACCGAACGGGTGGCCAGGGAGCATGGCGGATGGCTGGAAATTGATGAAAACGTTTTTCCCGGTGCGGTGTTCACCCTCATGATGCCGGTGGGAGGAAGTTGATGTCCAAGATTGGACCGGCCCGGGTGCTGATCATTGATGATGAGGTGCCGATCCTCGAATCCCTGGAGATGTTTCTCACCGAACGGGGATACGTGGTTCAGACCGCGTCATCGGCGCGTACGGGCAAGGACCTTTTGGTCAGTTTTTCACCGGATGTGGTGATTCTGGATATCCGGCTCCCCGACGGAACCGGGTTTGATGTTCTGGACCGGGTCAACGCCCTTTTTGCCGCGCCCCCCAAAGTCATCATGATCACCGCGTTTCATGACATGGAAAAAGCCATTACCTCCATGAAACGCGGGGCCTACGATTATATCCACAAGCCACTGGATGCGGACGAAATTGAATCTGCCGTGGAAAAAGCGGTCCGGGCCATCCGGGCGGAACGAAAAGCACCGGTTTCCCCGGATTCGGAAGATGCGCCCGAAGATGTACTGGACAGTGATACCATCATCGGAAAAAGCCGGGCTGTTCTTGATTTGTTCAAAACCATGGGCGTTTTGTGCCAGAATGACGCCACGGCCCTGATCCAGGGGGAAACCGGTACCGGAAAAGAACTCATTGCCCGGGTGATTCACAAAAACAGCAAAAATCACGCATCTCCGTTTATTACCATGGATTGTTCGGCTGTGGTGGAAACCTTGCTTGAAAGCGAGTTGTTCGGCCACGAAAAAGGGGCGTTTACCGGTGCGACCCAGACCAAGCCCGGACAGATTGAACTGGCCGGCGAAGGCACCCTTTTTCTGGATGAAATCGGAGAATTACCCTTGGGAATTCAGGGGAAGCTGCTGGGGTTTCTGGAACGGCGCGAATATATCCGGGTGGGCGGCCGTTATCCCCATCCGGCCCATTGCCGGGTTCTGGCCGCCACCCACCGGGACCTGGACCAGATGGTCCGGGACAGACAGTTTCGGCGGGATCTGTTTTTCCGGCTCAACGTGATTCCCGTCACAGTGCCGCCCCTGCGGGACCGGCTGGATGATATCCCGGATCTGGTCCGTCATTTTCTTGCCATGGTGGGGCGGTCCATGGGAAAAACCGGCCTGCGGATCGAATCCAATGCCCTCACTGCGCTGGTCGGCCACAACTGGCCCGGAAATGTGCGGGAACTTAAAAACGTCATTACCGCGGCCGTGATCCAATCCAGAAGCAATGTGATATTGATGGAAGATATTGAGGCCGTGCTGGCCCAGCACCATACTGCCGCGCACCCGGCTGATGGAGGCAACGATACCGGCACACCGGATCTTTCCAATATTGAGCACCAGCATATTCTGAAAGTACTGCAACGGGTGGGCTGGAATCGGACCCAGGCCGCCCGCCTGCTTGGGGTCTCGCTGCCCACACTTCGCAGCAAAATCCGAAAATTCGGCATGGATCCGGATGAGTCGTAAGGCGGTGGGCGGAGCTTCACAACACAAAGGGTTTGGATGAATTCACAGGTTATGTCATGTGGCCACCCTATGGCATGAATGCGCAGCGTATCCCACCATTTGCCAAAATCCACCCCATCCATTCTCCCCTCTATCGCACCCCTTCGGAATGCTTTTGGTGCGATGCCGTATTTCCGGTCCCACCTGAAAATTTTTTTCTACGCGTGCAAGTTTTTTTCATCTTAAAAATGAGGCCATTTCCCCTTTTCGAGGGTGGAAATAGCAAATAAAGGGCAAAATCATTTAATAAAATAATATTTATCTGATGAAATAAATTTATATTCATAAGGCACTTCATTTGCAATTGTTCTTTTCAGTCAAAGCCGAATTGTTAAAATATGATGGATGAACACATTTCCGGGATGGATAGAAAACACAATCCCGAAACCTTTGAAAAGGAGAACACGCATGGAATTTACGCTCAATTTGCCGGACACGTTCAATGCTGCGGATTATTTTGTGGATCGTAATATCCGTGAAGGCCGAAAAGATAAGATCGCAGTGATTTGCGAAGACCGGCGGCTCACCTATGGCCAGATCCAAAAAGGCGTCAACCAGGTGGGAAACGGCCTGAAATCCCTGGGCGTCCGCATGGAGGACCGCGTTGCCCTCCTGTTGCTGGACATGGAAGCCTATCCCCAGGCGTTTTTCGGGGCCATCAAGATCGGCGCGGTGCCCATCTGCCTCAACACCCTGATGCGGCCCAAGGATTACACCTATTTTCTCAATGACAGCCGGGCAAGGATATTGATGGTGGATGAAAGCCTTTTGGAGATCATCAATAGTATCCGTCCGAGCTTGGGTTTTCTGGAGCAGGTGATTGTGGTGGGAAAGGGCGCTGCCGGATCGGACCTGACCTTTGAACCGTGGAAGGAAAGCCAGTCGGATGTCCTCGAAGCCGCTCCCACAACGCCCGATGATTCCTGTTTCTGGCTGTACAGCTCGGGGTCCACCGGACTTTCCAAGGGAACCGTGCATCTTCACCACGACATGGTGTATGCGGCGGAAACCTATGGCAAGCAGGTCCTGAAGGTGCGGGAGTCGGATGTGTGCCTTTCTGCGGCAAAGCTGTTTTTTGCCTATGGGCTGGGAAACGCGCTGTATTTTCCCTTTAGCGTGGGGGCCACGGCCGTGTACCATCCGGGCCGTCCGACCCCGGAATCCATGTTTTCCGCCATTGACCAATACAATCCGACGATTTTTTTCGGTGTTCCCACCCTGTTCGGCAGCATGCTGGTCCATGAACCCGGCCATCTGAACGGTGTGCGCATCTGTCCGTCAGCGGGTGAAGCCCTGCCGCCGGAAATTTTCAAAAAATGGCGGGAACGGTTTGGCGTCCATATTCTGGATGGCATTGGGTCAACGGAAATCACCCATATCTATGTTTCCAACCGGGAAGATGACATGCGGGTGGGCGCAACCGGAAAACTGGTTCCCGGCTATGAGGCCCGCATTGTGGATGAAAATCTCAATGATCTGCCCCAGGGAGAGATGGGAACGCTTTTGATCAAGGGAGACAGCAACGCCGCCCATTACTGGAACAAACATGAAAAAACAAAGTCCACCATGCTGGGCGCCTGGCTCAATACCGGCGACAAGTTTTTCCAGGATGAGGACGGGTACTTTTTTTATGTGGGACGGTCCAATGACATGCTCAAAGTCGGTGGCATCTGGGTTTCCCCCATTGAAGTGGAAGCCTGTATCATGGAATATCCGGATGTGCTGGAATGTGCGGTGGTAGGCGCACCGGACCACGAAAACCTCATCAAGCCCAAAGCCTATGTGGTATTGAAATCCGGTGTGAGCCCCTCTGATGAGCTGGCCGCCGATATTAAGGCGTACGTCAAAAAAGCCCTGGCACACTATAAATATCCGCGGTGGGTTGAGTTTGTGGATGATCTGCCCAAGACCGCCACCGGAAAAATCAAGCGGTTCATGCTGAAAGACCAGGCCAGTCAGCAAGCCGCCTTTTCCGGCTAGCGGGGTGGACCGGGCTGAAATGAAAAAAATATCGGGCGATGGGTTGACGGAAGCCACCCTCGCCCGATACGATCGGGTGTGTCACCTTCGGTTTTTTGTCATCGTTTTCGAACAGCAAATCCCTCTTCCGGCTGAGAATCCGGGAGTTTCAGCCCATACCCAACCCGACGAAAAAAGAACGCACAGCAATTTTATGCCAGATACCACAAACGCCCACCATGAAGATTACATCAAGGCCTTGATGAACATCAGTCAGGCGATTTCATCGGACCTTTTTCTGGAAGATTTACTTAAACTGATTGTCATGGTGGTGGCCAAGGTTACGGAGGTCAATATCTGTTCCCTCTGGCTGGTGGATGAAGAGGTCCGCCCGCCCCAGATCCGCCTCAAAGCCACCCAGGCCATTGAACCGGCCTATGTGATAGATCGGTCCCTGGGACTGGGTGAGGGGGTTGTGGGGTATGTGGTGACCCACCAGCAACCGCTGATGATTCCGGATGTTCTCCAGTGCGAAATCTTTAAAGAAAAAAAAATGGCCCAAACCCTGGGTCTGGTTTCCATGGCCGGGGTGCCCCTGCAGGTCAAAAAAGACAAAACCATCGGCGCGCTCAACTGTTTTACGACAACCCCCCATACCTTTTCCGAAACCGATATCCATCTTCTCACCACTGTGGCCAATCAAGCTGCCTTGGCTATTTTAAACACCGAGCTGATCGTCAAAACCAAGGTGATCCAGGAAGAGTTGAAATCCAGAAAAACCATTGAACGGGCCAAGGAGATCATCATGGAGCGGAATCATCTCAGCGGGGACGAAGCCTATCGCTGGATCCAGAAGCGAAGCATGGACATGCGGAAAACCATGATGGAGGTGTCCGAGGCGATTTTGCTCTCACGGGAGCTGTTCTGAATTTTTTCACAGCTTTCCCTTGACAGACTCCCGGCACATTATTATAAGTAGAATGTGATAATCAGCTGGAGAGCACAACGGCGTGGTTTCCCCTAACTGAGTTATCCGAACAGCAAAAAAGGCAACGGCGCCTGTTTTTCCCTCAAGAGGGAGTAACAGGCGCTTTTTTTGTGGGAAACCGCAACCGAAACCTGGAGGATGGCATGTCGGATATTCTGCAACTGGTCAAAGACAAAAACCCGGGCGAACACGAGTTTCATCAGGCGGTCATGGAAGTTCTGGCGTCCATCAAACCGGTCATGGATCAAAATCCTGCCTACCGGAAGGCCAAAATTCTGGAGCGAATCGTGGAGCCCGAACGGGTCATTCTCTTCCGTGTCCCCTGGATGGATGACAAGGGAGAATTCCAGGTGAATCGGGGATTCCGGATTGAAATGAACAGTGCCATTGGTCCGTACAAGGGCGGACTTCGGTTTCATCCGTCCGTGAATTTGGGTATCCTGAAGTTTCTGGCCTTTGAGCAGGTGTTCAAAAATTCCCTGACCACGCTTCCCATGGGCGGCGGAAAAGGCGGCAGCGACTTTGACCCCAAAGGCAAAAGCGATATGGAAGTGATGCGGTTCTGCCAGAGCTTCATGATGGAGCTGTTCCGCCATATCGGCCCGAATACGGACGTGCCGGCCGGTGACATCGGCGTGGGCGGCCGGGAAATCGGTTATCTTTTCGGGATGTACAAAAAACTCCGCAACGAGTTCACCGGTGTTTTAACCGGAAAAGGCCTGGGATGGGGCGGAAGCCTGATCCGTCCGGAGGCTACGGGATATGGGGCGGTGTATTTAGCGGCAGAAATGCTGGCCACCCGGAATAAAACCCTTGAAGGCCAGCGCTGTCTGGTTTCCGGATGCGGCAACGTAGCCCAGTATACCATTGAAAAGCTTCTGGATCTGGGGGCAAAACCCGTCACCTGCTCGGATTCTGCAGGCTATATTTATGATGAAGCAGGCATTGATCGTGAAAAACTGGCATTTCTGATGGACCTTAAAAATGTCCGGCGCGGGCGGATCAAAGAATATGCGGATCAGTATCCGTCAGCCGTGTATACACCGGTGGATCCAACAGCGGATTTCAACCCCTTGTGGAACCACCCGGCTACCTGTGCGTTCCCGTCGGCCACCCAGAATGAAATCAACGGCAAAGATGCCCAAAACCTGGTGAAGAATGGCGTGATGGCGGTCAGTGAAGGAGCGAACATGCCCACCACACCTGAAGGCATCGACATCTTTCTTGAACATAAGGTGCTTTACGCTCCCGGAAAAGCGGCCAATGCCGGCGGTGTGGCAGTCTCCGGACTTGAAATGAGCCAGAACAGCCAGCGCCTTTCCTGGACACGGGAAGAGGTGGATCGCAAGTTGCATAACATCATGAAAAGCATCCATCACACCTGTCTTTCTGCCGCCGAGGCCTACGGTACACCCGGCAATTACATGAACGGCGCCAATATCGCCGGTTTTGTGAAAGTGGCCGACGCCATGCTGGACCAGGGCCTGGTCTGATTTTAGGTTTTTCCTGTTCTGATTTGTTTCATCATAAAAAGCAGCACCCCGGTTGGGATGCTGCTTTTTATGTTCAGGGGCTTTGATATTCCCAAACTTTCCCACTTATGGTGTTGCGCCTGATGCCCACACAGTTTATACTTCTGCACCTGTCAGGGATGGATAGATCCATTTCTCCTCACCCAGTCTCCTTTATCTGCCATGAAAAAATACAAAAAAATAACAGCGATCCTGACGTTTACGGCTTTTTTTTGGGGCTTTGGCATCCTCAATCCCCCATGCGGCCGCAGCATCTCCATCCAGGAAGAACGTGAACTTTCAAAAGAATTCATGACGTATGTAAAGGCCCGGTACACTCTGATCTCTGATCCGGTGATTGTGGATTATGTGAATCAGGTGGGAAGCCGCATCATGGCTGCCATTCCGCCCCAGCCGTTCACCTATCAGTTTTATGTGATCAACGAGCCGGTTTATAATGCCTTTGCCACGCCCGGCGGTAATATTTTCATCAACAGCGGGCTTTTTGCCGCCATGGGCGACGAGCAGGAACTGGCCGGTATTCTGGGCCATGAAATCGCCCATGTGGTCTGTCGCCACATTTCCCAGCGCATTGAGAACTCAAAAAAAATAGGGCTGGCCTCATTGGTCGGACTGGTGGCGGGCGCGCTTCTGGGAATCGGCGGTGCAGGCGATGCGGCCAGCGCCATCACCATGAGCACGATGGCCGCCGGCCACAGCGCAGCCCTTGCCTACAGCCGCGAAAACGAAATTCAGGCAGACCAGATCGGTCTGGATTTTTTGACCCAGGCCGGTTATTCCGGCGAAGGCCTGCTCCTTGTGCTGAAGAAAATCCGGAGCAAACAATGGTACGGGTCGGAGCAGATCCCCACTTATCTCAACACCCACCCGGCGTCCGAAGCCCGTATGAGCTATCTGGACAACTGGCTTCACCACACTAAGCGCCTGTCCGCGCCCAGGCGTCCGGAAACCGGTGGATTCCAGATGGCCCACACCCGATTGGTGGCCCTGTATACGGATGTCAAGTCCGCCACCGCACATTTTCAGGAAAAACTTTCCCAGTCTCCGGGCGATCCCATGGCCAACTATGGGTATGCCCTTTCCTTAAGCCGGGAAGACCGGTGGCCAGAGGCGATCTCCCACATGCAGCGGGCCATTGAGGGAAACGCCATGGACACGAGCATGCTGCAGGATCTGGGAGTTTTTTATTTTCAAGACGGGCAGTACGAAAAAGCCATCAACACCCTTTCTTCCAGTCGTTCGGCAAAATTTCCCGATGGCCTGTTGTATCTGGGCCGAAGCCAGCTGGAAATGGAGCGGGCTGCCGATGCCAGGGAAACCTTTCGCGACCTTGTGCGGGACCATGAAGATTATGTCCAGGCCTATTACTATCTGGGGGAAACCAGCGGCCGGCTGGGAGACATGTTTGGTGCGCACTATCATCTGGGCCGGTTTTACCTCTTGAAGCGGGACCGGAAAAACGCTGATTTTCATTTGAAACGGGCTCTGACCCTGGCCCGGACAGAGTCCGAAAAAAACCAGGCAAACGCCCAGCTCCGCCGTCTTTCACCGGATAAAGACAAGGAAAACCCCGATGATCCAAAAGATAATCCAGATGAAAAACGGTTTATCCCACGCACCCGGCAGCCATCGCCGCTGATACGGGTGCCTGAACGTACGCCTCTGAAATCAAGAATGCATATTTCATAACCCATACAGTTAAATCGGCAGTTATCATTGCGCCGGTCTGATGCTTGCCAAACGCGTCACCTGTACGGTGATGATAAAAAGTGAACTGAAAGATATGGAGGATCGTGTTGCGTTACAATTTAACTGCCCTTAAGAATGCATGGAGGAAGAATGAACCCAGAACTGAGTGATGTGCCGCATCAGCCCCCACCTTTGTCGGAGACCGTTCCCGACATGGGCCCCCCGCGATCTGATACCACTTTTCCGTCCACTTTGCTCATGGGTGTGGGCCTTCTCATTGCGATCATCCTGGTGGCCCTTACGGGATGGAAAATTTTACTTCTCGGACAAGAACGGGATCGCATTGTCCAGGCGCGGACTGAGCTGGAGCGGGATATTGAGGCTAACAAACAAATGAGAGAAGCGTTGCCTGAACTGAAAATCCAGTATGCAGATCTGACCTTTTCCGTCGGTCAACTGGAGCAGACCCACAAAAGGGTCCAGCAGGCGGTAGACGCCCTCACCCAGAAGCACGAGACCCTTACAGAGGCATCCGACAAACTCAGGGGCGAAAATACGGAGCTCACGAGCCAGATCAAATTGCTTCGGAAAGAGCTGGGAAAAGCCCAAGGCGATCTGGTCAGGACCAAACCGCTTTCGGCGGCCGCCAAACAGGAACTGACAACCCTTCGAAGCCAGGAGGCCACACTCCGTGCCAGTATCGCGGAAAAACAAAAGCAGGTTGCAACGCTCACCGCCGATGTTGAGGGCCTGGAGCGTTCCCGTGCTCATGCCCAGGACTTTTTGGCGCGCATGACCGAGGACCAGAAGCTCCTGGAAGGTTTCCAAAAAGCGGTTGATGCCATGACAGCTCAGCTGCAGGCTTCTTCGGCAACAACAGATGCGGCCAGTCAAGCGTATGCGCGCCAGACAACGAACATGCAGACAACGGTGACGAGCCTGGATAAAGAAGTCGCAGCCCTTCAGGCCCGCCTGGAAACCATGGGAAACCACATTGCCACGCTGGGACAGCACAGTGCTTCTTTTTCTGAGCTTTTGACCCAGAGAGGTTCTTCCAATCAGGCGCTCAAAGCAGAGATTCAGACCTTGGCAGGGGAAAACAAACGGCTTGGCACCGAACTCCAGGCCCTGAACACGCAAGTTCAGCGATGGATCCAGCGTGCCCAGGCGCCCCTTTCCAAAATTCAGGAAATGGAAAAAAAGGTACAGCCCATCGCCAATTCGTTGTCTGCGACGGTTCAAACCCTGACAACTCAGGCCAATGCTGTTGGGGTCCAAACCAAGGAAATGCGAACTGGGGTTTCCGACCTGCAAACTACGGTCGATGCGCTGGAAAAACAGGTCAAACCCCTTTCCTCCCTCACCACGGCACTTCAATCCAGTGCTGGTTTGAGCAGCGATCACAATGCGGCGCTTTCCAAACTGATCGCCAAAATGCAGAAAGACCTGGAGACCCTCTCCACCACTATCGCTGCATTGCAAACGCAAGCTCAGAAATCTTCTTCCGATAACCCGTAAACCCTATACAGGAGTTCCCTATGGACGGCGTTTTTATTCCCTTTCTGTCGACAATAGCCTGGTTTGTGGCAAGCGCGTTTTTTTTGCTGCTCCTGTTGGTTATTTTTGGATATTATGTGTATCAGCGATCTCGCATGCGCGCCCTGATCGGTGACAGCGGCAACATGGCCACCCTCATCGCCCGGAAGGAGCAACTCCAGGCTGATGTCATTGCCATGCGTGACTGGATGCTCCGGCAAAAAAGAGACGTTTCCCTGCTGGAAGGCGAGCGGCACCAGCAGGAATTGGTCCGGGCCGAGCTTTCCCGGCTCGAAAAAGACCTTATTGCAAAACAACGGGAACATCAGGACATGGCTTCCAAGATGGCGGACTTTGATTACCAACTCGACCTCAAGCGCCAGCTGCGGGAAAAACTGGAAAAAGAAATCAGCAGCATGGAGGGCAAACAAGTGGAGGCGGCTGCCCTTGATCGCCAGTTGGAAGACTTGCGCAGAGAGGTTGAAAAACTGAAGCCCCAAGCTGTTCAGGTCGCCGAACTCGAGGCCAAACACATGGCCTTTTCAGCCCAGGCCCATTTGTTGGAACAGGATATCGCCACGCATCAGCAGACACTACGTCCCCTCAGGGACGAAAAGCTGAAACTTCAGGAGGAAATAAACGACCTTGCCGCGCGTCAAGCGGCACTCACCCTGGAAGTGGAAAAGCTGAAAAGGGAGGCCGGCGAAGCGTCACCCGGAAATGATCAGGAAAAAAAGCAACGAAAAAAGAAGTAATGGGCGGGGCAGTTCATAACCTGAAAAAACGGGTTGTTGAGCCAGGGTCAGGCGGAGTGTTGGAAAGGCGGGTGGCAAAGAATCCGTCCGCCAAAGGAAGATGATATACAGCGGGGATGTGAAGCAAGGGTGTCGCTCTGGCATGTTCAGAGCGCTCCACCGCTTCCTGCTTCAAAAGCCGAGAAGCCAAACGCCGCGCTGGAAGAGGCCCAAGACTTTTTGCATCCTTGAGCAACTGGGAGCCATCCGGGTTGTTCTGGACCTGGCCGGTGAAAAAGCAAGCATACCGGTTTACAGATGAAAGGAGGACACCGCGTTAAAACGCTCTGATGAACACGTCCGGTGTCCCCATTTCACTCACCGTCATTTGGGATGACAGTCAATACAGCCCGTAGGACCGGTGGTGGGAACAATTCCATCAACGGCAGTGAGAGGTTTGGACATCTGCTCAATTTCCATTTGCAGGGTCTTGTGACACTCAATACATTGCCCGTGGTAAGCAGTTTTATAGTACCGGAACGCCAGGGCCTTATCCACAGTGTCGGAATCAGCCTTTTTGGGAAGCGCCGCAAGATCATGACACCCGCTGGTCATACATCCGGTAATGGGCGCTTTACCCTCCCAGGTGTGATGGCAAAGGTTACAGTTGATTTTCATGTGCTGGCCATGGTCAAACATCACCGCTGACCGTTTGGCCTCAACAGCAGATGGGGCCTTTAACTCAATGGTCCCCAGGGGCACACGCATTTCTCTGTTTTCTGCAGTTGCCAGTCCACATAGAGAAACACAGGTTACCATACCAATAAACATGATCTCCGCACACGACAGGCTACGCATACGTCTTTCCTCCTCAAAGTTATCTGACTCCGGTTGAAAACATTATCCAGAAGCCGGTATTTCCAGAAACACCCAGCCTCATTTTAAAATTCAGGACATGCCCGGCCCTAAGAAAATAGATTTTCACAAATTTGGGTAAGACCTGCATGCGTTCATTACGGTTGTGTGTGGCTGCGATCTTGTGCGCCTTCTGGGCTGAAATGGCACGCTCAAGCGCTGATGTCAACTTTTTCAAGGCATCCACCACAGCCAAAGGGGCGTACCTTCCCGGTTAAGTTTTTTTGGACAACTTTTTGAATAATCTTTATTGCCGGATATTTCAATATATGAACATCGGTACCTGAATTTTTCGTATACCGTGTCGCTGCTGTTCTGGCGACGAATTCGCCGCACATGTTGTAAAAATGGTGCATCCACGGGACTTTATTTGCGGAAGACAGCTAAAGATGGCGGATCAGCCGAGTTTTTCTTTTTTTTCAGACCACCGGTACCATATTTTAAATAGTGGAGCAAACAGCTCACGACCGCAGCTCCGTCGTCGACCCCAACAACCTCTTTAATTCACTGAAAAATAAAGGATTTTTTTGTTTGATTCCGAGTCGCGTTCCAAGTTCCCGCCGAGGCAGCAACCTTTCTCCCCTGATTTCCAAGCTCCGGACGAGGATGCTGGGTTTGCAACGCGAGCGAATACCCAGAACAATCTCCCAACGAATCTGATTCGATTCCGAAAACCGGAATCGAACTGCCTATCTACCCGGCAGTTCCGTGCCGCGACTCATGATCTCGATATAGCCCGCATAGCTGAACAGGCGGTTGCGTTTCTGGGCGGTCAGCTCTTTGACGATGCCAAGCTGCTCCAAGTGACCGAGCGCCTTGTTGACCGTGGCTGGAGTGATGCGGGTCTTCTCCACCAGCGAGCCAGAGGTGGAAATAGGATGCTCCATAAGCGCCCGGTGGACCTGCAGGGTGGATGCCGCCGCCCGTCCCAGGCCGCTGATCTTGCCACGGTCCTGGTTCGACAGATCAAGCAGTTGCTGGGCTGTTTCCACAGCCTGGGTGGCGGCGACGATGACAGCCTCGGCAAAGAAATCGAGCCAGGCTTCCCAGTCACCGGTCATGCGCACAGTGTTCAGCAACTCGTAGTAATGCTGACGATGCGTCTTGAAGTAGAGGCTGAGGCAGAGCATGGGCTCCCGCAGCACCTTCTGCTCACATAGCAGCAGCGTGATCAGCAGACGCCCCAGACGGCCGTTACCATCACCATCCAGAAATGGGTGGATCGTCTCGAACTGCACATGGGCCAGCGCCGCCTTGAGCAACACCGGGGTCGGCTCCGGCTGGTCATGGAGGAAGAGCTCCAGCTTGCCCATGCACTCCAGTACCTCTTCGGCCGGAGGCGGAACAAAGGCCGCATTGCCCGGCCGGGTGCCGCCGATCCAGTTCTGGCTGCGACGAAACTCCCCCGGGGTCTGATTGCTGCCACGCCCCTTGGTCAGCAGTACACCATGAATTTCGCGGAACAGCCGCAGCGACAGTGGCAGTCCTTCCTCCAGCAGGCGCAGACCATGGTCAAGGGCCGCAACATAGCTGCTAACCTCCTGCACGTCATCCAGCGGGACGCCGGGCTCCTGATCCAGCTCGAACAGCAGCAGATCCGACAGGGATGACTGGGTTCCCTCGATCATGGAGGAGAGCACGGCCTCCTTGCGGACATACAGGTACAGGAACAGCGAGGTGTCCGGCAGCAAGGTCGAGGCGCTGTCCAGCCGACCGAGGGCCAGCAGCGCCTGGTCGAACTTGCTGTGCAGCTCCGACGTCCAGTGGATGGGTGGACGTGGCGGTAGCGGCGCGGGTACGAAGGCCTGGGCCTTCTCACCCACCGTTGATATGGTCACATATCTGCCTTGGAGTTCTCGCTTCATCCTGTCTGCCTCGAATCTAAAACAAGGCTCTTCTTTATTTTATTTTCAATGTATACCCTAAAATAAAAAAAAGCGGGAAGGAAGAATCAAGCGGATTTCCTGAACGGCCCCTTCGATTTTCCCAGACGAGCGTTCGACCCTGCAACGCATCTGACTCCGCGCTCCGCCAGCAACCGGGCCAACAGCAGGGCGGGAGATAGTTCGGATCGATGATCTGAATTTCTACTGCAGGGATAATAGAAAGCTCTTGACAGCACAGATGAGGCCGATTCTCCAGGCGACTTGCCGCTCGACACCGTCTCGTGAGAAATTTTTGTCTCCATGTTGTGCAGCTATCCCGGCAGCCAATTTGGCAACTTCATCAGGATCGTCGATGTAGGCCTTGGCAAAATCCAGAGCCTCCATGGTTATGGTGTATTTCTCGTCATCGCTCTTGATGGGGTCGAAGTTCCCGAATATTGCGATGGTGAAAGGCCACAACCAGGGCCGTGATCAACAAGGTGGCTGTGATGCCAGAAGCCCCTATATCCGGCCGTGTGATAATGCCTGCGGAAAGACAGGCCACCAAGCCGAACGATGCGATAAAGGGCGTTTTCCACAGCAAAAAAAGCCCTGCCCAGACCACAGCGCCGATGCCCGCCCATTCCGGTGCCAGTACGAGGGAAAAGCCAAGATAGTTGGCAACGCCCTTGCCCCCTTTAAAGCCATGAAAACAGGGGAACCGATTTCCCAAAATCAGCCCGAGCCCGATCCACGGCACTATTCCCACTGGAAGCCCGTATAGCGCCAGAAGGGCAATGATGATGGCCCTTGCCATATCCAGCAAAAGAACCATTCCCGCCCAAAAGGGACCGGCCTGGCGATACACATTGGTGGCACCGGGATTGTTGCTGCCGTTTTCCCTGGGATCTGTCAGGCCGGAAAGCCGGCACACCAGGATGGAAAAATTTACGGATCCTGCAACATAGGCCAAGACAAACAGGAAAATCAATTTCAAGGTCAATATCATCGGTGTCCCATTGCCCATGATTCATGCGTTGGCCGTGGTGGCGCTCTTTGGGCCTAATCCTCCAGGTCCGGGAAATCATTCATCTTTTCCAGGCGTTTCAATTCCCGCTGATACCGGCCTTCCCAGCCTTCCCGGCGCAGCATATGGCCGTAGTATTTTTTCAGGATCGGCTTGAATAAATAGGTCCAGATGGCGGTCCAGCCGCGTCCCCGGCGCTGGATCAGTTCCGGTGGTTTCCACCAGCCCAGCACATGCTGGCGGTGATACCAGAACAGGTATTGCAGCCGCTGGCTAGAAAGGTGGTGGGTGCGCACATTGGCCCACAAGCCGCTGTATTTTTTAAGATCATCCGGATTGGTAATCAGTCCTTGGCGCATCAGTTGGTGGCGCATTTCGGTTTTGGGGTAAGGCGTCAGAATCTGGCAGTAAGACGCATCCGCGCCGATGGATTTGAAAAATTCATAATTTTTGATGATGGCCGCCTCGTCATCCTGGGGAAAACCAAAAATCAGTCCGCCGATCACCATGATGTCGTACCGATGGCAAATCTCCACCGCTTTTTGGGATGCGCTGACAATATCGCCTTTTCCCGCTTCAATCAGGTTGACCTGGGAGGCGTTTTCAATGCCCAGGAAGAAGGTGCAGAATCCCGCCTCGGCCATTTTCTTCACCATGGCCTCATTTCGGGAAACAGTGATGCAGTCGGCCTGAACCACCAGTCGCAGTCCTTTATAGCCCCGCTTGATGATGGCGTCACACAGGGTCATGACCCTTTCTGTGTCCAGGACCATATTGTCATCCACAAGAAAGATCCATTTCACCTTGCGCTTGTAATAAATGTCATCCAGGTCAGCCAGCACCCGTTCAATGGGATAGGTGCGAAACGTCCGGCCGTACATATGCTTCATGCTGCAAAAATTGCAGGACCGGGTGCATCCCCGTGAGGTTTCCATCAATTCCACATTGGAATACATGATGTGATAGCCCCAGGTGAGCCGGCGTTTATCCCGGATGGGCAGTTTGATGGACGATAAATCCAGGGGACCTGCCCAGGGATTGTGAACAAAGTCGCCGTTCTGGGTTTTGTAGGAAAGCGAGGGAATATCTTCCACGCGATCGGTTCCGGAAAGCGCGTTGACCAGCCGGCGGCAGGCTTCCTCCCCTTCGCCGCGAATCATGAAATCAATGACGGCAGATTCCGGTGATGCGGCAATTTCCTCATACATCAACGTGGCATGATACCCGCCGATGACGATTTTTGTGTCCGGCACAATGGTTTTGATGAGCCGGGCCAGTTTCTGGCAGGTGTCATACTGCCAAGCCATGGCGGAAAGTCCCACCAGACCCGGTTTGATGCGAGAAAGGGTCCGGGTGAGATAGCGGCGGATGCTTCCGCGTTTACGCACCAGATCAATGAGATATACCTCGTGCTGCGCGTCAATATTGCCGCCCACACAGGCAATGCCGTGATTGGGCATGTGAACGGCCATTTCATGGACAATCACCGGGACCGTATCCGGCATGGAGATCAGAACCACTTTCATGATGGTTTTCTTTCAGGGGAGAGTAAGAGGGAAATGGGGTGCGGCGGTTTTACCATTTGACAATACCAAGTAATTGCGGAACCGACAGAAATGACATGAGATAAAGAAACCGCGTGGTCACATAGGGCGGACATTCTCCGTTTACCGGCGCAAGATGCGCTTCGGCCAGTTCCTTTATCGCGTATTCATCTTCACGATTCGGCAACGTATTAAGTTCTGCCTGAATCATGTTCCAAACCACTTTTCGGTTTCGTTTCAATCGCGGGCAATTCAATCCCAGTATATCCATTGTTTTTTCAATTTTTTCAGGATCAATCGCGTGTTGCGCACAGACTTCCGGATCAACTTTAAAAGAGACGCCGTCATCGGGGTGGTAATGCAACTCAAAAACAGGAATCGCGGGAAGGTGACAGGGAGAAATAAAATCACTTCCGAAATATGCGCCTTTCTTTTCACCGCAACTGCGATTGACCGCAAGGCTCGGATCAGTTGAGTACTCATCAGGTCTTGGCGAGCTCGTATTGGTGCCGCCCCTGCAACACAACAGAAAGTTTGAAAATTCAAAGGTGTCGTCTCTATCGGGCAAAGACATGGATTTCGGTATGATATGCTCAATCTGCTGATTGTTGGTCGCAAGCTTGATTTCACAATAGGCGCACAAACCAGCTTGATTTCCGTACAATTGATCACGCGCGGCTTTATATGCCTCAGGCTGTTCATTGCGGAAAGCTTCCCATCGACGATTGGGAGCGAGCCTGCTGCCGCCATTCAGGATAAAGGCCGCAACGCCCTTGGCAAAGACATCGGGCGCTTGTGGCGGCACAAGCTTATGCATTTGAAGATTCCCTTTTCTTGGCGCGTAACCGTGCTTGATGGGCAATCAACATGTCAGCCTCGGCAAGGGCCGGGTCGTCCGCCAGCCAATTCTCCAACTGTTCCCGCAATTTCAGCGCAGCCTCTGTTTTCCCTTCTCCAATGTTGATCAGGTTGAAATAGCTGTTCAGCGCTTTGGTGGAATCAGCCTCTTGCGGCCTGGGGTTAACGCCCAGAATATCTTCCAGGACTCTCCCGCTTTGGGCACCGAAAGAACCGATTTCTGCCGGTAACACCTTACCTTTTTCAAGAATGCGGATGTGGTGCGGTTCAATGGATGTCAATACCTGGGGGCTGTGGGTGGTGACGATGAATTGCACGCTGGGAAAAATTTTCATCAATGTCGGCAAAACCGTTTGCTGCCATGAGGGATGCAGGTGCAGCTCTACTTCGTCAATCAGCACAATGCCGGGAGAATGGAGGACGGTTTGGTCTTCAGACCATTCAATATGGGAATTGGCAACAGCCATGCGCCGGGCCAGATCCATCACAAGGGCCAGCATGGTTCTGTATCCGTCACTAAGTTCTTCAATCCGGAACACCTTGCTCAGATCGTCTTTCTGCGGAACAAACAGCACCGGTGGCGTTTCTCCCACAAAGGGCTCGCCATATTCACCCAAGGCTTTGGATACCGCCATCCGGACAGCGGACAATTCCGGAATTGTATGCTCCATATCTTTCAACCGTTTGGCTTCAAGGGCTTCTTGCGATGCTTTTTCAATGAACCAGGCAAGGGATGTTGAAAAATCAATCTGGGGACTGAAAGCATTGGTATAGGCATACATCAGTTCAGGCTTTGCGCCCTCGTTTTGTGTTGCTTTGTCCAATATGCGCTTTGACGAGTAATAAACAACCATTGGGAAGGGACAGGGAGATGGAAAATCCAGAAAAATATTTTTAATCCCGTACAAACCGGTATCATCACGTTGGATGTCCACATAATGGCTCGTTAGATTTTTCGTCAGGGTCACTGAAATATCAAACCGGTTTCGCGGGTGACGCGGAACGCCCGCATCCATTTCACAGAATAACTGTGCGGAATCATGCCCATGCCTCAGATCTGTGACAGGCACATTGTCCAAATAGGACCAGAAATTTCCGGCATACATCTTCAGAAAGATTCCCAGCGCATCCAGGACGGCTGTTTTTCCTGACCCATTAATGCCCACCAGAACGGTCAGTTGCGGATCCAGGTTTATGTTGAGATCATCAAAACAGCGATAATTTGCAAGATGCAGGGACTGTATTTTCATATCTGCTCCGCACTTTCTTCCTGAAGCAGCCCATCCTGAGCTGCCATCATCTTTTCCCGCACCGCATGGGCCAGCCGGCTGACGGAAAAATCCGGTGCATCATACGCCGGCATGATTTCCCCCACCCACTGGATGGAAATGGTGTTTTCGGGCCATGTATTGAAGAGAAACCGGCCGGGCATAAAAAGATTCCGGGTGTTCTGGATGAGCAAAATCTGGATGGGCCGGCGGCAGCGTCTGGCGATTTTGAATGCCCCGGTGTTGAACGGACCCATATGGCCGTCCCGGCTCCGGGTGCCTTCGGGAAAAACAACCAGATTGGCGCCTTTTTTCAGTTCCGCGCAAAGGGTTTCCAGGCGCTCCAGCATCAGCCCGGCCATGTCCGCATCGGATGAAGCGGGAATATAACCGGCCAGCCTCAGCATCTGCCCGAAAACAGGAATCCGGAACAGCCGGGCCTTGACCAGGGTGGTGTGCCGCCGGAACAGGGCGATCAACAAGAGCGGATCCATGTAGGAGATATGGTTGCACACCACCACCGATGCGCGGATGTTTCTTGCCTTTGAGTCAATTTCCCAGCGCTGCCGGGGCATGAGAATGCGGCACAGGGCAAAAAAGCCCTGGTAAAAAATATGGTTGAGATATTGGTGCCGTATGGCGGTGCGGCCCGGCATCAGGGCAGTGATGAGGTAAAAGGGTGAAAAAACAGCCAGAAATCCGAGCGTGAAATATCCCCAGACCAACAGCGTGGCGCCCAGATCCACCAAAAATCGGGGGCCGCGTGCGAGGCGGGCAAAAACAGCGGACCCGCTCATGGGGTTTCCTGTTTCAGGATCAGGCAGGTGTTGACCCCGCCAAAAGCAAAATTCTGAATCACCGCCGTCCGGATGGGGGTTTCCGTGAGTTCCCGGACATGGCGGATGCCGGCGCAGCGTTCATCCACGGTTTCAAGGTTGCGGGTCGGGGCCACAAATCCCTGCTCCATCATATAAAGGGTCAGAATGGTTTCAATGACGCCGCAGGCTGCCATGGTGTGGCCCATATAGCTTTTGAGGCCGGTGACCAGGGGGCCGCTGCCGTAGGTTTCCGCCATGGCCATGGCCTCAATCACATCGCCCATTTTGGTGGCCGTGGCATGGGCGCTGACAAAGTCAATCTGGTCCGGCGCAAGTCCGGCGCTTTCCAGCCCCAGTCGGAGGGTCTGAACAATGCCGTTTTTGTTGGGCAGAATCAGGTCGCCACCGTTGTTACAGCAGGAAAATCCCACCACTTCGCCCAGAATCGGGGCCCCCCGTTTTTTGGCAGCGTTGTATTCTTCCAGCACCACCGCGCCGGCCCCTTCGCCCACCACCAGTCCGTCCCGGTTTTTGTCAAAAGGACGCGGGGTTTGATCCGGCCGGTCGTTGTACGCGGTGGAGCAGGCCAGAAGATTGTCAAATACCGCCACGGTGGTGGTGTCGTATTCGTCAGCACCGCCGCACAGCATGGCGTCCTGGAGACCGAACTTTACCGCCTCGTAGCCAAAACCAATGGACTGGCTGCTGGTGGTGCAGGCCGTGGTGGAGGCAATGACCCGGCCGGTGATGCCGAACATCCGGGTGATGTTCACGGCCGTGGTATGCACCATGGATTTGAGATAATCCACCGCTCCGGCATTGGACAGATGGGTGTCGGTGGTGTCAAAAAAGCTGCTGTAAATCTGGCGGTGAACCGAGGGGCTGCCGTGGATGGACCCAAAGGCCACGCCCATACGGCCGGATGTGATGAACTCCGGTAAAAGTCCGGATTCGGCCAGGGCCTCTTTGGCCACCTGACAAGCGTAGTAGGCAACCGGCCCCATGGTTTTCCGGTCGCTGCGCTTAAATTCATAGGCAATGGGATAATCCACTGTGCCGTACACGCCCGACTGAATCCGGCTGGAAAGCAGGCCGTCATCCCGGAGGGGCCGGACGCCGGAGACGCCTTCCCGCAGGGATCGGACAATATCCGCCTTGCCGTGGCCAATGGGCGTGATGGCAGCCGCGCCGGTGATGACAACCCGCCGGTTCATCGGGCATCTCCCAGTTGGGCGCGGGTTTTTGCCAGGCCTTCCACATAATCCACGATCTGGCCAAAGGTACGGATGGTCATGGCGCTTTCTTTTTCATCCCGGGTCAGCGGGTCGCCCAGCATGAGTTCAATCTCGCGCAGCAGTTCAATGGCGTCAATGCTGTCAAATTCGTAAGCTTCGCGTAAATCCTCGTCCATACCGGGATTTTCAATTTCAAACTGCTTTGCAAAAATCGCCAGCAGGTTTCGGGTAATGTCATCACGGGTCATGCCAAAAAGAGTCCTTGGTTTGATAGTGTCGCGGGTATCTGCACCCTGTATTACCTATAGAAACGCCTTGATGGTCAAGGGTTTCATACAGGAGATGGAGGGGGAAATTCAATGGTTTATAAAAAATGTACCCAGGGAAAGCCTTATCTCCGTTATCCTTGGGCTTTTGTTTTTTCCTCTGGCGGCAGGGTGTTTAAAAGCGGTTTTTCGCCCAGGCGCTGGGCCAGAAACGACAACCGTTGCCGGGGTTTGTCATTTCCCAGCGCCACCTTGAGGGCTTTTGTGCTGCCCACCAGGACCACCAGTTGTCTGGCCCGGGTCAGGGCCGTATAAATGAGATTTCGCTGCAGCATCACATAATGCTGGGTGACAAGGGGAATGATCACCGCCGGGTATTCCGAGCCCTGGGATTTGTGCACGCTGATGGCATAGGCCAGGGCAAGCTCATCCAGCTCGATAAAATCATAACGAACCTCCCTGTCATCATAATCCACCACCACATCGGATTTTTCCGTGTCAAGGGTCCGGATAATCCCAATATCACCGTTAAACACGGATTTCTGGTAGTTGTTGCGAAGGTGCATCACCTTGTCGCCGGGTTTGAGGCGGGCGCCCGGCGCATCCACCTGTTGGGTGGCAGGGTTTAAGGCAGCCTGAAGAACCTGGTTAAGATGAAGGGTTCCGGCCAGTCCTCGGTGCATGGGCGCAAGAACCTGGATGTCACGAATCGGATCCAGTTGAAAAGCAGCTGGAATCCGCTTCGTGCACAATTCCACAAGGGTCTGGACAACAGCTTCGGGATTGTCCTCTTCAATGAAGTGAAACGGAAAAAGTGTCTTTTTGGCTATTGCATCCGGCTTGGGCAGGTCTGGCAGAAGGCCTTTTCGCACCTTGTGGGCACTGATGACAATGGGGCTTTCGGCGGCCTGACGAAAAATTTCCGTGAGTTCAAAGGTGGGAATAATTCCGGATTGAATCAGATCCGACAACACGGTTCCCGGCCCCACAGACGGCAGCTGAAACACATCACCCACCAGAATCAGGCGGGCGGTCATGGGAACAGCCCGCATCAGGTGGGCCATAAGCCCCGTGTCGATCATGGAAGCTTCGTCCACAATCACCCCGTCGGCCTCCAGGGGGTCGGTTTCCGTGCGGTCAAACGTGCCGGTGCTGAGGTTGAATCCCAGTGCCTTGTGCAGGGTGGCGGCCGGCTTGCCCGTGACTTCCGAAAGCCGGCGGGCGGCCCGGCCCGTGGGCGCGGTGAGCATCACCCGGTTTCCCATGCTTTCCATGGCCGCGGTAATGGACCGGATCAAAGTGGTTTTTCCGGTGCCGGGGCCGCCGGTGATGACCGATACCCGGCAGGACAGAACCTCGCCCAGGATTTTTTCCTGGGGCGCCGACAGGTGAATGGAAAGAAAGGTCCGCACTTCTCCCATTACACGCTTCATGTCCGGAAGCGGTGACACAAGGGGGACGGTCTGCATGGCGATTATCCGATTGGCGATGATCTGTTCGGCCTGGTCCATTTCTGCGGGAAAGATCAGGGGGGATGAAATGGCGGGTGTTTTCCGGACCACCACGGCTTCGGATATCACAAGACTTTCAAGCGCCTCGGCAGCAGTTTCCGGGGAAAGCTCAAAGGCGGTCCGGCACCGGGCAAACAGATCATCCTGCAAAATGCAGGTGTGGCCCTGGGAAACCGCCTGTTCCACGATATGGCGGATGCAGGCCCTGGCCCGGTCTGCTTCATTGACCGGTGTGTCGGCATGGCGAACAACAGCATCGGCAATGACAAAGCCGATGCCGGGAATATCATCCGCCACCCGATACGGCTCATTACACAGAATATCAGCGGCGTCCGGGCCGTATTCACGCATCAGGCGGGCGGCATGGCGGGTGTCCACCCTGTTTTGTTCCAGAAATTGCATGAGCCTGCGAACCGCATGATGAGACTTCCAGGCATCGGCGATCTGGCGGGCGGTTTTTTTGCCAATGCCCTCCACTTCGCAGAGACGCTCTGGCGAGGATTCGATGATGGCAAGGGTATCAGCCTCAAAATGCCGGATGATCTGGTCAATCCGCTTGGCCCCGATCCCCTTGATAAATCCCGATGACAGGTAGTGGCGGATGCCGTCCACAGTGGCCGGCAGCACCGGAACAAACCGGTCAAACCGCAACTGCTGACCATAGCGGGGATGGGTTTCCCACTTTCCGTATACAGACAGGGTCTCGCCGGTTTTGGGATCGGGCAGCGTGCCCTTGATGGTCACCGGGCTGCGGGTTTCCTCCACGCGAAGCCGGGCGATGGTAAACCGGGTGTCTGGATTGTGGAAGGTGATGCGTTCAAGGCGGCCGGTGAGGGAAACTTCCGAGGCATCGGTCATGACAGATTGCTGCTTCCAGGTGTGAGCAGAACCGTGACCGCTGCACCCAGGTCGTCGACCACATCATCCGGCAGATCACCGGCAGCGGAAAGGCGGGCAAGGGCATCACGTCCGTTTCCGGTCTTTACCAAAAGGGTTCTGCCGCATCCGGCTGCTTTTCCCGCCAGAATGTCTTTTGCGCTGTCGCCGATCATCACGGCAGCGGAAAGATCAATCCGGTGGCGCAAACTGGCCTGAATCAGCAGGCCCGGACGGGGTTTCCGGCAATCGCAGCCTTCATCAGGCCGGTGGGGACAGAAAAAAATATCCGTGATGGTTCCTCCGCAGGTAGTTGTCATCTGGTGAAGTTTTTGGTGGATGGCGTCAAGGTCGGCCATGGAAAACAGCCCGCGACCAATGCCCGACTGATTGGTGATGACAATGACCGGCACCTGGACGCGCGTCAGCCGGGAAATGGCCCGCAGGCTTCCGGGAATCGGGTGAAAGGCGTTTTCATGCCGGATGTAGTCCGGAGAGTCCACGTTGATCACCCCGTCCCGGTCCAAAAATACGGCGCTGATGGTATTGGCAGGCGAGTCAGGGCAACCCATCGGTTTTTTCCTTCTCCGTCATTTTGTTTTCCAGAAGCTTTTTCCGGCTGCGGTTTTCCGGTATTGCTGTTTGCTGCTTTTGGGTTTGTCAGGAATTGTCATCTCGATCAATCCCTGTTCCAGGGCCGGTAACAGGTATGTTTTCCGGAAATGTTCCGCATTTTTAAGACCCATGGCATGTTGCAACGCCTGCCGGGTCATTTCGCCTTCCAGATGCTGCAACAACCGATGCACTTCCGTGGTGACATCCGTGGCAACTTCCGTGGTGACATCCGTGGTAACTTCCGGGGCCAGGAACGTTACCGTGACACCCAGCCGGGAATCAGAGACCCAGGACGGCGGCGGCAATCCGTTTTCCCGGCATTGTTGAACCATCAGCACACTGCCGCGTCCGGCCTTTTCCATGAAGCCCCGCAAATAAAGCACATGGGCGATGTCCGGATTACGGAGAATGGAAATCTGGCCTTTCAACAGGCTTTCTGTGCTGACGCCGTCGGGCAGTGCGCCGGCGTTCCAGATTTCCAGTCGGCGAGGATACACATGGATGCCGATGCCGCCGGACGGCGAACTGTAATCACGGTGGGCCAGCGCGTTGATCAGCGCCTCACGAATCGCTGCTTCCGGGTAAAGGGGCGCATCCTGACGTTTGGGATTTCCTTCAATAAACCGGGACACGGTGGGAGTATTCCGGAGGATGAAGGCATAGGCGCTTTCAAATATGCGGTGAAGCGGCCCTTCAAAAGACTTCATGTCCTGAAACGTATCGCCAGCCTTGTCTGAACGGTAACACACAGCCCGGATTCGGATTTGCGGGAGACGGGCAGCCGGGTTGACGGCAAACAGAACATCGCCGCCATTGGTCAGGCGTCCGTACCGGGAAACCGAAAAATCTTCCAATATCGCAGGTAACCGATTTGTATCCTTGAAAAATGCGCGCCGCACGGTTCCGGCATCTGAAACAGCGCGCTGGACTTCGGTGACATCCACATCTTCGTCAATGTTTGCAAGGGAAAACCGGCGCTCCCATCGTTCCGGCGCAATCTGGCGACGCAAGACAATATCGCGGATGGTTTCTGCATCCGCCTTTTTCGTGGTTTCATGGACGCGGATATAAATCACATCCTGAAAAGCGTACGGCACATCTTTTCCTGCCGGCACCTCAATCACAATGAGCGACTTTTCCGCCACTTGTTCCACCTGAACAGAAATCAGGGTCCTGGGTGAAATTTCAGTGCTGAACAGTTGTTCAATCTGGTTGATGGTATCTGGAGACGTATCCACCCCGATGACATCGCCCTTGTCATTGACGCCGCAAATCAGATAACCGCCCGAAGCATTCAAAAATCCGCACACGGTTTTTCCCAGTGCATCCAGGTTTCGGGTTGAAGCATTGAACTCAATGCGTTGTCCCTCACCCAGAAACAAGGATTCCCTGATCTGTTCCGGCGTCATGGGCGGCCTCCATCGTTTGAAAGCGGCGCCTTGTTCTCAAAATTTTCCCTGATAAAGGATTCAACTTCCTGATACCGAAAAAACTGGGCACTGACAAAAATCGAGGCGTCAGAATCAGAGCGAAATTTTTGAACCCAGTTTCCACGCCGTTCTGCCAGTGGAACCGCGTTTGGTGGTTCGTGATCCAGGGTGGCTTCTTCGTACAGATCAATAATACGCAAGTCCGTGAACGTCGGATTTTTCTTCAATTTCAGTTTTTTTCTTCCGGCTTTGCCCTGATATCCCAGATGGTTAAGCAGAATGCGGGCAAATACGACGTTTTCGTGAGCCAGCAGCCAGCGGGGTTTGTTGAGTTCAATCGCCTTGAGGATCTCATGATGAGTGATGGAACGGCTTGACGGATCGTCCGGATCCTGGCCGCTTCCATAGGATGGGGTGATGAGGCCCAGAAACAGATCGCAGTTTTCCACAGCCCGCAGACAATTCTCAAAGGCGGTCTGGGTGGAAAAAACCGGAACCGTCCCCTTGTGAGACATCCAGACCTCATATCCAAAAGCGGTCAACAGGGTATAAATGCGTTCCAGCAGTTCTTCAATCCCATACACGGTTGAAGACACCATGATCTTCAGTTTGCGATTTTCCGGCTCCACCCGTCAGCCTTCCGCTTTGGTGTTTGAGTTCGTCAGGGTATGATCCTTTTGACAAACAGCCTGATGCGCATGCCTTGAGCCTTCCCCGGCAAAGTAAAACCGTTTTTGCCGATCAGGGGAAAAGGCCCGATCCCTTGAGCCAGTCGTAGATTCGTTTCGCGGCATCAACCACAGAGCCGCCTTCGCCGGGTTTGGACTCAAAAAGCAGCTCCCATTTGCCGGTATCATGGCGATGGATTTTGATGTGGCTGCGGAGAAGGAAAAAAATAACGGCAGCGGTCAGGGCTGTTGTGCCTGCCAGGGAAAAAGTTTTTATGCCTGCGGGCTCGTTCTGCCACTTCTCAATCAGCGGTGCCATTTCAGGATCATGGGATAAAAAGGATAAAATATCCTGGGCGCGTTCCGATGGCAGTGCCAAGTTTGTCTCCATTGCAGAAGGCAGAGCAGCGGCATAGGCCGCAAAGTCAGGATGACCCTGGGCCAAAAGGCACAATAACATTT
>JAJDJS010000089.1 GCA_030267325.1 Desulfosarcina sp. OttesenSCG-928-A07 | reverse complement strand
AGCCATGAGTTTTTCTCCGAGCGTGGTGATTTCAACCGGAAGATCGTTGATATAGACAATTTGCTGCTGATCAATGGTGATGGTCAGATGCTCTTGCTCGGTTTCAATGGGCTGGGCCGTAACCTCGGGGAGGCTCACATCCACGCCTTGAACCATCATGGGTGCGGTGACCATGAAAATGATCAACAGCACCAGCATTACATCCACAAAGGGCGTTACATTGATATCCGACATAAGCCGGTCACTGCCGCTGCCAATGGCCATGCTGTCTCCTTAAAAAAAGGGGGAGCTACCGGAGAATGTCCCGATCCAGAATGTTGAGAAAGTCCGCGGAAAAACTGTTGAGATCAGTTTCCATGACACGGATTTTCTGCATAAAATGATTGAAGGCGATGACCGCTGGGATGGCTACGGCAAGACCTGCTGCTGTGGCCACCAAGGCCTCGGAGATACCCGGCGCCACGACGGCCAGGCTGGCAGAACCGCGCAGACCGATGCCGTGGAACGCATCCATGATGCCCCATACGGTTCCGAAAAGGCCGATAAAAGGGGTGGTGTTGCCGGTGGTGGCCAGAAACGGCACCATCTGGCCGAGTTGGGTCATCTCGATGTTGATGGCGCGGCGAAGGGCGCGTTCCACATTTCCGCTGCTGGAAAATTCGGGATGGGCGTGGACTTCTTCCTTTTTTTCAGTTTCGTGATCAGCTTCGGGTTTTTCTGTGGAAGTCAGTTTCCGCAACTCGGTGTAAGCGGTTCTGAAAATTCGAGCCACCGGACTTCCCGTAAGTTGTTTGGCCTTGGTAAAGGCACTGGCCAGGTCCCGGCTTTTCCAGAAATAGTCGATGAAAATTTCCGATTCTTTGAAGGACCTGTGCAGATATCGGACCTTGATGAAGATAATCGACCAGGAGGCAATGGAAAAGAACAGCAGGAGCAGCAAAACAAACTTCACCATGAGGCTCGAGTGACCGATGATCTGAACATAATCCATCTGAGTGGAAACCATTTTTTCCTCTTTATGGGCGATGCGGCAACGGGTTGTCAGATAGTGTCACCTGAAGAAATATAACGATTTGGATTTATTGCATCAAACAAGATTTCGTGATCTTTCTGGTACGCAATGATGTCAAACCGTTACCAACTCGAGACGACACTATCTCATATAATTTTCGCATGCGTTTTGCCAATTTGAACAAAACCATGCGCAATCCCTTGAAAAAGTGCCCGTATACCTATACATTTGATAAAGTGGTGTCAAGTCCTTTAATCTCTTCTCCTTGATACCGAAATCCCCCGTTCACCCGGTTATCATCAGGACGATTATGAATCGCATTGTAGAGTTTCTTTTTGAAGCCATGTTGTTGAAACACGTCAGTCGAACCGGATATCAATTTCTCGGGCCCGGAAGAGAATCCGTTGCCGAACACACCTTTGGCGTGATGTGCGCGGCCCTGGCCCTTTCGGCGGAAGCACCTGAAGCCGACCGGAGCCGTCTTTTGATGATGTGTCTGGTCCACGATCTGCCCGAGGCCCGGATGGGTGATCTCAACGCGGTCCAGAAACGCTATGTGACGGCAGATGAAAAGACGGCTGTGGCGGACATGGCCCGGGGACTCTCCTTCGGGCCGGAGATTGCCGCGCTCATGGATGAATTCAATGCCGGCGAGACCCTTGAGGCCCGGCTGGCGGGTGACGCGGATCAGCTGGCCTTTCTGCTGGATCTCAAATCCCTGTCTGATATGGGCTACAGGGCGCCGGAAAAATGGTCCGCCCATGTGAAAAAACGACTCAAGACCGATGCTGGCCGGAAACTCTCTGAATCTATCGAAAAAACAGAATGGGATTCATGGTGGCACCGCCTTTTTTGTTGACAGAAGCCGGAGCGTCGCAATAAGTGGCCGTTATGCAGTTAAAATTCATAATCTGGCGTTGCCCGGTTTTCACTCAAACGCCGCCGGCTGTCTTGTTTCGTGGCACGTTCCGGGGATAAGGCAACGGGGTGAAACATCAGGCAGGGCCACAATCCATAATCAGGAGGTCACAATGAACTGGATGACCGGCATACTGGGCTCATCTGTTGGAAAAAAACTGATGATGGCGGTTACCGGATTGGGTTTCTGCGGGTTTCTGACCGCCCATCTGGCAGGCAACCTCACCCTTTATAAAGGGCGGGATGCCTTCAACCACTATGCGACCACGCTGCATACGGTGGAAGCGTTGGTCACGGCTATTGAGGTCGGGCTGCTGGTCTTTGCCCTGGTTCACATCACCACCGGCCTTTTGCTTTTTCTGAAAAATCGGGCGGCCCGGCCGGTGCGGTATGCGGTCAACAAATCCGCTGGCGGCCGTACCCTGGGATCGGCCACCATGCCTTACACCGGTCTGATTCTGCTGGCCTTTATTGTGCTTCACCTCATGGACTTTCATTTTGTGGACAAAACCCACACAACGGTTTTCGATCTGGTGGCAAATGCACTTTCCAGCCCGGCGTATATGGTTTTCTATATTGTCGTGGCAGTCGCGGCGGCCATCCACGTCAGTCACGGCTTCTGGAGTGCTTTTCAGACGGTAGGGATTAACCATCCCAAATACACCCCACTGATCCGGAATCTTTCCATTGTGTTTGCTGTGGTTGTCGGCGTGGGATTTGGGTTTTTGCCGGTTTATATTTTTCTCTTGGCCTGATTTTTCTGCTTTTTGCAGACCTGATCTGGCTTTGCAGAATCCGGCCACCCCTGACCTTTACCACGGGCATCCTCATACGCCCTGTTCAGAAAGGAAACATCATGGTTCTTGATGCGCACATCCCCGGCGGACCGATCACCGAAAAATGGGACCGGCACCGTTTTGAATTAAAGCTGGTCAATCCAGCCAACAAACGCAAATTCGACATCATTGTGGTGGGCACCGGCCTTGCCGGTGGTTCGGCTTCAGCCACCCTGGCGGAGCTGGGCTACAATGTCAAAACCTTCTGTATCCAGGACAGTCCGCGCCGGGCCCACAGCATTGCGGCCCAGGGCGGCATCAACGCGGCAAAAAACTACCCCAATGACGGCGACAGCATCTGGCGGCTGTTTTACGACACGGTCAAGGGCGGGGATTTTCGGGCCCGTGAAGCCAATGTCTACCGTCTGGCCCAGGTGAGCAACGACATCATTGACCAGTGTGTGGCCCAGGGCATTCCCTTTGCCAGGGATTACGGCGGACTTCTGGCCAACCGGTCCTTTGGCGGGGCCCAGGTATCCCGGACCTTTTACGCCCGGGGCCAGACCGGCCAGCAGCTTTTGCTGGGCGCCTACAGCGCCCTGATGCGCCAGGTGGCTGCCAAAAAGATTACGCTCTTTCCGCGCCGGGAAATGCTGGATCTGGTGCTGGTGGACGGCCACGCCAAGGGCATTGTGGTGAGAAATCTCATCACCGGCGAGATGGAACGCCATGCGGCCGATGCGGTGGTGTTGTGTACCGGCGGATATGGCAATGTGTTTTTTCTGTCCACCAATGCCATGGCCTCCAATGTGACGGCCGCGTTCCGGGCTTATAAAAAAGGCGCTTTTTTTGCCAATCCCTGTTTT
>JAJDJS010000088.1 GCA_030267325.1 Desulfosarcina sp. OttesenSCG-928-A07 | reverse complement strand
GCGGATTGTCGTATTCGTGCCATCCGATGTTACTGCAACGTAGCTTGTATAATTGCCCGCGTTGGCATTCGGAAGGAGTTCGCTCAGATCAATGCGATCCGCGTCAGAGTTGGTGTTAAAGTTTCCAAGGGTGAAACCGTTGACCGTATCGGTTCCGTTGCCGCCGGTTGCATCGGCAATATACAGCAGCTTGTAGACCAGGGTGTCGTGTCCGCCGTTGCCCAGGTGGAAGGTATCGTCACCCGTACCGCCGCTCACCTGGTTGTTCCCTGAGCCGGTATGGATGGTGTCGTTACCGCTGCCGCCGTAGACCACATTGTCGCCCGCGCCGGTATAGATGGTATCGTTGCCCTTACCGCCATTGATAATGTTGTCGCTGGTGCCGCCGTAGATGATGTCGTTGCCGTCACCACCGTTAATGTAAAGGTCTGTCCGGGTGTCGTACTGCAAATTCATCTGATCGGCACCCGAAGTGCCGATCTCCGTAAAGTTTTCACCACGGATATAGACGGTGGCCGTGTTGTTCCCCAACCCGCTGTTCAAGGTGTAGGTGAACTCGTCGACCACATTCTGCCCTGTGGCTTGGTTGTCCGTCATATAGTCCCAGGTTCCGTCCGCATACACCTTCAGCAACTGTCCGTTCGCCTGGGTAAAGGTCACAGAATCGGCCGCGCCGAAGGACTGCGTGCTTCCTTCGTAGGTTACCGCAACAGCCGTCGAGGCATTGTAACTGTCGATCCCGTCCGGCCCCACATCGGTCAGGAAGTTGCCCTTGAAGTGGAAGCTCGGATCGTACGCCACTACTGTGCCGACCCACAGATCAATGTAGCTGTAGTACTCGGTACCCAACTGGAGAACACCGATATACAGGGTATAGGCCTGATTCACCAGCGTGTCGGGAATGTCAACGACTGCCACACCCGAGCTCGCATGGCTGCCGCCAACCTGAGAAACCTGCGAGAGGAGACCAGAGTCAACCAGCTTCCCCGAACTGTCGCGCAGGAACCACATGGCCGCGTCCGCATCCACCTCAGAGGCTGAGGGGTTGACGGTACCGCCGAACGACCAGTCGAAAATGACCTGCCCGCCGGAAGCCGTGAAGGTCTTGTGTACATAGGTTCCGTAGGTATCATTGCCGTAAGGCGTCAACCCGGCGCCGGTATTGCCGGTATTCGTCACGTTAATCCCCATGTCCTGCAGGAGTGTGACGATTTGACTCTTGTTGGACGTACCGAACACCTGCAACTTGTTTGCGTCGGTGATACGCGAAGTCGAGTCGATGTGCATATAACGGCTGTCCTGGTAGGACGTCAGTGCGGTATGCGTCGGTGGCATTGTGAAATATCTGTCGGACGATGATGTAACATCGGTTGAACCGCCGAAGCTGTACCAGCTCTCCGACGCCATCGTCCCCGTGAATCTGCCTAACAGCTGGGTCCTTCCCTGCACCGAATCAACGCCGATATTGTCCTGGGCTACGACCGGCAAGGTGCCGACCACAACCGTTGCCCAGTCGGACCAATCATTATCGCGATCCACCAGCCGGTATTGGAAGGTATCGTTATTATTGAACGCGCCCGCGTTCTTAATGGTCGCCTCGAACCCGCCCCAGCGGTTGATCTCCAGTGTCCCCCAGGCCGTATTGATCGTGGTTGTATCTCCGCTGGTGCCCGTAAAGGAATGCGTCGTTCCCTTATAGAGGATGGCGCCTATCCCGGCGGTGTCGCCGATTGCGTCATATTCCCCTGCAACAGACGAGTCCCGCATGACATTGCCTTCAACAACAGAAGAGACCTTGCTTTCCAGCGCGTAAGCCTTGTCGTAGGCCATGGGCTTGTAATCCATGATGAGCAATACAGCCATCTCACTGACTCGGGTATCGCCATCGGCATCCGTCCCGGTAAACTGGATATTTACGGTGATATCGTTAGGCACGTTCTGAGACCACAGACGATACGTCCCATCCGAATAGAACACCATTCTGACGATATCCCCTGGTCCCAAATACACATCGTTGGTAGCTCTCAGCCCGGTACTGCTGTCCAGGTTGCTCAGAGCATAATCCAACCCATTGACCTTGACGGTCGTCAGCGTCGTCACATCGGCCGAGCCAATTCCCAGCAACGCATTGCCCGTTACCGGCTCGATTGTTTCAATCAGCGTCTGCGTCAATTTCGTGAGATCGGAGACCATAAAGAAGTTGCTTCGGTCGCCCCCGGCAATGTTAACCAGAATCTGCTGGTCGCCCGCCCTGATGGAGGTTCCCATACCGACGGAATAGACGGTGTAGTCGTCCAGGCGATCGGAGATCCAGGTATTCCATGCCGTTGGTGAAGATGCTTCACCGTCGGTCATGAAATAGACGGTTTTCTCCGTGTATTTCGTGGACACCTTGCTGTCCAGATTTCCCAGGATGGACATGATCTGATTGGTTGGATTGACGAAGTTTGTACCGTTGCCAACCGCACCGAAGGTTCCCCCTTCAATCAAAGTGCACATTCCACGGAAGTTGTTTGCGTCATACATCGGCTTTAACAGCGCCACCAGATCTTCTGCCGAAATTTCCGTAAGCCTGGGTGACAAATACGCTGTCGACGCAAACCCAATAACTGTGAAATTGGCGGTAATCCCGTTATCAATGTAGGCTTCGGCCAATTTCAGCAGTGCCTCCAGTTCGACCTCCCAGCGCATCATTCGGCGGCCCGTGTGTGGATTCGAGCTTCCCGCTACCAGGGAGTCCATGCTTCCCGACAAATCCACCGCTATAACAACGGATTCCACACGCTGACCGCCTTCATACACCGTGACCTGATGATCCGCGCCGATGCCGTTCGGGGTGTTGCCAAAGGGCGCATCATCCTTGACCTGCACCACCATGCTGCCACTCAACGAGGTGGTGCCGTCTGTTTGCGTATAGTCGGCGCGGATGTCCAGCCAGTCATTCTCCAGGCCTCCGCTGTGCTGCAGCGGACGTGTCAGCTCGGCGGCAATCTCGCCGGTGAACACACCATTGACAAAGACCGGAGTAACGACCATCACGACAGCGCCTTCGCAAGAGCCGGTCAGCACACCATTGTTCTGCGTCCAGGTCACCTGGCTGTATGTGCCGTCCAGATTGCCGTCGGCCCGTACGGATGTGATGGAGGAAGTATCCCAGGTAATGTCCGTCATCGTGGAAGACAACTGGCCGGATACCGTATCGCTGGCGATTGACGGACCATGCCCGGCGGAGCCGCTGCCAAAGGACAGACCGGCTTCATCCAGTTGGATTATTGTATCGGGAATGACATCTCCCAGCGTAATGGTGAAGTCATCACTGCCCAAGTCACCATCGCTGTCATATACGCCGACAGAAATGGTTTCCGTATCACTCAGGCGACCCCGCTGACCTTCATACGTATACTTCACAGTGTCGGTCGCGGCATCCCACCACAAGGTGAGTTCGCCATGCAGGGTTGAAACGGTCTCCGTCTCGCCCGTGGTCCTCAGCGCAATATCGGGCAGGGTCACGGGTGCTGTTGTGGCCTGAGACCCTGTGGTCGAATAGGACACACTGACCATATACGCGCCACCAGCGTTCAGCATTGGACCGTCCGCGCCGAAGATGGGGAGGAACTCGCCGCTGCTGGAGAAATCATAA
>JAJDJS010000087.1 GCA_030267325.1 Desulfosarcina sp. OttesenSCG-928-A07 | reverse complement strand
GACAGGTTCAATTGACAACCTGGCAATAAATGTCGACGGCCTGCCTACAGATGATGCCTACCCGACATATAGTGGTACGGCGGCAAGCGATGTGGTGTGGGTTAATATTTACGACGATGGCGTACTGATCGGTTCGGCCTCAGCTACCGGCGGTACGTGGAGCTTTGAACCCGATAATGAACTATCCACCGGCACGCACAGCTTCCAGGCAGCAGCTGTGGATGCTGCGGGCAATGAAGGCCTGAAAACGTCGAGCTGGGTCTTCAGAGTAGATCCGAACATTCCGGATACTGAGGCCATCCTTACTGCAATTCAAGATGATACGGGCCTGAACACTACGGACTTTATCACCAGTGATCAGACGCTGATCTTCGAAGGGACGGTTAATCGATCACTGACACCACAACAGTATGTTGAGATATCTCTTGATGGGGGTACAAGCTGGGAAAGAGCGGTCTATGACGCAACCGATGATTCCTGGTCCTATGACAATTCCTCTGTTTCCATGGCCGAGGGAACGTATACCGTCATGACGCGAGTGATCAGTGCGGCAGGCACGCCAGGTCCTGAAAACAGCCAAATCGTCGTCATTGACATTACTCCCACGCCCGCTACGGTCACCATTGACGGGTATTATGACAATGTTGATCCGGAAACGGGTGTTTTTGGCAACAATACGTCAACCAATGACAACGAACCCGAGCTGCGCGGTACAGTACAGGATCTTCAGCTCGGCGATGTGGTTATGATTTATCAGGATGGTACGGAACTTGGCACTGCCACAGTGAACGGAGACGAGTGGACATTCCAGATCGTTGGTGCTTTGGCAGAGGGTACGTATGCCTATACAGCAGAAGCCCAGGATGTTGCCGGTAACGCGGGAGCTGTGTCAAACGATTTCACCTTGATTGTTGATACGATACCTCCGGATCCAGATACTTTTGTTGTCATTGCCGGTATTGAACCGGATTCGGGCATACCTGGCGACGGTATTACCAATGTTGGTGAACTTGTTGTTTCGGGAACAGTTGAGGATGCGAATGGAGATCCGGTGGTCCTTCCTGCAGATGAGCGGGTTGAGGTCCGTATTCTGGATTCAATGGGTAATGAAGTTCTTACTTGGCATGAAGCCACAATGACTGGCAGTACATGGGAATTTGACGGTACTCAGAAAATCACCCTTCAACCTGGAGATTATACCTACGAAGCACGTATCATCGACATGGCTGGGAACTTGGGCAACGATGATTCCTACGCTGTAGAAATCGTTGGTGTACCGGATCTCAATACCGTCTTTATTGATTCAATTACCGACGATACGGGTGTTGTTGGGGATTTCATCACATCGGACGATACACTGCTCGTGAAAGGCTCCATAGGAAACGCCTTTACCAAAGGTGAAGGTGTTCAGATTCAGATTCTGGATGCGAATAATGATCCGGTTCTGTCCTGGACCTTTGCTTCGGTAACGGGAACGGCCTGGGAATACGACCATACGGGCGTCGCTCTTCCCGACGGCACCTATCAGTTCAAAGCCCAGATTGTGGATGCTGCAGGCGGTTTTGTGGCTGATACCACTCAGCAGGTTGTCATTGATACGATACCTCCGCCTCCGGAATTCAGCGCGGTGATCACCGATATTGATGAGGATACGGGTGCTGCCGATTTTATCACCACGGACAATACCTTGATCGTAAACGGTGAAGTACGGAAGAATGGTGTCGTTTCCGCCCTTGATGATGCGGACGATGGCGTTCAGATCAGGATCGTCAAGGACGACGGTACTGCCGACGGTACTCTCGTCCTTGACTGGACTTATGCGGTTCTGAATAATGCCCGTGATGGCTGGAGCTATGACGGAACGGCCATTGCGCTTGAGAGTGACACCACCTATACCTACTCGGTCCGCGTCGTTGATACAGCAGGCAACTTCAACGCTGCTGCGATCACAAGTCAAACGGTCATCATCAGTCCGCCTCCACCGGGTCAGTCTGTCGTCATTGATACCATAATAGACGATGTACTGCCCGATCCTACCGGTGCATCCAGTCCATATAATGTACCGAACGGCGGCATAACCAATGATGCGACGCCAACTCTGGAAGGCCATCTGGATAAGGCTCTGGAAACGGGTGAACAGATTGTCATCTTCCGCCAGAAGTTGCATGGTACTGCCGAAGAAGTGGGCACGATAACAACAACAAGCCCAACAACCGAAGGCACTTTTGCGTGGACCTTTGAAGATGACATTCCAAACACTAACAACATCGGTAACGGAGTGTATACGTACTGGGCCGTGGTGCGCGATGGAGCGGATCAGGACAGCCCCCCTTCCAACAATTATACGATTGAGCTGGATACCATCCCTCCCGATCCGACAGAAAAGATAGTAGAAATCACCGGTATTTCACCGGATACGGGTACTTCGGACAGCGACGGTATTACCGATGATGGCGAACTCATTCTGTCGGGAACGCTCAAGGATGGGCAAGGCAATCCTATAACCTTACCCGCAGGTGAATGGGTTGAGGTTCGTATTATGGATTCGACGGGTAATAATGAAATCCTTGGTTGGTACAAAGCTCAAATGACTGGCAGCACCTGGAGATTTGACGGTACCGTGGTGATAACGCTTCAGCCGGGAGACTACATCTACGAAGCACAGATTATCGATGGCGCCGGATATGTGGGCAGTACAGATACCTATAATGTGACGGTTTGTAATGAACCAACCCCTAATGCCATTCATATCACCAAAATGGTTGATGATACGGGTATTGCTGGAGATTTTATAACATATGATAATATGCCGGTAATGTCGGGCGAGATAAGGGATCCTTTGGATCCGCTCGAAAAGGTGCAGATCCGAATTATGGATTCATCAGGCCAGAACGAGGTCATGGGCTGGACCGATGCTTTGGTAACGGGACTCGAATGGTCATATGAGCATACAACCGATATTCCTGATGGTGAACACCGATACGAAGCCAGAATTATTACCGGAACAGGGGCTTGGGTAACCGATACATATAGGGACATCGTCATTGATACAGTTCCGCCGGATGATAAACAGGCGAAGATTACAGGTATCGAAGAGGATACCGGAATTTTGAACAATGATTATATTACCAGCGATCAGGATCTCCTCGTTAGGGGCACCGTAATGGATGAGACGGGCACCAACATTATTCCCCTTCCGAACGATGAACGCGTGCAATTGCAGATTGTTGACAAGAACACGGGTGTCGTCATTCTGGAGTGGACGGATGTGGTCATGAACTCTGCCCGCGACGGCTGGACTTATGACGGCACGGTCGGAGGTACACCCATGAACCTTGCGGATGGTGATTACACCTTCGAAGTTCGGGTCATTGACACTGCAGCAAATGTTGGTAAGCTTATCAACGAGCAGGAAGTCGTGATAGACACTTTCTGGCCTGATACCTATGCAAATCTCACGGCGGTGATTGATGATGAATTGCCGAACCCGGACGGCCAGGATACGTATAACATTCCTGACCAGGGCGTGACCAATGACGCTACACCGACCTTGACCGGTACGATCAGCGCAGCGCTGGGCAGCGACGAGTTTGTGGCGATTTATCGCGACGGTACGTATATCGCTTCTGCAACGGTCAGCAATTCAGACTGGACCTTTACCGACACCCTGACGAATGACGGTACTTATACCTATCAGGTTGTGGTCGAGGATCAGGCGGGCAATCAGC
>JAJDJS010000086.1 GCA_030267325.1 Desulfosarcina sp. OttesenSCG-928-A07 | reverse complement strand
CGACATAATTTTTTTTGCCCGACCATGGCACTTGGGGCATTCGATGGTTTCCGTATCCATTTTGACCAGTTCCTCAGCGATGTTTCCGCATTTACATTGAAATTCGTAAACCGGCATGTTTTGCTCCTTTCTTAAGCGCCACCCGCCCGGGCGCCCCGGGGTTTAATCTTGGATTTGTTGTCTGTTCGCGGTCTTGGCCTCCCTTGGCGGGCTTTGAGCTAATCGTCGTTAAAGGCCCTGTCAAAGGGAACAACAACACCGGCGAAAAAGGATCTGGTGCCCCTTCCCGCCGGTGTTTTACCCTACCTGTTGTGCATCGGCCAATGGGGTGGTCAGCGTCTTTCTATTTTTACAGCAACATAGCCGACATTGGGCCTTTTGATCAGGAATTGAACGGATTTGGCATTTTTGTTCTTTTTCATGATCTGAATAAAACTGTTCCGGTCTTTTACCACGGACCGGTTGATCTCCTTGATGACATCACCGGCCCGGATATCGGCTTTTCCGGCCAGACTGCCTTCCTTGACATCCACCACCAAAACGCCGTTTTCAGTCACATCAATGCCGAACCGTCTGGCAAATTCGGAATTCACATCCGCAATGGTGATCCCCCATTCATCGCTTTCCCGATTTTGGACAGCAGGACTTTTTTCTTCATCATCTCGTTTGACCAAGGTGACCGTGATGGTTTGTGCCTTTCCATCCCGAATCACGCCCAGTTTGGTCTGGTGGCCCACCTGGCTGTTGGCGATCAGACTGGAAAGCTCCCGGCCCGTGGACACGGGTTTTCCGTCTACCGACAAAATGATGTCATTGACCTGAATACCGGCTTTGTCTGCGGGATCATCCTCAAAAACCTGAGTGACCAGCACACCGCTGTCGGCTTTGAGGCCGTAATAGTCGACAAGCTCCGGTGTAAGATCCTGAATTCCCACCCCCAGCCATCCCCGGGTGACTTTGCCTTTATCTTTCAATTGATCAATGATGCCGCGGGCCATATTGACGGGAATGGCAAATCCGATGCCTTGGCCGCTGGCCACAATGGCCGTGTTGATGCCCACAACTTCGCCGTTCATGTTGAGAAGCGGGCCGCCGCTGTTGCCGGGATTGATGGATGCATCGGTTTGGATAAAATCATCATAGGGTCCGGAGCCGATAATGCGGCCCTTGGCACTGACAATGCCGGCCGTTACGGTTTGTTCCAGGCCAAAGGGACTGCCGATAGCCACGACCCAAGTGCCCACTTCCAGGTTGTCGGAATTCCCAAATTTCAAGGGCTTGAGATTTTTTCCGCCCTTGATCCGGATCAGGGCGATATCGGTCTTGGAGTCCCGGCCGACCAGTTCGGCATCAAACTCTCTGTTGTCAAACAAAATCACCTTGATCTGGTCGGCATCTTCAATCACATGGTTGTTGGTAACAATGTATCCATCCTTGCTGAGGATAAAGCCGGATCCCAAGCTGCGTTGCTTGAAATCCCGGTTTAGTCCCTCCTCCTGAAACTGCTTGAAAAAATCCTCAAACGGATTGCGATTGCCGCCAAAGGGACTTCCGAAAAAATGCCGAAAAACCGGACTTCCACCCTTGATGGTTTTCACGGTTCGGATGTTCACCACGCCGGGTTTTGCCGCTTTTGCCAGTTCACTGAAGCTTTCCGGTGCGGCAAGTGCTTTCACCGTGCCCATGGACAGAAACACCAGCCAGAAAACAGTGAGGGTGATGGCCATTAGCGGAAATAAACGAAAATCCGTTGGCTTGCCGTGACACATACACTTTACCATGATCTGCCTCCTTAAAAGATTCAACATGCGGGTATCACTTAAAATCAAGACATCCGCTCAGTCCCTCAAGAATCGACGAAACGTATTTCATTACAATAGAATCAGGGCGTTACAGGGAAGTGACAAAGATGTTACCAAATGGTAATGGCATTTTCCAACGCAGTATTGTGAGTTGCGGTTTTCCATGGGATCAGGTATTTCTCAATCATCTTTTTTACAGACCTTTTTGTTTGATATTATTATCTATTTCTTGTATTCAAACCCCTTTCAAGCGCCACAGCACGCATTAAAACACAACCATTTCCATGTGTTCAATGAAATTTTACCCTCACCTGAAACAAACGGCAAAAATGAGCGAACACCAAAAAGACGAAATCATTGTGACCGTGCGGGCCCTTTCCGGATTGTCCGGGGATATGATGCTCGGCGGCTTGGCCGCCCTTGCCGGATTATCCCAAACTGATCTGGACAGTTTGGCCCGGGAATTAAAGCTTCCTGCCTTGGACCAGTGCCTGGCCCTTGAACCCCGCACGGTGAATCATATTGTGGGTGTGGGGTGTAAAATCCGTCTTCCTCACGAACATGCCCATCGAAATTTATCTGATATTACTCAAATTATTGAAGATTCAGATATGCCCGAAACCGCAAAAAGCCGGTCCATCCAGGCCTTTACCCTGCTGGCCGATGCTGAAGCTGCGGTTCACGGCAAAAGCCCGGATGCAGTGACCTTCCATGAAGTCGGCGCCTTGGACAGCATTCTGGACACCTGCCTGGTCTGCCGGATTTTTTCCATGATAGGGCCGGCCCGTTTTATCTGCAGCCCCATTCCCCTTGCCGACGGTATCATTCACTGTGCCCACGGCTATCTTCCGGCACCCGCGCCTGCGGTTTTGAAAATGCTGGACAAAATACCGGTGAGGGGATTTTCTGGAGAGGGAGAAACCATCACCCCCACTGCATTATCGCTTCTGAAAGCTTTGGGGGCGACATTTGGTCCGTGGCCGGACATGATCGTGGAAAAAACAGTGATCAGCTATGGGGGGAGGATCTTTGAAAACGCGCCCAACGGCGCGGTGTGGGCGCTGGGCGTGGGCACCCCGGTAAACACCAAACACTGAAAACTGAAGCCTTGCACGCCATCCCTCTGGATAAGGGCCAATCTTTTGCCTTTATCTCCGATTTTTGAACGCTGGTTCCCCTTGTTTTTTGATTCGATTTCCTGCCTTTGTTTTTTCACCTTCCACATTGTAAGTTTTGGGCTTCAAAGTCATATCAAAAATTTGATGACGCTGTGGCAACCGGAACAATAAAAAAACAGATCGGCATTTCTGGCGGAATCCGCCTTGAAAGCCCTGGGAAGCGGTCAATAGTGCGAGTTGGATGTTCCGGACACGGTTTTGACGCCAAAATGCGCCATGATGTGATCCGTAAACAGCCGCACGCGCCAAGGCAGCTGGCCCGGTCCGGTCACCATATAAAGCGCGTGCTCCGGGCCTTGCCACTCGGGCAGCACCCGGATCAGCTCGCCGGATGCTTTGCTGGAATCCGCAAGCGCTGATCTCAGCAGGGCAACGCCGTGGCCGGAAAGGGCAAACTCATGACACAGGCCCACACTGCTGAACGTAAATTTGGGCCGAATGGTCAGTGTTACTTCCTTCCTGCCTTTTTTCAGCGCCCAGACATTGCCGAACCGCTCCAGCGTAATGCAGGGAAGCTGGTGCAGATCTTCCGGGACCACCGGCATCGGATACCGCTCAAACAGCGCTGGAGAGGCATATAAAAAAGGATCAATGGTAAAAATTTTTCGGGCCACCAGATCCGGGTTGGAAAGCGGCTCAATGAGAAACGCCACATCATAGGGCGCGGTGAACAAATCCACAGATTTTTCCGCAAAGATGACGTTAAGGTTGATTTCAGGCCACCGGGCGACAAAAGAACTGAAGACACCGTTAAAGAAAATGCTGTTCGCATAGGTGTCCGCATAGGTGTAAACCCGGATCAGCCCGGCGGGTTTCTGCATATGGTTGACCACGGACGCATATGCGTTTCCGGCTTCCGCAAGAACAAATTCGCATCGTTCCAGCAGCATGCTTCCGGCAGTCGTCAGTTCAACTGTCCGGGTGGTCCGGTAAAACAGCGGCACGCCCATCCTTTTTTCCAGCAGCTTGATTCTTCTGGAAAGCGTGGACAAGCCGATGTCCAATATTTCCGCAGCCTTTGAA
>JAJDJS010000085.1 GCA_030267325.1 Desulfosarcina sp. OttesenSCG-928-A07 | reverse complement strand
CTGCCGGCAATATATCCCATTGGCGTGACCTGGGGCATGCGAATAAATCCCACCCGGCTAAGACCCGGATAATGGAAAAGACCGGCATTGTTACCGTAAAAACCGGTTTCCATCGCCATCTTGCCATAACAGTCCGCTTCTCCGGCAGATACGGCGTCCGCGGCCACGGCCGGTGCGGCCAGCGCTGCCAGGATAACGAAGCAAAAAAATAAACTGCGCTTTGCATGTCGATGCCGCTTGCCTGTATTTTTTAAAATATCTCGCATGAACGCCCTCACTTTATGAACGGTCAGCTGGAAGCGGAAAAGGATCTGTTTTCAGATGGGGATGACCCCCTGTTTATCGCCACTTCCCAGGCCATGTCAAACCGTGCGGGGAAAGTTCCGGAATCCAGCTTGACTTTGGCTGTCAACACTCTGTAAATTCCCATTTTTATCGCGTTCTGCCCTGGATACCGAATCTGGGCAGAAACCCGGGACAATGCCAATCCCTGAACAGGCGGAAGTCCGGCGGATTTTAAGGATTCAACTGATGGGCTACCTTGTTTTAGCCAGAAAATACAGACCCCAGACCTTTGATGACGTGGTGGGCCAGCCCCATGTGACCCAGACCCTCAAAAACGCCATCAAGGCCGGACGGGTGGCCCATGCCATTCTTTTTGCCGGCCCCCGGGGAACCGGAAAAACCACCATTGCCCGGATTCTGGCCAAGGCCATGAACTGCGAGGCCGGCCCCACGGAAACGCCGTGCAACCACTGTCCGTCCTGCATGGATATCACTGCCGGACGGGCTGCGGATGTGTTTGAAATTGACGGCGCGTCCAACAACAGTGTGGAGCAGGTTCGGGAACTGCGGGAAAACTGCCGGTACATGCCCGCCCACAGCCGGTTCCGGATCTATATTATTGATGAAGTGCACATGCTGAGCATTGCCGCTTTTAATGCCCTGCTCAAAATTCTGGAAGAGCCGCCGGCCCATGTGATGTTTTTCTTTGCCACCACCGAATCCCACAAAATTCCCATCACCATTCTTTCCCGCTGCCAGCGCCACGATCTCAGGCGGATCGACGCCGCCGAGGTGGTGGCCCACATGGAAGCCCTGTGCCGGGAAGAATCCATGGCAGTTTCCACAGACAAGCTCTGGACCATTGCCCGGGAATCCGGCGGCAGCATGCGGGATGCCTTGAGTTTACTGGACCAGGTGATGGTCAGCAGTGACGGCCATCTTGCGGATGATTCCCAGATCATGGCGCTTTTGGGGTGCGTGGACCGGGGCGCGCTGTTCGACCTTTCCGCAGCCGTGCTTGCAAGGGATATGGCCCGCACCCTTTCCATTATTGATGCGGCCTTTAAAAACGGTCAGGACATGAAGCGGTTTTACGCGGACCTGATGCTGCATTTCCGCCATCTGATGCTGGTGAAGATGGGGGTGGGCGCCGATATCCTCACTGATGTGTCGCCTTCTGAAATGGACATCATGGCAGCGCAGACCCATGGTGTTTCCACAGCCCTTCTGGACCAGATCCTGACCCTTCTCATGGGCGCGGATACGGCCATGCGCCATGCGTCCCAGCCGAGACTGGTCCTTGAAATGGTTTTTTTCAAAATTTTTCAGGTGGTTCCGGCCCTTCCCATTGACGATCTCATCACCCGGATTGATGCGCTGCTGAAGGATCCGCGATGCCGGACAGCGCTTGCAGAAACAGAAGCAGGCGCCGGGATAAGCGATCCGGCTGTTGGTGAACCCACCGCCCCTTACGGGTACGGGAATTCACCTGCCGGCCCAGCGGCATCATCCATCATGCCCGGCGAACCGCCGGCAGGAAATGAACCGCCCGCGTCCCAGCCGGGTCCGCCTTCTTCTGCACCCCACGCATCGGTTCCGCCGGAATCCAGCGATATGTCCCTTGCAGATATCCGGTCCGCTGATGTGCCGCCAACTGACGGGCCATGGGGTGAAAGCCCCTGGGAAAATGTTCTTTCCTGCCTTCGAAAAACCAAACCCGGTCTTGCGGTAGCCCTGTCCAAGGCCCTGGATACAGCGGTCTCCCCTGCTGAGATATGTGTTACGCTGCCGGGAACCGCCTATATCCGAAATCTTGTGAACAAGCAGATGCCCCTTCTCCGGGACACCTGCCGGCAAACGGGCGGCGGCCGGAAAATCGAAATCTGTTTCACCCATGAAGCGCCTGGGGAAAACGAAAAAATCGCCGCCTTGCAAAAGGCGGATGATGTCAGACAAAAACTGATGAATCACCCACTTGTGGCCGATGCCATGGACATTTTCAGTGGAGAACTTGAAACCATCATACCCGAAGAGGAGAAAACAGGATGAAGGGCATGGGAAATATGGGGAACATGGTCAAACAGGCCCAGAAACTTCAGGCCAAAATGCTGCAGATGCAGGATGAACTGGCGACAAAAACCGTTGAAACCACGGCTGGCGGCGGTATGATCACCGTGGTGGCAAACGGCTCCCAGAAAATTGTTTCCATTAAAATCGAAAAGGATGTGGTGGATCCGGAAGATGTGGAAATGCTGGAAGATCTGGTGCTTGCCGCTGTCAATGACGCCCTTGCCAAGGCCCAGGACATGGTCTCATCGGAGATGAGCAAACTCACCGGCGGGATGAAAATTCCGGGAATGCTGTAGATCGTATTGTCTCACGTTTGTAACAGTTTGAAAGCATTGAGTATTGGCAAAGTCATGGGATCTTGTTTGGTATAATAAATTCAAATCATTACCTTTCTTAAGGCGATACGGCCTAGGTTTTCCATTCAAAACCGATCTCTTTTTTGCTTTCACAGGCGTTTTTTGCAAGGTGTGTTATGGAGTATTATCCTGCCTCAATGAACACTCTGATCCAAAGGCTGGCGCGGCTTCCGGGCATTGGCCGGAAAACAGCCGAACGCCTGGCCATGCACATTCTGCGGCAGCCTGTGGCAGAGGCCCATCAACTGGCCCGGAGCATTGTGGACTTGAAACAAAAACTCCGGCTGTGCGAGCGTTGTTTTGCCCTCAGCGACGATGCCTGGTGCCGGATTTGCAGTGATCCGTCACGGGACAACGGCCAGGTCTGTGTGGTGGAGCAGCCGGCAGACATGGCATCCATTGAAAAATCCGGGGCATTCGGCGGACGCTACCATATTCTGGGGGGAGTGCTCTCCCCCATGGACGGCATCGGCCCGGATGACATCAAAATTGAAGCCCTGATGGAGCGAATCCGGAAAGAAAAAATTGAGGAAGTGATTCTGGCCACCGCCACCAATGTGGAAGGCGAATCCACCGCCGCCTACATTGCCGGTATCCTTGCGCCGCTGCAGGTTACGGTGTCCCGCATCGCTTCCGGGGTGCCCATGGGCGGAGATCTCCAATATGTGGACCAGGTTACGCTGAAACGGGCAATGGAGAGTCGACATGGCATCTGATACAGATCAGAAAGCACCGTTTACCTGCACCTTGTGCGGCGACTGCTGCAAGGGATTTGGCGGCACGTATCTGTCTGATGGCGATATGGACGCGATTTCCGGTTACCTGGAAATGCCGAAAGATGAACTGGTGCGCCAGTATACCCAACCATCCGGAAAATCCCGGGTCATTGCCCAGGGAAAAGACGGACGCTGTGTTTTCTGGAACCAGCTCTGCACCATTCATCCGGTGAAACCCTGGATGTGCCGGCAATGGCCGTTTATTCCCGGTGTTCTGGCAGATGTCAACAACTGGCGCGCCATGGCCGGTTCCTGTCCGGGCATCAACACAACGCTCACGGATCGGGAAATTCTGGACGCGGTCCAAAAAAACATTACCCCCAAGCCCCTGCGGTAAAGGGCATCCCGTAAAAATCGTTATTAACGACAGCATCGATGGCCGCTCCTGATCCAGATTTAAAGGCAGGAAATGGGAATTACCTGATCTTCTCCCTTGAGGGGCAAAAGCCGATCGTACATGCAGACCACTCCGCCGGAACCCCTCTGGATGCCCGGAATTTTATCCAAAAAACCAAACGCTGAAATGTCCCTGGGATCAGGATCTGCGGATTTCTTGATTTCAATGGGGTGCAGCGTT
>JAJDJS010000084.1 GCA_030267325.1 Desulfosarcina sp. OttesenSCG-928-A07 | reverse complement strand
GCAGCTTGTAATAATTTCTTTTTTTACTCTGTATTGGGTGACGGCACTGTTTTTGACTTTGGTTCTTTTAAAGTTTTACATGTCGTTAATAGGATATACAGCAGACTACATCCCGTCGAATATGCCGAACGTGTAAAAATAATAACATATTTTTTATCATGTTGCATACGTGAATATAAAGAATTGGGATATGTTCAAGATCATACATTTCAGATATTCGTTAATCAAACCATTAATCAACTAATTCTTCTTTTTAAAGGAGAAAAGAAGTTTTTTTTATTGGACAATTCAATGCATGTTCAAAAAATCAGATTGTCTGAATTTCTTGAAGACGCAACAATGTTTTGTGCCTTTCGAGATCCGCGTAGTAATTTTAGAGCTCTGAATATAGAATCTCCAAGCTATACGGAAACCGTGGAGAAGTTTGTAGAAACAATAAAAAAGAAGCAGATATCTTTTCGTAAAGATATAGAATTTTTAGAGAAAGAAAAGATCTCTGAGCGGAATACCCGAGTTGTAAAAGTTGAGTTTGAACAGTTTGTTTTAAATGAAAAATATCGGGATTCGTTGGCTGAATCTGTTGGATTAAACTTGTCCAACAGAGAAAAATATAGTCGATTTAAACCTTGGGAATCTGTCTGTAATACAATAAATTATATGCAACACCCGAAACAAGAAGAAATAAGATTTATTGAAAGAGAACTTGGTGAATACTGCAGAGAAATAATTTCTGTCAATTATTCAGATGATATCCAATAACACAAAGCAAAACGGTAGCATACCATTGAATCATTCCTGGAGACCAAAGTGAACAAAAAAGTATATGTCGGCATGAGCGCGGATTTGGTTCACCCTGGACACGTCAATATCATCAGGCATGCCGCAGGGTTGGGCGATGTTGTTGTGGGACTCTTGACCGACAAGGCCATCGCCAGTTACAAGCGGGTTCCTTTCATGATGTGGGAACAACGGGCGGAGATCATCAGCGCCATGAAAGGCGTGGTCGAGGTCATTCCGCAGGATACATTGGATTATGTACCCAACCTCAAAGCCATCCAACCTGATTTTGTTGTGCATGGCGATGATTGGAAAACCGGTGTCCAGGCAAAGGTACGTCAGGCGGTTATTGATGTGTTGGCCGAATGGGGTGGGACGCTTGTTGAGGTGCCCTATACCAAAAATATTTCGTCCACTCAGCTTCATGGGGCGATGAAAGAAGTGGGCTGCGTTCCGGATATCAGAAGAGCCGGTTTGAAGCGGATACTGAATGCCAAACCCATTTCACGTTTTCTGGATATCCATAATGCCCTGAGCGCCCTAATTATCGAAAAACTCAAGGTTGAAACTGACCAAGGACACCTTGAGTTTGATGGCATGTGGGCCAGTTCTCTGACCGAAAGTACTGCCAAAGGAAAGCCTGATATTGAAGCTGTTGATACCAGCTCACGCCTTTTGAATCTCAACGATACCTTGGAAGTCACAACCAAGCCCATCATTTATGACGGAGATACGGGTGGCAAACCGGAGCATTTTGTCTTTACCGTCAGATCTCTGGAGCGATTGGGTGTTTCCGCTGTTATTATTGAAGACAAGACTGGTCTGAAAAAAAATTCTCTGTTTGGCACGGAGGTTCCCCAGCAGCAGGAAAGCATTGAGAAGTTCTGTCAAAAAATTCAAATGGGGAAAAATGCGCAGCAAACAGAAGACTTCATGATCATTGCCAGAATTGAAAGTCTTGTTCTCGGTCGTGGGATCGACGATGCCATTGAACGTGCGGGGGCATTTATCAAGGCCGGTGCCGATGGTATCATGATACACAGCGCCCAAAAGGATCCGGCCGAGATATTTGCATTTTGCGCGGCGTACAACATGCTCCCTCACCGGAAGGCACTCGTTGTAGTTCCGTCTTCGTACAATACGGTTACGGAAAAGGAACTAGAAGACGCTGGCGTTAATATCGTTATCTATGCCAACCATCTTTTGCGCAGCGCATACCCGGCCATGGTCAAAACAGCGACCACCATTCTTGAAAACTGCCGTTCAGCAGAGTGCGATCCTTGGCTCATGCCCATCAAGCAGATCTTGGAACTGATTCCTGGAGGTAAATGATGGTCGCTCCGAAAGACTTTGTGCGGGTGTTGGCAGATGGATGCGTTTTTTTTTATGCTGGGGTGCCGGATTCTTTGCTTAAACCTTTTTGTACCTATCTGAATGAATTGGATAGCCATCAACATATCATTGCCGTCAATGAGGGAACAGCTGTCAGTCTTGCAACCGGTGTCCATTTAGCCACAGGCACTGTTCCGTTAGTTTATATGCAAAACTCCGGCTTGGGCAATACGATCAACCCTTTATTGTCGCTTGCGGACCCAGAAGTCTACAGTATCCCGCTTGTGTTGCTGATCGGTTGGCGGGGTGAACCCGGAAAGAAAGATGAGCCCCAGCATGTCAAGCAGGGACGGGTCACGTCTGCATTGCTGAAGGCCATGGAAATACCGTATGCATTGCTGTCCGGAGATGCCGAAGAAGCTGCTCAAATCGCACAATGGGCCGTGAACGAGGCCAAAAAAAGGAGCGGGCCGGTTGCGATTCTGGCGCACAAAGGTGCTTTTGATGCTGTCGATGATGCACCTTTCCACCCGGACTCCGTCAATCTTTCCCTGACCCGAGAATCTGCCATCTCCACGATCCTGGATATGCTCCATCCAGATGTCACGGTAGTTTCCACCACGGGTATGATTTCAAGAGAATTGTATGAACAGCGCGCCATCAAAAAACAAGGCAGGGACTCCGACTTTTTGACGGTGGGGTCCATGGGGCATGCCTCTCAAATCGCGATGGGTATAGCTCTTTCCCGTCCAGATCAAATCGTGGTGTGCCTGGATGGAGACGGAGCTTCCCTCATGCATTTGGGAGGACTTGCCACCATTGGCACAGAGGGAATTAACAATTTTTTGCATATTGTATTGAACAATGCTGCCCACGATTCTGTCGGCGGACAACCCACTGTCGGTTTCAAGGTGTCATTGACTGCTATTGCCAACGCCTGCGGTTATACGCATGTTGCTGGGCCAGTTACATCTCTTGAGGCCATCAATGAAGGGCTTGATTTGTTGAACCAAGTCAGGGGGTGTCGTTTTCTTGAAGTTCGTGTCCGACCCGGAGCACGACCGAATGTGGGACGGCCAAAGGAAGCGCCGGTGGAAAATAAAAAAGCATTCATGGAAAGACTTGGTGTTCCATCATCATGATTCCCGATAAAAGCACACCTATGCAATCATGGACCTTCCATAACCCAACATCAGTCTTTTTTGGGCCAGGCGTCCGCAGAAAACTGGCTGAATTGATACGGAACCACCACTGTCTCATTGTGACAAGCCTGCGGGGGCATCGCCAGTTTTGCGAAGATGTTGTACTGGGAGGACTGGCGGTTTCCGACGCGCATACATGGATGACGGAGGTTCTTCCGCAACCGGAACTGACCAAGATACAAACCAGCCTGGATGCCCTTGCCGGAAAACGGTTTGACGCGGTTGTTGCGTTTGGGGGGGGCAGTGCAATGGATACAGCCAAAGCCATGGCCTTGTGTTTGGCTCAGGAATCTCCTTCTCGGAATCTTGCAGATGTGTTGGGTAGCACATCCTTCAATTGCAAGATCAAAAGTTTACCTCTTTACGCGGTGCCCACAACATCGGGTACAGGTTCGGAGGTTACACCATTTGCGACCATTTGGGACATGGTTCAGAAGAAAAAACGGTCCTTGGCCAATGAAAGCATCTTTCCATGTACGGCTGTGGTGGACCCGGAATTGACCTATGGCTTGCCGTGGGAGGTTACCCTGTCCACCGGTTTGGATGCATTCAATCAGGCTTTTGAGTCGGTATGGAACAAAAATGTTTCAAACATCAGCTTTCAATTGGCCGTCCAGGCCGTCCGCTTGGGTTTTGATGCTTTGCCAAAACTCAAGCAAAACATGGACAACACCCATGCGCGATCCGCATTGGCGGAAGCAAGTCTGCTTTCCGGACTCTGCATCAGCCAGACACGGACCGCCCTTTGCCACGCAATTTCATACCCGCTCAGTCTGCGGTTTGGCCTCTCTCACGGGTTTGCTTGTGCTTTTTCCATGCGTGCAATCGCGGAGTTATGTCTGAAAAATAGGATCCCTGCCTATGAAGCCTTGGCGGCGGCCATTGGCATTGGCAATTCAAAGTCTCTGACTGACACGATATTTTCATTGTTTGAAATACTTGAGGTCAATCCTCACATCAAGACCAACTTGCCGGATTTGAATGCACTGCTAAAACTCACCGATGAAATGTATACCGCCTCGCGTAGCGACAATTTTATCGTTCCAGTAAATGAAATGACGCTTCTTGATATTATCAAAGACTCATATGACATGCTTTAGCCAAGATGAGAGAAGGTGGCGGAAAACCGCGGTAGTGTTTTTCGACGAAAAATCTGTCCGATCAACTCGAGTCA
>JAJDJS010000083.1 GCA_030267325.1 Desulfosarcina sp. OttesenSCG-928-A07 | reverse complement strand
GCACTTGAGTGGTATGAGAAGGCGCTGGCCATTTGGGAAAAGCATCTCGGCCCTGAGCATCCTTTTACAGCGACCAGCTATAACAAAATTGCCTTCGTGTATTCTCGTCAGGGCCAATACGAGAAGGCACTTGAGTGGTATGAGAAGGCGCTGGCCATTCGGGAAAAGCATCTCGGCCCTGAGCACCCGGATACTGCGACCAGCTATCACAACATTGCCTTCGTGTATGGTAATCAGGACCAATACGAGAAGGCACTTGAGTGGTTTGAGAAGGCGCTCGTAATTTGTGAGAAGCATCTCGGCCCTGAGCATCCTTCTACAGCGACCAGCTATAACAACATTGCCTTAGTTTATGATCGTCAGGGCCAATACGAGAAGGCCCTTGCGGGGTATGAGAAGGCGCTGGCCATTCGGGAAAAGCATCTCGGCCCTGAGCATCCTTCTACAGCGGCCAGCTATAACAAAATTGCCGGAGTGTATTTCGCCCAAGGCCAATACGAGAAGGCCCTTGCGTGGTATAAAAAGGAGCTTGCAATCTGCGAAAAGGTGCTCGGCCCTGAGCATCCTTTTACAGCGACCAGCTATCACAACATTGCCGGAGTGTATTTCGCCCAAGGCCAATACGAGAAGGCACTTGCGTGGTATAAAAAGGATCTTGCAATCTGCGAAAAGGTGCTCGGCCCTGAGCACCCGGATACAGCAACCAGCTATAACAACATTGCCTTCGTTTATGATAGTCAGGGCCAATACGAGAAGGCCCTGGCGTGGTATGAGAAGGCGCTGGTCATTCGGAAAAAGCATCTCGGCCCTGAGCACCCGGATACAGCGATCAGCTATAACAACATTGCCGAAATGTATTCTCGTCAGGGCCAATACGAGAAGGCACTTGTGTGGCATGAGAAGGCGCTGGCCATTAAAGAGAAGCATCTCGGCCCTGAGCATCCAGATACAGCGACCAGCTATAACAACATTGCCTTGGTGTATCTCGCCCAAGGCCAATACGAGAAGGCACTTGCGTGGTATGTCAAAGCGTATCATGTTTTGCTTGCCAAATTTGGGCAAGATCACCCGCATACACAGATAGTTTATAAAAATATGGCGACCACGTATGCGAAGACGGGCAATGAAACGGCTTTCACAGAATGGCTGGAGCAGGCTCCTTCAGAAAAGGTAAGCTCTCATTACGGCAACCCCGAAATCAAATAACCTTATACATGAACAAGCCCCCTCTGCTGCTTGCAGTCAACACTCTCTGCGCTCTTGTAGCTGACACGGCCTAAGCGGAGGGCTGTCAAGTTTTCCCCTGACTGTGCGTATCAAGGCAGGCATTTTTTCAGCGGGTTGCCAGCATTCTCAATCAGCAGAAACAGTGGTGCAAACGATACGCGAGATAGTTTCATAATTATTTCCAAAGGAACGGCGCATTCGGATAGCAAACAGGCTAAACAAATTTTTGCAAGCCGAGCTTGGCGGACAGCAAAACCAATAACACCGGAAAATATCTATGAATTTTTACCTCTCTGCCAACGCAATGAAAGATGTGGCTCCCCTGAACCTTGTTCCAGAAACCGGCGACAACGACGAGTTTATGCGGCATTGGTACATCCACCGCGTTGTCATTGAACGCCGCAAGTGCTTCATCGCCATGGAAGCCCACACGCGCTATGCCATGCTTTTTTGTGGCGTAACAAAGCCGGTTTTGAAGAACTTTCCATTACTTTTCGCAGATTACTTTTGGCGGCATATCGTATCTCTTTGCTCCGTTGACGATGCCGACTTTGGCCGCATCAAGGCCATGGCGTCAAAAATGTGCGCTGACATCACCTATCATAAAGGGCTGAACAGAAGCGTCCAGGCGCATATCAAGGATGTGGCGCATCAATTGGAGTGGGATATTCACAGCTACGGCTTCCCGGCAGATCCGGGGAAAGAATTCTTCATGAGCATGCAGAGCAACGAAATGTTTCGCAGGCGTCACGGGGAAAAAGATTTTATCATTCCGCTGAAAGAATTTCAGCGGTTATGGTGCGGGATGTTGGGTGTGGCACCGGTCAAAAAGTAACAGAAAAGGCACTCCTCCCTGTAAAGCGTGAACAAAGGAGAGAGGTGGTCTCCATTGTTCGGACAGGTTTCAGCGATTTTTTAGCCTGTCTTTTCCCTGACCAGGCTGCCTTTTTCAAGGTCAGATCTTAAAATCCATAGCGAGTTTGCAGGATCATTGTGACAGATCAACCCCAGAGTTTTTATTGATCTGTCAAATTGTACCAGAAGCCGATCTTGTGTCGTAAACTCCGGATTGTCACCTATCACGATCCCCCTTTCACCGATCAGCTTCCAATAGTTTTCCGCTTCCTCAATGTGTTCCACAGCCCGAAACGAACCATTGAACGATTTCAAAAAAACAACATCGTTGATCCTGATCTTCGTCATATCCAGTCCATAAAAGCAATCAGCAAGGCGGCTTATCCATCGTGCCAAAGTCAAACAAGACCAGAAAAATCATCATCCTGTACCCAATGCCCGGACAAGGGGCGCCCGGTAATCCGGGTCTTTTTCATTCCAGAAAACAAAACCGCCTGAAAGATCAACATTGAAAAAGCTCTCAAAATAGTCTTCTTCAACAAAGGGTTCTCCGTCCCGGCCAAAAAGTTTGATTTTAATTTCATCGGTTTCAAGGCTGATGTCCCCTTGATGCAGGGCAATGGCTGTAAAACTTTCTTCGGAAACCATGCGGAGGGCGCCCTTTCCCAGTTCATAAAGAGCAGCAAGGGCCGTGATCAGATTGTCGCTGGGCTTGCCAATGGATTCAAAGCGCAGGCCAGGGCGGCAGACATGCTCAGGGATCAAGTTCATGTCTCCATCAAAGCCGGGGCCGATCTCCTTTAAAAGTGTGACGGCAAAACCAACGGTTTTTTCTTTGTGGGAGGCCAAAAGGGTGAAGGTATAGACATCATCACGACTTTTCAGATCGTGAATCTTGAAAACGCAGTCAACAAAGTCTTCTTCGCTGAATTGATCCAGTATGGGCAGTCCCTGCTCATCAAAAATCATCATGACCTCCTTTATTCTCCCAAACCCGCACGAAATTCAAAGACGCCCATCACAACAGGAATTTTCTGTGGCATAAAAAACAAGTTGTGGTATTTTACCCGAGCAACTTTTTTTCTTGCAATACGATCTTTCCCGCCGTGCGACATCAATATCATCAAAATACGCTCATGGACAAACAACAGGGCAGAGTATCTTGAACACGTTGCCGAACACACTAAAAAAAGAGACAGATCTCAGTCTCTTTTCAGAAAAACCCGGCACCTGTTCCTTCACCAATCCTCTGCCGTTTTCTGAAAAAACCGCCAACATCCTGTTCCTTGTGTGGTTTTCTTTTTATTTTGCCGTTTATTACATTCTTTCCATTTTTACGATCCGCCATTTCGAGGGCACCTCACGGCTGGTTTTCCTGATCCTTCTTTTCATTATTCCTATCTTTTGCTTTGGGCTCATACTCTGGCTTGTTGTCCGGATTAAAGGATGGCGCTGGCCCCTTCGCATGTTGGAGAATCTTGTAAGTTCCGTTGAGGTGAATGCAAGGCAATTCCGGGTTCAGAAAACAAACGGAGCTGTACTGCCTTTCGCGTTCGATATTTGCACACCGTCGATTCTTGTTTTCAGGGATCGCAAGAAGCATTTTTATTGTCTGAAGGTGGCTTATCCAGAGCATGGACCGGATTATTTTCTTCTGGGGACGGTGCAAAAGGAAGCAGAAAAGCTGCGCCGCGCCCTTTGTCTGACTTCCTTTGTTGAAGAAACGCCGGTTTCCAATGCCATCGGTTCCTGGGCGGCCCTTCCCGTGAAATCTGATCAGCCGGAAGCGGAACACCCGTTCGGGAAGACGTTTGTGTCCGAAAGTTCCTCGCTGAAAAAAAAAGCAGGAAGGCGAGTTGTCCCTGAAATTTCTTGCAAATGCCCGGCACCTGCAGGTGAAACCCTGATTTTCTCTCTGCCCTGGGTTGAGGAGGAGGTGACGGGCCTGACGCTTCCCATGAAGATTCTTGTAAGCCTCGCTCTGGGCCTTGTCATTGCCGTTATCGTCACAGAAATTCTTTCCGGCGCTTCCCTTATTATATCCGGCGTGATCTGCCTGTTGCTTGCCGGAGGCATTTCCTGGGTGTGGACGAAAAGGACCACTGTATGCGCATTTTATGCGGGTTTGGCCGGGTTGTATGTTGCCTATGACGATGGACGCCTCGTTTTGTATGCGTATGCATCCTGCCGTTTCCTGAAATACTGGAACACGCACGGAGAGCTCACTTCGCTGTTTTTGCAGGTTTTTTCAGACCAAGAGAGGAAAAGCATCTTTGATCAGCTTTTTGACGGAAAAGAAAAGGAGCTGGACGAGTTGCTGCACGCCCTTGTGATCGGTTCGGAAAGAGGCCGGCAGAGGCATGGCGGCAATTGATCCTTTCACTTCATGGTGGATCCAGACAGCATAATGATCAA
>JAJDJS010000082.1 GCA_030267325.1 Desulfosarcina sp. OttesenSCG-928-A07 | reverse complement strand
CCGCCTGTTCATGCAGGGTGGTTAAAATCCGTCGGTACAGGGTTGTGCGTTCGGTTTCATCAATGGAAACCAGGGCATCCCGGATCCATCCGTCAATTTCCGGTTTCATGGAAAGTCCGGACTGGGCCATATAATCCGCATGGGACGGCAGCAGCATGGAAGACACCATGGCGTGGGGCTCGGACGGCGGACCCCAGGTGGAATTGACAATCATCCCGAAATCCCCTGTTTTCTGGCGGCGATAAAATGAATCCGGTTCTTCGCCGATGAGGTTCAGGGCCACACCCGCCTTGGCAGCCTGGGCCTGCAGCACTTCAGCAATGGCCTTGTGGGCCGCGTCATTGCCGATAAAGCAGCAGTCGATCACCAGCGGCACACCGTCTTTTTCCCGGATTTTCTTTCCGCTGACCTGTTTCCAGCCCGCTGCATCCAGAAGCGTTTCCGCTTTTTCCAGGTCAAAGGCATAGGCCGGAAGCCCCATATCGCAATAGGGGATGGAAGGTGAGAAAAGGGTGTCTGCCTTTGGCTGGGAGTTCAGGGTAACCCCCTTGATCAGCGCGTCCTTGTCGGTAAAATGCTGGATGGCCTGTCTGACTTCAAGGTCTTTAGTGGGACCGGCGCCGCTGTTGAGGGCAAGACTCATCGTGCCCATGGGTCCTGAAACAGCGGTGGAAACGCCGGGCATACGCCGGAGGCGGGAAAACGCATCAAAATTGATTTGTCCCAGCCCGTAAATCAGGTCGATTTCACCGGTTTCAAAGGCCAGGGTCCGGCTCACCGGGTCCGGAATAACCTTGACCAACACGATTTTGGCCTTGGGTTTTGCTCCCCAATAGGTCTCATTGCGCTCAAACCGATCATACTGGCCCAGGGCAATTTTTGTCAGCTTCCACGGGCCGGTGCCCACAGGTGCCTTGATGCCTTTGGAGGTGTCTCCGTCATCGGGAAATGCCGCCGGGCTGAGCATCCGGAACGGGCGTGTCATGGAAAGATCCAAAAGACAGGGATAATAGGGGGCGCTGAGGGTCAGCTGGAAAGTATGGGCGTCAATGGCTTCATAGGCTTGAATCTTGTCGGTAATGCCCAGCCATTGGTGGCGTTTGGCATTTCCCAGGATGGCCCGGAAGTTTTTTTCCACCGCATGGGCATCAAAGGGCTGACCATCGCTGAAGGTTACATCTTTTCGCAGAAAAAAGGTGTAGCGGGTGCCATCTGGCGAGATGTCCCAGCGTTCTGCCAGGGACGGGGCAATGCTGCCGTCGGTTTCCAGTCTGACCAGGGCCTCATATACCATAGTCTGGGCAAACATCTGGTTGGGGGAATACATGTGGGGATTGAGGGGGCCCACATTGCTCAGGTGGGAATACACAATGGTGGTTTTGTCAGGTTCGGCAAATGCGGAACCAGCTGCCATCAAAAGGGCAGCTCCAAACCAGCACAGAAAAAAAAGGGTGAGGCGTCGCATGAAAAATCTCCTTTAAATAAAAAAGGCCGCGCTCTCCTGTTCACAGGAAAATGCGGCCTTCGTGGCGTGGTTAACAACAAATTGTATGATCTTGCAACTTTAAAAAAAATATCAACTTCGTGTTGATGATGGGGCGGTCTTTAGCATGGTGACCGGGTTGGGTCAACCCTGTCCTGTTTTCAGGACGCCTGAATCAACATGGTGGTGGGATCCAGACACTGGGTGTCGGCAGTATCATTCAAACATCCCTTCAGGCACCGGATGTGGGTGGTTTTTCCCTCGGGCTGAAGCTGAATCACCGCATCAAACAGATCGGATACATCTTCCAGTTGCACCGGCAGTCCGTCCGGACCGAGTGTTTCGTCGCTGTGGGTAGTAATGGTGAACCACAGGTGAAGCCGGTGCTTTTCGGAAAAGGCCTTTAATCCTTCCAGCGGCGCCCGCATCTCGCCGTCAAAGGGCAGTCCGTCAATAATGACCATGTGGGGGTTGAAGATTTCCTGTTCCGTCAGATCCGCGACCCGTTCTTCCAGCTTGGGCACGCTGAAGCCCTCCACCTTGAAGGTCATGATGAACCGGTGCATCTGGATGGACTCCCACAGCTCCCGGATCTGACGGACATGGTATTGGTGGGCCAGTCCGGTCAGGACTTCCTGGTACCAGAGGTTTACCTTTCCCACCGGATCGTTCAGACTCACATGGAGCACATTTTGCTGCTGCAACAGGGTATTGAATGCCACCTGGACAATCAGGGCAGTTTTTCCAACACCCGCACGGGCCACCACTGCGCCGAATCCGCCTTCCGGAACCAGGGTACGGTTTTCAGGGCCCATCAGGCGCAGGGGATTTCTGAGAATCAGATCGTTTTTCAGCATGTTCAGCGTCCTCTCACGTAACCGGATAATCCGGGCCCGGTGGTCTGATCCGGATACATCAGGTCGGGAAAAATCAGGTCTGGGAAAATCCACAGGCGTTTTTACAGATGACGCGCCCGCCGGAAAAAACACCAGCGGACGCAAAAGAATCGACTCATCCGGATCATCTGTTTTCAATGTCTTCAACTATCTTCACCGTATCCGCTAAATTCTGATCACGCCACCCGTTTTTTCTCTTCCTGATATTTTTTGATCAGTTCTTCGGCAATGCTCTGGGGAACCTGCCGGTACATGGAAAATTCCATGGTGAACTGGGCTTTCCCTTGGGTGAGGGACCGCAACACCGTGGCGTATCCGAACATTTCGGAAAGGGGCACCTGGGATTCGATAACACACATGATGCCTTCTTCCTGGGAGCCCACAATCATGCCCCGGCGTTGGTTCAGGGAACCCATGGCCGCGCCCTGAAATTCGGTGGGGGTTTCCACGGTCACTTTCATGATGGGCTCGTGAATGACCGGCACAGCCTTTGCGTAGCCTTCAAGGAAGGCCCCGCGGGCAGCGGCCTGAAACGCCATGTCAGATGAATCCACACTGTGGGACGCGCCGTCGTTGATCACCACTTTGACGCCGGTGACGGGAAATTCCATTTTGGGTCCCTTGGCCAGGCAGTTCCGGAATCCTTTTTCACAGGCCGGAATATACTGGGTGGGAATGTTGCCGCCGGTCACCTCGTTGGAAAACACAAACACTTCATCTTCTACTGGTTCCATATATCCGGCCACCCGACCGTACTGGCCCGCGCCGCCAGTCTGTTTTTTGTGGGTATAGTTGAACTCGGCCCGGCGGGTAATGGTTTCGCGGTACGCCACCCGGGGCGCGCCGGTGGTGACGTCAGCCTTATATTCCCGGCGCATGCGTTCAATATAAACATCCAGGTGAAGCTCGCCCATGCCCGAGATGATGGTTTCGCCGGTTTCCTCGCTCACATGGGCCCGGAACGTGGGATCTTCCTTGGAAAACCGGTTCAGGGCCTTGGACATGTTGATTTCCGCCTTGTTGTCCTTGGGCACAATGGACAGGGAAATCACCGGTTCCGGCACATACATGGAGGTCATGGTCAGACTCAGTCCCGGCTCGGTAAAGGTGTCGCCGGATGCGCAGTCCACCCCAAAGAGGGCGCCGATATAACCGGCTGAAATTATATCGATATCTTCCATCTGGCTTGAATGCATCCGAACCAGGCGGCCGATTTTTATTTTTTTGCCGGTGCGGACATTGATCACCGTGTCGCCCTTGGCAAGTTTTCCCTGGTACACGCGAATATAGGTAAGCTGGCCGTACTGTCCGTCTTCCAGTTTGAAGGCAAGGGCCACGGTGGGCGCGCTTGGGTCAGACAGGAGATTCACCTGGGCTTCTTCGTGATCCAGGTCAAGGGCATTGTTTTCCACATCCGAAGGACAGGGTAAAAGCTGGGTCACGCCGTCCAGAAGCGGCTGAACACCTCTGTTTTTATAGGCTGATCCCATGAATACCGGCGTGATCTGGCGCAACAGCGTGCCTTTTCGGATGGCATCCATGAGCAGTTGTTCAGAAATGGGGGCTTCCTCCAAAATGGCTTCGGTCAGTTCGTCAGAAAACAGGGAGGCCGCATCCACCAGAACTTCCCGTTTTTCAGCGGCCAGATCCAAAAGGTCTTCGGGAATGGCTTCCACACGGATCTCTTCACCGTTTTCACCGTCAAAATAAAGGGCCTTCATGGAGACAAGATCCACAACGCCTTCATGATCTGTTTCAAGACCAATGGGGATCTGCATGGCAACAGCATTATGACCCAGTTTTTCATGGAGCTGATCAATGACCCGGAACGGATTGGCGCCGCTTCGGTCACATTTGTTGACAAAGGCGATGCAAGGCACTTTATAGCGCTTCATCTGCTGGTCCACGGTGATGGACTGGCTCTGGACACCGCCCACGGAACACAGGACCAGAATGGCGCCGTCCAGCACCCGGAGGCTGCGCTCCACTTCAATGGTGAAGTCCACATGGCCGGGCGTGTCAATAAGGTTGATTTCGTACTTTTTCCACTCACAGTACGTGGCCGCCGAGGCAATGGTGATGCCGCGCTCCCTTTCGAGTTCCATGGAATCCATGGTGGCGCCG
>JAJDJS010000081.1 GCA_030267325.1 Desulfosarcina sp. OttesenSCG-928-A07 | reverse complement strand
GCCGGCGCCAGCTTCCCTTGCCGGACTTTTTTTCCTTGCGATTCTCGCCCTGGCTCCGACGGCCGGTGCAGTTGATGTTGGCCCGAACCAGAACCTGACCTGGGGCACAGGCGATTTGGAAAACACCACGCTAAACCAGGTGAACTTCACAGGCACCGTGCCAGGAACGGACACGGAACCAAACACCGTCAAAGGCGCCATTGCCACCCTCAAAACCGCCATTACCGCCTACGCTGCCGATCCGGCCAATCCTGACAAACTTTCTGCCCTGAACGATGCCCTTGCCGCCTACAACACTGCCATCACAGATGCGCGAAATAACGGCACCCTCGGCACCATCCATTTTGCCAGTTCCCTCACTCTCACGGCAACAACTGGTTCCGCTGACCAACGCCTGAATGTGGCTGGTAATGCAGCAAGCTTTGATCATGCCGCATACACCTCCCTGACCATCACGGGGAATAATACTCTTTCCGGCGGCGGTGGGGCGGTTTCTGTGGGTACAGGCGGCCTTTTTGCCGTCACCGGAGACGGTACCATTGTCTTTGATAAAAACGCGGTTAACGTTGGCGGCGGGATTTGGAACGTCTCCGGCACGGTGAGCTTTGCAGGCGAGACGCGCTTTACGGGCAACTCGGCCAACACCGGCGGCGGGATTAATAGCTCCGGCACGGTGAGCTTTGCAGGTGAGACGAGCTTTACGGGCAACACGGCCCGCTCCCACGGCGGCGGGATTTGCAACACCGGCGGCACGGTGAACTTTGCAGGGCCTGCGAGCTTCACCAACAATTCGGCCACCAGCATAGGCGGCGGGATTTACAACAGCGGCACGGTGAGCTTTGCAGGCGAGACGCGCTTTACGGGCAACTCGGCCGTCGCTGGCGGCGGGATTTACAACATCGGCGGCACGGTGAACCTGAGCCCGACAAACAGCACCGACATCATTCGCTTTTCCGGCAACAAGCACAGCTTCGGTGCCAATTCCATCTATATGTTTACTTCCGGCAGCCTGAATGTGGGAGGTGCTGGAACCATCGACATGCGGGACCCCATGGCCGGGCATGCGTCCAACGTTATCGCTATAAATAAAAGCGGCGACGGCGCCTGGTACCTTGGCGGAACAAATACCTTTGCACAAGGCGGCACAGGAAAAACCACCTTTACCGTTTCCGAAGGCACCCTGCACCTGTACCGCACGGGTGAGGTGGACAATTCCGCTTATGCTGACGGCAAGGTGGCTGTCGGCACAATCAACCTTGCAGGAACAGATTCTTCCTTCACCCTCGGCACCGGCGCAAGCCTCTCCCTGGGCGGCACGGGACATTCCATCAGCGCCGCCACCATTAAGCTGGAAGCCGACTCCACCCTGGCCTTTGATCTGGCTCATCATGATGCCAATGCTGGCACGCCCATGCTGACGCTGAGCAATACAAGCAGTGTTGGCGATGTTGGCGTTGATCTGCTTTCGCTGAACAGTGCCGGAACCTATACACTGGCCAGCGGGCCGGGTTTTGCCAACATCTCGGAAACCGCTCCCACTTTCAGGGGCGAAAATATTACAGGCACGCTGCTGGATGGAGTGCTGACGCTTAATACGACCACGGATCTCAAGGTCACGGTTGATTCCCTGCCCAACAACGCGGCCATTACCTGGACGGGCGCGACAAGCGGCAGTTGGAACTTGGCCGCCAAAAACTGGAACGATGATGCGCGTAACAGTCAACAATACCTGCCCGGCGACGCAGTAACTTTTACGACAAACAGCGCCGGAACTGTTTCCATCAATGCAGGCGGCGTGGTGGTTTCGGATATGACGGTTTCCGGCGGTGATTACACCTTCTCCGGTGGCCCGATCCTTGTCGATGCGTCAAGCTACAACGACGGCGTCGGCGGCACCGCCACCGGCAAACTCACCCTTTCCGGCGGTTCGGCGGATTTTACCGGCATTACCGGTGCCAACAACTTTGCCGGCGGAATTAACATCAGCGGCGGCAAGCTGATCGTTGCAAACGCAAATCAGTTGGGCACAGCACTCTCCAAGGTTTCCTTTCAGAGCACGGTAGGGGGCATAACCGATTTGGGCACAGTCATTTCCACCCTGCAAACCGCCATCACCGCCTACGCGGCGGGTAATATCACCCTTACCGACCTGACCACCGCCCTTTCCGCCTACAACACTGCCATCAGCAATGCACGGGGGAACGGGCTTGGCACCATCCAGTTTTCCAATGCCCTCACCCTCACGGCAGCAACCAACACCTATGACCACCGTTTGTATGTGGGCGATGGCAAGGCCGCCAGCTTTCATCTTGCCGATGGCACCACCCTGACCATCACGGGGAATAACTATTCCGGCTCCGGCGGGGCGGTTTCTGTGGGTACAGGCGGCCTCTTTGCCGTCACCGGAAATGGCGCCATTGTATTTGAAGGCAACACGGCCACCGACAACGGCGGCGGCGGCAACGGCGGCGGGATTTACAACGAGGACGGCACGGTGAGCTTTTCCGGCCCTGCGACCTTCACCAGCAACTCGGCCACCAACGGCGACGGCGGCGGGATTTACAACGATGACGGCACGGTGAGCTTTTCCGGCCCTGCGACCTTCACCAGCAACTCGGCCAGCGGTATCGGCGGCGGCGGGATTTACAACTTTGTCGACACGGTGAGCTTTGCAGGTCCTGCGAGCTTCACCCACAACACGGCCAGAGGCTCCGGCGGCGGGATTTTCAACCGATACGGCACGGTGAGCTTTGCAGGGGAGACGACCTTCACCGGTAACACGGCCGGCTCCGGCGGCGGGATTTACAATGATCGGAGCACGGTGAGCTTTGCAGGTCCTGCGACCTTCACCGGCAACACGGCCAGACGCGGCGGCGGGATTTTCAACGAGAACGGCACGGTGAGCTTTTCCAGGCCTGCGACCTTCACCAGCAACTCGGCCACAAGCGGCAATGGCGGAGGCATTTTTTCTACTACTTCAGTGACGATGGATAAGTACCTGGCTTTTACCGGCAACAGCGCTGGTTCTGACGGTGGCGGCATTTATTCTCCTTCTTCAGTGAGCCTGGGTTCATTTACCCTTATGGAAGGCAACTCGGCAAAAAGTGGTGAAAGAGGAGGAGGTGCTGTTTTCAGCAGCAATCTCAGCCTTTCTGCTCACACCCTGATGCGGGATAACCTCGCGAAAACGGACGGCGCTGCGATCTATATGCGCGGTAACGACGCCACGAACACGGCAAGCCTGGATACGGGAGCAGGCACTGCTGCCGGCGCAATTGCCTTTACCGGCAACAAGAGCGGTGTGGATTTTACCAACCCGGATAATCCGGGCGGCACGGCAAACTCGATCCACCTTGAGCAATATACGAAGCTCGAACTCAAGGGAGATGGCAACATCTATTTTGATGATCCCATTTCAAGCAAAATAACGCCTGCTTATGATGGCGATACGAATCTCGGCAGAAACTCCCTCGTCAAAACCGACAGTGGCTTTGTGCAGTTTATGGGTGACAACCGCTTGAACACCACGGGCGGCGCGGGCAACACGGTTGACATCCAGAAAGGCACCTTCCGCCTTGCAGGAAACGCTACCTTTGACGCCACCGGCGCGGGCGCCTTCAACGTCGCCACCGTCGCCACGCTGGCCGGTTCCGGCACGATTAAAGCGAATGGATTCACCATTTCCGGCACGATTTCGCCGGATTCGGACCGTTTCGAGATTCCGACCTTTGTGGAAAAAGGGGATGCTGCAAATGGTGCGACCGCTTCGCATTACAACTTCTTTCTTGATGACAAACCCACTACCGTTTCCGATGCGAAAAAGATCGGCACGCTCACATTTGCCGGCAATACGGAACTCGACGGCGCGACGCTCGCCATCGACATTGCTTCCGCTTCGAGTTACGACACAATCGCCGTGACCGGCAATGTGATCTTCAGCGGCACCAACACGGTTGCCGTCTCTTCCGGCGCAGTCAACGGAATCTACGAGATTTTGACCGCAAGCTCGGACATGACGCTCGATGCCGATGATTTCGGCAAAATCACCGGCACCGGCGCCGACGGTTATTCCTACACGCGCGGCAGCAGTGTGCAGTTGCAATCCGGTAACGCCAAGACGCTGCAACTGACACTCGACACAACGAAAAACACAACACTCACCTGGACAGGTTCCGCAAGCGGGAACTGGCACAATACAGGCACTGGAGATGAAAACTGGACCGACACCCCCGGCGGAGCGGCAAACGAGACCCGTTTCATGAACGGCGATACGGTGATTTTCGACTCGACCGGCTCGAACAAGGGCGTGGCTGTCGTTCCCGGCGGCATAACCGTTGCGGGCATGACCGTTTCCGGCGACGGTTATGTCTTCTCCGGCGGGAAAATCACAGGTTCCGGCACCTTGGCCGTCAACGAAAGCGCGACCTTCAAAAACCAGTTCGAATTTACCCAAGGCGCAAGCATTGCTGATACCAAAACCCTGACCGTCGACACGACTGCTGCCGGTTGGGAGTTATCGAACGTCGTTTCCGGTGACGGTGCTTTGACCAAAACCGGCTCCAA
>JAJDJS010000080.1 GCA_030267325.1 Desulfosarcina sp. OttesenSCG-928-A07 | reverse complement strand
CACCGGAAAAATTCCATTGACTATCGCTGAAAAACCGGGATAGACAATCAGGTTTGCAAAAAATTACCCACTTCCGAATGATCAAGGACACCCCGATGGACCCGTCATCCCCCATTCAACTGGTCAAAGGATTCAAAGACATTCTGCCCGGCGAATCCGAGCTCTGGCAGTATATTGAGCGCACAGCGATTTCGCTGTTTGAGGATTTTGGTTTCCGCGAAATCCGCATTCCCATTATGGAAAAAACAGAGCTGTTTGCCCGGGGCATCGGCGAAGTCACCGATATTGTGGAAAAAGAGATGTACACCTTTTCGGATCGCGGCGGAGACATGCTGACCCTGCGGCCCGAGGCCACGGCGTCCATCTGCAGGTCCTACATTCAGCACAAAATGGCGGCCCAGGATCCAGTTCGCAAATTTTACACCATTGGTCCCATGTTTCGCCGCGAACGGCCCCAGAAGGGCCGGTATCGCCAGTTTTACCAGATTGATGCCGAGGTGCTGGGGATTGCCGGGCCCCATGCAGACAGCGAGCTGATTCTTCTGGCCCACACCCTTTTCCAGCGCCTTGCGGTAACCGACACGGTGTGCCGCCTCAATTCACTGGGATGCCCCGTGTGCCGCCCGAAATTCAAAGCCGCCCTGTCTGCCCTGCTGGATTCGGCCGCATCGTCCCTGTGTCCGGATTGCCTGCGCCGGAAAGACAAAAATCCCTTGCGGGTGCTGGACTGCAAGGCTGCCGGCTGCCGGGCCGCCATGGAAGATGCGCCGATGATCATCGACTTTTTGTGCGATGAGTGCAGGTGTCATTTTGAAGCTGTCACTGACACCCTTTCCCAGCTGAATGTTCCCTTTGAAATCGATAAACACCTGGTGCGCGGCCTGGATTATTATACCCGCACGGCCTTTGAAATTCAGACCCATGCCCTGGGCGCCCAGAGCGCGGTGGCCGGCGGCGGCCGTTATGACGGACTGGTGGAAGTTCTGGGGGGTCCGCCCACCCCGGCCATCGGATTTGCCGTGGGCTTTGACCGTCTGGCAGAAATCGTGGGTGCCACTACCGTTATTCCAGCCCGGCCGGTTGATCTGTTTATTGCTGCCCTGGGCGATACAGCCCGGCGTCTGGCCTTTGAATGGTCCATGACCCTGAAACTGGCCGGCATCACCACAGAGATGATAGTTGACGACAAAAGCCTCAAAGCCCAGATGAAACAGGCCAATCGGCTGGGGGCAAATCAGGTGCTGATCATGGGTGAAGCCGAACTTGCCGATGGCACCGTGGTGCTGCGGGACATGGCCACCAAAGCCCAGAGAGATATTCCGGTAGAAGCTGTGTTAACGACAGTGACGGATCTTTTTTCAGGTATCAGAAACAAAACATGTGTCTGATATCAAAGGAAAAATCGTGTCAGGGCGGAAGACGATGATATTTTTTACAAATAATGCAAAACCCTTCAAGGGAACCGATGTTCTGAAAGGAGTATGACCGTGGCTGACATGCTTGGTGACATGAGAAGAACCCATCATTGCAACGCCCTTGCTGCCGATGCGCTGGGGCAGAACGTGACCCTGATGGGCTGGGTGCTGCGCAGGCGCGACCATGGCGGCGTCATCTTTATTGATCTGCGGGACCGTGAAGGGATTACCCAGGTGGTGTTCAATCCGGAAAATCATCCGGATGTACATGCCAAGGCCCATGTGCTCCGGAGTGAATTTGTCATCGGCATCCGGGGAAAAGTGGCGCTTCGGCCCGACGGCATGGTCAATCCCAAGCTGGCCACCGGTGAAATTGAAGTTATTGCCGACGATCTCAAGATTCTCAACACCGCCCAGACACCGCCCTTTATGATTGAAGACCATGTGGATGTATCCGAGCCCATCCGTCTTAAAAACCGCCACCTGGATTTAAGGCGCCCAACCCTGCAGCGAAACCTCATCACCCGCCACAAAACCGGCGCGGCCGTGCGGCGGTTTCTCAATGCCAATGGATTTCTGGACATTGAAACCCCGGTGCTCACCAAAAGCACGCCCGAAGGTGCCCGTGACTACCTGGTTCCCAGCCGTGTGAACCCCGGCCAGTTCTACGCTCTTCCCCAATCGCCCCAATTGTTCAAACAGCTTCTGATGGTTTCCGGATTTGACCGGTATTATCAGATTGTGCGCTGTTTCCGGGACGAAGACCTCCGGGCAGACCGCCAGCCGGAATTCACCCAGATTGATATGGAAATGTCCTTTGTGGGCGAAGAAGACCTGATGACCATCAGCGAAAACATGATGGCCGCCGTTTTCAGTGAGGTGATGGAAAAGCCGCTTCCCCTGCCCTTTCCCCGGCTCACCTGGAACGAGGCCATGGACCGTTACGGTCTGGACAAGCCGGACACCCGGTTTGGCATGGAACTGAAAAATGTCTCTGACATTGTGGCTGGCTCTGGTTTTAAAGTGTTTGCCAGTGTGGTGAAAAACAAAGGCATTGTCAAAGCCCTCAACGCCAAGGGATGCATTGATTTTTCCCGCAAGGACATTGATGATCTGACTGCTTTTGCCGCAGTCTACCGGGCCAAGGGGCTGGCCTGGATCAAGGTGAAGGAAAATGAATGGCAGTCTCCCATTGCCAAGTTTTTTACAGACGAAGAAAAAGCCGCGCTGACGAAGCGTATCAACATGGAGCCCGGCGATCTGGTGTTTTTTGTGGCAGACACGCCCGCCATTACCAATGAGGCCCTGGGCCAGCTTCGCAATCATCTGGGAAAAAAGCTGGGACTCATTGACGATACCCGGTTCAACTTTGTCTGGGTCACCCACTTTCCCATGTTTGAATATGATGAGACGGAAAAACGCTACCAGGCCCTGCACCACCCGTTTACCGCGCCCCTTGAGGCAGATTATGACAAACTGGACACCGATCCGCTGGCGGTCCGGTCACGGGCCTATGATCTGGTGCTCAACGGGTTTGAAGTGGGCGGCGGCAGTATTCGTATCCACGACATGGATCTTCAGGAACGGATTTTCTCCATTCTGGGCATGACGCCGGATACGTATCAGGAAAAATTCGGTTTTCTGCTGGATGCCCTGGAATCCGGCGCACCGCCCCATGGCGGGATTGCCTTTGGCTTTGATCGGCTGGTCATGCTGCTGTGCGGCGAGTCTTCAATCCGGGATGTGATTGCCTTTCCCAAAACCCAGAAAGCAGCCTGCCTGCTCACCAACGCGCCATCCGAGCCCACCCGTGAGCAGTTGGAGGAATTGTCTTTGCGGGTCCACCGAATCATTCCGGAAACACCGGAAAAAACAGACGCATAAGGCGGTTTTTTATACTTTTTGGGGGATTCGCCGCCGCCTGAGAACAGCGGCGGCGCATCCCATTAAACACAAATAAATTCAGTATGATAACGATATTTGTAGTATCCCGCCATTGTTTTGTAAAAATGGCGGCTTCCACAGGATCAGTGCCCGCCTCAATACGGTCAGCCACCAAAGAATTTTGCGGCCGCCGCTACGATGGAAGTCAATTTTTGCCAGATACCCAGCAGACTACCCATGGCCTCATCAGTTTTTATCATGCCATCGACGATAGGACCAAGCTCTCCCCTTTTTTTTATGGTTTCTGGAAAGTTTTTGCCAAGGTATTTTTTCAGAAGATCTCCGGTTTTATAAGCCCCCCGCGTTTTTTTGCCATATACCTTGCTGTCATATCCCTCTTCCCAATAACGAACTTTTAACTCTTCAACATCAAATGAATCGCCATTTTCCAATACAATGTCGGGGCGGTAGGGAAGTTGTGTGTAGCCGGAATTAATAATCTCTTGGATTCGTATCAAAATATCGTTGAGATAGTCACCTGGATCGTCACCCTGTGCGTAACACTCCAGTTTGCGTTCGTAATCGCTGTATACAATGAGCAGGCGGTTGTTTCCCTGACCAAGCACAACCCCTTTACGCCATATCAGACCATCAACGATTTCCTGGCTGGATTCCACTACAAAGCGATAAAACAGTCCGGGCGGCAAAAAGATAAAAATCAAGGAAAGGTGCAAGGTCCCTTTACGAGAAACCATATGGGGCGGTTCGTTGATGGGCGCCAGCATGGGTGCATAATACCGATTTTTTGGTTCCGGAAGAGAAAATGCCAATTTGAAATTTTTCATCAATTCAAGTAAAAACAAACACTTGTCATATGGAATAACGATGTCAAAATCCGGATCGTTTTGCACTTCGGAAAAAACTCGCTGCAACAAACTTTCGGATAGCTCCCCATTGAAACCGGCCTCTTTTCCACATGCACAGATAATATGATAGATGGCCTTGGTGATCCATTCTGGGTTAATGACAATGTCTGTGTGAGCTTTGAGTTTCGGGAAATAGAGTCCAATGCCCAGCGTATCCAAAACTTCCAGCACAGTTTTTTCTGCTTTGTCATCAAGTCCCTGCTTGCGGCAAATCTGGTGAAATTCCTGCCGTGGAATAAAATCCTGATTGATCTTTGTCAGCGCCTCTTTGACCTGAAACCATTCAACAGGCATGTCTTCTTTTAAAATATGATGGGAGCCCAGCAGTTCGCGGAGTCGCACCTGAAAGGCAGAAAATCCATCCTTGGTTTCGCATGAAAGACAAAAAACCGGGTCAATGACAAAGGGATAGCGCTGGCGGATACGTTTCAGATCAAAGGGCAGTTGTGTTTGGAGTCCTCGCGGCATCTGGTCAGTTTTGTTCAGCACAATCAGGGTGGGGGACCCGCTTGCAAAAGTTTGTACATGGTCCAGCCAGTATTCCAGAGGATCGGATCGCCGGATGTCCAGAACCACGACATAAAGCGCTTTTTCCCGAAGAAAAAACTGGTGCGTGGCATGAAAGATCACCTGACCGCCAAAATCCCAATAATGTACCCGCACCTCCTTTCCACGAATATTTTCAGTGCGCTGCCGGATGGCCACCCGTGGCGTGGGCGGTTCATCGGGACAGACCGGTTTATTGTCCAGACAATTGATGAGGGATGTTTTCCCTGCGCCGCCTTCTCCTAAAAACATGACCCGGGCTTCATTCATGGTCACCAATTTTCCGCCCTGGAGATAGGCCAGCATGGCTTCAGCACCGGTATTGATGACGGATTCGGGAATGAACAGGCACCGCTCCAGTTTGGCAGTGTTGAATTTGCCCATCCGCCATTCTGCATA
>JAJDJS010000008.1 GCA_030267325.1 Desulfosarcina sp. OttesenSCG-928-A07 | reverse complement strand
TTTTGGGAACACTCATTTTTAAAAAATCTCACCTTGATCCATCCCGTCATTATACTTCTCTATACGAGAAGTTGATATAATATCCAATATATAAAAATAACAGATAATTACAATCCTACAGAAAGTTATTCTAAGATTGTTTTGTTAATACCAACTTTTTAGTATGCATTAAATTTTAATGGTTGACAAAAATTTATTTGGGTGAATAAGAACTGAAACCGATTGGCATTTCCCGTTTTTATCCAACTTTACTCATCAGGAGGTACTCCCATGTTTTCTCGCAGTCATCTGCTGAAACGCATTGTTCCGGCCTTTTTCAGCATCTTGCTGTTGATGGCCGTATCCGTGGCAAACGCTGCGGATACGGAAAAGACCAATGCCACCCTGGACACCCTGGTGGTCACGGCATCGGGTTTTGAACAGGATATCCGGGATGCGCCGGCCAGCATCAGCATCATCACCCGAGAAGAACTGGAAACACAGCCCTTTTTCAATCTGGCCGATGCCGTCAAAGACGCCACGGGCCTTAACTATGTGGGCGGTTCGGGCAATGAGAAAGACATCACCATCCGCGGTCTGCCGGGAGAATACACCCTCATTCTGGTGGATGGAAAACGGGTCTCCACCCGTGAATCCCGTCCGAACGGCAGCGGCGGATTTGAAGCAAGTTATATTCCGCCCATGGAAGCCATTGAGCGTATCGAAGTGATCCGGGGTCCCATGTCCACCCTGTACGGTTCCGATGCCCTGGGCGGCGTCATCAATATCATCACCCGAAAAAGTACGGATAAATGGCGGCTGTCTGTTGGATTGGAGCACACCTTTCAGGAAGACCGAAATTCCGGAGACATCACCAATGGCAGCTTTTTTACCAGCGGCCCCCTTTACAAGGACAAATTGGCCATTCAGTTGATGGGTTCGGCCAATATGCGGGATGAAGATGATATTTCAAGCGGTTATGTTGAGAATGACAACAAAAACATTACCAGCAAGCTGATTTATACGCCCATGGAGGGTCAGGAGTTTATACTGGAAGGCGGACGGACCGTACAAAAACGTGAATCCACGGCCGGAAAAGCATCCACCAGCGACAGCAAGTCCACCCATTCCCGAAACAATTGGGGCATCAGCCACAACGCCCTGTGGGAAGGTTTTGGATGGGGTGGCATCATGTCCAAACTCAATTATTATTGGGATGAAACCGAACGCAGCAGCAACAGCATGGTCACCACCCCCACGGGCAGAATTCAGCGCAAACCCACCATCACCAATCAGGTGGTGGACGGCCAGATCTCTCTGCCGCTTCCCATGAACATGCTCACCTTCGGTGGGCAGTATCAGTACTCCAAACTTGAAGACACCAATGCGCAAGGAAGCGGGATCGGAACCACGGTGAACATGCATACAAAAATAGACGCCTACCAGTATGCGTTATTCATTGAGGACGAGTTTTCCATCCTGGACAATCTCGCCCTGACCGTGGGTGTCCGGATGGATGATCACGAACATTTCGGCGAGCATTGGAGCCCGCGCGCCTATCTGGTGTGGCATCCTTTCTTTGACCTCACCCTCAAGGGCGGTGTGTCAAAAGGGTTCAAAACACCGAGTCTGCGCCAGCTTGATCCCAATTACGGCTATACAACAGGCGGATCGGGCGGCAACCAGATCATGTACGGGAACCCGGATCTGGAGCCGGAAACCAGCGTGACCCAGGAAATTGCCGCCATTTACCAAAATAACTACGGCCTCAACCTGTCTCTCACCGTGTTCCAGACGGATTTCAAAGACAAACTGACGAACAATATTATGTTCAATCCCGACGGCACCGAGGCCATTGACCCGGCTACCGGTCGAACCCTTCGCGAATACGACAATATCGGAAAGGCCCGTATCCAGGGTGTTGAAGCCAGCGTGACGATCCCCTTTCTGGAGGATTTCAAACTGGGGATGAATTATACCTTCCTGGATTCCGAGCGGCTCAGCGACGAAGAGGAATTCAGAGACGGCACCAGCACCAAGGGGCAGCCCCTGACCCTCACGCCCAGACACAGCGCCAACGCCCGTCTGGACTGGCAGGCCACACCGGAACTCAGTCTGTACGGCCGTGTGGAATACACCGGGAAACAGACCTATGTGGGCTCCCGCACCGGATGGTCCGGACCACGGACACGGTCGGAATACACCACCTTTGATCTGGGTGGAAGTTACAAAATCAATGCCAATACCCGGATCAGTTTCGCGGCCCTGAACCTCACCGATGAACGGGAAGAAGATCTTGATGATCTGTCCGGCACAGCGGACTGGGATGTGATTCAGGACGGCCGTCGGTACTGGGTGGGCCTGAACGTGGATTTTTGATCAAAAAATTTAATTCATTCAATATAAACACCCGCAGATTGGTTTTAGCATAGCCCGGGTCTGGCGCTGTAACCCGAAACAGCGCCAGACCCATTTGCCGTCAATATCAGCCAACTGCTTTTAATATACGAGATGAGACGCCCATGAAATCAAAAATCATGCCCTTTGACCGTTCATTTCTGGATCCCTTTGTCCGCCTTCTCATCGCTGTTGTAGGCGGGTTTTTTGCCATCAAATTATGGGCCGCCGCCCTGGCCGGCTATCTTCCCCTTTCCCCAACAGATGCCACGGCATTCGGCATCATGGTGGGCTTTGTGATGTTTGTTGTTTCCGGCATCTGGGCGTTTTCTGCCTCAACCCTTGTCCGGGCCCTGTCCGGTCTTCTGGTTCCCTCCATCATCTGCTTTGGACTGGTGCTGCTGCAACAGGAAGGCATCTCATGACCGAGACAACCCAATCCAAAACCCTTCGCCAATCCATGATGCAACTCCACACCTGGGCCGGACTTCCCCTGGGGTGGATGTTTTTCTTTATTTTTGTCATGGGCGCCATCTCCTTTTACCACACTGAAATCACCTTCTGGATGCAGCCCGAAACCCACCGTGCCCGGCCTTCGGACCAGGGGGTCGACAAGGCCATGGCCGTTTTGCAGCGTGAAGCCCTTCCGGCCGGTCCCTGGATGATAGGGCTTTCTAACGAACGAACGCCCTATCTCTCCGCCATGTGGCAGGATTCTTCTGCCGCACCCCCAGGCGGCGGACACCGCGGCGGCATGAAGCGGGTCATCATCGACCCTTCAACCGGAGACACCATCGACACCCGGCAAACCGCCGGCGGAGGGTTTCTCTATCGCCTGCATGTGAATCTGTTTGGCCTTGACCGGATGACCGGAATGACCCTTATCGCCATCATCACCCTGGTCATGTTTCTGGTTCTCATCAGCGGCCTTTTTATTCATCCCAAAATTTTCAAAGATTTTTTTCTGTTCCGGCCCGGACGGGAAAAGCTCTCATGGCGGGACGCCCACAATGCAACTGCCGTATTGTCCTATCCATTTCATGTGGTCATCACCCTTTCCGGCCTTCTTTTGCTGTGTCCGGCGGTAATGGAGCCGGCCATCCGGGCGAATTTCGGAGCCGATACCCGTTCCTTTATCATGGCCTCCCGGGGAGCGACCATTCCCGCAGCCGGCCCCCAGGCAGCAGCACCCGCTGACAAATCGTCCAGTGAGGAACGCAGCCGTCAAAGAGACAGAAACACCAGACCGAACGGCGATACCGGCCTTGCAAAGGAACGCCAAGGAGCAGAAACAGAAAACACCGCCAGACAGCAGCATCTTGGAGATACTGCCCCCAGCGCCGAAAAACCAGACATCCAGCTTTCGGCCTTGTCGCCATTATTGAAAGCTGCGGCCCAAAAATGGCCTCAGGGCGCAGGTACCGTCACCATCAACAACCCGACCGGCCCAAATCCGACCGTGGAGTTGCGCCAGAAACGGCCCGAGGTCCTGCGTGGAGGCGGCGGGGCAACGGAAAAAATGGTATTTGATGGTATCAGCGGAAGGCTTTTGAATATCGTGGAAAGAACCCCGCCCAGTGCAACCCTGTCGGCCTGGCAGACCTTGACGGCCATTCATCGTGGCCATTTTGCAGGTCCCCTGGCGCGGTTTCTGCTGTTTGCCTCAGGACTTTGCGGTGCGGCCATGGTGGCCAGCGGCCTTGTGATCTGGACCCTTAACCGGAAAAAGCGGGTGAATTCAGATGGACAGACACCGTTTACTCACCGGCTGGTGGATAGCCTGAACATCACCTTTATCCCCGGGATGTTTATCGCCATCGCCTCGTTTCTGGCTGGCAGCCGGCTTATTCCCGTTGACTTTGCCCAGCGGGTAACCCGGGAGCAGCAGATCTTTTTCTGGACGTGGGGCATCTGCCTGGTCCATGCCCTGGTGCGGGGAAACAAGAAAAAAGCCTGGGTGGAACAATTTGTGGCGGCCGGCACTCTGTTTGTGCTGCTGCCTGTCGTCAATGCGGTCACCGGCGGCTCCAACTTGTTTTCCAGCCTTGCCAACAGCCGCTGGTCCCTGGTGGGGTTTGAGCTGATCGTGCTGATACTGGGGGCCTCATTTCTGGTCACCGCGAAAAAAATCATCCGCTATACCCCTTCTGCCCCCCATACCTCGCCTGAAATGGCGCTTGCTTCCGAATCCGCCGCCATAGTTAAAAACACAAGGAGTCTGGAATGAACTTGATCACGTTTACATGGGTGTTTGTGGGATTCTGCGCCTTGTGTATGGGGACGAAACGCTACGCAGACCGCCTTCCCCTTTCAAGCCCGCTGAAAAATTCACCTGGTCTCCGCCTTTCCGGCTGGATCTGCCTCCTGGTTTCCGTGATTTTCAGCATCACGGTCAACGGCGCGGCTATCGGCATCACCCTGTGGTTCGGCCTGGCCAGCGTGGCCGCCGGTCTGGTGATGCTGTGCCTGGCCTACACTCCCAGATGGACTCCTGGAGTCGGAGCCTTGACCGGGCTTGTTGCCGTGTGCGGCACTGCTTTTACCTGGCTTTTCTGAAACAGCAACATCCGCCTGTCCGCAAGGCATTCTCAAGGTTTTTCCTCTTCCCTTCCCCGGACGCCGAAGAATGAATAAAAATTCATTCTTCGGCGTCCGGGTCTTTCAAAAAATCGAACAATCAGAAAATATCCGATTTCAGAACTTTTCACAGGAAACACAAATACCGGCGACTCCTTGAGTTTGGGGTTGACAGGGGGTTTTTACAGGTGATAGCTGAATGAATACTCATTCAGTTCTGGCGCTATTGGCCCGACTCTGGCAAAATGTTCAAAACAGGGGTCGATCAGGCCGTAACCAGTGGTCATGGCCCGTGCGCGTCAGGGAAAAAAGAATCCGAATTCTGTCAACGCAAACCTGCAGGAGGGTATTATGGTCAGGAAAATCAGGAAAGCGGCGGTTATCGGCAGTGGCGTGATGGGCGGCGGCATCGCCGCGCTTCTGGCCAGCGCGGGGGTCAAAACCGTGCTGCTGGATATCGTCCCGTTTGATCTTACAGATGATGAAAAAAAGAACCCGGTGGCACGTAATCGCATTGTCAAGGCCGGACTGGACACGGTTCTCATGACCCGTCCCGCCCTTCTCATGCAGCCCAAAGATGCGGATCTCATCACCATCGGCAACCTGGAAGACGACTTTCAGCAACTGGCCGAGTGCGACTGGATTGTGGAAGTGGTGGTGGAAAACTTAAAGATCAAACAGGCACTGCTCAAACGGATCGAAGCGGTCAGAAAAGCCGGTGCCATTGTTTCTTCCAACACCTCGGGAATTCCCCTGCGCAGTATGAGTGAAGGGCTCGGAACGGAATTCAAACAGCATTTTCTCGGCACTCATTTTTTCAACCCAGTCCGCTACATGAAACTGCTGGAGATCATTCCCGGCGAGGAAACGCTGCCTGAAATTCTCTCGTTTATGGCGGATTTCGGCGAGCGGATGCTCGGCAAAGGAATTGTCTGGGCAAAAGACACACCCAATTTTGTCGGCAACCGCATCGGCGTTCATGGGATGATGAAGGCCATTCAACTGATGGTGGAAGAAGGCCTTTCCATTCCCGAGGTGGATGCCCTGTTCGGTCCGGCCATGGGGCGTCCCAAAACCGCCATGTTCAAAACCGCTGACCTGGTGGGACTGGACACCATGAACCATGTGGCCCAGAACACCTACGAGCTGATTCCCGATGATGTTGCCCGGGACGATTTTCTTCCGCCGGCCTTTATCCAGAAAATGATTGACGCCAAAATGCTGGGAAAGAAAACCAAGGTCGGATTTTATAAAACCGATCTGACGCCGGAATGGAAAAAAATCCGCAAGGTCATTAATCCGGCAACCCTGACCCACGAAGAATATGGAAAACCGGATCTTCCCTGTCTGGCAGCGGCAAAACAGGCAAAGACCCTTCCTGAGAAGATAAAGGCCATTGTTTATGGAGATGACAAAGGCGCCCGGTTTGCATGGAAGGCCCTTGCCAGCAATTTGATTTATTCGGCAAACCGGATCCCTGAAATTGCCGATACCCTTGTTGAAATTGATAATGCCATGAAATGGGGCTACAATTTTGAAATGGGGCCCTTTGAAACCTGGGATGCCATCGGCGTCAAGACCGCTGTTCAAAAAATGGAGGCAGACGGCCTGAAGGTTCCGGAAAACGTCAAAAACATGCTGGCAGCCGGAAACGAAACCTTCTACAAACTCCAAAACGGAAAACCCACTTATTATGATTTTGCCACCGGCACGTATCAGCCTGTCCGGTTGAGCCCCCACATGATCTCCCTTTCCGTGCTCAAGGCCGAAAACAAAACGGTCAAAACCTGTCCTTCCGCCTCTCTGGTGGATCTGGGCGACGATGTGTTCTGCCTGGAATTCCACAGCAAAATGAACGCCATCAATGGCGAGATCGTCGATTTCATGGCCGAGGCCATGGACTATGTAAATGACTTTGGCGCGGGGCTGGTCATCGGCAACCAGGCAGGCGGGATGCCCGGCGCATTTTGTGCCGGTGGTGACCTGGCCTATATGGCGGGGCTGGCCAAAGAAGGAAAATACGCGGACATTGATGCGTTTCTCAAAAAAGGCCAGATGGGCATGCAAAAGGTCCGGTATTCACATTTTCCGGTGGTGGCAGCTCCCTATGGGTTAGCCCTGGGCGGCGGCTGCGAAGTCTGCTTGGGTGCAGCAGACCGGATCGTGGCCCACAGCGAGCTTTACATGGGGCTGGTGGAAATCGGTGTCGGTCTTTTGCCGGGCGGCGGCGGCTGCCTGAACCTGTGGAAAAAGATGACCGCCGACATTCCCGAACCTGTGACAGATGTGGATCTGGCCAAATTTTTCATTCCCACCTTTATGAATATCGCCATGGCCCGGGTCTCCACTTCTGCGGCCGATGCCAGGGCAGCCGGATTCCTCGGTCCCAAAGACCGGATTGTGTTCAACCGGGATCATCAGATCGGCGAGGCCAAAAAAGATGTGCTCAAAATGGTGGATGAAGGATACGCACCGCCCGTCAAACGCCCGATCCGGGTTTTCGGGCCCGCAGGCCAGGGCATGGTGAATGCCGAGCTGTTCAATATGCAATCCGCCAAGTTTGTCAGTGAATATGACGTTTTCCTGGCCAAACGGATTGCCTTTGTCGTCAGCGGCGGTGAGGTACGCGAAAACAGCATGATTGATGAAGAAGTCATTCTGAATCTGGAACGCGAAGCCTTTATCGACTTCTGGAAGCAGGAAAAAACCGTAGCCCGTGTGGAGCACATGCTGACCACCGGAAAACCCCTCAGAAACTAGGCCGTATTGAAAGGTCTTATTCCAAAGGAGGAACTCTCATGAGAGATGCATATATTGTTACATCCATCAGAACACCGGGCTGCCGCAGGGGCAAAGGGGCCTTTAAAGATACCCGCCCCGAGGATCTCCTGGTCTTCATTCTTCAGGCGCTCATGGAAAAAAACGGTAAAATTGAGCCCAAAGATGTGGATGATGTCATGATGGGCTGCTGCTTTCCAGAAGCGGAACAGGGGCTGAACATCGGCCGTATGGGACCCCAGATCGCCGGTTTTCCGGTTTCCGTGTCCGGCGCCACGGTCAACCGTTTCTGCGCATCAGGCCTTGAAGCCATTTCCGCGGCATCGCTCCGGGTCATGGCCGGATGGTCCGACATCACCATTGCCGGCGGTGTGGAATCCATGACCTACGTTCCCATGGGGGGCAATCTTCCCCGCCCTCATCCAGAATATACCCGTAAACACGCGGATTTGTACTCATCCATGGGGATTACCGCAGAAAATGTGGCCAATCGGTACAAGATCTCCCGTGAAGATCAGGACGCTTTTTCCTATGAATCCCACATGAAAGCGGCAAAGGCCCAGAAAGAAGGGCTTTTTACCGAACTGGTGCCGACTCCGGCCACCCAATATGTGCTTCAGGAAAGCGGTACGTACAAAAAAGAAACCTTTATCCAGAACGTTGATGACGGTGTCCGCGCCACCACCACAGTGGAGGGCCTTGCCAAACTGAGACCCGTATTTGCCGCCAATGGGTCCGTGACGGCCGGGAATTCATCCCAAACCACGGACGGCGCGGCAGCATGCCTGATTGTCAGCGAAAATGCCCTGAAAAAATACGGCCTCAAGCCCATCGCCAAATTGACACACTATACCACCGTGGGGTGTGAACCCGATGAAATGGGAGTGGGACCGCGCTATGCCATTCCCAAACTCCTGGATTTGGCGGGCCTTAAAACCAGTGATATTGGTCTGTGGGAAATCAACGAAGCCTTTGCCTCCCAAGCCCTGTATTCCATTCGGGAAATCGGCATTGAAGACAAAATGGATACCATCAACATTAACGGCGGCGCCATTGCCCTGGGACACCCCTTGGGATGCACCGGCGCTAAACTCTGCGCCACGCTTCTGGCCAACATGCAGCGCAAAGGGGTCAAATACGGCGTGGAATCCATGTGCATCGGCGGTGGAATGGGCGCGGCCGCATTGTTTGAATTGTGCGATTGATGGATTCGACAGTGTCACCTTAAAAAATACAACGGCTTGAATTTATTGCACAAAATAAGAACGCCGGATTGTATTAGTACCCAATGAAGTCAAATCGTTACAAACTCTAGACGACACTGTCTATCTGAAAAACAGGAAACCTATAGTATGCGGTTTCCATGACGTACAAACGGGTGTTTTCTGATAAAGAAATCAGAAACACCCGTAACTTTTTCAGCATCTGCAAAAAGGACTTTCAGCGTGAACATGCCATCCTTGCCTCACCCCATGCCCCCACCAAAGAAAAAATCCCGTGTGATGATTCTGGCCACCGGCGGCACCATTGCCGGGACTGCCCCGGCAAACCACCCCAACGGATATGTTCCGGGAAAGCTCCCCATGGACGCCATGATCAACGCTATTCCCGGAATTCATGACCTTACGGACATTCAATGGCGTCAGGTGGCTGGTATCGGATCCCAGGACATGACCTTTTCCCTCATGGCGCATCTGGCAAACCAAATAGGTGCGCTGTTTGAATCCGATACCGCGGACGGCGTGGTGGTGCCCCACGGCACTGACACGGTTGAGGAGACCGCCTATTTTCTCAACCTGGTTGTCAAAAGTTCAAAACCCGTGGTGCTGACCGGCGCCATGCGCCCGTTTTTCACCCTCAGTTCCGACGGTCCCCGTAATCTTTTTAGTGCCGTGGCTGTTGCTGCTGACGCCAAGGCAGTGGATCGCGGGGTGCTGGTGGTCATGAACGATCAGATTCATGGGGCCCGGTCTGTTCAAAAATGTCACACCCTTGACGTGGCGGCCTTTACCTCCCGAACCTGCGGCCTGATGGGGGCCATCTGCGGGGATTGTCTGGCGGGAAATGCGATTCGGTATTTTCGCCGCCCTTTCCGGAAGCACACCCACCAAAGTGAATTTTCCGTTTCCCCGGACCTTTTGTTTCCCCGTGTGGACATTCTCTATGCCTGTGCAGATATGCCGGGGGATCTGATTGACGGGGCTGTGGAGCGGGGCGCAAGGGGAATTGTCATTGCCGGTGTGGGAAACGGGAACATGAATGATCATACGATCCGCCGGGCAGCAGCTGCAGTTCAAAAAGGAGTGGCGGTGGTCCGGAGTTCGCATGTTGGCGCAGGATGCGTTCTGCGCAATGTGGAAATTGATGATGATGCGATGGGATTTGTTGTGGCAAACGATTTACCGCCTTCCAAAGCGCGGATTCTGCTGATGCTGGCCTTGATGAAAAATCACCGGCCCGATCAGATCCAAGCACTTTTTGATACCTATTGAGGTACCTGTATCACGGATATTTTAATTCAGGACTGATTTGATAGTCCTGGCCAGAGACGAATTAATACCGGGCAGCGCACTGAGTTCCGATTCCGTGGCAGCCCGGATTTTTTTGATGCTGCCAAATTCTTTCAGCAGCATGGCCTTGCGCTTGGGGCCGATTCCGGGAATGGCATCCAGTGCAGAGGTCACCATGGACCGGCTCCGCCGTTTTCGCTGAAACGTGATGACAAATCGGTGGGCCTCATCCCGAATTCGCTGCAACAGCAACAGCAGGCGGCCGTCCCGTCCCAGATTCACCGGATTGCTCCGGTTGGGCAGGTAAATTTTGTCTTCGGTTTCTCCTTTTTCCGGATCCTTTTTGGCAATGCCGGCAATAGCAAAGACGCCGGAAAGCCCTAAACTTTCCACAATACTGACCGCAATGCTCACCTGGCCTTTTCCGCCATCCACCAAAAGCAGATCCGGCATGGGCGCGTCCGTGGTAATCTTCTTGTACCGCCGCGTCAGGACTTCAGCCATATTGGCGTAATCATCAGCAATGGTCGGGGTTTTGAGGGTGTATCGCCGGTACCCGGACTTCTGCGGCCGGCCATCCACAAACACCACCATGGCGGACACCGGATTTGTGCCGGTAAGATGGGAGTTGTCAAAGCATTCAATGCGGGACGGCACCCGGTCCATGTGAAGCCGGCCCTGGAGTTCTTCAAGGATGGCCGCATCGGAAGATGCCTGCTGAACTCGCTCCCGGAGGGTGTTTTTCGCGTTGGTTTCCGCCATCTTGAGAAGCTGGTGCATTTCTCCCCGGACCGGCCGGCGCACCCTGACCCGGCGGCCCTTCCATTCGGACAACGTCTCTTCCAGAAGACCGGCATTTTCGGGCAGTACCGGAACGAGAATTTCAGACGGAATGCCGCGTGTTTCACTGTAATACTGTCCGAGAAACTGGGAAACCAGTTCGCCTTCCACCGGCGCGGCCCGGGTCAGTTCAAAATGCTGGACGCCCTTCACATATCCCCGCCTTACCGTCATCATGGAAATCATCCGGAAATCCGCGTTGCCGCTGATGCCCATCACATCCCGGTCCGTAAAATCCGTGGTCACCATCACTTGGCGTTCCAGGGTTTTTTCCAGGGCAAACATCCGATCCCGGAGCCTTGCGGCTGCTTCAAACTGCTGATTTTCCGCAGCTTCCTGCATTTTCCGACGAAGACGCCGCACCAGCTCGGGGGTTCTCCCCTTGAGAAACAGAATGACTTCGCCAATGACTTTTTTATAATCCGCCGGGTCCACCTTGTGACAGCAGGGCGCCAGGCACTGGCCCATCTGGTGGTGAAGACAGGGACGACTGCGGCCAGCCATGGCCCGGTCACTGCACTTTCTTAAGGGAAAGGTTTTGTTGATGAGTTTGAGGGTCTGGCGGATGGCCAGGGCCGAGGAAAAGGGACCAAAATAAAGGGATCCATCTTTGGGTGTTTTGCGAACGATTTCAAGCCGGGGATAATCTGTCCACACCTGGATCCGGACAGAGGGGTAGCGCTTGTCATCCTTGAGCACCACATTGAACCGGGGCCGATGCTGCTTGATGAGGCTGGATTCAAGGATCAGCGCTTCTTTTTCCGAAGACGTGACAATGGTGTCAATATCCGCAATCCGGCTCACCATCAGGGCGATTCTGGCAGTATGGCCCTCGGGACGCTGAAAATAGGAATTCACCCGTTTCTTCAGATGAATGGCTTTTCCCACATAAATAATGACGCCAGCCGCGTCCTTCATCAGGTATACGCCGGGCGTTTCCGGGATGGTGGACAAACGGGTGTCAAGAAACTGGGGGGTGCGGGGTGCGGGGTGCGTTGTCATGGGCAGCAAATCAGAAAAATAGTAAAGGGCATATCCGATTCCGGAACGTTCCGGTTTGAATCGCAGCTTGCTTCCTGCCAGACACCTGAAACCATCACCATATGGGTGTGCAGACTATGCCAGAAAACAACCGTTATCATAATATCTGTAAGCAGGCTCGGACATTTTTTTCTTGTAAAAGCCAAAAATGTAACGTAATTTTTTACAAATTATCCTGCAAATTTGATTTATTTTTTTATAAAATACAATATTAACACCATGTTATTTGGTGATAAAAATGGACAAAATAAATAACACGCATCCGCATATTTCTTTTCATCAGAACTGGGCTGTAACCCCAGAAATTCAGTACCAGATTGGTGAATGCGATGCCATGTGCCGAACAATCGCCCACAGCCCCATGAGAAAGAAAGATATCGAAAAACTTTTACAGGTGTCGCTGATTAAAGGTGCTCACGCCACCACAGCCATTGAAGGGAACACGCTTTCTGAAGAGGATATTGAAAATATCATCAACAAACACAAACAACTTCCCCCCAGCAGGCAATATCAGCAAACAGAGGTTGAAAACGTAATCAATACGCTGAATGATATTTTGAATGATGTTGTGCATAAAAAAGCGGATTCCCCTTTAACGCCACACCTGATCCAGAATTTTCATCAGCATATCATGCGGAATCTGGGCCAGCACGCAGACACCATCCCCGGAAAATGGCGTGAAGACGAACGCGTCGTCGGGCCGTACCGGGCCCCAAACCACCAAGTCGTTCCTGAACTTATGGAAAAACTTTGCAGGTGGATCAAAGATGAATTTGGCTATCCAAAACCAAGCTTCGCAAGCGCCCTCATCGCTGCAATTGTGGCCCATGTCTATATTGAATGGATTCATCCATTCGGGGATGGAAATGGAAGGACGGGCCGCATGGTGGAATTTTATATTCTGCTGCGGCAAGGGCTTCCGAGCGTCGCATCCCATATTCTGTCAAATTATTATAACCTTACCCGGACAGAATATTATCGCCAACTGAACGAGACCCGAAAGAACAGAGATTTGACAGGGTTTATTGCCTATGCTGTCCAGGGATTCAGAGACGGGCTAATGGACGAGCTTGAAGCAATTCAGAAGGGACAGTTGAAAACTTTCTGGCGGAACCATGTCTATGACACATTGTCAGATCGCACATACGGGAAAAAAAACCAGTTCAAGCGGCAGCGGGAAGTCGCCCTCTGTGCCCCATTTGAAGGGGAGTTTACCATGGACGATGCCATCATGAAAACGCCGCTGGAAATCATCAGAGACTACACCAGGCTTTCTGACGCCACAAAAAGAAGGGATTTTAAAGAGTTAGTTAAAATGGGGATTTTCAAAGAAGCAGGAAACAATAAATATGCCGTCAATTCTGATGTGTTGCTGACATATCTACCGGTAAAAAAATAATCATTCCTCATTTCAGAAGTTGGCGAAAAAAGAAGATCGTCCGATCCACTCCCGTTATTTTCCAACTTCTATTTTCTATCTTTAAGAAGTTGAATGCGGTCACGAAGGGCCGCTGCTTTTTCAAATTCCAGGTCCCTTGCCGCCACCCGCATCTGGGCTTCAAGGGTTTCAATCACCGTTTCCAGGTCAGCCGCTGAACCAAAGGCCGCCACGGTTTCCGACACTTGGTCCGCTTCGGCCGATTCAACAGCCATCTCAAAAATATCGGAAATGGCTTTATGGATGGTTTGCGGCGTGATCTGGTGGTCTTCATTGTACTGCGCCTGGATGGTCCGGCGCCGCTCAGTTTCCTCCATGGCCTGGGCCATGGACCGCGTAATGGTGTCCGCATACATGACCACCGTGCCGTTCACATTTCTCGCAGCCCGGCCACAGGTCTGGATCAATGACCGCGTGGACCGCAGAAATCCTTCCTTGTCCGCATCCAGGATCGCCACCAGCGAGACTTCCGGAATGTCCAGGCCTTCCCGCAACAGGTTGATGCCGATAAGGACGTCAAATTTTCCCATGCGCAGATCCCGGATGATCTCCATCCGGTCCATGGTGGAAATATCCGAGTGCAGATATCGGGCCAGAAGCCCCATATCCGTATAATACTCGGTGAGATCCTCGGCCATGCGCTTGGTCAGGGTGGTCACCAGAACCCGCTCTCCCCTTTCCTTTCGCATCCGAATCTCGTCATACAGATCGTCCACCTGAGTTTCAGCGCTCCGAACATGAATCACCGGGTCTATCAGTCCCGTGGGCCGGACAATCTGCTCCACCACCGCGCTGCCTGCTGCCTTTAGCTCATAGTCTGCGGGCGTCGCGGAAACATACACGATCTGGTGAACCCGGGCCGACCATTCGTCAAACTTCAGGGGCCGGTTGTCCAGGGCAGACGGCAGCCGAAACCCATACCGCACCAGGGTTTCCTTGCGGGACCGGTCGCCTTTGTACATGGCCTGAATCTGGGGAATGGCAATATGGCTCTCATCCACAAAAATGAGAAAATTTTTGGGGAAATAATCCAAAAGGGTCGGCGGCGGCTGGCCCGGCAGGCGACCGGTGAGATGGCGGGAGTAATTTTCAATGCCGTTGCAATACCCGATCTCCTGGATCATCTCCAGGTCAAACCGGGTGCGTTCTTCAATGCGCTGGGCCTCAAGAAGCTGGTTTTCCTTTCGGAAATGCTCCACCTGTTCTTTCATTTCCTGAACAATGGTCCGGGTGGCCCGCTCCAGTGTGGCTTTTTGGGTCACATAATGGCTGGCCGGAAAAATTGTCACCTGATCAAGGGATTTGATGAGGGTGCCCTTCAGGGGATCAAACTCCTGGATGGCTTCAATTTCATCGCCAAAAAAGTCAATGCGGATGCCCTTGTCTTCCTCATAGGCTGGAAAAATCTCCACCCGATCACCCCGCACCCGGAACACGCCCCGGTGAAAATCCATGTCGTTGCGCTGGTAGTGGATGGATACCAGTTGATACAAAAGGCGTTCACGGGGAAGTTCCATGCCAACGGAAAGATCAACCCGCATGGCCAGATAATCTTCCGGCGCGCCCAGGCCATAAATGCACGACACACTGGCCACCACCACCACATCGGTCCGCGACAGCACATTGCGGGTGGCAGAATGGCGCATTTTGTCGATCATTTCATTGATGGACGAGTCTTTCTGGATATAGGTGTCGGTGGTGGGGAGATAGGCTTCGGGCTGGTAGTAGTCATAATAGCTGACAAAATATTCCACCGCGTTTTCCGGAAAAAGATGGCGGAATTCGTCGTAAAGCTGGGCAGCCAGCGTTTTATTGGGCGCCAGCACCAGGGCCGGCCGGTTGACCTTGGCAATGACATGGGCCATGGTAAAGGTCTTGCCGGAACCGGTCACCCCCAGCAACACTTGGCTTTTGACGTTTTGCCGGATTTTTTCGGACAGGACATCAATGGCGTGGGGCTGATCGCCGCAGGGCGTAAATTCAGATACGAGATTGAAGGCGGGCATGGCATTCCAGGCAAAGGAACATCAAACAGATGGGGGCGTTTTTAGACAGTGTCGTCTCGAGTTTTTAACAGTTTGGAATCATTGAATATTAGAGAAATCACGATCTTGTTTGATGCCATAAATTCAAATCGTTATATTTCTTAAGGTGACACTATCTAGACAAAGGGTTGTTTCCCACCCTTCATCCTGAAAACTTCCAGTGGGTACCGTCCGCCTTATCTTCCAGAACAATGCCGGCGGCCTGAAGCTGATCCCGGATTTCGTCAGCCCGTTTCCAGTCTTTGCTTTTCCGGGCCTCTGTGCGTTCGGTCACCAATGCATCAACAGCCTCCGGCAAAAGGGTGGCAGACGCCATCTGCCGCTCGGCCTGGTGTTCTGCAAAAGAGCGCCATGAAGTCTGGAGAATCCCCAGAACATCGGTCATCCGGACCAGATCGGAAAACAGTTGCCGGGCGTCCTTTCTGAACTCGCCGGCTTTTTCATCCAGGAGCCGGTTGGTTTCCTTGACCAGATTGAAAAGAATACCAATGCCCTTTGCCGTGTTGAAATCATCCGCCATGGCAGCGCAAAAGGCCTGCCAGAAAGGTCCGCCATCCATGGGAAAATCCGGTGACGCCACAGCATTTTCGCTTTCAAGACCGGCTTCGGTTTCAAGCCGGCCCAAAGCAGCGTAGATCTTCTCCAGCCCCTTTTCCGATGTTGCCAAGTGCTGATCGGAAAAATCAATGGGACTGCGGTAGTGGTTGGAAAGCAGAAACAGACGGATGGTTTCCGGGTGGCGGGTTTCCAGAATGTCCCGGATCATCAGAAAATTGTTCAGGGATTTGGACATCTTTTCGTTGTTGATGTTCACAAATCCGTTATGCATCCAGTACCGGGCAAAGGGTTTGGCATGGGCCGATTCGGACTGGGCGATTTCGTTTTCGTGGTGGGGAAAAATCAGGTCTTTGCCGCCGCCGTGAATATCAAAGGTCTCCCCCAGAAACCGGCAGCTCATGGCGGAACACTCAATATGCCAGCCAGGCCGCCCCGAGCCCCAGGGGCTGGGCCATGCCGGCTCTCCGGGTTTGGCCGCCTTCCACAGCACAAAGTCATAGGGATTGCGCTTGCTGGCGTTAACGTCCACCCGGCTGCCGGCGATCATGTCCTCCAGTTTCCGGCCGGACAGTTTTCCGTATTCCGGAAAGGCGTCCACCGCAAAAAAAACATCCCCCCCAGCCAGATAAGCGGCTCCCCGGCTTATCAGGGCTGTCACGATATCGACAATGTCATCAATATGATCCGTCACCCGGGGTTCCGCATCCGGGCGCAGCACCCCAAGGGCATCCATATCCTGGTGAAACGCCGTAATGAACCGGTCCGCCAGGTGCCGGGAATCCGTTCCGGTTTCATTGGCCCGCTGGATGATTTTGTCATCCACATCCGTAAAATTGCGGACATAGGTCACATCGTATCCAAGGGCCCGGAAATGGCGGACCACCACATCAAAGACCACAACGGAACGGGCATGGCCCACATGGGAATAATCATATACGGTCGGTCCGCACACATAAATTCCCACCTGACCGGGAACCATGGGCACGAACGTTTCTTTTGATTTTGTCAAGGTATTGTAAATTCGCATAACCATCTTCAATTACGGCTCAATCGTTCACGCCTCGGGCCGCCTCAGGCGCCGAATTGGGATACGGAGATTGTAAAAGGACCACACACATGGCCGCCATGCCGGCACCGGCACCGATCACCCCAAGGCCTTCGGTAGTGGTGGCCTTGATGTTGATCCGGTCATCAGAAACGCCCATGCATTGCGCCATGTTCCGGGCCATGGCCGGCTTGTGGGCAGAAAGCTTGGGCGCCTGGGCAAATACCGTGGCGTCCATATTGACCAGTTCCCATCCGGACGCAAGAATTTTCCGATAAATTTCGTCCAGGAACACCATACTGGATGTGTCTTTCCAGGTCAGGTCCGTGTCGGGAAAATGTTCGCCCATATCCCCCATTCCAACGGCGCCCAAAAGCGCATCACAAGCCGCATGGACCAGCACATCCGCATCGGAATGCCCCAGCAGCCCTTTTTCGTAGGGAATGGTTGTGCCGCCAAGGATAAGCGGTCTTCCCTGAACCAAACGGTGGATGTCATACCCGATGCCGGTGCGTGTCATCATGGAACGCATCCTTCACTATTATTTTGGCACGATCGCGTTGGAGGGCGTTTATCTGTAATCCATTTTACAGGTTCAGAATTCAGCCCCATGCTTCAACCAGACCGCTTTAGCCGTGCTGCCTAATAAAAAATATTTTCTTCAGATTAATACAAAATAATTTAAAAGTGTTACAAACTCAACTCAACACTGTCCAAATCCTTTTTAAATTCAAATATTATTATCACAGGCCAGACAAGACTGTAAACATCGCATCATCATTTCTTTTCTTGATGATGAAAGCCCATATGGAGAGAACTGGACACCTGTTTCAACATACTGTACCGCCACCGTATCCTTATCTTGCCTGTCCCAGAGTTCCTTGCTATGCAAGCAAAATAGCAACCACGCCAAGGCACTTCACCCATTTTTTGATCTCGCAGAAAACCGGAACAGGACAAGTGGAGCGCATTTTTGCTTAACAAAGAGGATAAGACGATGCACAAGATTAACAGGATAAAAATAACCGGGCTTCGACGCTTGTCGGAGGTTGACCTTGAGGTAAGACCCCTGATGGTGCTGATCGGCGCCAACGGCGTTGGCAAAACCACTTTCCTGGATGCATTCTCCCTCTTATCCGCTTCGGCTTCGGGTCATTTAAACGCCACGCTGTCAAAATGGGGCGGTATCGCAAGTCTTTTGACCCGCGGAAAAAGTGCTGAAACTTCATTTGCGGTGGACATGACTGTTCCCGGCTACGATTCTCTCAAATACGAACTGCACATCACATCGCAGGGCTCCGGATATTCGATTTCAAAGGAAGTCCTTTCCCAGAATCGTGGACACGCTCAACCCTTTAAGCACATTGATTCTAAAGGTAATGACATCCGTTACTTTGAGACAGACGGAGAGCGCCTGGTACGCCCTGATTGGGAACACAATCCGCTGGAGACATCCCTGACGCAGGTGCCCAAAATGTTTCGCCAGCCGGAAGAGCTGCGACGTATTCTGGCAACGGCCACCCGATATCATGCGTTGGATGTCGGCCCGCGCGCTCCTGTGAAGCTGCCGCAACCGATGAAGCCCGCAGTCTTGCCGGGCGCTGACGGGGAAGATCTGGTCCCCTATCTCTATTATCTTCGCGAGAGTGAGCGAAACCGTTTTGAAGCCATCACCGATTCTTTAAAGGCGGCATTTCCCGATTTTGAGGAGTTGAATTTTCCGCCTGTTGCAGCAGGTGTGCTGGCAATGACCTGGAAAGATAAAAAATTCAACAAACCCATGTACATGAACGAACTGTCCGAAGGTACGCTTCGCTACCTTTGGCTGGTTTCCTTGCTCCAAAGCCCCAATCTTTCCACTGTCACCATGATTGACGAACCGGAAGTCAGTCTTCACCCGGAACTGCTTAGCATGCTGGCGGACCTGATGCGTGAGGCATCGCAGCGAACGCAACTGGTCGTCGCCACCCATTCTGATCGATTCATTCGCTTTTTGAAGCCCCAGGAAGTAGCTGTGATGGACATCGATGATGCGGGTTGTACAACGGCCACCTGGGCGGACGCACTGGATTTGGAAGCATGGCTTTCTGAGTACAGCCTGGATGAGGTCTGGCAAATGGGCCGGATGGGGGGACGCTCATGAAAATCGTCGTCATCGTTGAAGGAAAAACCGAAAAGGCGTTCATTCCCCATTTGCGGGAATATCTGGAAAAACATCTGCCAGGAGCCATGCCGAGACTCGATACACTGCCATACGATGGGCGTATCCCCACAGGCGAAAAACTGAAACGCGTCGTAAAAAGTCTTCTTGAGGGGAAAAAGCCTGCGGAATGCGTCATCGCTCTGACCGACGTATATACTGGCACGCCGGATTTCCGGGATGCTGCGGATGCCAAAGCCAAAATGAGCGCCTGGGTCGGGAATGTGCCCCAATTTCACCCCCATGCCGCACAATACGATTTTGAGGCATGGCTGTTGCCCTATTGGTCGACGATCCAGAAACTGGCCGGTCATAATAAAAAGGCTCCTGCCGGAAACCCTGAAAAAGTGAATCACAACAATCCGCCCGCTCACCGCATCAAGGAAGTCTTTGAGGCCGGCAGCTGTCGGGACAGCTACGTCAAACCGCGTGATGCCGGACGAATTCTTCGGGACAATGATTTGTCCATCGCGGTCAACCAGTGTCCGGAACTCAAGGCATTCATCAACACGATTCTTGAGGCATGCGGCGGGTCGGTTATTCCATAAAAAAGTTCCGGGTATACAGAGCAATTCCTTCTGGATCGGAAAGGCTCCGCCAGTTAGTGGAAAGGCTGTACAGGTTCGCCTATTTCCTGTTCGCCGGATCAATCATCTCCTGCCGGGTGGAAAGAGATACTCCGTCCTTTTGGTGAGATGCGCGAAGCCGGATGATCAACAGACGAGAATTTATGTCCGTGTTCCAGCTTCATACTGCACGCCCTGCAAAGATATGGCGATTTCCCTGTAGATTTTACAGTCCCATTTCTTTCCGCGACGATGAAAACCTTCCCCAAGGGCAAACTGCCCCCCTGACAGATGCTGCTCCGAACACAATAGGATTTGACTTTATCCCCTGCCGTCCGTTAAAAACGGCCCATCATCAAGATGGACTCTCCAGACAAAAAAGGATCTCCCATGACCAATGCGGAAAATACAAGCTGTATCTCCCCTGTGCGCCTAGGCTACGACAGCCGGTTCACCTTCAAATGCCATCCGGGCATTTCCTGTTTTACCCTGTGTTGCCGGGACATTGATATTGTTCTGACACCCTATGATATCATCCGGCTGAAAAACCGGCTGGGGCTTCCGTCTGACGAATTCCTCTCCATCTACACTGAACCGCATCTTCTGGAAAAAACCGACCTTCCCATGGTCACCCTCAAACTCATGGATGATGACAAAAAATCCTGCCCTTTTGTCAGGGACGGGGAAGGATGCATCATTTATGCAGATCGCCCCACTTCCTGCCGGTATTATCCCCTTGGCGTGGCCACCCTTCAGCACAAGGAAGACGCGGAGGATGAGGGGTTTTTCTTTTTTGTCAATGAACCCCACTGTAAAGGGTTTGAAGAAAAAAAAGAGTGGGCCGTGGCCGAGTGGCGGGAAGATCAGGGCGTTGACCTGCGGGACGGGGTCAACCAAGAGTGGACCGATCTGGTAGTGCGCAAACGCTCTTTTCCTGCCAGCATCAAACTCACGGAAAAGGCCAAGCAACTTTTTTTCCTTGTCAGTTACAACATCGACAAGTTCAGGGAATTTGTTTTTGAAAGCACGTTTTTACAGCGGTTTGAAGTGGAGCCGGATACGGTGGAAAAAATTCGGGACGATGAGGTGGAACTTCTGAAATTCGGTGTGGCCTGGCTGAAAAACGTTCTGTTCAAACAAACCGCGCCCGAAGAACAGGCCAATAATTTTGCGGATCAGCACAACCTCAACCTGGACTAGAATACGGAAGACAACATAAGCGCCCTCTCCCCAAGATGGCCTTTTTGGAGAAGCGGGAATTTTCTGGCAGGTATCGAGTATACGGAACAAACAGGCGACCGGAGCGGTCGCCTGCATTATTTCCGGGTTTCCCTTTGAATTTATTGCATCAAAAAAGATCCCTTGATGTTATTAATACGAAATAATTCCAATGCGTTGAAAACTCGATACAACACTATCTAAAACGCCGCTTCCAGTTTCAAAAAAAATTCCAGGAAATGTCCGCACAAGCAAGACGCAAAGGTTTATTGGTTGACATGTTGGCCCGCAATCTCCTTTTTCAGCCGTCCCATGCTGCTGCAGGATATTTTTATGCAGTGCTTGCCGCTATCCTCTGGTCTTTGATTGGCCCATTTTCCAAAGTTTGCCTGGCTTCGGACATCGGACCTGTTGAAGCCGCGTTTTGGCGGGTTTTTCTTGGGGGGATGTGCTTTCTGGTACAAGCGGCGATGCATGGGAGCCTTTTCATATCCTGGCGTCACGCGGTTCTGTTTTTTCTTTTTGGCGGATGGGGCGTTGGCGTTCTTTCCGGGGCGTTGCAAATATCTATCCAGCTAAGCGGTGCAGCCATGGCGATGGTACTCATGTATACAGCTCCGGCATGGGTAGCGGTTGCATCACGAGTCTTATTCCATGAGCCCATATCCCGGCAAAAATTTCTTGCTATCTGCATTGCCCTGGGTGGGACAACGCTGATCTGTTTTTCAGGCGGCAGTCTCATGGAAGAACATTCTTCCGTGGGTATTTTCTGCGGACTTTTATCCGGCATTACCTATGCGTCGCATTTTCCATTTTATACCTGGTGGAAACACAGTTACCCTGCTGAAACAATTTACGCGTACATGCTGCTCGGGGGAGCCGCCTTCTTGCTCCCATTTTCCGACTTTACGCCAGACAAACCCGTAGAATCATGGGGCTATCTAATCTCGTTTGGATTTTTAACAAATTATATCGCGTACATAGCCCTCACCAAGAGCTTGCAGCGCATCAACCCGGTAAAGACTGCTGTCATTGGGAATATTGAACCGATATTGGCGACGATACTGGTTTGGATGTTTTTTGGAGAAAACTTCACACATTATGGATGGTTTGGCTGCGGCCTGGTCATTTTTGCCGTATTTCTTCTAACGCTAGAAAAAAAGCCGGCGCCCCAACGCGATATTGAACAGGTACGTGTAAAACGCGAATGATGCCACTAAATTCAGCGCAAAAATGTTGAACCCGGCCGACCCGTCCCGGCTGTTCATCAAATGAGGAGTGACAAATCGTCTGAAAAAAAGCCATTGGCCTGAAACATCGTTATACTTTCTTCACCCCACAGAGACGCGCTGATAATAAAATCATCTGCCGTGAGTGCGGAGCAAGTGGGCAGAACGGCAAAACCCACCGCAGCACCGTCTCCGCTTCCGTCTGCATCATAGGAAAGAATGCCGGCGGAAGTGTTGTAGATGATGTAATCCGTGGTGCCCACGGCTGTACCGGCAGCATTTGCCGTAAAGAAGTCCGCGCTCAGGACACCTTCTTCTCTCAGCATGCAAAAAACAGTGGGATTGAGTTGAATGCGGTCTGTTCCGGAGACAAAGTCCAAGATCCTGTCCACATTGGTTTTTCTGTCCAGGGCTGCATCAAAAACAAAGATATCACTTCCCCCACCGCCGATCAGTGTATCGTTTCCAGCGCCGCCCCTCAGCACATCGTCGCCCGCTTCGCCATAGAGCGTATCGTTTCCGTCATCACCGCTGAGAAAATCGCAGCCCACACCCCCGTAAAGGGTGTCATTGCCGGCACCGCCGAACAGTCTGTCTTCCGCGTCATCATCACCGCCATCAAGAACATCCGCGTTTGTACCGCCGAACAGTATATCCGCCCCTCCGCCACCGTACAAATTGACCGGCTTGTCGGACAGTTGTGCATCCAATGTATCATTTCCGCTTCCGCCAATGATGTTCAGCGCCAAACGACCATCTGATTCAGAAACTGTGCCCGCGTCAAATTCGGCCAGTGTATCCGCGCCGATAATAACTTGGTCGCCTCCATCAAGTGTTCTGATTTCATTGATATTTTTTAATGTTGTGCGTGTTAAATCAATGATGTCGGCCGATTCTGTTCCCGATAAAATGTTTGTCCCCTCACCCCCGTCAATGATCCCGGAGCTTTCTCCCAGGCCAAAACGATTGACACGAATGATATCATCCCCATCGCCGGTATAGATTGTATGGGTATTTTCGAAAACCATCAGGTCATCATCGCCTGGGCTTCCGTAAAAAGCATGGTAATGCCCGGCGTCAGGCTTTTTCCCATCCCAGGCGTCTGTGTCGCCAAAGAGGTTGTTCCAATAAACTTTATCAATATCCTTAATGTTCCATACAGGAAACAGCGACCCCGTTGAGTTCGTTGGATTCAAGCCGATCCTGCCCAAAGCAGCCCATACAAAATCGGTGCAATCATTCCATCCCGCTATATAAAACATGCTGAATACAGGATCCGATGTCCACCATTCAGACGCCAGGATATTATATTGCTCAACATCAATGACAGTGGTGACGGTCGCATATGTCCCCTGATAGCCGATGTCATCATCGATCGTGACTTCACCTGAGCCGATCAGCGCTCGCCTTACGCGGGGCATCAAACCTCGCGAAAAAACATCTGTGCCGTCAGTAACAGAGTACCACAGATGGCCCAGTACAGAATCAGAGCTCTTCAATGTTACCGGATGAAGATACGCTGTTCCGGGTTCAGCAACTTTCACGGTCAAGGTATATGTTGTCATAACTTTTTACAATTATTTGTTTTTATTTAAATTAAAAAACCGTAATCCAACGCGGATAGAGCTGAACAATCTTTTCTGTTTTCAATTTTAATTTTGTATCGTCCAGACTGAAATGGAAAACGGTGGGACACTGAAGCCTTTTTCAAGGTGGCCGAACAGCTCCTAAATCTCATCCAAGAACTGCAATGTCGGAATCTGATATAACCTTGCGTTTAATATACAGCGTAGCACAACTCTTCCAGGAGCGCCGCATTATTCAGACGGGCATCAATATCCACATTAAAAAATTCGGCAATGGGCGCAAAAACCTCTGGATTTTTAGCCTGAACGATTTTTGCCGTATGGACCACGACATCCAGGCCTTTCCGGGTCATTTTCCCCAGAGGCGGCCGGCAGGGACCGGATGGCATGCCCAGAACCTGCATCAGGGTTTTGATGGCAAGGGGATTTCGTGCCCGGCAGGCCACATGGCCAAAGGGCGTTTCTTCCATGGTTTTGACCGTGATCAGATCAAAAAGCGGTTTGATGGCTGCGTGGCGTTTTTCTGCAGCGTCCATTTCTTTGGCCCGCAGCAGGTGAACCAGGTCGGTCATGGGCTTGGGGATAATGTTGGAAACCACGGAGATCACGCCGGAAGCGGCAATTTCAGGATCCATGATCATCTCCCCCGTGATGCCGTCATCACCGGAAAAAATGTCAAATTCCGGACCGCAGCACTTACGGGTCCGGCGCATGTTGGAAAAATCGCCTGTGGCTTCCTTGACCGTGTTCACATTGGGAAAATCCCTGGACAAAAAAGCCAGATCTTCGGGCAGCAGCTGGGCTCCGGTGCGGCCGGGAATCACATAGGGAATGACAGAAAGCTTCGGAAAGGCGGCAGCGACTTTTCCCACGTACTCTTTCCGGATCTCCATGGAACTGGGACCATTATAATAGGGATCCACCAGAAGCACAGCATCCACCCCGACCTCAGCCGCATGGCGCGTGGCCAGAAGGGCCTCCTCGGTATTGTTGCTGCCGGTACCGGCAATACACAGACATTTTCCCCTGGCCGCTTTTGCGCATAACGCCACCACCCGGTGATGTTCGTCCCAGCTCAGGGTTGGACCTTCCCCTGTGGTACCAACAGCCAAAATGCCGGTAATCCCGTTTTGAATCTGAAATTCCGCCAGACGGACAAGCCCTTCCTCATCCACGGCAGTTCCGGCAAACGGGGTAATCAATGCAGTATAACATCCTGGTTTCATATGGCCCCCTGAAATGTTTGAGATACGGGCGGACAGTTAAAGAAAGCTGAGCCGTGATGTCAAGGGGAAACCGCCTGCGGCGGATTATTCCCTTGACAGGAAAAACCGGTCACGCTACCCAATCAAGTTTAAAAAATATCGGTAATTTCACGAAAAAGGATTGTACCATGGAAAAAGCGGAAAATGTAGATGCCTATATTGCCATGCAGAAACAGGCCATTGCCAGTAATCCGGATTGCGGAAATTCCCACTACAATCTGGGGGTCGCTCTCTTGGGCCAGGGAAAAACCGAGGAAGCTGAAAAATGTTTCATGACCGCCATTGAATGCAGCCCCGGTCTTGCCGAGGCCTATGTGCAGATGGGCGGTATCTGTCTGAAACGGGGTGATATGGACGGATGTCTGGACTGGAACCAGCGGTCGGTTAAGGCCAAACCCGGATTTTCCGAGGGATGGGGCAACATCGGCTTTGTCATGCTCCAGCGGGGCGAGGTGGAGGAAGCCATCAAGGCCCTGGAAAAGGCGACGATGTTCAATTTTCGTTTTGTTCAGGCGTTTTCCACCCTGGCCAATGCCTATCTGATGAACGGTCAGGTGAAAGAAAGCATTGAAACCAACCTGAAAGTGCTGAAGCTGGCACCGGACTTTGCCGTGACCCACAACAACTTGGCCATTGCCTACCTGGAAGACGGGCAGCCGGAAAAAGCCCTGGAACATGCAGAAAAGGCCAACGCCATGGGATATGAAGTGGCCCCGGAAATCATGGCGGAGTTGGGAGCCTGTAAAAAATAAGGGTGCGGCCTGATTTTGTTCATCCGCCCCCAATCCTTTTTCAATGAGAAATGGGGGCGGATGCAAAAACGGATAGAACCGTTCGATTTTTTTATAAATCGCCTAACTCCGAATCGGTCTTCACCCGACACCATGCCGGATATCCACTTTTATCTTTCCTCCACCGCCGACCCGGTAACCCCGGATCACCCCCTGTGGGATCGACCGCTGCCCCGGTATCGGAATGCGGATGCCGGTTTTCTTTCAGATGAGGCGGACACGCTTTACAAGGACTATTTTTCAGCGATCGCGGCGTTTTGCGAGTCCGACAACTGGGCCCCGGTGACAGCGGCCGTCACCTCCCTTCTTGAGCGTCCGGTGACCCCGGACAGGATTTCCAGCATATGGGTTTTTCTCGAAAAACACGGCGCCTTTTACCACCCCGCACGGCTGCAAATCCAAGTGGAAGGCCGGCAATTTTCATTTGTAATCAATGTGGCGGTATCTGCATGCGGCCGAAAAACCCTGCCCGAGGAAATCCGGGCACTTTCCTGGCTCCATAACCATCGGCCTTTTGGATGGGTTCCGGAGGTTTACCATCATAGGCGCCAGACCCTTTCCAATGGCCGGGAGATGGCCTTTTTTTTGGGAACCTGGTTTGATGGATACCATGAGTTTCACCTGAGCCGATCAAAACCAGACCGGCCTGAAAAAAAATCATCCGAAAACCCTCAGGATTTATCCATGGTGGTCTGGGACGGTGCTGCAAGGCCAACCCACCTTTCGGAAGATCGGGTTGCGGCAGTATATCAGCAGGCGTCACTGATTCTTTCCGCCTGCTACGACCTGGTGACCACAAAGCAGATTTTTCCCTGGCACCATGCGGCCGGTGATTTTGTGGTCAGATTCACCGATGAAGGCGGCGTATCGGTCCGGCTGATCACTGTGCGGGGCCGAGCGCCTGTTCTTGCCATGCCCGATCAAAAGGACATGGATGAAACGGCGATCCTGGACGGGCTGATGTTCTTTTTTATCCATTTGACCTTGCAGATGCGGCTGGACCGGGAAGATGGCGTGGGAAAAGTGGTCTGGGCGCCGGAGACTACCGTCTGTCCGGTCATTACGGGTTTTTTTCAGGGACTGGATCTTTCCGCCAAGCTGAGCGGTCTTCCCGATACGTTTCCCGATTTTTTCCGCCAGTGGTTTATCCGCTACCCGACGGATGCGCTGTATCAGCGGGCCCGAACCGTTACAGAAACTTTTTTCCCGGGAAATCATGAGGAACAACAGATCGTTGCCCGCCATTTAAAAACGCATCTGAATGCCGTTTGTCTCGGAATGCAGGCCCTGTCATCGGGCGGGTAATTAAAACAGAAAATTCAGGCCGGGAAAAAGGACCTGAGAAAGTTAAGACGCTGTCCGCCTGTTGACAAGCCGCCGTTCTTCATTCTATAGTCGCGCTTTGCGTATTTTAATAAAATCGATGCTCACATTTCGTCGGAATTTAGCAGAATATATAAAGAAAAAAACTTTGAGCTTGAGAGGAGGTGACTCTTTCTCTTTTTCCGGAGCACTTCATTGTTTTCGTGGCAGGTTCGTTTACTATCAATTTCAAACGGAGGTAAAAGATGGCAAAGCATGCAACTCCTTTGTTGGACCAACTTGAGTCCGGACCATGGCCGAGCTTCGTTTCAGACTTGAAGCAGGAAGCCGCAAGCCGGGCCAAGAATGCGAACAACGTCGAATTCCAGGTCAATCAGGACTGTGTTGAGGATATTCTGGGCATTCTGGAACTTTCTTTCAAACATGGCCGGACCCACTGGAAGCACGGTGGTATCGTGGGTGTTTTCGGTTACGGCGGCGGCGTTATCGGTCGTTACTGTGACCAGCCCGAAAAATTCCCCGGTGTTGCCCATTTTCATACCATGCGCATCAACCAGCCCGGCGGAAAATACTACACCACCCAGTTTTTGAAAGATCTGTGCGATCTGTGGGAATTCCGCGGCTCTGGCATCACCAATATGCACGGCTCCACAGGGGACATCATCTTCATCGGCACCCAGACCAATCAGCTGGAAGAAATTTTCTACGAATTGACCCATAAGTTCAACCAGGACCTTGGCGGCTCCGGCTCCAACCTGCGGACCCCCTCCGACTGTATCGGTTCCTCCCGGTGTGAATACGCCTGCTACGACACCCAGGATCTGTGCTACCAACTGACCATGGATTACCAGGACGAGCTTCACCGCCCCGCGTTCCCCTACAAGTTCAAGTTCAAGTTTGACGGCTGCCCCAACTGCTGCGTGGCCTCCATTGCCCGTGCGGATATTTCCTTTGTCGGAACCTGGAAAGACGGCATCAAAATTGACCAGGAAGCGGTTGCCGGTTATGTGGGCGGCGAATTTGCTCCCAATGCGGGCGCCCACAGCGGTCGTGACTGGGGAAAATTCGATATCCAGAAAGAAGTTGTCGGCCTGTGCCCCACTGGTTGCATGAAATATGAAGGCGGAAAGCTTGCCATCAACAACCGTGAATGTACCCGTTGCATGCACTGCATCAACGTCATGCCCAGAGCACTCCGCATCGGCGATGACCGCGGTCTGTCCATGCTGGTCGGCGCCAAAGCCCCCATCCTCGACGGCGCCCAGATGGGATCCCTCCTGGTCCCCTTTATCAAGGTCGAGCCTCCCTATGATGAAATCAAAGAAGTCATTGAAGCCATCTGGGATTGGTGGATGGAAGAAGGCAAAAACCGTGAACGTCTCGGCGAACTGATCAAACGCCAGGGCTTCCAGAAACTCCTTGAAGCGACCAACATTACACCTGTTGCGCAGCATGTTCAGGAACCGCGCCACAACCCCTACATCTTCTGGAAGGAAGAAGAGGTCGAAGGCGGCTGGGATCGTGACATCAACGAGTTCAGAAAAGACCACCAGAGATAAGAGAGGGGAGGACTTAAAATGGCATTTATTTCTTCAGGATACAATCCCGACAAACCGATGGAAGACAGAATCACCGACATCGGTCCTCAGAAGTACGACAAATTTTATCCGCCCGTCATCGCCAAAAATAAGGGAAAATGGCTGTATCACGAAATCATCAAACCCGGCGTTCTGGTGCATGTGGCCGAAAGCGGAGATGAGTGCTACACGGTTCGCGTGGGCGGCGCCCGTCTGATGAGCGTGACCCATATCCGTGAAATCTGCGAAATCGCGGACAAGCATTGCGGCGGTTATGTACGGTTCACCACCCGTAACAACGTTGAATTCATGGTGGACAACAAAGCCAAGGTCGAGCCCCTGATCCAGGATCTGGAAAGCCGCAAGTTTGACGGCGGCAGCTTCAAGTTTCCGGTGGGCGGCACCGGCGCGGGTGTGACCAACATCGTTCACACCCAGGGCTGGCTCCACTGCCACACCCCGGCAACTGACGCCTCCGGCCCGGTCAAGGCCACCATGGACGTTCTGTTTGACGACTTCAAAAACCATCGGCTGCCGGCCCAGCTGCGTGTTTCCCTGGCCTGCTGCCTCAACATGTGCGGCGCCGTGCATTGCTCCGACATCGCCATCCTCGGCTACCACCGGAAACCGCCGATCCTGGATCATGAATACCTGGACAAAATGTGCGAAATTCCGCTGGCCATTGCCGCCTGCCCCACCGCCGCCATCAAACCGGCCAAAGTCACCGTGGGCGACAAAGAACTGAAGTCTGTCGCAGTCAACAACGAACGCTGCATGTTCTGCGGAAACTGCTACACCATGTGCCCCTCCATGCCGCTGGCGGATAAAGAGGGCGACGGTATCGTCATCATGGTGGGCGGAAAAGTGTCCAACCGCATCAGCACACCGAAATTCTCCAAGGTCGTTGTGGCCTTCCTGCCCAACGATGTTCCCCGCTGGGACAAAACCACCTCCTGCATCAAAAAGATTGTTGAAACCTATTCCGCAGATGCCAACAAGTACGAGCGTCTGGGTGACTGGGCCGAAAGAATCGGGTGGGAACGCTTCTTCGAAAAATGTGAACTTGAATTTACCCATCATCTCATTGATGATTTCCGGGATCCCGCCTACTACACCTGGCGTCAGACCACGCAGTTCAAGTTTACGGACTAGGATTTTATCCACTGTGCGCAGGGGCGACTTGTCGCCCCTGCCACCTTTTAAGAAAAGAGGTTACGATGGAATACGAAGAGGCAAAACAAAAGATTGTTGAAGAGCTTACCAAAAAGCTGAAAAGCAAAAGCAAGTTTTATTTCAACGATCTGGCCGGTATCCTGGACATGAAGCCCCGTGAGGCCAAAAAGATCGTCAACCAACTGGTTGTGGATAACGTTCTGGAATACTGGTCCTCTGGCAGCACCTCCATGTACGGCCTCCCTGGAACCGGAAAACAGGCGGCAGCTGAAAACGAAGATTAAGACGCAACCGCTGCCGGCCGGTCTGTGGTGTAAAAGCAACGGTGGTGTTCGGTTTTTTGTCGCAAAAAGTGCAAGGTATTGAAACAGGCATCAGCATATCACCACTGCCGTCCCACACCGGGAATTGTCGTTGCGGCACTTCATGGTGGGTCGGGAAAAACGATTTTTTCCGTTGGCATTATCGCCGCGCTCAAGGCTCTGGGCAAGTCCGTCGCCCCCTTCAAAAAAGGTCCGGATTATATTGATGCCGGCTGGCTGGCTCTGGCAGCCGGCCGGCCTTGCTACAATCTGGACACCTTTCTCATTGATCCGGATATCCTTCTCACCTCTTACCACACCCATACCCAGCACACGGATTTTTCCCTGATTGAGGGAAATCGGGGGATTTACGATTGTATTGATACCGCAGGCGAAACCAGCACCGCAGAGCTGGCCAAGCTTCTGGGCCTGCCGGTGATCCTTTGTGTGGATGCCACCAAAACCACCCGCACCATGGCCGCCATTGTGGGGGGCATTGTGGCCTTTGATCCGGATGTCCGCATTGCCGGCGTGATTCTGAATCGTACTGCCGGAAAGCGGCACCAGGGAATTCTCACCCAAAGCATTGAAACCTACACGGGTGTGCCGGTGCTGGGCGCAGTTCCCAAACTCCGCAAGCAGGAAGTTCCCGAACGCCACATGGGCTTGGTGCCCACGGCCGAGCATGGCTGGGCCGCACCGGCGGTTGATGCCATACGGGAGGCTGTGGCTACGCATCTGGATCTGGACCGAATTGTGGAGGTGGCCGGAACCGCAAGCCCGATTCTGCAAAAGACCCGTCCCCAGGTTTTCCCACCATCGGTTGTCCGAAAAAATCGCCCCATTATCGGCGTTTTCCAGGATTCAGCGTTCCAGTTTTACTATCCCGAAAACCTGGAAGCATTGGAAGCGGCCGGTGCGGACCTGGTTTTTCTCAGTCCCCTCAGGGATGCGCAAATTCCAGTAGTTGATGCCCTGTATGTCGGCGGCGGATTTCCCGAAACCCATGCCCGTGAACTGGAAGCCAATACCGCATTTCGGATGCAAATGAAAACCCTTGCCCAACAAGGGCTTCCCATTTATGCCGAATGCGGGGGGCTCATGTATCTGGGAGATCGTTTGGTATTGGCAGACAAAACCTTTGCCATGACCGGCATTCTGCCCTTGGTGTTCGGATTTTCAGAAAGGCCCAGGGGCCATGGTTACACCATTATCCAGGTGGACCAGGAAAATCCGTATTATCCGATTGGCACCACACTTCGGGGACACGAATTCCATTACTCCGGCGTGGACGCATGGACACGCCATGACACCCCCCTGGTGTTTCAGATGGTGCGGGGAACCGGGATTACGGACGGCAGAGATGGAATCTGCTGCCACAACGTGCTGGCCACCTATACCCACATCCACGCCTTGGGAACGCCGGAATGGGCGCCTGCCATGGTGGGAAAAGCCGCTTCTTACAGAAAAACCCAGCAGCGCGTTCCGATGCCCTAAGCGTTCATCCCACGCCCTTTTTCTCGTTTTTTACTTTCAACTTTTGCGCTCATCCAAAACTGGAAATAACGCGGCTGACGCCCGGTTGTGGAATACATTGGAAGATAAGGAGAACAGCGATGTTTTATTCGACCTGTTACGCTTCTCCCCTGGGGGCAATCACCTTGGCCAGTGACGGCGACAGCATCGTCGGCCTCTGGAACCACGGGCAGAAATATTTCGCAGCCACGGTGAAGGAAAATCTGGTGGAAAAACCCGATTTGCCGGTTTTGATCAAGGCAAAAAACTGGCTTGATGCCTACTTTGCAGGAAACAAGCCAGAAATTTCGGATCTGCCGCTGGATCCTGCCGGCAGCGAATTCAGAAAGGTTGTTTGGGATATTTTATGTGAGATTCCCTATGGTGCGTGTACCACATACGGGGAAATCGCCAAAAAGATGGCCATCCGAATGAACAGGAAAACCATGTCCGGTCAGGCGGTGGGCGGTGCGGTGGGGCACAACCCCATTTCCATCATCATCCCCTGCCACCGGGTTGTGGGGTCAAACGGCAGTCTCACCGGGTATGCCGGCGGTATTGATATCAAAATCAAGCTGCTGGAACTGGAAGGCGTTGACACATCACGTTTTTTTATCCCCAAAACCGGATCGGAACATTGTGCAACGCACCATTGCACAAATACCATGGCGCAGTACAGGCGTGAATTCTCGCTTTTGTGAACTGAAAAGATCGGCCCAAGGCGTTCTTGAGGGCGCATCGCGATGCGCCCCTACAGGACATCCGGCAGGAAGATGCAAAACCATCGGTGGGCTGATTGGCGCATTCAAAAGCATATCCACAAAAAGGACCCATATTGCGCCAAACACCCGGTAAAAATTATGACACACCTCACACCACCCCATCCGGCATGGGCGCAACCGGGTCTCCGCCGAGGACATAACCGCCGTCCAGACGCAAGACCGCGCCGGTCATAAAGGGCGCATCGTCAGTCAAAAACCGCACCGCGCGCACCACATCGTCAAGCCGACCGATTCTACCCACCAGTGTATGATCCACAATGGCCTGTTGCTGGGCTTCTGTTAAGAGCTCCCATCCCCGGGTTTGGGGGCCGTGCCGGGTTTCCACAACGCCGAGCATCAATTCGTTCACCCGCACTTCAGGAGCGCCGATCCGCGCCCATGTTTCCGTAAGCAGGGAAATGCCCCGATTGGCGGCCGCATAGCCTTCATTGAACAGATAACTTGCCGGTCCGCTGCGGCCCACCATGCCGGCAATGGATGAGATGTTGACCACCGCGCTGTCGCCGGAGGCCTTTAACAATGGAAAAACCGCATCAAATATCCACCGTTTGGCCCGGAGCGTAGTGGCCAGTTCCAGATCCCACTGATCGCGGACATAGGCACCATGCACCACAGGCCATCCACCCCGCTCAATATTGTTAATCAGAATATCCAGCCGGCCAAACCGGTTCATGATCTGGTCCGGAAGGGTGCGGATCGCCTCCGTATCCAGAAGGTCCATTTTGATGATCAGGTGATCGGTTCCGGTGGCGGCAAAATCCGCTTCCATGGCAGCCCGGCTTTCCGGCCAGTCATAAAAGGTGGCAACCACCCGAATCTTTTGCTGAAGCAGGTCCAGGGCAATAGCTTTTCCGATGCCCTTGATCGCGCCCAGCACCAGGGCAACTTTTGGGGTTTTGGGCATGGGAGAAATCTTTCCTGTGATTTTCGCTTCCATTCGCGGCGTTTCTGGATTTGGACAGGATCAAGAAGGGGTAACCGGCAACAGGGCCAAAATGATGAGGCTGCCTGTTTTTTCAGCCCTTCACCCTGTTATGTTTTAAACATCTTCAGATATGTGTTGAACAGCCTGGGGCTGATCCGGGTATACATGTCAAAATCAGCCATAATCTCAAAACCGGGGATAATCGCCCGGACCACCGGAATATCCAGATCTTTTCGGGTAATGTCCACATAAATGGGGGAAAACCCATTGGCCGCAAGTGTTTTCTCGACGATCTGCAGGTCCAGGTCTGGAATGCCCGTGGAAAAATCAGGGAGATCCTCGTATTGAAGCCACGGCAAATCCGGAATGGCCGGCGCCGAAGGCGGTCCTTCCGGATAAGGGTATGGAATTTCCGTCAGGGCCGACAGCACCGCTTTTTTTCCGTCCAGGTGTGCACCGCCGCCCCTGAAGACAGTCCCATCCCGACCTGTGACAAAGGCGGTGCAAACGGGAATGCCAAAAGCCGGGCTGATGTCCTGAAATTGGACATGGATTCCCCTTGCCTGATAGTCGCCCAGCAATGCTGCCATTTTTTCATTTTTGGCCCAGATGCGGAAACACCGGGAAAAATGGTAGGGAGAAACCGCCTCGCTGTCCCGCTCCAGAAGTTCGTACAGGGCGCTCAGACGGGCTTCGGCAATGGTATTGCCGGATGCCAGGCCTGTGGATCCCAACCCGGAAAACAAAGTTCGCTCATCCAGATTACAGAACAAAAACACACACTGAACCGGCACCCAGATGTCCCGACTGCCGGCTGCCGTGCATTCTTCACCTGCCATCCAGTACAGCGGTTCATCGCGATAAGGAACTTCCAGGTTCAGCTGATTGGGATCCAGCACATGGCGGCCATCTGACCGGAGGGACGATAAACTGCCGTGAACCAGTGGATGGGGCCGGCGTGTTTCCCGCACATGGGTTGGGTCCACACCAGCAAAGGAGGAATACCGCTCCACCACTTCCATGAGGCAGGATACCCGGGCTTTGTCCACAGAAACTCCCCGGCCGTAGGATGTCTGGGTACCGGAAAGGGTGTAGCCCAGGGCGCCGCAGTCAATATCACGGGAAAACCGCCACTTCCGAAGCAGGGCGCAGGGACTTAAGGATGACTGGTGCCGCATCTCCGGACCGTCAAACACAGAAATGCGGGAAAGTGCGGCAAGGGCCCGGGAAAGGGTTTCTTCAAGCAGCGGCCGGGGCTCCCCCTTGGAAAGGGCTTCTTTTTCCGCCAGGCACATCGGAAGAATGGATTTGAGGTGAGCGGATTCTGGCAAAAGCAGGTCATGGCCGTTCACACTGGGAACCGGAAAGGAAAGTCCTGTTTTTTCAGGGGGCGGCAAGGGCCGGTGGCGGGTAAAATTGGAATGAAAAAGGGCCGCCCATTTCTGGTGAAGGGCCTGATCCCCAAGAATTGCAGACCTGAGGCTGATGAGGGGGCTCTGTCCGGCCAGCCGGCGGCTGTCACGGGAACGAAACCGCTTTTTCAGTGGTTCCAGATGCGGGCTGAGCCATGCCGCTTCCAGAACCAACGAACGGAACAGGAGATCGGTTTCCGGTGTTTCATCGAGCCTTGCGATCACCTGATCCGCATCCATGGCGCATAAAAGGCCCAACAGATACGTCCGCATAAAACTGTCATTTGGGCAGCGGCGCTGGTACGCCAATGCAGCTTCAAAGGAAGGCAGGGGCTTTGGATCAGCTGAAAAATATCCCGTTGCAGCGGCTGTTGTTTTCAGCGTCAACCCGTATTGCACAGGGAAAATCGTTGAGTCGGTCATGGGGCGTCGTGTTGTTCGCCCGCTTTGGGGGAAGCCTCGTCCTGTGCATCCTCGGGCGCGTCCTTTTCCGCATTCTTCTCTTTATCTTTTTTCCGAACAACGATCTTGGCGCCGATAACACCCACTTCATAAAGCACCAGCATGGGGACAGCCATCATGGTCTGGGACACCACATCAGGCGGCGTCAGAATCGCACCGACAATAAAGGCCAGCGCAATCATGTATTTCCGGTTTTTTGTCAGAAACGGAACCGTCACCACGCCCAGCTTGACCAGAAAAATGATCACCAGGGGAAGCTCAAAAATCACCCCAAAGGCCAGGAGCATTTTGGCGGAAAACGCCAAGTATTCCTTCATGGTCAGCATGGGGCGGATGTTGTCCGTGGCAAAACTGAGAAAAAATTCAAACCCCACGGGAAACGCAATAAAATAACCAAAAAACCCACCTGCCGCAAAAAAGAACGAAGACAGGCAAACAATAGGAAAAAGCAGCCGTTTTTCCCGGTCATACAGCCCAGGTACCACAAACATCCAGAACTGGTAAAGAATAACCGGCGTGGCCAGAATCAGGCCACCGATAAACGCCGCCTTTAAATAAGTAAAAAACGCTTCAGGGAGCCCGGTATAAATAAGGGTTTCCCCCTTTTTCATCACCTTTACCAGGGGCCGGATGAGAAGCTGAAAAAGCCTTTCCTTGAACCCGTAGCAGATCAAAAACCCAATCCCCGTCGCGCTGAGACAAATAATCAGACGTTTCCGGAGCTCTTCCAGATGCTCGGTAAAGGGAATTTTGATATCGCCTGAGGCTTCGTCCTTATCCGTCGAGGCCGTGGGCAGAGGTTTGTTCTTTTTCTCGGTTGTCATCAGAAGCGGTGGCGTTTTCGGTTTCAGGGGTATGTTCGGAATCTGGAACATGTTGCTGTTCAGCAGGCTCAGCTTCATTCAGGGGGGCGGGAGATGAGGCGGTAACAGGTGGCGGTATGTGCTTGTCCACAGGATCCGGGTCCGGATCAAACGTGATGCTTTCTTTCAGGTCTGTGGTGGCTTTTTTGAACTCACCCATGGCTTTTCCCAGGGATTTAGCCAGATCCGGCAGCTTTTTGGGCCCGATAAAAATCAGGGCCACTGCCAGAATCACAAGCAACTCTGTCATCCCGATACCGAACATGGCGCCCTCCGTCTGTGCCGAACATGTTAAAGAATGAAACAGTACTGACTTTGCCAAAATGTGTCAAGGTGCAGCACGCAGCGTCATTCACTCAAAAAATGCGCTTTGACACGGACAACGCTTGTCTTCATACCCATTTTATGGTTTCATCCGTCCGTTTTGACTTCAGCGGCAAACAGGCAGGGTACGCTTCCTTGCAGGCTCTCAAAAACCTTGATTTCAGGATCATTCATCCCCATGATTCCGCTCGTTATTCTTTCCATTATCATCATTGCGGCACTTATCCTTTTTGTCAGCGGCTGGATTTCAGTTGACCTGACCGGGCTTCTGGTGCTGTCGGCCCTGACCCTGACCGGGCTGGTATCAGCCAACGAGGCCCTTGCCGGATTCAGCAGTCCGGCGGTGATTACGGTTATCGGGATGTTTATTCTTTCCGCCGGTCTGACCCGTACCGGTGTGGCCAACCGGATTGGCTACCCCCTTCAACTCCTGGCCAAACGCAGTGAAATTGTTTTGATTATTGCCCTGATGGCATCAGCCAGCATCCTTTCCGCATTAATCAACACCACCACAGTGGCCGCCATTATGCTGCCCACCACCATGGATCTGGCCCGGCGCAGCGGCCGCCCCCCCGCCCGACTCCTCATGCCCCTGGCCCTGGGGTGTCTTCTGGGAGGACCCTTTACTGGTATTTCCACACCGCCCAACATCCTCGCCACCGAGGCACTGGCAACAGCCGGACTGACGCCTTTCAAAATTTTTGATTTCACCCCCATCACCGGCATCATTGTGGTTTCCGGCATTCTTTTTGTCGTTCTCATCGGCCGCTACATTCTGCCCAACCCGGACGGCAAAAAAAAGGCCGACGACAAGGGAAACCTGGAATCCTCCTATCAACTGAACACCCATATTTTCACCACCCAAATCCGGAAAGGCTCAAAGCTGGCCGGCCGGAGCCTCAGCGAAAGCCGGCTGGGATCCGCCCTGTTTCTCACGGTGGTGGGCATTCAGCGGCAGAAAGAGTTGATTCTCGCACCCAGTTCCGATGAAATCCTTCAGGAGGGCGATACCCTGATCGTTCATGGGCACACGGATCACACGCGTATTTTTACCGGGAACCAGCAGCTGCGGGTGGAGATCGACCCCCGCGCCACCGACCTTGTCCGTGAACGGCAGATGGCCGCCGAGATCATCCTTTCGGAAAATTCGTCGCTGATCGGCAAAACCCTGGTCCAGACCGGTTTGCGAAAAGAATACCAGATCCATATGCTCACCCTTCACGATGCGGCCGGTGTTCAGATCAAAAATCCACAACAGCGTCGTTTTGCACCGGGCGACCGGCTTCTGCTGGAAGGCGAAAAAGCATCCATTGATCGGATGGTAGCAAACACTGTGGTGAAATCCTTCGCCTTTGTGAATCCTGAAGAAATCGGCGAACTGGCCGGTGAACAGGGACACCTCTTATCCATCCGGATCCCCAGGGGTTCGGCCCTGGCTGGCCGGAATTTGATTGAAAGCCGCCTGGGAAACGCCTTCGGCCTTACGGTTCTCGGTATTTTCCGGAAGGATGCCCTGCTGTTTCTGCCGCCGGCGGAAAAAACCATTCAGGAAAACGATCTGTTGATCCTTCAGGGCGCGCCCCGGGATCTGGAAGTGCTGGAAGGACTTCAGGAACTGGTGATCAAGACGCCTTCAGCAGGCCTGGCCACAGAACTGGAATCCCAGCAGGTGGGTGCCACGGAAATCCTGCTGTCGCCCCGAACCACCCTGGATGGCAAAACCGTGGCAGATCTGCGGTTCCGGGACCATTATGGGCTGAATGTGCTGGCGGTCTGGCGAAGGGGAACCGCCCACCGGACCCAGCTTCAGAATATGCCGCTCCAGTTCGGAGATGCGCTTCTGGTGTACGGCCAGCGCAAAAAACTCGCAGCTGTGGCCCGTGATACGGATTTTCTGGTGCTGGATAAGGAAGCCGCCCAGGCACCGCTCCTCAAAAAAGCGCCTTTTTCCACCATCATTATGATTACCGTGCTGCTCAGCGCTATTTTGGGATATGTCCACATCTCCATTGCCGCTCTCACCGGCGCGGCACTCATGGTGCTGACCGGTTGCCTTACCATGGAAGATGCCTACCGATCGGTTGAATGGAAAGTGATTTTTCTCATTGCCAGTATGCTGCCCCTGGGGGTTGCCGTGCAAAATACCGGCGCAGCCCAATTGGTGGCCGAATCCCTGATCCGCATGGTGGGGGATATGGGCCCCCGGTGGGTGGTGGCGGTACTCTTTCTGGTGACGGTTACCGGCACCCAGGTGATTCCAACAGCAGCGCTTGTGGTACTCATGTCGCCCATTGCCCTGAACACGGCGACAGCCCTTGCCATATCGCCCCAACTTTTGATGATGACCATTGCCATGGCGGCCTCTGCCAGCTATGCCAGTCCCCTTTCCCACCCGGCCCACCTTCTGGTCATGGGCCCCGGCGGATACAAGTTTATGGATTATGTGAAAATCGGCGTTCCCCTGACAGTTGTGGTCATGGCGGTTTCCGTGTGGGTGCTGCCCATTTTCTGGCCGGCATAAAAAACAGGTACCGGTTCATGGCCCACTTCCCCACCCACCTTTTACCTTGAAATAGGCTTTTGTATGCTGATTACTGATATTCTTGCCCGAAATGCGCGGATGTACGGATCGGAGATTGCTCTTGTGGAACGGGAACCCGCACGTTCCCTGCGCCAGGAAATCACCTGGAAAACCTTTGATGACAGGGCCAATGCCATTGCCCAGATTTTAATGACCCGAGGGGTTCGGAAAGGCGACCGGGTCATTCATCTGATGATGAACGGTATTGACTGGCTTCCGGTGTATTTCGGAATTCTGCGCACCGGTGCCTGGGCTGTCCCCTTAAATTTCCGATTTGTGGCTCAGACCATCGCCAATTGTACCCTCACCGCCGAAGCCCGTGTTTTTATTTTCGGTCCGGAATTTGTGGAGCGGATTGAAGCGATACGGGATCAGGTCCGGCAGTGTGTGGAGACTTTTCTCTTTATGGGACCGGCATCCGACTGTCCGGAATGGGCCGAGCCCCTGGAACCCCTCATTGCCGCCTGCCCGGCGGATTCGCCGCCATCTGTTGCCATTGATATCTGCGATGATGCAGCCCTTTACTTTACATCCGGCACCACCGGCATGCCCAAAGCCGTCCGCCTGACCCACCGCAACCTGGAACATGCATGCTACCTGGAAAACCGCCACCACAACCAGACCCATGGGGACAATTTTCTCTGTATTCCGCCCCTGTACCACACCGGCGCCAAAATGCACTGGTTCGGAAATTTTATTGTGGGCGCCAAGGCGGTGCTGCTCAAAGGCGTTGAACCCCGGTGGATCATCGAGGCGGTTTCCGAAGAAAACGTCACCATTGTCTGGCTGCTGGTGCCCTGGGTGATGGATCTTCTGCTGGCCATCAAAAGCGGCGAACTGAAACTGGAAAACTACCACCTGGACCAGTGGCGGCTCATGCACATCGGGGCCCAGCCAGTGCCGCTCAGCCTGATCCTGGAGTGGAAGAAAATCTTTCCCCACCACCAGTACGACACCAATTACGGTCTGAGCGAAACCACAGGACCGGGCTGCATTCACCTGGGCCTTGAAAACATGCACAAGGTGGGCGCCATCGGTGTTCCGGGGTTCGACTGGGAATACCAGATTGTGGATGACCATCGTCAGAAAGTTTCGCAAGGCACGCCCGGCGAGTTGATCGTAAAGGGACCGGGCGTGATGACGGAGTATTACAAAAATCCCGATGCCACGGCCGCCACCCTGATTGACGGCTGGCTGCTCACCGGTGATGTGGCCAGAGAAGATGAAGACGGGTTTATCTGGCTGGTGGACCGGAAAAAGGATGTGGTCATTACCGGCGGCGAAAATATCTACCCGGTGGAAATCGAGGATTTTCTCATGGCCCATCCGGATATTCACGACGTGGCGGTGATCGGCCTTCCCAGCCCCAGGCTCGGAGAAATTGCAGCGGCCATTATCCAGGTCAAACCCGGCGCAACCCTCACTAAAGAAGCAGTGGATGAATACTGCCAAGCCCTGGCCCGGTACAAGCGGCCGAGGAAAATTATTTTTGCCGATGTGCCGAGAAATCCCACGGGAAAAATTGAAAAGCCTGTATTACGGGAGCGGTATTCCGGCCACCGGGAAAGTTTTAAGGCGTAAAGAACGGGGCGTTCAGCAGGAAGTTATCGGATCTACTGTCCTGTGACATCATGCGGGTGTATGGGGTGCGCCGTACAACCCGTAACATTATGTACGACGCCGTTCGTTTGGCTGGCTCGCCTGCAGCGGGCAGCACCCCAGAAGAAGGATGAGAAGTGGCAAAGCTTATCAATCTGGAAGATTATATCAGCAGGGTTCCGGACTCAAAAGATGACGACGGGTTCTACGACGGCGGTGGGATTTGTAATAAATGCGGCGCCATGGTTACACAGCGAATAGAGATAGGGAACAGAGAGATGACATGCAAGTGCGGGAACGACAAGGTACTGAACCATATTTCTGTAACGCCGCCAGTGTACTATAGATGCAACTGTGGCAGCACGCTTTATTACGTTGTGCCGGACGGCTGCAGGTGCGAGAAATGCGGCATTTACTTTGTGTCAGAATAAGGGGGTCAACGGAACCCACAGTGTTGGACATCGGGGTTGGGTGGCACTATCTAACCCCGTTTAAAAACAACAAAACGGTTTTTTCAAAATAAATCGGGGAGGCTATCTGGCATCCCCATCCTCCCATTTTTCACCCGCAGCCAGCCGGGTGAGGCCCTCTGCGTCCAGGAGCCAGAGGGTTTTTCCCTTTATCCGGATCAGACCAGCGGCGGACATCCGGGAAAAAATTCGGGACAGGGTCTCGGGGATCGTGCCCAAGACGCTGGCCAGTTGCCCTTTTGAAAGGGGAAGCCGCACTTCCTGTTCCGACATGGATTTTGTCCGTTGTTCATGGGACAACCGGACCAGATACGCGGCCAGGCGGGACGGCACGGTCTTGAGGGACAGGGCTTCAAGCTGCACAGTAAACTGCCGGAGGCGCACGGACAGTTCCCCCAGCATGTTCATGGCCAGGTGCGGACGCCGGCTGATCAAGGCGATAAACGCGCTTCTGGGTAAAAAAAGCACCTGGCTGGCCGAAAGTGCCATGGCGCTTGCCGGAAACCGGCCGCCGGCAAAAACCGGAACTTCACCAAAGGGGTTTCCCGGTCCATAGATGTGCAGGATCAGCTCTTTTCCCTCCAGCGCGGTTTTGAAAATTTTCACCCGGCCGCGGGCCACCAGGTAAAACCCATCCGCCGGGTCTCCTTCCATAAAAATCAGTTCACCCCGACCGTATGGCCGTCCCACAGAAATGGCGGCCAGTTCATCCTGCTCTTCAGCGGACAAACCGTTGAAGAGCGGTGTTTCGGAAAGTATCTGACGTGTTGTATCCATTTTTACGCTTGGGCGATGCCTTTGTCCAGCGGGTAAAAGCCCGGTATAGGGGTCTGGTAACGTTGATGGCGGCACATCCTCCGGCAATGGCAACACGGAAGACGCCTTAGACAGTGTCCCATCGAGATTGGAACAGATTGAAATCATTTAGTATTGGCTATTGGTAAAATCTTGGGATCTTTTTTGATATAACAAATTCAAATCGTTACATTTCTTAAGGTGACACTATCTATACTCAGAAACGTCATTAAATTTATTTTTTCAGACAGGGCGCGATGAATCGCGCCCTGTTTTCAACAACTGAAAACAGCAACTTATTGGCGGTGCGCAGTATACTTCATGAGCCTTGGGGAAAGGTACAAAAAACAGCGGCGATCACGGACTTTTTTATTCAACACCAAAGCTTTGGCGATGTATCCTGGGGAATACGGACAGGAAAAGAAATCTAATCTGAATCTGTTTTAAGTACAGCCAGGAATGCGGACTGGGGCAGCATCACCTGGCCCACCATTTTCATCCGTTTCTTTCCTTTTTTCTGTTTTTCCAAGAGCTTGCGTTTTCGTGAAATATCACCGCCATAGCATTTGGCGGTCACATCTTTCCGGAACGGGGATACGGTGGACCGGGAAATAATTTTCCCGCCGATGGCGCCCTGAATGGCGATCTTGAACATCTGGCGGGGAATTTCGTCTTTGAGCTTATCGCAGGCAATCCGGGCGCGATTGACCGCATTATCCCGGTGAATCAGCATGGAAAGCGCATCCACCCGTTCACCGTTGATGAGAAAGTCCAGCTTGACCAGATCGGTCTCCCGGTAGTCGATGAGCTCATAATCAAAGGACCCATACCCCTGGGTCAGGGACTTGAGCCTATCGTAAAAATCGTAGATCACTTCGGCCAGGGGCAGCTCAAAAATCATCTCCAGCCGGTCACTGGTCAGATACTGATAATTCTTGTTGATGCCCCTGCGTTCCATGCACAGCTTCATGACAGCGCCCATGTACCGGTCCGGAATGATGATGGAGGCCTTGATAAAAGGCTCCAGGGCCTGGGCGATCAGGGTGGGGTCTGGATAAAGGGCCGGGTTGTCAATGGTGAGCTCTTCTCCGTCGTTCATCTCCAGCCGGTAGCGGACCGACGGCGCGGTAAGAATAAGGGAAAGATCGTACTCCCGTTCCAGTCGTTCCTGGACCACTTCAAGGTGGAGAAGCCCCAAAAAGCCGCACCGAAACCCGAACCCCAGGGCTGCGCTGCTGTCTTTTTCGTAAACCAGAGCCGCATCGTTGAGCTTCAGCTTTTCCATGGCCACGGCCAGATCCTCATAATCATCCGAGGCCACCGGATAAATGGAGGAAAACACCACAGGTTTCGCTTCCTTGAAACCCGGAAGCGGCGCAGCGCAGGGCCTGTTGTCCAGGGTCACGGTATCGCCGGACCGGGTGTCGCTGACCGTCTTGATGCCAGCGATCATATATCCCACCTCACCTGCGGAAAGCGACTTTTTGGGAATCCTGACGATCTGAAACACGCCCACTTCTTCCACTCTATAGGTGGCGCCATTGGACATGAACCGGATCCGGTCACCCGTCCGGAGAGTGCCTTCCTTGATACGGAAATGCACCACAGTTCCCCGGAACGGATCGTAATGGGAATCAAAAATCAACGCCTGAAGCGGCGCCTCCGGATCGCCTGCGGGCGGCGGCAGATGTTGGACCACAGCCTCCAGAATATCGGTAATTCCGGTTCCTTCCTTGGCGGATGCGAGAATGGCCGATTCCGGATCCAGGCCCAGATCCGACCCAATCTGGCCCTTGACCCGATCGATGTCCGCCGAGGGAAGATCAATTTTGTTGATGACCGGGATAATGTCCAGGTTGTGCTCCATGGCCAGATACAGATTGGCCAGGGTCTGGGCCTCCACGCCCTGGCTGGCGTCAATGAGCAGGAGCGCCCCTTCGCAGGAGGCCAGGGCCCGGGATACCTCGTAGGTAAAATCCACATGGCCAGGGGTGTCAATGAGGTTCAGAACATAGGTTTTGCCGTCCCGGGCCGTATACGGCAGGCACACGGTCTGACTCTTGATGGTGATGCCCCGTTCCCGTTCAATTTCCATGGAGTCCAGAATCTGATCCTTGAAATCACGATCTGAAATGATTTTACTGGACTGGATCAACCGGTCGGAAAGCGTTGATTTGCCGTGGTCAATATGGGCGATAATACTGAAATTTCTTATGTTTTTCATGAAGGCACACACAGGTTGGAGGCGAAGAAAACGTTCCTTGACACCTTTTTAAGGGGTGCCTATAATACGTTTTTTAAAAAATTTATATTAATATCAGATCGTTTTTTTCCGTGTCAACGGGTAAGCGAAAGCTGTCTGTAAAAGTCCGGGAATGTCATGGCCTCACATATCCTCATTGTTGATCATGAGCCTTCGACGCTGAAAACCATGGAGGCGTTTCTCGGACGTTTCGGCTATAGGGTCTCGTCTGTGTCCAGTGCCGAAGAAGCGATTCGCCTGCTTGAACATCTGGAGGGAAACGGTCCCGTCAATGTGGATGTGGTGATTACCGACATCCTCCTGCCGGGAATGAACGGGCTGGACATGACCGACCGCATCAAAAGCCGGTGGAATGTGGATGTGATGGTCATGACCGGTTATACCCCTGACTACTCCTATGAAGCAGCGGTGAGCAAGGGCGCCAGTGATTTTGTTTTCAAGCCCATTCAATTGGAGGAACTCAACCTTCGCCTCAAACGGGTTCTCCGGGAGCGAAAACTGAATCGGGAACGCCTGGAGATGATGGATGAGCTGAAAGCGCTGTCCATTACCGACGATCTGACCCAGCTTTATAATTCCCGCTATTTTTATATCCATATCAAAATGGAAATTGACCGGTTCAACCGGTATGGTCACGATCTGAGCCTGCTGTTTCTGGACATTGATCTCTTTAAAATCCACAACGACACATACGGTCATGTGGAAGGCGACAAGGTGCTGGTCCGGATTGCTCAGCTCATCCGCTCCTGTCTGCGAAAAATGGATACCGCCTATCGATACGGCGGAGAAGAATTTACCGTTATTCTTCCCGAAACACCGGCTGAAGAAGCCCTTACCGTTGCCGAGCGGCTTCGTGCCGTTGTTGCCGCGGAAAGTTTTCCCGTTCCCGGGGCCTTGGCACACCTTACCATCAGCGTCGGCGTGACGCAGTATATCCGGGAAGAATCGGTGACCGATTTTGTCAAGCGGGCGGATGCGGCCATGTATCGGGCAAAACAAGCGGGGCGAAACAAGGTCACCTGTGTGTGGGGTGCTTTGAATTCGGATTTATCCCATATCCGGCAGGTCAATACAGAAAAACCCCGGGCCGCGTTGCCCATGGCAGAAAAAGCATCAGATCCGGAAAAATCCCCGGTCCCTGATACAGCCCCAGTGGCAATTGGATACTATTTTCTTGAAAACCCATCAGGAGCGGATATTTCCGGGCTCATCAAACTGTATCGGCTTGCCGGCTGGTGGACCGATCCCACGGACAACCCGGCCATGGTTTCCGGCATTGTCCGGGGAAGCCACTTTTTTCTGGTGGCCCGTGAAGGCTCCACCTCCGCCATTGTCGCCATGGGCCGCGCCATCAGTGACCGGGCCAGTGACGCCTATATTCAGGATGTAACCGTGGACCCGGTTTTCAGGAAAAAAGGAATCGGAACCCAGGTGGTATCCCGGCTGGTGTCCCGGCTGAAAGCAGACGGTATCGGCTGGATCGGACTTATTGCAGAAAGGAAAACGCACCTTTTTTATCGGCCGCTGGGGTTTTCACCCATGGCGGATGCGGTGCCCATGCTCAAGCTATTATGATGAATTTTGCTGAACTCACACCCCCGGATTATGTCAAGTATCGTCCCTATTTTAAAGACCAGTGCTACGAGCTGTGTGCCTATTCGCTTTCCTCGGCCATTTCCTGGAAAAATGACCGGTACCACTCTCTGGCTGCGGAATATAACAACATGCTCCTGATTGCCGCCGAGTTTTACGTCGGGAGCAGCAACCGCTATCTGCTGCTGCCGGTGTCTTTCGGAAAAAAGACACCGCCCCATGAGCTGGTGACCATTGCCGAGCTTTCCGGGTATACGGAGTTTTCCTTTGTTCCGGAATCCTATGTGACCCATTTCGGCGAAGACGAAATTTTAAGGCACTTTAAAATTATGCCCCAGGGCGCCTATGACGATTATGTGTACCGGGTCACGGATCTGGCGGAACTCAAGGGAAACCGGTATTCGAAAAAACGAAACCTGATCCACCAGTTTGTGCGGGATTATGTGGATCTGGGAAGAGTCTCCATTGAACCCATTTCAGCGGCTAATACGGACGCGTGTCTGGAATTTCTCGAAGAATGGTGCATTGAGCGGTCATGTGATGCTGAAGACCAGGTGGACCTGGCTTGCGAAAAACAGGCGGCGGCAAACACGCTGACCCACTATGACGCCTTTGACCTCACGGGTATTTTGCTGCGGATTGACGGCAAAGTCTCCGCCTTCGGCATTTCCGCGCCACTCACACCGGATATGGCGACCCTTCAATACGAAAAAGCAATTGAATCCATCAAGGGATTGTATCAGTATTTTGACAATGCCTGCGCCCGAATGCTGTTTTCCGGCTATACCTGGCTGAACAAGGAGAGTGACATGGGGATTCCCGGCCTGGAAAAAGCCAAACGCTCCTACCATCCCGAAAGAATGATTCGGTCCATGCGGTTGGTGCTGAAAGGATGAGGAAGGCCGCAAGCCACCCCATTTTCCGCCCAATTCGTACCCATCTATAATGGACTTGCAAAAGCGATGAATTTTTGGTGAAGATGCGCCCATCTTTAAACGCACTGGGGAGAACAACCATGAATGACGATTTTGAAAACGCATCGCCGGAACCTGAAGAAAATTTTGCCGAATTACTGGAAGCGTACAGCGCCGGAATGAACGATGCCATTCAGGTGGGCGATCAGATTCGGGGCCGCATCATCGCCATTTCTGACCAATCCGTGTTTGTGGATACCGGCACCAAGGTTGACGGAGTGGTGGAAAAAAATGAGCTCCTGGATGAAGAAGGAAACCTGCCTTTTTCCGAAGGGGATGAGCTGGATCTGTATGTGGTGGCCTACAACGAAAGCGAAATCCGCCTGTCCAAAGCCATTTCCGGTGCAGCCGGCGCCCAGATACTGCAGGATGCCTGGTCCCAGAAAATTCCGGTGGAAGGCAAAGTGGTGGCCGCCATCAAGGGCGGGTTTCAGGTGGAGATCGCCAAGCGCCGGGCTTTTTGCCCCATCAGCCAGATGGATGTGGTCCATGTGGATGATCCGGCCCCGTATGTGGACCAGACCTTTTCTTTTTTGATTAAACGATTTGAAGAATCCGGCCGCAATATTGTTGTTTCCCGCCGGGAGCTCTTGCAGAAAGAAATTGACGCCAGCCGGAAAGCGTTTATGGATGCGCTGGAACCGGATGCAGTGCTGGAAGGAACCGTGACCCGGATGATGCCCTTTGGTGTATTTGTCCGTCTGGCACCGGGTGTGGAGGGCCTTGTCCACATCAGCGAACTGAGCTGGTCCCGGCTGGACACGCCGGACCAGGCGGTTGCTGTGGGCGATACGCTGCAGGTCAGGGTCCTTGACATCAAGCCCGGACAAAAATCCGATACACCCAAAATCTCCCTTTCCGCCAAACAGGTCATGGGCGATCCGTGGGCCGATGCATTTCAGAAGGTTCAGGTGGGGGCCACCCTTCCGGGAAAAATAACCCGGTGCGCGCCCTTTGGCGCTTTTGTGGAGTTGTTTCCGGGCATTGAGGGACTCGTTCATATCAGCGAGATGAGTTATACCCGAAGGGTCATGCGGGCCGAGGAGGTGGTGTCTCCGGGCGATGCGGTCATGGTGGTGGTAAAGTCCATTGAACCAGATCGCAAACGCATTTCCCTGAGCCTCAAAGCAGCCAAAGGCGATCCCTGGGATACGGTGATGGACACCTTCAAACCCGGTGAAACCGTTCCGGGATGGATTGAAAAAAAAGAAACCTTCGGCTTTTTTATCAATCTTTCGCCGGGCATCACAGGGCTGTTGCCCAAATCAAAAATTGCCGCCTCGAAAAATGCCACGGCCCTTGAATCCGCCCGACCCGGTGCCGAGATATCCGTCACCATTGATAATATTAATGTGGCAGAGCGAAAAATCGCCTTGTCTGTGGGCGGTGATGAAGACGGCGGTGAGAGTGAGAACCGGAACTGGAAAGACTATGTGCCAAGCCGGTCCGCAAGCCATTTGGGTTCCCTTGGAGACCAACTTCAGGAAGCCCTTTCCAGAAAAAAAGGCGGAGGTTGATCATGGCCCAAGCTGAGGGTTCAGGCCCTGTACACTATGATGTGGTGATTATCGGCGGCGGCGCCGGCGGCCTGACTGCGGCCATTTACGCCATGCGGGCTGCCCTCAAAACCGTTCTGGTGGAAAAACTCGCTCCCGGCGGCCAGATCCTGGTAACTGATGAGGTAGAAAACTATCCTGGGTTTATCCACATCAGCGGCGCGGAACTGGCCATGAAATTTGCCGAACACGCCAAATCTTACGACCTGGAGATGATTTCCAAAGAAGTCACCGAACTTTTGCCGGGTCTTGAGTATCACACCGTCAAACTGGAAAACGGCGAGGTGCTGACCACCCATGCGGTGATCCTGGCCACCGGCGGCACGCCCCGGAAACTGGATATACCGGGTGAAGCAGAGCTTCACGGCAAGGGAGTCTCCTATTGCGCCACCTGCGACGGCTTCTTCTTCAGGGGAAAAACCGTTCTGGTGGTGGGCGGCGGAGACAGTGCCGTGGAAGAATCCCTTTATCTTTCGAAAATCTGCAAGACCGTTTACCTGGCCCATCGCCGGAATGAGCTGCGAGCCAGCAGGATCCTGCAACAGCGGCTGGCCGCAGCGGAAAACGTCCATATGCTGTGGAATACGATTGTGACGGAAATTCATGCTGGCACGGACGGGGTAGAACGGGTGATGCTGAAACATACGGAGACCGCAGATATGCGGGAGCTGGATGTGGACGGCGTGTTTGTCTTCATCGGATTTACCCCCAACACGGAGCTGGTCCCCGAAGAAACCCATATGAGCGCTGAGGGGTTTGTGATTACCAACGAGAAATGCGAAACCAACACGCCCGGTATTTACGCAATTGGCGATATGCGGGAAAAACCCGCCCGCCAGATTGTGCTTTCCGCTGCGGACGGGTGTGTGGCGGCGCTTTCCGCCACCTTTTATGTGGAACTGAAAAAAGCCAGATAAGAAAAACAAAATATATCCATGCTCAACTTGCTGAGAAATTGGAAAGAACGTCACTTTTCCGATCCCCAGCGGATCATCCTGGGGCTCATGCTGCTGGCCGGCATAGGCATTGTTTACTTTCTCGGCAGCCTGCTGACCCCGGTGTTTGTCAGTATCATTATCGCCTATCTGCTTGACGGCCTGGTCATTCCCCTTCATCAACGCATCGGCCTTCCCCGGATAGCGGCCGTCCTGGTTGTGTTCATGCTGTTTATCGCTGGCATGACCATCATGATTCTGTGGCTTTTGCCGCTCATCACCAAACAGGTCACCCAACTGGTGCAGCAGCTTCCCCGGATGCTGGTCACCCTCCAGAGCAGCATCATGCAACTCCCCGCCCCTTATCCGGAATTGATCTCCAAAAAACAGATCGTGGATATCATCGGATTTCTCAATGTGAGTATCGCTGACATGGGAAAACAGGTGCTGTCACTCTCCCTGGCGTCGGTGGTGGGACTCATTCACCTTCTGGTCTACCTGGTGCTGGTGCCTTTCATGGTTTTTTTCCTGCTCAAGGACAAAACGGCAATTTTATCCTGGGGCCAGCGTTTTTTGCCGGACAATATGGATCTTACCGCATCTGTCTGGCAGGAGGCCAATGCCCAGGTGAGCAACTACATTCGCGGGAAGTGCTGGGAAGTGTTGATTGTCTGGGCAGTCAGCGATGTGGTGTTCAGGGTGCTGGACTTTCAGTTTTCCATGGTGGTGTCCCTTTTTGTGGGACTCTCGGTATTGATTCCATACCTGGGCGTTACGGTCATGGGGATGGTGGTGTCTCTGATCGCCTTTGTCCAGTGGGGCATCAGCGGAAATTTTATTGCCATTCTGGCGGCATACACCATCATTCAAATCCTTGACGGTACCCTCTTGGCCCCTTTGCTGTTATCCGGCGTGGTTCACCTGCATCCGGTGGCCATTGTGGTGGCCGTACTGCTGTTCGGCGGGTTATGGGGCGTCTGGGGACTTTTTTTCGCCATTCCCCTGGCAACCCTCATCAATGCCGTGCTCAAGGTGGGCTTTACGCGAAACGATCCCCTTGCGGATTTACCGGTGTCTGACCCAGGATAAGTCTTTGGGCAGTACGCCTCTGAGCAGGTATCTTGGGATGCATCTTTCCTTTTTTGATGACCGCTGGCCAGTACTTTACGCGGACAATCACCTTTTAGCCCTGTACAAACCTGCCGGTCTTCTGGTCCAGGGCGATGCCACCGGTGACATCTGCCTTCTGGACCTGGCCAAACAATGGCTCAAAATTCAATATCACAAACCCGGACAGGTCTTTCTAGGCCTGGTACATCGGCTGGACCGGCCGGTTGCCGGTGTGGTTGTGTTTGCCCGGACCTCCAAAGCCGCATCCCGTCTATCTGCCCAGTTCAGGGACCGTACAGCAGAAAAACAATACCTGGCCGTGGTGGAAGGCCGGGTGGCGGAAGATACGGGATATCTGGTGCACCATATTGAGCGGACAGAAAAGAAAAGCCGGGTGACGGAAGGGCCCACGCCCCTAAGCCGGGAAGCGCGGCTCCACTATACAGTGCTGGACAGGAAGGATGACAAAAGCCTTGTTCAGGTAAATCTTGAAACCGGCCGGCGGCATCAGATCCGTATTCAACTGGCTGCTTTCGGTCATCCCCTTTTCGGCGATGTGCGATACGGCGCCCGGCATCCGCTTTCTTATCAGCAAATCGCCCTTCTGGCCCACATCCTGAAAGTGGGTCACCCCACGCGGGATGAACAGATGATCTTCACCAGCCCCATTCCCGAAGACTGGCCCTGGCCCCTGTCGGCCCCCTTGTCGGCCATGGATGTCCCCGCCCATGACCGCCCGCCATGGGACTGGAAGGCGTTCAGGATAGGGCGTGTGAACATACCCTAGTTTCTGGACAAATTTGACCCATGGTGGATTTATCCGTTATGGCAGAACGGATTCATTCCAGCCCGTCATTGGTGCGGTGAAGATGGATCCCACTGATGCTGCTGAACATCAGACAGTGCCATGTATCCGAAACGATTTTGCATTTACCGGAACGATTTCGCATTTAATCGGTCAAGACATTGAAATCCGCCCATACCCGCACCATCGGACTTCACCCAGAAAATTGCGGGAAAGGGGAGATGGGCACCGGCGATGGGAAGATTTTCCCTGACCGCCTGTTCCAATAATCGCATTCGGGTTGCGGCAGCAGCCGGATTCATATCATATACCGAGTTGATGTCCGGACGGGGAAACTGAATGGCTGCGCCATTGATGATATCCCCCACAAAAAAAAGTTTCTGCCCATTAGATTCCAGTAAAAAGGCGGTATGGCCGGGGGTGTGTCCGGAAGCATCCAGGGCTCGGATTCCCGGCGCCACAACAGTATCAAAATCAAACACATCCACCGCATCGGCGTAAATGGCCAAAACCCTCTGGGCCAGTTCAAAATTGGCAATAGCGTGGGGAAATTGTTTCACGGATTCGGAGTTGCGCCAGAACTCAAACTCCGGCCGGCTGAGGCGGATTCTGGCATTGGGAAAGGTTCGTGTGCCACCTTGAATCAGGCCGCCGATATGATCCCTGTGCATATGTGTCAAAAGCACTTTGGTGATCCGTTCCGGCTTGATGCCCGCCGCTTTCAGTCCGGCCATCATCCCGGTATCGGTGTATAGCGAAGCGCCTCCCAGTCCAGTGTCGATCAGTATCCATTCACCTTGCTGATGCACCACAAAAGCCATGACGGCGGACGGCACCTTTCCCGACGGCGCGTACCGGCTGGCAGTTTCCGGGCCGGCATCGGGAAAGATGAGCATGTTCATGGGGCTTGTGGAATCAGCAATGGCCCAGACGCCGGCGTTTCCCACGGTGACGAACTTGAGGGTTCCAGCCGCTTCGGCTGCGGCTGCCGATCCGGTCCCGGCAAAGGAACAAAGGGTCAGAAAGCCGGCAATTCCCAGTGTGACAAAATGGAAAAGCAATCGGTTCATGGTATTCTCCTTTGTTAAAAGTGATGGCGCACTGTCTGATGATCAGCATGAAATGCCCCTATGTTTATCCATGTGCAGGCTTTATTTCAACTTAATAATACCCCTTTGACCCAAGCCAAGCCTGCAGATCGTTGATGACGGCGCCAGCCCTTGGCGGATCTGATGATGATCAACCTGTCCTTTAAAACACGGGTTTTCCGTGTATATGTCAGCCGTCCTGGCAGCACGCTTTCATCCAGCTTCCATGGTTCTTGACACACTCTGCGGAGTTTCCTATTTATTGCGACGGGTACAGTCCGGAATGTTCTGCGGGATTTTCTCTCTTCACCCAAAAGGGTGATCCTGGCACCGACTCCTTTCTGCCGCCTGCAAGACCCATGCAATAAGTTGCTGCGTCTTTTTTGATTTACTTTCCGAATAACAGGAAGCTTTATCTCACAATGGTAAAACAACGTCTTCGCCGACTGGGAAAAATCGATCGGATCATCGCATGGCTGGTTATATTGACCAGTGTGTTGACCGCGGTGATGATCGGCGTCTCTATTTTTGCGGCCGTCACCATTTATACCCATATCAACCAGGGGCTGCCCAAAATCACCGTCCTTGCTGATTACCAGCCCCCCATCATCACCACGGTCTACGCCGATGACGGCCGAAAAATTGCCGAATTTTATAAAGAACGGCGCATTGTACGCCCCTTGTCGGAGATTCCCCTTCAGCTTCAGCAGGCTTTTATCTCAGCAGAAGACGCCCGGTTTTATATGCATCCGGGCGTTGATCTGATCAGTATTGTCCGGGCCTTTCTCAAAAACATACGGGCCGGCACGGTGGTCCAGGGCGGCAGCACCATCACCCAGCAGGTCACCAAGTCTTTTCTGCTCACATCCGAGCGCAGTTACGAGCGCAAAATCAAAGAAGCAATCCTTGCCTACCGCATCGAAAAACGGTTCACCAAGAAAGAAATTCTCTTCCTTTACCTGAATCAAATTTATCTGGGCCATGGCGCCTACGGTGTTGAAGCCGCTGCGGAAAATTATTTCGGAAAAACCATCGGTGACCTGAACCTGGCCGAATGCGCCATGCTGGCCGGGCTTCCCCAGGCGCCCACCCGGTACTCCCCTTTTCACTATCCGGATCGGGCCCGGAAGCGCCAGGTCTATGTACTGAATCAGATGGTTGACGACGGGGCCATCACCCGGGATGAGGCCAACGCGGCCATGAACACCCGGCTGGACGTCAAACCCCGGCGAAATTGGTATAATGAGGAAGCTCCGGTCTATACGGAACATATCCGGCGGTATGTGGAGAAAAAATACGGTGAAGATGCCCTTTACACCCAGGGGCTTCAAATTTATGCGGCCGTGAATGTGGATATGCAGAAAGCCGCCACTGCGCAAATTCAGAAAGGTCTGCGGGATCTTGACCGCAGGCGGGGCTATCGCGGCCCCGAAGCCCGTCTGGCGCCGGATGAAATCGAGGATTTTTTCAAATCCCGGAAAAAGGTGCCCACGGATCCGACGCTGCCACCTGACCCGAGCGCACTATCATCTGACCCGCCCAAAGGTTCATTCAGAGGCGTGGTGGTGGGCGTTGATGACGATGCCGGTACGGCCACGGTCCGAACAGGCAAACTCACGGGGACAATTCCGTTTTCCGATTTTCGCTGGACCCACAAGGCCGATCACAACCGGAAATTCGCCAAAATTCCGGCAAAAAAAATAAGTGATGTGGTTTCTGTGGGCGATGTGATTCGGGTTCGAATGGATAAAAAGCCCCAACCCGGACAAAAGGCTGTTTTTTCTCTGGATCAGATCCCCGATGTTCAAAGTGCCCTGGTTTGCATGGAAGCTGAAACCGGACAGGTCAAGGTCATGGTGGGCGGCCGGGATTTCAGAGAAAGCCAGTTTAACCGGGCGGTTCAATCCCGTCGTCAGCCCGGTTCCGCCTTCAAACCCGTGATTTATGCGGCTGCCATAGAAAAAAAAGGATACACGCCGGCAACGGAAATTATCGATTCGCCCATTGTCTTTGCGTCCAGCACCCGGGATTCTGCATGGAAGCCGAAAAACTATGGGAAGCGGTTCTATGGCCCTACCCTGCTTCGTGAAGCCCTGGCCAAGTCCCGCAATGTTGTGACCATCAAAATCTTGCAGGATATCGGCGTGAGTACCGGAATTGCCTATGCAAAGGACCTGGGCATCCACTCGCCCCTGGAACGAAATTATTCCATTGCCCTTGGGTCATCCGGCGTCACCCCGCTTGAACTGGTAAATGCCTATGCCATATTTGCCAATCAGGGATGCCGGGTGGAACCGACGTTTATTACCCGAATCGAGGATCGTTTCGGCAATGTGCTGGAAGCGTTCCAGCCGTCCCAAGAGCAGGCCATAGACAAAAGCACAGCCTATATCATCACCAGTATGATGGAAAGCGTGGTCCGGGAAGGCACCGGTGCCCTGGCCCGGAAACTGGGCCGGCCCGTGGCTGCCAAAACCGGAACCACCAACGATTTTCAGGATGCCTGGTTTGTGGGATATACGCCCCAGTACGTCACAGGCGTATGGGTGGGCCAAGACCACAATCAGACGCTGGGCAGCGGCGAAACAGGCGCCAAAGCAGCAGGCCCCATCTGGGTGGGGTTTATGGAAGAGATTCTGAAAAATGTGCCGGTGCGGGATTTTACGGTTCCGGAAGATGTGGTTTTTGTGACCATTGATGCCAAAACCGGACTTTTACCGGTTCCCGAAACCACCCAGACCCGGGTTGAATGCTTCAAGGAAGGGACAGCCCCCACCCAGCACACAAAACGACCCGGAATCATCGAAGATATCGAATCCTTCTTCAAATCCGATCTGTAAATTATCGGTCGCGGCGGGGAGAAGATTGGTCACAAAAAATCCATGTCAGCGGGCGGATGCGGTTTTCCATATCAACAGCTCTGTTTGGTAAGATACGGCTTCTTCATACAGACCGTCCGGATTTTTGAATTTCTCAAGGTAGCGTTCCAGAAACTCGGTTTCCGGCACAATGTCATGATGGTCCAGCATGGTGACACAGGAATGCAGAAGATCCGCCTTGTTCCAGGCGGTTATCCGCCCGCCGGCCATGGGACTGAAAAAGTAGGAAATATGACGGCGATCCAGCCATTTTCGCATTTCCGGACCGCTGTTAAAAGGCGGACGCTCGACCTGATAATGGGCATACAGGCCATCCATGACCGATGAGGCCATGGGCTTTCCGGCATGGCCCTCAAACACCACCCACCCCCTGGCATGGGAAAGGACTTTTTCTTTTCCGGCCTCGGTCCGCAGGGCGGGTGTCATGGCGCACAGCACCACATCGTATGGGTCGGTCCGGTCAAAATCCATCCATTCGGCGCACACGTACTCAATGTTGCTTAGCCCCTGAGCAGCAGCGTCCTTTTCCAGGATTCGCAGCATTTCATCGGAGATATCCAGCGCGGTGACGGTCCTTGCGGTTTGGGCCAGACGAAGGGTGTACCGGCCGCTTCCGCATCCCACATCCAGGACAGACAGTCCGTCAACAACAACGCCCTGTTGATGGACTACCCGCAGCACTTGGGCCTCATGGCTGTTTTCATCGGGCGTATAGCGCGGAAAAGTGCGTGCTCTGCAGTCCCAGAAAGTTTTCTGATCTTTTCCCATGATATCTCCCAATTAGATGCGTTTTGCGCCGGATCGGGAACTGCGGATACACTGCTGTTTTTTGCAGTGGACACCGAAATTCACCGTCCGGTGGACCGCATGGGGCCAACTTCCTCCGGGAGCTCCTTTTTAAAGTGAGCGGGCGGTCTCTTCCGCCTCACTGATGGCCAGCATGAGGTTCCGGGGCGTGTTCGCATCCCCGATCACATAAACCTTTGCGCCGCAGCCGTCCAGAAGAGGCTTTGCATCCCGGACAGCGGTCATGGCCTCGGCCACCACCACCGTGTCAAAGCCGGTGAGGGTTTCAGATTTTCCGTCAGCTGAAAATTCCACGCCGTCGTCGGCAAAGGTTTTGATGGATACCGGTTTGATGAGCCGCACCTTTTTTTGATTCAGGCGTTCCCGCAGATAAAACCGGTCATTGCTGGACATTTCTTCGGCAAAGTGGCGTTTGCGGTTCAGCACCACCACCTCCCGGCCCTTTTCCGTCAGAAAATCGGCCGCCATCAGTCCAGCCTGCCCACCGCCCAGAATCAGAACCCGGTCGCCGGTGATTTTGCCGTCCAGCACTTCCGTCACCGTGCAAAGCTCCATTTTGGTGGTAAACAGCCCCTTGACAAGGGGCATGTCCGGCAGACTGCCTGTTGCCAGAATCACCGCATCGGGCTTCAGGTCATCCAGAAGCTTTGCATTCAGCAGTGTGTTCAGGCGCATGGCAACACCCAGCCGCTCGGCTTCATGGATAAAAAAGGTGATGATATCCATCGCCTCGCCCCGGCCCGGGACCCGGGCCGCCAGGCGCATGAGCCCGCCGGCCTGTCCCTTTGCATCCACCAACGTCACCTGATGTCCCTGTACGGCGGCCATGCGGGCCGCAGCCAAACCCGCGGGCCCGGCACCCACCACCAGGATTTTTTTCGCCACGGATGCTTTTTCATCCGAAGCCATGAGGTACTCCCGTCCCACATCCGGATTCACCACACAGCCGCCCGGTTCCAGGGCCAGCACCGCATGGATGCAACCCAGGCAGCACCCCAGACAGGGCCGGATGGTTTTCAGATCACCGGCACGGGCTTTTTGGGGAAGCAGGGGGTCGGCAATGAGGGACCGGCCCATGGCAATCACATCCACGCGCCCTTCCCGGATGAACTGGTCGGCCATCTCCGGGCTTTTAATCCGGCCCACGCCCACCACCGGAATGGACACCACTTTTTTTACCGCTTCGGCAAGATGGATAAAACAGCCATGGGGCACATACATGGAAGGGATGGTGAGCTGGGTTGATCCATAAATACCGGCCGAGACATGAAGGTAAGCCGCGCCCTTTTTTTCCAGCAAAGGGGCGAGGCGAAGGGCATCGGCCAGTGTCCAGCCGTTGTCTATGTAGTCTTCCCCGTTGATCCGGAGGCCAACGGGAAAATCATCGCCGGTCTTGGCCTTGATGTCCGCCACAACTTCCATGAGAAACCGGATCCGGTTTTCAAAGCTGCCGCCGTATGGGTCTTGACGATGATTGGAATTAGGGGCCAGAAACTGATTGATCAGGTAGCCATGGGCCGCATGGATCTCCACAAAATCTGCGCCCGCCTCCTGACACCGGCGGGCCGCATCCCCAAAGGCGGCAACCAGTTCCGCAATTTCTTCAAGGGTGAGTTCTTTTGGAATCCCTTTGACCACAGCAAGTGCGGGAATGGGAGACGGCGCCACTTTGCGGTCATGGTACGACTGCCGGCCGCCGTGCATCAGCTGGATTCCCAAGCGGGCGCCCGAGGGCCGGATGGCATCCGCCATTTTCTTCATGGGCAAAATACAGCCGTCTTCCCACAGAGCGGGAAGTCCTGGAAGTTCCAATCCGGTCGGATGCACGCCAGCGCCGCCCACCAGCACCATGCCCGCGCCGCCCCATGCCCGCGCCGCCAGATAGGCGGTGAGCTGATCTGTCACGTGATTGTGCTCATCCACACCAAAATTGATGCTCATGGCCGACATCATGAGCCGGTTTCTGGCAGTCATACCACTGATTTGAATCGGTTGAAAAAGATGGTTGAGAATCGTCATGGTGTCCTCCGATGGATTGGGCTGCAGCCTTTTATGGGATTTTCGGAACTTTTTTCAAACTTAAAAAACCACACGGATCAAGACATCCAGCATCATCGATTCACTTCATAGATCAGCCGAAGGCCCTTTAAGGTCAGTTGGTGGTCAACCACCGTGATGGCACGGGTTTCCGGGGCAATCACATCCGCCAGTCCGCCGGTGGCCACCACGGTGACCGGTTTTGCGGAATCCTGCGCCAGCTCGGCTTTCAGCCGCCGGACCATCTGCTCCACCAGGCCGGAAAATCCGAACACCATCCCGGACTGAAGGGCGTGCATGGAATTTTTCCCAATGGCTTGGGGCGGCCGGACCATTTCCACTTTAAACAACTGGGCGGCCCGATCCACAAGGGATTCCAGCGCCCCCATCATTCCCGGAGCGATGGCGCCGCCCAGATAGGCACCCCGTTCGGAAATACAGTCAAACACCGTTGCCGTACCAAAGGCGATGTCAATGACCGGCCCGCCATACAAGGCATAGGCAGCCGATGCATTGGCAATTCGGTCGCCGCCCACTTCGGACGGATAATCCATATCCAGAAGGATGGGCATCTTCACATCCGGTCCCACAACAAACGGCGTCAGCTTGATATATCGTGTACAGAGCTGGGTGAACACCGCCCGCAGCCGGGGCACCACGCAGGACATGGAAACGCCGGTGATGGTTTTGACATCCACACCCGCCAGATGAAACAGGTTGAGAAACAGCACCGCATAATTGTCCGCCACCTTGTGACGCTCCGTGGCCACCTGCCAGAACGCGGTGAGTTTTTCTCCGTCAAATATACCCGCCTTGATGGTTGAATTGCTCACGTCAAGGGTCAGCAGCATTTTTTCTTCCTTTATTCCGTGATCTCCAGCAGATCGCTCCGCCGGAACATGACAGAGCGCTGTTGAAGGGAAGTGTCCTATTGGGCGTATTTATCTTCAAAAAAATCAGAAGCTTTTGGCTGGTTATAGCTCCAATGATTCATCACCGCAAAAGTGCCCATTCCGTAATCATGGGCGACTCTTTCGATCTCGTACCCATCATCATCAAAACCATCCGAACCGAGACGGTCCTTGAGAACTTCAATGGGGCAAAGAAGCTCAGATGCGAAGGCCCGTTGGTATTTCTGATGCCAAGTCGCTCCAAAGGTGGCCGGAAGCCAGTTGCCGGGACTCTTGGTATTCAAAAGATGCTCGCCCAGCAGACGCGAAAGATAAAACCGTCTCGCTGATCTTTCGGGACGATGAAGACAAAAATGAACCCCGCCATCATCATCTGGTATGCCCAGAGACATATTAACCCGCCTCAACGGCTGCACAACATCGCTGGAAGAAATAGTGCCACGCGGCAACTCTAACAATTCAGCCATGAGATCATCGTCAACGGGCCGACCGTTCAGACCCAGACGTTTTCGCAGATCTCTGGCCATGTGATGACCGATCTCCCATGGTTTATCGGATTTTGGATCAATGACAATGGCAGGCTCAAATCCGCCATAGTTGAATTTGCCCAAAACGCCCTGGCCTTCAATACTGAGTATATTGCTTAAATCATCAGCCTTATTGATATCACCAGCTTCTTTGGACATCCCCACGGCAATTTCAATGACGGCCTGGCGTCCGGCCGTGGCTTCATGGTCGGCCAACTTATTGATAAGCAGTTCAGGCCCTTTGTCGGGATTGTGACCCAGACAGGCCTCCAAAATCCGATAAAACGTGTAATCGTCGTCTTGCCTCTCGCGGCAAACATCTTGCCATAAGGTATGCAGCTCTGTTTCTTGATGACCCGTATCCGTGAGCCTCGTTATGATCATATGGATAAAGTTGCTCAATTCTCTTTCAAATTGAACTCTGGGCAAAGTGAGGCCCCATGCGGTTGAAGCGTATTGAGCATCAGCCATGGTTTCTTTTTCCACAGGAGGCATTATCCTGAGAGACACGGTTTCGCCGCTTGACACGATTCTCAAGGGAGGCCAGACATACCCGCTATCAGCGGCTGGAAGATCATGGGCGCTTTTCCAGTGATAAGACGCGCCGCTGTAAGGTTCATAATTGAGACGCCACCAGTTGTAAGCTGCCCATAAAGCCATCGGATAGGCAGAAACCCTGGCAGAATCAACCAGGGTTTTGGATGCAAGATCATAGTGGCGGCTGGCGTACCATTTTTTAAAACGGATCTTCAACATGCCGGAGGTTGCCATTTCTTCCGGTGATGAATTGCCCAGATCAAGCCAATCCATGCTCAGTTCAAAATCACGATCCATGGTCTGCATGTTCCCACCTTTTCATTATTTCCTCATACAAAGGCGTTCTTTCGTCTGAAATGGGATAGCCATGATAACCTTGGCCGTCATAGACGCCTTCCACAGGACAGCCTTCTTCTGTGACTGCCCAGACATGTTTGGGCCAGGTGGTATTGTTTTCCGCTTTGGCCAGACTGACCAGCCCCCGATTAAACGCCTCTTTCAAAAGTCGGCTGGCCTCAGCTCTTTGGAAAATGTTTACCATGTCACACAGTGTTTTATCAGGTCTCGGGCGCGCTGGTGGAATCAAGGCAAAATTACCAGGGGATTTTTTATGAACGGGATTTCCCGTATAACGTGCTTGCTGCCCAAGTTCCTGATACATATCTTTCTCGCAAGTAAAGTCCTCAATGGGCAACATGTCGCGGTGACGCGGCTTATAGGAAGATAGTCGTTTGGGCTTTCTGCTCATCCCGGTTATTCCTTGCAGTAACATTACGAACTTTTTACAAGCTGATAATGCGAATCCCGTCTGGCGGGCGTGAACCCGGCACGGCGGATGATGGTGAGGACATCTTCAAGGGTGGTGGTGGGCGCATGGCCTGCTTCTTTATGGACATTTTCCTCCACCAGGATGCCGCCGAAATCATCTGCGCCGGCAAGCAGCCCCAATTGTCCGGCAGCCACACTTTCGGAAAACCAGGATGACTGGATGTGGGGACAATTGTCCAGCACCAGCCGGGCCGTGGCAATGATCCGCACATACCGGACCGGATGCACCGGCTGCGGCACAGTCCGGGCCAGATCGGTCTGGCCCGGCTTGAAGGACCAGGGAATAAAGCTGACAAACCCGCCAGGCCGGCCCCCATCCTGATCCCCAGGCCGGGCCTCAACTTTGTCCTGAAGATCCCGCAGGGCAAACAGGTGGTCGATAATTTCCGCATCGGTTTCCACATGGCCGAACATCAGGGTGGCGGTGGTTGTAAAGCCCAGTTCATGGGCGGTTTTGCACACAGAAAGCCATTCCTGAGCCGAGGCTTTGCGCGGGGCAATGATCTGCCGGACCCGATCGGAGAGAATTTCCGCACCGCCGCCCGGAAGGGTTCGGATGCCGGCATCCCACAAAATGCGCAGTACTTCCCGAACCGGCATGTTTTCCTTTTCCGCCATAAAGGCGATTTCCGCCGGACTGAAGGGATGGATATGCACATCCGGGCAGGCTTCACGGATCGCGATGATATACTGCTGCCACAGTTCGGGCGTCACGTCAGGGTTGTGTCCGCCCTGGAGCAGAACCGTTGTGGCACCTTTTTTGACCGACCGCAAAACCGTGGCCGCCAGTTCTTCCGGGGAGAAGAGATAGGCATCCTCTGCACCGGGCGGTCTGCAGAATGCGCAGAACCGGCACTGGGTGATGCAGACATTGGTGTAATTGGGATTGGTATCCATTACAAAGGTGACCTGCCCGTCCGGAAACCGCCGGGTCCGTTCTGCATGGGCAAGGGCCATCAATTCGCCCATGGGAAGTTGGGTGAGAAGTTCCAGGGCCTGGCGGCGGTCATATCGGACGGGAGAAACAAGCGGCGTAGTCATGGGCGGGTCCATTTTCATTTCAGGACAGGTAAAACATCATCGCAGCCGGTCCAGTTCCTGAAACGCCGGCAGCGCATTGTGTTCGGCCAGAAGCGCTGAAAACCGGGCCTGGCCTTCCAGATCCTGGTCATCCAGCGACCTGCGGATCACCTTGAAATACTCCCGGATCACTCCGTGGCCAACACCAATGCGCCGGGCAGCGTCCGGAATCGCCGCTTCCGTGAGTTCCGGCTCTTTTTCCCTGAACCGTTCCAGCCAGTCATTGAGCGCTGTTTTCAAGGTGTTCGGCGCATCGCATCGCACCACCCACCGGGCAAATACAAAGGACAGTCCGGTCAGCTCAAACCATTTTTCCGCCAAATCGGTGAGATACGGAAATGTCGACAGATCCGGTTTTTGATAGTAAATCAAAGCCTTATCACCAATCACCAATTCTCCGTCCGCAGCTTCGTCCCCATGGGCATCGCCCGGCAATACGTCAAAACCAAAGGTCTTTCCCATCAACAAATACAGCAATCGGACACTGGAGGCCGTGTGGGAGGTAACGTGGAGGGTTTTCGGGGCTTTCATCGCTTCAAAGGGGACCCGGGAGCGCATCAGCACGCTCATCACTGTTTTCCTGGCGCCGATTCCGAATTTTCCGATAAATTCAACACGTCCGGAAAGCTGGGAAAGTCCGCCCACCGGAACCGCTGCGGCCGCCACATCGCCATTGATCAGCGCCGCAATGCTTTCGCGGGGCGTCAAGGGAACAAAATGGCATCCGGGCGGCGGTCCCTGCTGGCGATACGGAGCCATGTTGATATAGGGAATCATGGAAATGGGGGTGGTCATGAAATTTTCTCCCGAATCGCAAAAGCGCCGTCCCGTTCAGCGGGGATGAATCCGGCCATTTGGGTGAGCTCAATCATTTTTTCGCGGGCCAGCCCCACGGGTGTTGCCGCGCCTGCCAGATGGGCAATGCGTTCTTTTCCAATGGTGCCGTCCAGATCGTCAGCCCCCCAACTGAGCCCGGCCGCGCAGGTGGCAAGGCCGGTCATGGGCCAGTAGGATTTGAGATGGGGGATGTTGTCCAGAATCAGACGCGAGGCCGCCAGCACCGTCAGGGTTTCAAGGGGGGTCGGGCCTTTTTCCACAAAATGGCCGGCCCCGGGTTGAAACGGCAGGGGAATAAAACAGGAAAATCCGCCGGACTGGTCCTGGGCCTGCCTTAAAATCAAAAGATGGGTGATGCGCTCGGGCCAGGTGTCACCAAACCCGAAAAGCATGGTGGCGTTGGTGACAATGCCCTTGGCGTGGGCGAGCTGATGAATCCGGACCCAGTCTTCGGGCCGGGTTTTGTTTTTCCAGTGCTGCTGATAAAGCCGGTCGGAAAAAATCTCCGCGCCACCGCCGGGCATGGCATCCATTCCCGCGTCCTTTAACTGGTCCAGTACGTCGGATTCGGAAAGCCCGCTGGTTTTGGCAAAATACGCAATTTCCACGGCAGTATAGCATTTGATATGCAGATCAGGAAATTTCCGGCGCAGTTCGCGGACCAGGGAAAGGTTCCGGGCATAGGGCCAGATGGTATTGAGCCCGCCCACAATATGGGCCTCGGTGGGACAAAGGCGTTCAATCCGGTCAAAAATTTCAGCCTCTTCCAGCACATAGGCGTGGGGTGCGTTTCTGGAGGCCGCGTAATTGCAGAAGGTGCAGCCGCTGCCGCAGATATTGGCGGGATTGATCTGAAGGTTGAAGACATAGGTTGCCCGCAGGCCAAAGCGTTTGCGGCGATTGGCAAGGGCTGCCGCGCCAAGCTGATGAAGCCGGTCCGGTGTTACGGCCTCAATCAGCGAAAACGCTTCCTCAGGGGAAAGACGCTCGCAGCAGGCGCCTTTTTCAAGGGCTTGATCAAATACAGCACTCACGATCCGTTCATCCTTGCGTTATACGAAAAAATCATGACAGAGCGTCATGAAAGTGGGAAATCGTTCTCCTTTGTCCCTTCGATCCGGATTTTGAAGCCCAATTTTTAAAAAGGGAGAAGAAGGAGAAGGTCGGGTAAGAAGAGCTGTAAAAATCCGTCAGGTGCGCATTACCCAGTGGACAGACCCAGCGTCGGCCACATCCGGTTGACCTGTTTTTCCACTTCCGGATCAAATTCAACGGGTTTGGGATATCCTTTTTTCCACCGGGCGTCAATGGCGATGGGAAAGTCAAATACCAGGCGATTTCCCGCAATCCGCCGGTCTGCCGGATACAGATCTGCCAAGGGATCAAAGCGGGTAAACCATCCCCACAGGATCATCACCAGATCATCCAGTGGAATGTCTTCGGACACGATCACATGGAAAAGGTAATCGCGTGAGGCTGGATGATTTTTCAGAATTTCCCGCAAACTTGCCATATCATCAAACCCTGAGCCGACCCGGACCAGCAGAAAAGCAGGGCCCATGGCTGCCGTGGACAGCACATCCCCATGAAGATCGGAAGGTTGCGGCACATGGGCCGGCGGATCGGTACGAAGCGGGGCCCCGGCTTGTGTGGCCAGCAGAATCAACCGGCTGCCGGTGTTCATGGCCGGCCCCGTAAAATCCAGGGTGTCCTGGGCCGTGGGGGCCAGCAGGTGAATGCCGGTTTCCGCGTCCAGGTACTGCCACAAGGCCTGGCTCACGGCTTTAAAATTTTTCACATCCACTGACGCATCAACCGTCATCATCACCTTGGTGAGGGACACCTGACCTTCCCCCAGCATGCCAAGGGTATGTTTTAACGCTTCTCTGGGGTAGCGCTCGGTTACCGCCATGACGGCCAGGGGATGAAACCCGGTTTCCGGATACGCCCACAGGTCAGTGATGGCCGGCCGGATCATTTTGAGCAGCGGAAGGGTCATTTCCTGAAGCGCTTCGCCCAGATAGTAATCTTCCTGAACCGGTTTTCCCACCACAGTTGCCGGATAAATGGCATCTTTTCGGGCAAGGATGCGCTGAACCCGGAACACCGGATAATCCGCCGCATGGGAATAATGGCCGAAATGATCGCCAAACGGGCCTTCCAGACGCATATCGCCGGGCGTCACCGTGCCTTCCAGCACAAATTCAGCCTGGGCCGGAATCCGGTGACCCGTGGTGCTGCGGTGGATCACATCCAGGGGCCGGCCCATCAGATAAACGGCCAGAAGACGCTCGTCCATGCCTTCGGGCAGCGGGGCCACGGCTGCCACCATCAGGGATGGCGGGCCGCCCAGAATCACGCTGACCGGAAGCGGCCGACCCGCCATTGTTGCCTTGTGAAAATGAACGCCGCCGCCCCGTTCAATCTGCCAGTGCATGCCGGTACTGGCGGCATCAAACCGCTGGAGCCGGTACATGCCCAGATTCCCGGTACCATTTTCCGGATCCGTGGTGTGCACCAGGGGCAGGGTGAAAAACGGTCCGCCGTCACCTGGCCAGCAGGTCAGAACCGGCAGGCGGCTTAAATCCGGTGAGCCGGTCTGGGTTTCCATCACCGGCCCGGTCCGGACATTTCGCAGGCGGGCGGAAAAAAGCGGAAAAAGATCGTTCCGGGAACGGAGCAGTCCGCGAAAGGTCGGCGGCATCAGGGTCTGGGAAAGGCGGAAAATCCGCTGCCCCAACCGGGCCGGACTGCCGCCGCAGATGAGGTTGACCCGGCTCCGGGTGCCCATGAGACCCGTCACCACTCGAAACCGTGAACCTTTCACGTTTTCGAACAACAACGCCGGACCGCCGGCAGCCATCACCCGGTGCTGGATAACGGTCATTTCCTGGTTCGGGTCCACGGGCACGGAAATCCGCGCCAGATCTCCGCGTTTTTCCAGTTCAGCCAGAAATGTGCGCAGGTCCGTAAAGGGCAAAGTCATCCTCCAGAAAAAAGCTCTATGACAGGGGCCGGAATCAATCGTCAGAAAAAGCCGGTGACTTCATTTTGATGTTATGCCGGGTGTTCGGCATAATGGGATGGCACATTAAGGTGTAAGGCTTTGACAGTCAAGGCTTGCGTGCGGCAACAGATGCCAAAACAATTCAGCCGGTGCCCGCATATCAGGAACATGGTCTAGAATGATCCGGTAACGCCGGATGTGTGCCGCATTGGCCGCAATCGGATTTTTAATGTGCGGAGTGCATTTTTCAAGTGTTGTCCGAGATTGACGACCGACCTCAAAACAGCATATGTAGCAATAGGCAGAGAAAGACAATGCCGTGTTCAGTCTAGCATGTTGCAATGATATAGGAGACCGCTGGTGAAAAACACATTTTTTATCATGATCGTCGCTCTTTTGCTTTCTTACGCAACAGCAGCAAATGCCCAGTACTATGAGTTCGACCTCACAAGGAAAGGTAACAACATTTACAAAGCAGACGGGCAGGATATCATCATCCACACTCAGTATTGCTTTGTTTACGCCGAGTCAGAGGAGGCGATCTTGAAACCGTCAGATTCAGGAGATGGCGGTGATGTTTTTTTCTTTGAAAGCAAGGACAAATGCGATGTGAAGGCTGTCTTTGGTCCTGCAAAGCAGGAGCCCGGCACACATATGGTGACGGTTACGAAAGAGGCCAGCGACTGGTATGAGGCACCTGAGATCGGCTCATACATTAAGACATTGAACTGTTCGTCGACTGCCCTCGGCGAGGCTGCATTTCTAATCCTTGAAGACTCCGGATCCGGAAGATTGCAGTTCAAGAGCGGCAATAATTGCATGGTTGAGGGCGTTTATACAAAGGTCCGGTTTTGACCCAAACCAAAGAGATAGTGTCGTCTCGAGTTTTCAAAAGTTTGAAATCATTGGGTATTGACAAAAACCGGGAACTTGTTGGTGACACTATCTAGGTCTCCCAGGAAACACGCACAAAATAAAGATTCTATAAAAAATCGTATTTGCTAGCCTTTGCTGTTTTTCCCCAAGAGATTGTATTTTTTTATTTTCTGATTCAGTCCGCTTTTTCCGATGCCCAGCATTTCGGCTGCGTGGGCCTGCACATAATTGGCTTTGTCGAGGGCCCGGAGAATCATGTTTTTTTCCACATGGGAAAGGGTGTCGTACAGGTTGGCGTTCACTGGAATGCCTTCCATATGAAGCGTCCCATGAACCGCATCCATAAAATCCTTTGGCAGATCCGATATCTGAATCACCGGATCAGCTGCCATGACCACCGCATATTCAATCACATTTTCCAGTTCCCGGATATTTCCCGGCCAGTGGTATTCGTAAAAAAGCCGCTCGACCGCCGGGTCAATATCGGTCACCGGCGTTCCGGAGCCCCGTTCGGCCTGGTGTTTGGCAATAAAATGGTGCACCAGGGGCCGGATGTCCCCGGTTCGCTCGTGCAGCGGCGGAAGGGTGATGCGCACCACATTGAGCCGGTAGAAGAGATCCTCCCGAAAATTCCCGGCTGCAACTTCTGCCCGGAGGGATTTGTTGGTGGCGGCAATCAGACGGATATTCACTGGAATGGGCCGGGTTCCGCCCACCCGTTCAATCACCCTTTCCTGAAGCACCCGCAAGAGTTTGACCTGAAGACCGGCGGCCAGTTCTCCGATTTCATCCAGAAATAAAGTTCCCCCATCGGCAAGCTCAAACCGACCCTTTTTCATGGCCATGGCATTGGTAAAAGCGCCTTTTTCATGGCCGAAGAGCTCGCTTTCCAAAAGCGTCTCCGCCAGGGCCGAACAGTTGACCGCCACAAAGGGTCTGTCTTTCCGCGGGCTGTTGAAGTGAAGGGCGCTGGCCACCAACTCTTTTCCGGTTCCACTGGCCCCTTCCACCAGAACCGTTGCCGATGCGGGTGCCACTTTCCGGATAACGGCAAAAACATCCTGCATGGCCTTGCTTTTACCGATGATGTTCTGGAAGCTGAAACGGTCTTCCACGGCTGATCGCAGCTGCCGGTTTTCTTTGATCACCCGGTACATGGAAATCGCCTTGTTGACGTAAATCACCAGTTCTTCATTGTCAAAAGGCTTGAGAATATAGTGATAGGCGCCTTTCTGCATGGCGGCCACGGCTTTTTCGATAGTGCCGTGGGCGGTCATGAGAATAACGGGAAGATCGGCATCGGTTTGTTTGATCTGATCCAGAAGGGCGATGCCATCCATTTCCGGCATCTTCATGTCGGTGAGCACCAGATCCACATCCGACCGGGAAAGAATGGTAAGGGCCTCCGCACCGCTGTTGGCGGTCAGGGCCTCAAACCCCGCATCTTCCAGAACTGCCGAAAGGATCAGGGTATAGTTGGGTTCATCGTCAACGATCAGTATGGTTTCCATTTTCCGCTTCCAAAGGGGTAATAGGAAATTGAAGGGTAACCCGCATCCCTTTTTCAGATCGCCTGTCCATTCGGATGTTTCCGCCGTGGGCTTCAATAATATTTTTCACAATGCCCAGGCCCAGGCCCGTGCCTTTGTCTTTGGTGGTAAAAAACGGATCCCAGATCTTTTCCATCATTTCCGGCGAAACCCCTTGGCCTTCATCTTCGATGTGAAGCCATAAATGATCTGAATCTGTGCGAAGGGTCACGGTGAGGGTACCGCCGTCCGGCATGGCCTGCATGGCATTGATCAATAAGTTGAGAAACGCCTGGTACAGCATGTCGGAATCTGCCTGGAGGATCGGAACCGAATCGGGAAAAGAGGTGATGATGGTGTACCCGTCTTCCCGGATCTGGGAATCCAGAAACAAAATGTTCCGGCTGATGACCTCATCGAGTCGGCAAGAGACTTTGTTGGGTATTCTGGGGCGGGCATAATTGAGAAAGTCCGTGATGATGTTGTTCAGTCGCCTGGATTCGACGACAATAATATCCGCCACGCCGTTCAATGCAGAATCCGGACCGAGCTTTTTTTTCATCAGCTCGGCAGAACTGCTGATAATCCCCAGGGGATTTCTGATTTCATGGGAAATACCGGCGACCATTTCGCCGATTGTGGAGAAATGCCTGGCCTTGGCCAGCTGGTCTTTCAGCCGGATACGCTCAACCGCCCTTTTTTCAATGATCACCTCTCCCCGTTTAACCACATAAATCAAGGTGGCCAGAAGTACGCTCATCACGATGCAGATGTTGGCAATCACCAGCATCTGAAATCTGAATATTTTCTGGTAATCTTCGGACAGGTCCTGATGGATTTCAATAACGCCCAGAACCGGCCCGGAAATGGGGGTCATGGGTCTTTCAGCCCGCAGCGGCGCAAAGGTGACCAGCCGGATTTCCTTGGGAATCCCCAGAAAAATCTCCAGGGTAGAGCCGTTTTGGATCAGCTTGGAAATGGATTTTCCCTCGACCGCGGTTTTGAAAAAGGTACCGCCCAGATTACTTTTCCCCACCAGATCGGTTGAAAAACTGTAAGCAATGACATCATCGTTGCTGTAGATGTTCACCATTTCCACGTTAAAACTGTGAAGGGTGCTGCGGACCACACCGTCCATGCGTTCAAACTGCCCCCGGTTCCGGAGTTCGATTCTCCCGTACTTGAACCCCACAGGAAGGATGAACTGAAGAAAAACCTGATGATTCAGGTTTTCGATCATCAGCATGGCGTATTCCTCACTTTTCTCGTACTGCATGGAACGCGCCCAGTGGGTATTGAGAATGGACAAAATCAGGGTGCCGATAAAAACTGAAATCAGGCTGCTCAGGGCAAAATATTTAACCAACCGGAAAGGTTTTGTCCGATCCGTAAGGGGAGCGGCCTGTTTTTCAGCCAGGGAGTGCAGGATGCGTTTTTTCAAGCAGGCGGCCTTTAATTCTCCGAATCCGGACCAGCGGCAGACTGTGCCGGGAGCAGGATATCGGGCGTAAACGTCAGCGTGGCAAAATAATCTTCGATCCGCTCTTCCCGGCGGATCAGCTCCACACTGCCGTCAGTCTTGAGCATCAACTCCTTGGGCCGCAGCTTGCCGTTGTAGTTAAAGCCCATGGCATGCCCATGGGCCCCGGTGTCGTGAATCACCAGAAGATCGTTTTCCGAAATGCGGGGCAGTTTTCGCTGGATAGCGAACTTGTCGTTGTTCTCGCACAAAGATCCCACCACATCCACCACTTCAGCCGGCATATCCGAAAGCTTTCCGGGAATCGTGATGTGATGATAGGCCCCATAAATGGCCGGCCGCATGAGGGATGACATGCAGGCGTCCACGCCCACATAGGTTCGGTAAATTTCTTTCCGGTTGATGGCCCGGGTAACCAGGACGCCGTAGGGACCGGTCATGTACCGGCCGCTTTCCATATAGAGTTTCGGCATATACCCGTTGCGGTCGGCAAAGGCAAAAAACAGTTCCGTGACTTCTTTTGCAAGGGCTTTTATATCCAGCGGCGCATCTTCCGGATGGTAGGGAACCCCCAGGCCGCCGCCGATATTGATGAATTCAAACCGGATGCCCAGTCGGCCGGAGATGGCCTCCACCTGCTCCAGCAGCATGGCTGCTGTCTGCACCATATAGGTATAATCCCGCTCGTTGGAGGCCAGCATGGTGTGGAGGCCAAAGCGTCTGGCCCCGCGTTTGATGGCCATTTCATAGGCCGGGATCAGCTGGTCGTGACTCACCCCGTATTTGGCCTCCACCGGGTTTCCGATGATGGCGTTTCCGGTCCGCCGGTCGCCTGGATTGTACCGGAAACAGATCAGCTCAGGCATGACCGGCAGCTTTTCCACAAAAGTAATATCATCCAGGTTGATGATGCTGCCGCCGTCCGCCATGGCTGCGATAAAATCCTGACGCGTGGTGTTGTTGGCGGTAAACATCAGCATCTCTCCGGCAGCGCCTGCCCGGCGGCCCAGCACCAGCTCCGGAACAGAACTGCAGTCAAACCCGAATCCCATATCCGCCATAACGGCCAGAATTGCCGGATTGGGAAGGGCTTTCACCGCAAAATACTCCCTGAATCCGGGAAGTCTGGAAAACAGCGATTTCAGCCGCTCGCCGGTTTCCCGGATGCCGGTTTCATCATAAATATGAAACGGTGTTCCAAAATGACCGGCGATTTCATTCAGCCGGGGATAAAGACGGCTTTCAAAGTCTGGGGACATGGGCATGGCAGATCTCCTGAAAGGGGCGGATGCGTCCGGGCTAGGCCCCAAGGGCTTTCCGGATGCGGGTCAGGGCGGCGGCCACATTGTCATGGCTGTTAAAGGCGCTGATGCGGATATAACCTTCGCCGCAGGTACCGAATCCCGCACCCGGCGTGCACACCACGCCCGCTTTTTTGAGCAGCATGTCAAAAAAAGACCAGGAGTCGGACTTTGTCGCCACCCAGATATACGGGGCGTTCTCGCCGCCGATGCAGGAAAATCCAAGGGCCTGCATTTCTTTTCGGATCAGGGCCGCATTATCCATGTAGTAATTGACAAGCTCCGCCACCTGCGCTTTTCCCGCCTCTGTGTAAACAGCCTCGGCCGCCCGTTGAACCGGATAGGACACGCCGTTGAACTTGGTGCTGTGCCGCCGGTTCCACAGGCTGTGAACCGAATGGGGCGCGCCGGAAGACGTATAGGCCACAAGGGTTTTGGGTACCACTGTATAGGCACAGCGGGTTCCGGTAAATCCTGCGGTTTTGGAAAAACTGCGAAACTCAATGGCCACCTCCCGTGCCCCGTCAATTTCATAAATGGAATGGGGAAGGGCATCATCGCGGATAAAGGCCTCATAAGCGGCGTCAAACAGGATGAGGGCCTTGTGCTGGATGGCATAGTCCACCCAGGTTTTGAGCTGGTCCCGGGTAATCGTGGCGCCGGTGGGGTTGTTGGGAAAACACAGGTAAATGAGATCCACGGGCGTTTGGGGAAGATCCGGAACAAAGCCGTTTTCCAGGCTGCCGTCCAGATAGACAATGCCCTCGTACCGGCCGTCCGCGTAGTTTCCTGTCCGGCCCGCCATGACATTGGTGTCCAGATACACCGGGTAAACCGGATCCGGAATGGCGATCCGGGTGCCTGCGGAAAAAATTTCCTGGATATTTCCCGTGTCGCACTTGGCCCCGTCGCTGATGAAAATCTCATCCGCGCTGATATCCGCCCCGCGTGCCTTAAAATCATGGGCAGCAATGGCTTCCCGGAGAAAGTCATACCCCTGCTCCGGACCATACCCCCGAAAGGTTTCGTCCGTTGCCATTTCATCCACCGCCGTGTGAAAAGCGGTAATGCAGACATCCGGCAGCGCACGGGTCACATCGCCGATCCCCAGCCGGATCACGGGTTTTTCCGGATGGGCCTGCTGATAGGCCGCCACCCGTTTGGCAATTTCAGAGAAAAGATAAGATGCGTTCAGCTTCAAATAGTTTTCATTGATATGAATCATGTCATGCCTTTTTGATGGGTTTGTACAGAATAATAACCGACCTATGGTCTCCATCACAATTTAACCTGAAATGTCAAGAATCGGATGCTTTGTCCTGTTGTTTCCAGTCG
>JAJDJS010000079.1 GCA_030267325.1 Desulfosarcina sp. OttesenSCG-928-A07 | reverse complement strand
AATCCGGAAAGCATCAGGGTGGGCAGAAAACTTAAAATCAGCACGATCTGGCTGGCAATAAACTGGTTTTTCACGGTTGCGGAAATCAAAAGCCCCATGCCAAGGGCGACCAGCAGGTAAATGGCCGATCCTGCGATAATGAGCAGAAGCGATCCGCGCATGGGCACACCAAACACCCAGGTTGCCGCCGACAGGCACAAGAGCAGGCCGATCATGCCCAGAACAAAATACGGAACTGTTTTGCCGACCAGAATTTCCCAGCGTTTTACCGGTGTGGCCACAAGGGCTTCATAGGTGCCGCGCTCCCATTCCCTGGCAATGACCAGGGCGGTGAGCAGGGTGCCGATGAGGGTCATGATCAGCACGGTCACGCCGGGGATCAGAAAATACCGGCTTTCCTGCTCCGCGTTGTACCAGATGCGGGTTTGGGCCGTGGCCCGTCCGGCCATCTGCGGGATGGCCCCGCTGGAGAGAAAAGAAAATCTGCTCTGGCGTATCGATGCCCATCCGGACGCCGCGCCCTCCAGATATCGCTGCATGATGCGGGCAGTATTGGAATCGCGTCCGTTGACGATCACCTGGATATGTTCAATCCCGTCCGCAGATTCTTTCAGGGCCCGTCGCACAATGGCGTCGGTTTTTCCGGTGCGCAGCAGGTGCTCGGCTTCTTTCCACGAATTCACCATCACCGGGTTGAAATAAGAAGACCGGTTCAGGCTGGCAAACAAATCCCGGGTCACTGGTGATGACGTGTCCCGGACCACGGCCACCGGTACATGTTTGACGTCAAGGGAAAGCCCGAACCCAAAGAGCAGCAGCAGCACCATGGGCAGGATGATGCCCAGGGTCAGCGTGCTTTTGTCTCGCAGCATCTGCCGTGTTTCCTTGCGGATCAAGGCCCGGACCCGGTGCGTTGACGAAAGCCGGGCTGGCAAAATCGGGTGTGAAGAGGGTTTTTCCGGGCTCATGCGGCTTTCTCCGTTTTGGCGGCCCTGGCCCTGGCCACAATTTCAATGAACGCATCTTCCATGGTGGGTTCAGCGCGGGCGGGGTCAGCATCAGATTTGGACCGGGCGTGGGCACGAATTTGGGCGGGTGTGCCCAGGGCCAGCATGATGCCGCTGTCCTGAATCAGAATCCGGTCGCAATATTCCGCCTCTTCCATAAAATGCGTGGTCACCACAATGGTGACGCCCTGATCGGCCAGGCGGGAAATCCGCTTCCAGAAATCCCGGCGAGCCAACGGATCCGCGCCGCTGGTGGGCTCATCCAGAAACAGAATCTCCGGCTCGTGCAAAAGGCCGACGGCCATGGCAAGGCGCTGTTTGTAGCCGCCGGGAAGACTTTCCGCTGGTCGGTGCAATTGCTGCTCAAGGTGAAATTCTTCCACCACTTCCGCGATCCGCCGGGTTTTTCGTGCTCCCTTCAGGCCGTATGCGCCGGCGAAAAATTCCAGGTTTTCACGAACGCTCAAGGGACCGTAGAGGGAGAATTTCTGGGCCACATACCCCAGATGGCGGCGGGCTTCTTCCCTGGCTTCCCGCACATCCACCCCGGCCACATGAAGACTGCCGTTGCTGGCGGGAAGAAGGCCGCAGAGCATACGAAAGGTGGTTGTCTTTCCCGCGCCGTTGGGGCCGAGCAGGCCGAAGACCTCGCCCTTGTACACGGAAAAGCTCACATCATTCACTGCAATAAAGTCTCCGAACAGGCGCGAGACATGGCGGGTCTGGATAATGGGATCGCCTTGATGGGCAGGGGAGGCAGAAGAAAGGGGGGCTAGTGTGGTGGAAACAGGCTTTTCTGCGGCTGGTTCCGGTTTTTTGACATGCATCCGCAACAACTGCATAAAACTGTCCTCAAGACTGGCCGGTACCGGCTGGACAGTTGCGCCGTGCAGCAGAGAAGACAGTTCATGGCCCTCGGCATCCGTTAACGGACCGTGGACAAATCGCACCGCACCGCCCTGGGGCACCGCGTCAATGATGCCGGGCGCGCCCAGAAGCCGGGCCTGGAGGGAGCGGGGACTTTCGGCAGCAGCGGGCCGGGCCAGATACCCCATGCCATCGGTTTGCTTCCGGATGGATTCCGGCGACCCGCGAGCCAGGGTTTTGCCTTCAAAGAGCAGCACCACGTCATCACATTTTTCCGCCTCGTCCAGATAGGACGTGCTGACAATGACTGACATGGTGGAAGAACGGGTCAGGCCCTCGACAATGTCCCAGAGTTCGCGCCGGGAAAGCGGATCAACCCCCACGGTGGGCTCATCCAGCAGAAGCAGTTCAGGCGGCGCGATCAGGGTGCAGATCAGCCCGAGCTTTTGCTTCATACCGCCGGAAAGCTTGCCGGCAAGACGCTGCCGGAAGGGCTGCATGGCAGACATGGCCAGAAGCGCGTGGTAGCGCTCTTCGCGCTCCACACGGCCCACGCCCTTGAGGTCCGCATACAGATCCAGATTTTCCTGCACGGTCAGATCTTCATACAACCCGAACTTTTGCGGCATGTAGCCGATGCGGGCCTGCACATCGTCATTACTTTTTTTACCAGGCTCCCGGCCATTGAACAGAAGCGTTCCCGATGTCGGGGCCAGAAGTCCGGCGACAATGCGGAGCAGGGTGGTTTTGCCCGCACCGTCCGGACCGACCAAGGCGGTGATGCTGCCGGGCCGCACATTAAAAGAAACGGCATCCAGGGCCACAAGGGACTGACCGGTCTTGAGCCTGAAGGATTTGTTCACGTTTTCAACAGAAACCAGGTCCATTGTCTTGTCCAGTCCTGAAAGGTCAGGATGAGGGATTTACAAGCGGGCGACCGAGGGCGGTCGCCCCTACACCATACCATTGGCTAAATTCTATACTGCGAACCGCCAATAAGTTGCTGTTTTCAGATGGGGTGCGATTCCTTGCGCCCTGTTTGGTGTAGGGGCGCCTCGCGAGGCGCCCCTACTGAAATAATGAGTTTAATGGCATTTCTGAGTATAACTCGCTAAATCCTGCATTCTGATTCCTGCATCCTCACCTTTTTGCGGCGTCCGGAAACCGAACCGTGGCCGGCATACCCAAGCGAAGCCGGTTTTCCGAGTCTTCCACATAAATCCGGACCTCATAGACCAGAGATGTCCGAAGCTCGGTGGTTTCAACGGATTTGGGCGTAAATTCCGCTACGGAAGAAATAAACCCCACCGTGCCGATGATGCCTTTATCCGGATGGCTGTCTGTATAAATGGAAGCCGCCATGCCCGGACGGATGTGTCCCAGATCGGTTTCCGATACATAGGCCCGCACCCATTTGGGTGATTGCACGGCAAGGGAAAATACTGCTTTTTGGGGAGAAGCCATATCGCCGGGTTCCAGCAGCCGCCGGTTGACTATCGAATGGGAGGGGCTTTTGAGTTCTGCATCCTCAAGCTGGTTGCGCAGTTCCGAAAGGGCCTGCCGGCGTTCCTGCAAAACCGCCTCGGCCTCGGCAATGTCTTCCTGGCGCGGACCAATCTCGGCCAGACGCAGGGCTTTTTGCTCCACATTCAGTCTGGCCCGGGCCACATTGCGCTTTAAAAGGGTTTCTTCCACATCCTGCTGGCTCACGGCTTTTCCGGACGTGTTTTTAAACAGGGCGCCAAATCGTTTGTACTGGCTCTCGGCAAAGGCCACTTCCGCCTGGGCTGAGGCCACCGTGGCCCTGGCCTGGTCGATTTCTTCCGGGCGGGTACCGTTTCTGAGCCGTTCCAAAGCAACGGCAGCTGATGCTGCCTGGGCCTCGGCCACGGCGATCCGGTCCCGGAGTCGCCGGGTTTCCAGACGCGCAAGTACCTGACCGGATTGCACTTCCGCGCCTTCCTGAACCAGAACTTCCGCAATGCGCTCAGAATCCATAAAAGCCAGTTCCACCTGCCGCTGGTCCACATTGCCGTAAAGAATCAGATCATCTGACGCTGGTTTTGAAAAATAGAGCCAAGCACCCAGTCCGGCTCCAGCCAGAAGCAGCACAACAAACAGTATTTTCAGGTTTTTCATTCCAAAGTTCCTTTGCTCTGTTGCGCTTTCACCTGAAAGGCGATGAACAAGGTTGTTGGCACAACATCATATATCTGGTGACAGGGCTTCAAGGACTGTATTTGCGCTTGAGAGACCACCCCGCGCTTTTTTATGGGGATGATCTTTTTTGCAAACAGCCTTAAACCACAGCCATGCGTTAATACACTATCACCTGTTATGTCAAATTAAAATTTCAATTTTAAATTTGACATTTGTCCGCTATTCCATTAAAAAGACCGCATGACTGAAAATACACATAAAATGCATCGTCGCCGGCGCGCCCCACGGCGTGACGGGCTTTCAACACGGGCCATTGTGCTGGAAGCGGCCGGGCAAGTATTTGCCGAACGCGGGTTTGCCGAGGCGACCAGCAAGGAGATTTGCGAGCGGGCCGGGGCAAACAGCGCTGCCGTGAATTATTATTTTGGCGGTAAAGAAAACCTGTATGAAGAAGTATTGGTGGAAGCCCACCGGCAAATGGTCAGCCTGGAGGATCTGGATCAACTGCTCTCATCCGATGGCGCGCCGGAAGAAAAACTGCGGGCATTTTTGTTGCGGATGCTGAAAACCGCCGCAGATGCCGCCAATCTGTGGGGCGTCAAAATCTATCTGCGCGAGCTGGCCTCGCCATCTCCGTTTATCACTACCGTCATGACCACAACAGTGCTGCCCAAGGCGGACAAGCTCCGCTGCCTGATTCACGAACTCACCGGCCTGCCGCAGGATTCCGCGCAAGTGGAACGGGCCAAGGCCTTTGTCCTCACTCCGTGCATCAGCCTGATCATGTTTCCGGATGTATTGAAAAAACTGGTGTTACCCACCTTTGCGGCAGATTCAAAAGACGTGCTGGAAGATATGCTGGCCTACGCGCTCGGCGGTCTGCGGTCCTTGCGTGAGGCGGAAAATGCGGCTGAAAAATAGCTTGGTTTTCATAGCAGCCGAGCGTTTGTCCATGACTTTCTTGAGTTTTCGGATAGGCACCTGGAAACGCTTGAGACAAACAGAGAGCTTGGGGAATTGGGCGATAAGTGAAAGCAGCAGTAATCTCGGTCAAAAATAATGGACACCCAATTTTTGGACAGAGCGTTGCTTTTTAGAAAACCGTTGGTGAAAAATAACCTAACCGGGCCTGGTGCCTTTGGCGATGATAGAAAACTTCGATGTATTCAGTGATTTCTCTTAAGGATATACTG
>JAJDJS010000078.1 GCA_030267325.1 Desulfosarcina sp. OttesenSCG-928-A07 | reverse complement strand
CACCCGTCTACAGGTACCAGCTATAACAACATCGGGTTGGTGTATGAGCATCAGGGCGAATACGAAAAGGCGCTGGAGGAGTTTCTCCGCGCCTATCATATTTTTTCCACCCAATTAAGGAAAAACCACCCGCATACGCAGCTGGTTTACAAGAATATGGCAGACGCCTATGCAAAGTCGGGCAATCAAGCGGATTTTTCTGTCTGGCTTGAACAGGCCCTTGGGGAAAAGACCGGTTCGCCGGAGTAGTATACTCCGCAACGCCATTAAATTCATTGTTTCAGAAAGGGCGCGATGAATCACGCCCCTAGGGAAAACAGCAATTTATTGGCGGCGCACAGTATACCCAATGATGTAGGGGCGCCTCGCGAGGCGCCCTCACTACATCGCACCCTCGGTCGTCCGCTCGACCCGCCCAATTATGAAATCAGAGGAATTTTGCCGTTTTGGTGGGATGCGCAAATCTCAGCCTGACGGCCTCGATTTACTCCACCCACCCTAGGATTTCTAATAAAATGGATGCAGGGTGCGGATTTCTTTTTCCCCTCTCCCCCAAAGGCGGAGAGGGAAAAGATGGCTTCCGGTCCTGATTGTGCCTATTGGCCGGCAACCTCCCGGCTGCAATGCTTGCACAAGGTGGCCCGGCGTTTGATAATCTCAGCACAGAAGGGGCACTCCCGGGTAAAGAACCGTTCGTGGATTTTGCTGATCGCGGCACTTACCGCTTCCTGGAGCCGCTGATTTCCGAATTTGAGGCTGCGCAAGGGGTCAATGGCCTCCAGCTCGCCGATATCACCGATCATTTCTGCTGCCTTGAGGCGCACCCGAACCGGTTCCGACGAATCGGTCAAGAGGTTGAGAACCGTCACGCTGTCCTGATTCACATAGCAATCCGCCAGAATGGAAAATCCCCTTTTGATATTCTGCTTCAGCGCTTCTTCCGCAGCCATGGTCTCGTCGTCAATGACCTGGCCCTTTCCCCCCAGGGGACTGAACACCGGAATCAGTTCAAACTGGTCTGTGCCGGGAAAATTGATGCACCGGTAGGATGCCCGCTGGGCGTAGTTTTCCATCATGCTGTCCCATCCCCGGGTATAAAGGGGACACTCATCATTCACACACATAAAAAGATAAGGGGTTCCCCATCCCAGCCCGTCTCCGATATTGATGGGCGGGACTTCCCAGATGCTCATCACTGCGCTGCAGTGGGGGCATGCGGGTTTTTCCATATCCATTATTTTTTCAAAGACTTCTTCTTTTGTTTCAAATGTCATTGCATGACCTCCATGGTATATGCGTGAGCGGCTTGGCAAGCAGGCGGACAGCGGAAAAAGAGTGGGTGAATCTGAACATCGCCGTTAAAACTGAAGCTTTCGGAAAGATTTCTCCGGATTTTTCTCTCCGCCCTGGAAAAAACCCATTGGGCAGAAAATACGGCTTTCACCGGGATGATCCGGAGCAACAGGGGAGGCCATGTCCTGTTCATCGAAAAGGCGCATCCAAATGGCCGTGTGTCGTCTGTATGCGTTTGTCGATGGGAGGGTCCTGAAGGGGCTGTCCCGCCGGAACCGGAAGATGGCAGGCGCACCCAGGTGATCCTCATTGCCCGGTCTTTACAGAGCGATGGGCGGCAAAATCATGGGAAATGACAGGCGCGCCCGGAAAGATTTTACGGGACAGGATCAAAAAAGGGGGGATGACCAAAAAGAAGTTATCGTCAGGTGAGGTGCGGCCCATGTTGGTACAATTGATGTGTGGTTTAAAAGACGCAACTTGCTGCGATGAACCTGAATTTGGTGGAGGCGGCGGGAGTCGAACCCGCGTCCGAAAATATTCCGCACAGACATCTACATGCTTGTCCTGATCTTTATGTATCGCTTTTGCAGGTCTCCATCAGGCGGGATACCGCAAAAGCTATCCTGCGAAAAGTTCACCGGTTTTGTCGCAGGCATTCAAAACCGGCTAGTCCGCTAGTCGACGTTCTTTCCAGGTCCGCGGTCATAACCCGGAAGAACGGTAGCGTTAAGCCGCTACGGCGTAGTTATAATCGTCTGCGATTATGTTTAGTCCCGCCCGTTTTACGAGTTGAGCAGGAACTCGGCATGCCATCTGAGCTTCTTTATCCCCGTCGAAGCCATTTCGCCCCCAATTTGTAAAAGATCACGATAACAGTTTATGTATTTAATGCGTGGAACCCCTCCTGTCAAGGTGTCCATTGGGAAAAACCAACGTCATCCCTTGAAGAAAAGTCAATGATTTCAGCCTGTCCGTCTTCCCCGCCATGCGGGGCCCGGAAAATAAAAAGGGTGCTATACTGCGCGCCGCCAATCAGTTGCTGTTTTCCGATATTGAAACGTAGGGGCGTGATTCATCGCCTCCTGTCTGAAAAATCAATTTAATGACGTTCCTGAGCATATTCACTTGGATGCTGGACTCCCGCATGCGCGGAAATGACGCGGATTGGGCAGCGCTGCATCACCCTGTAATCAAGAAAAAACCGGCCAGGAAAAACAGATTCCCCGGCCGGTTTGTGTTGCTTTCGCTATTTTTTCGTTATTTCTTTTTGGAACTGAGTTCCGGAAACTGGTGATAGAAATATTCGTTGGGCATAACCGCTTCGGTCTGTTTTTTCTTGATTTCGCTTTCCCTGAGCTCAATGCGTCTGATTTTGCCGCTGATGGTTTTGGGCAGTTCATCCACAAACTCAATAATCCGCGGAATCTTGAATTTGGCCAGGGCATCAATGGTGTGTTTGAACAGTTCCAGGGCCAATTCCTTTGACGGCTGATAGCGTTTGTTCAGGATGACGTAGGCCTTTACCAATTGATATCGGTTGGGATCCGGACTGCCCACCACCGCTGCCTCCAGCACCGACGGATGTTCAATCAGCGCGCTTTCCACTTCAAAGGGGCCGACCCGGTAGTCGGAAGACTTGATCACATCATCGGCCCGGCCCACAAACCACCAGTAACCGTCCTTGTCAAAGGTGGCCTTGTCCCCGGTATAGTAAAGGTTGCCCCGGAAAGCGTTTTTGGTCTGTTCGGGATCGCCGATGTATTCCTGGAAAAGGCCGATGGCCCGCCAATCGCTGAGGCGAATGGCAATATGACCCGGTTCATCCGGGATTTTGACTTCATTTCCTTCATCATCCACAATCACCGCATCATACATTTCAGAAGGACGGCCAAAGGACCCCAGCCGCATTTTTCCTTCCATCCAGGGGGGGTTGCCGATCATGACCGTTGACTCGGTCTGGCCATAAAAATCCCGGATTTCAGTTCCGGTTGAGGCTTTCCACTGTTCGATCACCTCGGGATTCAGCGGCTCTCCGGCGCTTAGCGAGTATTTGATGGCGGAAAAGTCAAAGGCGGACAGATCCAGGGAGACAAACACCCGCCAGGCGGTCGGTGGCGCACAAAAGGAATTCACTTTATATTTGGCAATGGTGGCAAGATATTTTTCCGGTTTTAAGACGGAAAAGTTAAACCCCGTGGCCGTGGCCCCCATGTCAAAGGGGGCAAAAAAACTGCTCCAGGCCCATTTGGCCCAGCCGGGGGCACTCAGGTTGTGGTGAATGGAACCCGGCTCCACCCCCTGCACGATGGCTGTGGAAAGGTGGCCCAGGGGATAGGAGACTGCGCTGTGTCCCACCCGTTTGGGGAGACCTGTGGTTCCGGAAGTGAAAAAACAGAACAGCACGTCTTCTTTTTTGACCTGCGCGGGCTGGGCATCGGTGGATTCGACCCCAACTGCGGCATAGGGGGTCCAGCCGGGTTTCTCGCCCAGAATAATTTTTGCCTTGGGGGTATGGCCAATGGCTTTGAGGGCATTATCCACCAGATCCGCAAGGGTCGGGATGGAAAGGACCACATCCGGCTTGTATATTTCAAACCGGAACTGAATTTCCCGTTCGGTCATGGAGGTGGCGGTGGGCACCGCAATCATGCCGCCCTTGATACCGGCAAATGAAGTAAACCAGGTTTCCGGCACAATGGGCGCGAGCATGTAAATATTGTCCCCTTGCTGAACATTTTGTTTGCGGAGAAAGTTCAGCATCCTGTTCCCGTTTTCCGCCAGCTCCTTATAGGTGAACTGCTGTTCGGCGTCTGTATCCAGGTCGGTCCAGATCAGGGCCAGTTGGTTGCCCCGTTCCGCCACATGCAGTCCCTCAAAAATTTCTGCCGCCCAGTTGAAATATTCGGGCAGCTCCTGCCGATTGAGCCGCTGGAAAAAATCTTTTACCGCAGCCTCCCGTTTCTGCATATCCGTAATGGTGTTGATAACCATTGCCTCTTTGTATACGCTTACCAACGACATGCGCCACCTCCATCTGAATGTTCGGGTAAAGTCTGTTCTGGCGGGAACGATTCCCCCCTTACGCGCATTCGGATCATCTCATGTGGGTTTGGCTGAAATTACAAAAAACGATACCGAACGACCGCTCAGTCTTAATACTACATACGAAAACTGACTGTCAATCATTATATATTGAGATCTTCAATCTTTGTGGCGCTGAATTCCAGAAAAACCATATCTGCCTGTTTTCTCTTCGATTATACTCAGGAACACCATTGAATTTATTTTTTCAGACAGGGCGCGATGAATCGCGCCCCTGGTTTTCACCCTCTGAAAACAGAAACTTCTTGGCGGTGCGCCGTATACATTGAAATCACCCACTTAAAAAAGGCGGACAGCTTTCATGGGCCCGCAGCCCTGTTGAATCCGGCCAGTGTCCTGGATCACAACGGTTCGATATGGCCAAATCAGACCCACCCGTATGACCGCTTTCTTTATGTTTGTTTTGTTCTTTCAGAGGGCCTGCAACCAAATGGAGATCAGGGATTTTCCAGGATTAAGGCCCGGACCGTGTCCAGCAGCGGCGGCTCAAGGGTGTGCCAATTGGGGAAAAGTGCCTTGTCCCCATGCCATTTAAGCTCCACTCTGTCAAATTTTTCTGAAATCACCTTTTCGGACGCGGTTCCGTAGGTTTTTCGGGGATAATGCTCCACCACCACCATACGGTGGGGGTCGATTTTGAATCGCTTGGCAATGGTGGTGGCCACATGGCTGATGCAGGAACGGACAGACATTTTCCCGCTGCCTGTCAGCGGGTCGGCGGGCAGGTCCGAAACCACGGCGATCATCGGTTTGAGGAAGGCAACGGTTTCGGTATCATCGCCTTTGGAAAGATCAAACAGTCTCAACCGGCATCGCCCGGAGACCAGATTGAATTTTCCGCCATAGCCATCCCAGTGAAACACGCCGTCGTATATTTTCATCTGCGGCCTCCGTTTCCGGCTGTATGATTGCGCTTAGGTAAATATACTGAAAAACGTCATTAAATTTATTTTTTCAG
>JAJDJS010000077.1 GCA_030267325.1 Desulfosarcina sp. OttesenSCG-928-A07 | reverse complement strand
GATTCTTTCAGCTTCAGCCTTTCAGCATGCCATCTGTGTGGAGGATGTGGATTTTTCCTATGATGTGTCTCGGCCAAATGTCCTGACCCAAATCCGGCTTGATGTCCAAAAAGGAAAAACCCTTGGCATTGTGGGGCCGTCGGGTTCCGGAAAGACCACCCTGGTTCAGCTTTTCATGCGGCTTTACGATGTGCGTTCCGGTGCCATCCGCATTGACGGCACAGACCTTCGGGACCTCAAACAAAGAGATCTCCGGGCCCTCATGGCCCTTGCACCCCAGGAACCGTTTTTATTCGACGGCACCATTTCCGAGAACATCACCCTGGGCCGGTCCGATATCACCGCTGACGCTATTTCCCAGGTGGTCCGCATGGCGGAACTGGACACCACCCTTTCCTGGTTTCCGGACGGTCTTGACACCCTTGTGGGTGAACGGGGCGTGATTCTCTCGGGCGGCCAGAAGCAGCGAATCGGTCTTGCCAGGGCATTTCTGGAAGATGCACCCATTTTGATTCTGGATGACCCGGTCAGCCAGGTTGATACCTGGACCGCCGCCCGCATCATTGACCGCCTGAAGGCGATGGCCGGCTCAAAAACCCTGATTATTGTGTCTCATCGCCTTGCCGCGGTCCGTCACGCCGACACCCTCATCCGGATGGAAAACGGCCGCATCCAATGTTCCGGCACCCATTCATGGATGATGCAAAACGATTCCTGGTATGCCCGGGCGTATCGCCTCCAGGAGTTGGAACAGGAGCTGGAAGATGCGGTTTGATCACGGACCCAATCCGGAGGCAGCAGAGCCGGGCCGCCAGTATGACCTCAAGCTGTTGCGGAAGCTTCTGCCCTATGCCAAATGCCATTGGGGAAAACTGGTTGTAGCCATGGTCCTGGTGGTGGTGATCACCGGTCTTGAAATTTTTATTCCCCGCATCACCCAGACAATCATCGACCAGTATATTATTCCTGTGGACCGGATGATTTCGGCAGATTTTACCAAAGATGGGACCGCCAGCCGCCTCTGGGTGGATATTTCCGATCCTGAAACAGCAGCTCTGGTGTTGCAGTATCCGTCCCTGTTTCTGGAAAAAGACGGAAAAACCAGCATTCTGGCAGAAGATGCCCGGCGCCTTTCTGTTACTGACCTCAAAATTCTGCGGAAAACGGATCTTTCCGGCCTTTCACGCATCACCCTTGTTTTTTTGATGGTGGTGGTCACAATTTTTGTCTGTTCCTTTTTTCAGAACCTGATCATGGAAATCACCGGCAATCACATTATGCATGATCTGCGCATGACCCTTTACACCCATATCCAGTCCATGCCGTTATCCTATTTTACCCAAATGCCCGTGGCCCGGCTGGTCACGCGGGTGGCCAACGACATCACCAACATGCACGATTTGTTTACCAATTTTTCATCCATGGTGCTCAAGGACCTGTTGCTGGTGGTGGGCATTGCCGGAGCACTGTTTTTCCTGGACCTGAAGCTTGCGCTCCTGGCCTTTCTGGTGCTGCCCTTTGCTGCTTTAGCCGCGTGGGAGTTTGCCAGAAAAGCACGGACTGTGTTCCGGGAGCTTCGCGTTAAAGTGGCGGAAATCAATACCCGGTTTGCCGAAACCATCAGCGGTATCCGGGTGATCCAGACCTTCAGGCAGGAGCGCCAAAATGCCGACGCCTTTGCCCGCCTCAATCGTGACAACTACCTGACCGGCATCCGCCAGATCAATATTTTTGCCGTCTTCATGCCGGTTATCGAAATGCTCGGCATTACAGCCACGGCCATTGTGGTTTATGTGGGCGGTGGCCATGCCCTCTCCGAAACCCTGACCATCGGCGTCCTGGCGGCCTTTATTTCGTATATCCGCATGTTCTTTCGGCCGTTTCGGGATCTGGCGGAAAAGTACAACCTCTTGCAAAACGCCATGGCATCAGCCGAACGGATCTTCCAGGTACTGGATCAGCCCCTGCCCACAGAACCTGCCGATCTTGTGCATGAACTTTCCGGGCCCATTGAAACGATTGCCTTTGATCAGGTGGGACTTTCCTACAATCCCGGAGAGCCGGTATTAAAATCGGTGAGCCTTACCATTGCCGCCGGTCAGACCATTGCCGTTGTGGGGGCTACCGGGTCTGGAAAAACATCTCTGGTCAACCTGATGGTCCGGTTTTACGATCCTACGGAAGGGACGCTCTTCTTCAACGGAATCAACAGCCGCCGGATTTCGCCGGCTTTTCTGCGAAGCCGAATTTCTTTGGTGATGCAGGATCCGTTTTTGTTCACCGGATCATTAAAGGAAAACATCCTTTTCGGTATGCCGGAAATGTGGGAAAAAGATCTCACCGAACGTCAGAAGGCCCTTTTGGATGCCGCGTGTTACGGAAAATGGGGCCGGGATTTTCCCGATGGACTGGAAACCCCCATTACCGAGGGCGGGGCCACCCTTTCCAGCGGCCAGCGTCAGCTCATCTCGGTTGCCAGGGCCTTTGTGCGGGATCCGGAAATTATCATTCTGGATGAGGCCACCTCCTATGTGGACTCCCATACAGAAATGATTCTGCAGGAAGCCATCGCCAATCTCATGCATGGCCGGACATCGGTTGTGGTGGCCCATCGCCTCACCACGGCCCGCCATGCGGACCGGATTGTGGTAATGGGCGGCGGCGCGGTGCTGGAAACCGGAACCCACGACATCCTGCTCGCGGAAAAAGGCTATTATGCCAGGCTGTACCAGCTTCAGGGATAGTATGATGGTAGGATACGCTTTGTTTTCATGCCATATGACCGATCCGGATGGGTTTGCCCAATTCGTCCATTTGGACCATTTGTACGGCAACGCTTCACCCATCCCAAGAACTTAAAAAATACTTTTATTTCAGTTAGATAGAAAACCCCTTGACCCTGATCCGGCTTTCACATAAGGCTTGTCAAAGCCGGAAAGGCATGCTAACGTGGGCACGTTTTTAACTCCCGAGATTTTTTTGTATATTTCAATACGCACCATTCATAATTCCTGTTTTTTCACTTGTGGTGTCTGGTGGCGGATCATCAGCGCCTGACGTGTTACTTCCAACCCAATTGAAGGAGGCTGTATAGATGGCATACGATGCGACCAAAATGCCCGATTGGCAGATTTCCGAAGAAGCGGAAAAAAACATGCCCATGCCCGACGCGTGGCGGGATAAGCTGGGCCTTGAAAAAGACGAAATGCTGCCCATGGGCCGGCTGTCCAAACTGGACTTCCTGAAAATCAATGAGCGCCTGAAGGACAAACCCGATGGAAAATACATTGAGGTTACCGCCATCACCCCGACGCCGCTGGGCGAAGGCAAAAGCACCACGTCTTTAGGCCTGATCGAAGGTCTTGGCGCCCGTGGAAAAAGTGTCGGCGGCGCGCTTCGTCAGCCTTCTGGCGGCCCCACCATGAACGTCAAGGGAACTGCGGCCGGCGGCGGCAACTCCCTTCTGATCCCCATGACCGAATTCTCCCTGGGGCTCACCGGCGACATCAACGACATCATGAATGCCCACAATCTGGGTATGGTGGCCATGACCGCCCGTATGCAGCATGAGCGGAACTACAATGACGAGCAGCTTCAGCGCCTCACCGGAATGCGTCGTCTTGACATTGATCCCACCCGTGTTGAGTTCGGCTGGATCATTGACTTCTGCGCCCAGGCCCTGCGGAACATCGTCATTGGTCTTGGCGGCCGCACCGACGGATACACCATGCAGTCCAAGTTCGGTATTGCCGTGGGTTCCGAGCTCATGGCCATTTTGGCCGTGGCAACGGATCTGGCTGACCTTAAAGAACGTATCAACAACATCACCGTGGCCTTTGACAAGAGCGGAAAACCCGTGACCTGCCGCGACCTCGAAGTCGGCAACGCCATGGCGGCCTTCATGCGCAACACCATCAACCCCACCCTGATGAGCACTGCCGAATATCAGCCCTGCCTGGTGCATGCCGGTCCTTTTGCCAACATCGCCGTGGGTCAGAGCTCCATTATTGCCGATCGCGTGGGACTGAAACTCTGGGATTACCACGTCACCGAATCCGGATTTGCCGCAGACATCGGATTTGAAAAATTCTGGAACGTCAAATGCCGCTTCTCAGGCCTCAAACCCCATGTGTCCATCCTCACCGCCACCATCCGCGCCCTGAAAATGCACGGCGGCGGACCCCGCGTGGTTCCCGGGAAAGCCCTTGACGAAGCCTACACCAAAGAAAATCTGGCTCTGGTGGAACAAGGCGTTGAAAACATGGTCCACATGATCGGCATCATCCGCAAATCCGGCATTAACCCGGTGGTCTGCATCAACCGGTTCTATACCGATACCGATGCTGAAGTCGCGCTGGTCAAAAAAGTGGCCGAAGCTGCCGGTGCCCGCTGCGCCGAATCCCGTCACTGGGAAAAAGGCGGCGAAGGCGCCCTTGAATTTGCCGATGCAGTTATTGATGCCTGCGAAGCAGGAAATGACTTCAAATTCCTCTATCCCCTGGAAATGAAACTGCGGGATCGCGTCAACCTGATCGCCAAAGAAGTTTACGGCGCAGATGGTGTGGACTGGTTGCCGGCAGCGGCCGCCAAAGCGGAAATGCTGGAAAAAGATCCCAAATATGCGGATTTTGCCACCATGATGGTCAAAACCCACCTGTCCCTGAGCCACGATCCGACCAAAAAAGGCGTGCCCACGGGCTGGCGGCTGCCCATCCGTGACATCCTGATTTACTCTGGTGCCAAGTTCCTCTGCCCCTGCGCCGGTGATATCACCCTGATGCCCGGAACCGGTTCCAACCCTGCGTTCCGCCGCATTGACGTTGATCCGGCCACCGGAAAGGTCAGCGGACTGTTCTAAAACTACCGCCGATTGATGATAAATCGGTTGATTTTCAAAAAGGCCCGGACGACATTTGTCCGGGCCTTTTTTATATACTCAGAAACGTCATTAAATTTATTTTTTCAGACGGGACGCTATGAATCACACCCCTACTTTTGTACAGTATGGGTGTGGAGCAATCCGCTTGTGATCATTGTCCTGAACATTCTATAGGCTGAAAGAACAGTGCGTATTCATGCAAAAAATCACACTCATCCCCTTTCATGGCCCGAATCACGCCCTGTTGTTTCTTTTTGTCCTGATCCTTGTGCTTAATTTTGCCGGATGCGCCCATCATCTGAAAAAGACCCCATCCTTTGAAGACGGGCAGCTTTTTCTGGCCAACGGTACCCCCATCACCCTGGAGGCATTTTCCCGGCAGGCAGCTGATGTGGATTATATTCTGATCGGTGAAACCCATGATGCGCCCCATCATCACTTGATGCAGGCAAAGCTCGTGGAGGCGCTTGCCCATTCCGGTATGCAGCTGGCTGTGGGATTCGAGATGCTCTATTCCCGCAACCAGGATGATCTGAAACCGTTTAATAGGGGCGAGATGGATGTTGCGGAACTGGAACAGGCGTCAAACTGGTCCGTGTCCTGGGGCTATGCGTTTTCCATGTATGCCCCGATTTTCCAGGTGGCAAAGCGCTTTGGCCTGCCGGTCTACGGGCTCAACATTTCAAGGGAAACATTAAATCAGGTCAGAGCCCATGGATTTGAGAGAACCCGCGATATGGTTCCCCAAAAAGAGGTCCCTGATCTTCCCCGTGAAGTGATCTGGCCCATGGCCGAACAGATTGATGCGTTTCACACAATGATCGAGCTTTTCAAACAATGGCATCCGAAACACACGGAGACAGCAGGAAGAAAAACGGTCAAAACAGATGGGGAAAAACCACCGGCCCCCATGGCCTTACCCGCTCCTGACCCCAAACGGTTTTTGTTGGTGCAGTCGCTGTGGGACACCAGTATGGCCGAAAGCGCTGTCAGTGCCCGTTACGCAA
>JAJDJS010000076.1 GCA_030267325.1 Desulfosarcina sp. OttesenSCG-928-A07 | reverse complement strand
TCATCGGCTGTGATGCGGGGAAGCTGCGTCAGTTCAGCCACGGCTGTTTCACTTTTCCGAGTGGAAAGGGAAGGGGAGAGATCTGAATCCATGGTTTTTCCAGTGGTAAAAAAAGCGGTTCCCTGCCGCACTGATAGGGTGACCGCTGCAAGGAACCGCAAGTAAAAAGACGAGAATCTTGTTCCCCGGTGATCAATCCGGAAGAACGCATCAAAATTAGGCTCTACCGTGTCGCCTCACTTAACGAACCCAAGGCGACACGATCGACACTGAAAATACGGAGCGTGTGTCACCTTGATTTCATCATTCACCCTCGCTGACCGCAAAACCGCTGGGCGCCAAACCCGTGGATGACGGGGTTCCGGCAATTTTGGCCAGATAGACATTGCCCAGTTTTTCAATGTGGGCCCTGACGTCGTCGAAATAATTGTAGTGGAGTTGTTCCTCATCAATGATCTGTTCGAACAGTTTTTGGCTGACACTGTCTCCGTTTTCCCGACAGATCAGAACAAACTTGTTGTATGTGTCAATGGTATCGTCTTCAAGACCCACATCAAAGGGATAAATCAGATCAATGGCCTGGCCGCGCTGGACTTTCTGGTCAGGCTCGGACACGGGTTCGCCGTCCAGTTCCTTGATCCGTTCGGCAAACTGCTCCGCATGCCGCATTTCGTCAATGGCAATGAGTTTCATTTTGGCGGCCAGTTCGCCATAATCCATGTCATCCAGATTGTAATGCTGGTTCATGTACTGGCCGATGGCAGTCAGCTCCATGGCGCGAGCCTTGTTAAGGGCATCTATCACATTCTGCTTTCGGGTATTTCTGTCTGCCTGAGTCATGATTGTTCCTCCTGAAGAAGTAGGGGTTGAGGAAGAAGAACATGTTTGAGGTGCATCCACGGAACGCAGCTTATCTTCTCTGGATTGACCGGTCAAGCCCGGAGGCAAAGGTAACATATTGCTGACCCGCGTCCTGATGGAAAAATAACAAACGCGCCCCGACCGTCTTCCCGCAGATTACCGGAAAGACGGAGATCGGGGCGCTATTTCTTTTTTTTATTCTTTTTTGTCTTTTACTTCTTCGAAATCCGCATCCACCACATCATCATCCGCCGGCCTGGAGCTTGCACTGGCGCCGGATTCGGGGCCTTCATGCCCGCCGGCACCGGCGGCGCCTGCTTCGGAGGCCTGTTTGTACATAGCTTCTGCCACCTTGTGGGAGGCCTGGGTCAACTCTTCGCTGAGGCGCTTGATTTCTTCGATATCATCCCCGTCCATGGCTTTTTTGAGGGCTGCGGAAGCCGTCTCGATATTGCTGCGGGTCTCTGCGTCTACTTTTTCGCCCAGATCTTTAAGGGATTTTTCCGTGCTGTAAATCAGTGTGTCCGCATGGTTCCGGGCTTCCACCAGATCTTTCTTTTTCTTGTCTTCATCTGCATGCAGTTCCGCATCTTTGACCAGCTTGTCGATCTCTTCTTTGGAAAGCCCGCTGGAGGCAGTGATCTGGATGGACTGCTCTTTTCCCGTGGCCATATCCTTGGCCGACACATTGACAATGCCGTTGGCGTCAATGTCAAAGGTCACTTCCACTTGGGGAACGCCTCGGGGCGCTGGCGGGATGCCCACCAGTTCAAACCGGCCCAGGGTTTTGTTATTGGCCGCCATTTCCCGTTCGCCCTGGAGCACATGAATGGACACGGCCGGCTGGTTGTCCGCAGCCGTGGAAAACACCTGGCTTTTACGGGTGGGAATGGTGGTGTTTTTTTCAATGAGCTTGGTCATGACGCCGCCCAGGGTTTCAATGCCCAGGGAAAGGGGCGTTACATCCAGGAGCAAGACGTCTTTGACATCGCCCTTGAGTACGCCGCCCTGGATAGCTGCACCGATGGCCACCACTTCATCGGGATTCACGCCCCGGTGGGGTTCTTTTTGGAAAATCCGTTTCACCCGATCCTGAACCGCCGGCATGCGGGTCATGCCGCCCACCAGAATCACCTCGTTGATATCAGAAGTGGAAAGACCGGCATCCTTGAGAGCGGTCAGGCAGGGCCCTTCCAGGTTGTCCAGGAGATCCGCCACCAGGGCTTCCAGTTTGGCCCGGGTGATCTTGATGTTGAGGTGTTTGGGGCCGCTGGCATCTGCTGTAATAAAGGGCAGGTTGACATCGGTCTCCATGGAAGCGGAGAGTTCCATTTTGGCTTTTTCCGCTGCTTCCTTGAGTCGCTGCAGGGCCATTTTGTCGTTTCGAAGATCAATGCCCTGGTCTTTTCGGAACTCATCGGCCAGATAGTCAATGAGCCGCAGGTCAAAATCCTCACCGCCCAGGTGGGTATCGCCATTGGTGGATTTTACTTCAAACACACCTTCGCCGATTTCCAGAATGGACACATCAAAGGTACCGCCGCCCAAGTCAAACACGGCAATTTTTTCATCGCTTTTTTTATCCAGTCCATAGGCCAGGGAAGCGGCCGTGGGCTCATTGATGATCCTGAGTACATTGAGGCCGGCAATTTTTCCGGCATCTTTGGTGGACTGGCGCTGGCTGTCGTTAAAATACGCCGGCACGGTGATGACCGCGTCGGTGACCGGTTCTCCCAGATAGTCTTCCGCATACTTTTTGATGTAAGCCAGAATAAAAGAGGAGATCTCCGCCGGGCTGTGAAGTTTGCCCCGAAGGTCGATGCGGACATCGCCGTTTTCAGCTGCCTTGACATGGTAGGGGAGAATTCTCAGGTCTTTTTGTACTTCGGGAGAGGAAAACTTCCGGCCGATCAGCCTTTTTACGGCAAAAACCGTATTCTCCGGGTTAGTGATGGCCTGACGTTTGGCGATCTGCCCCACCATCCGTTCTCCGCTTTCACTGACCGCCACCACAGACGGCGTGGTGCGTCCGCCTTCGGGGTTGGTAATGACTTTGGCTTCACCGCCGTCCATCACCGCCACACATGAGTTGGTGGTCCCCAAGTCAATTCCGATAATTTTTCCCATTTTGGTATTCCTCCTTATCAGTGATGATCTTTTGTTTGATCACTCGTCATACATGGGTGTCGACCGTTTCAGGGCCGGTCTGCCCGTTCTGAACTGCCTTTGACACCACCACCATGGCCGGGCGAAGGAGCCGGTCATGAATCAGATAGCCTTTCTGGTATTCCTGAACAACCGTATTGGGCGGCATATCGTCACGCGCCTCCTGGGACATGGCCTGATGAAAGACCGGGTCAAAGGGTTTTCCCAGTGATTCTACAGGGGTTACATGGTTTTGCGCCAGAATTTTCAGGGTTTCGGCAAGGGTCAGGGTCACACCTTCGATGAGCCCTTTATTGCACTGGGAATCCGCTTCTGCCGAAGAAATGGCCCGCTCCAGATTGTCCACCACCGTCAATAACTGTCCCAGCAATTTCTCAGTGGAAAACTTCCGGAGATCATCCTGTTCCCGGGCCACCCGTTTTTTATAATTGTCCAGCTCTGCGGCCATGCGAAGCATCCGGTCATGAAAGTCTCTGGCTTCCGCCCGGGCAGCTTCCAGGGCCATTTTATCGTCGTCTGCGGCCATGGAGAGCGCAGAAAGGATATCCTCTGTTGTCTCCGGGGATTCGGCTGTTTTCTCATCTTGCGCTTCAACCGCACTCTTCTTCTCTGGCGCCATCAACGTCCGCACCTCCTGATAACTGGAATTTTTTGGGTGTCTTAAAAGGAAGGACTCGATTGTTTAGAACCTATCTATAATGAAGCATTTTTTACATGCCCTGCAACCCAGTTTGGAAAAGAAAATAAGATCGGATACGGGGTTGTCAAGGATGCTCCCAAGGGTTGGTAAAAAATACAAACCAACTTAAAAATCGGAGTGTTAGACGGGATTCGACTGATGTTGAGGAAAGGAAAGCGGCGTTTTCAGAAAAACATTGGGGCGGAAAACAGGGTGAATTTTTGAGTTTGACGCGAAAAAAGGGTTGTGCACCCCCCGTTGAGCGAACCTGAAATTCGATATCATGATCCGACCGGGATCGATCCACGACACAGACTTCCATCCCTTATCGCTGCTTCCTTCCGGACCTGACGAGGTTCGAGACTGTCTGTTGCGCGGCGACCGGCCAGAATGATCCGGATTTTCGGGTTTTGCCCGAAGGGGGGAATTCAGCCCCGCATAAAGCGGATTTCGGGTACAGGGCACCGCTGACTCCCCGCCTAGCACAACCGTGGCTTCTATAGTATGCCTGACTGTCTGTTTTCAAGGAATAAGTGAGAAAAAAAAGGGGACGGACTGCAGAGGAAAAATAATGGCGCATCAATTTATTGAAAAAGCGGGACAACGGTAAATTTTTCCACATCCACAAGTCCCCTATCCGTCAGCTTCAAGGCGGGAATCACGGGAAGGGCCAGAAAACTCAAGGTCATGAAAACATCAGAAAGCGGTGTGCCGAGTTTTTTTGCCGCCAACAGCAAACGCTCCATTTGGACCTCGACCTGTTCCATGGGCTGGTCGGACATCAATCCGGCAATGGGAAGGGGAAGGGCCGTCAGAATGGTTTCTCCGCTGACAACGCACAGACCGCCCTTCATGCGAATCACCTGGTCTACCGCTGTCTTCATCTCCGCATCCGTTGCGCCCGCCACAATGATGTTGTGGGAATCATGGGCCACGCTGGAACAAATGGCGCCGTGCTTCAGCCCCAGTCCGGTGACAAACCCCTTTCCGATCCCATGATGTCCGGTGTACCGTTCCACCACGGCCAGCTTGATCAGATCCCGGCTCACATCACTTTCCGCCATACCGGCCCGGATCGCGGTGTCCATGATGTCACAATCAGTGACCACCTGATTGTCAAGCGCCCGGATCACCCGAATCCGGGGGCTGACTGCGGGAATGGAAAAATCAAGGGCGGATGAAGAAAGGTGAATGGATGTGGGAATGGGTATTTCCGCCGGACGCGTCACATGGGGTAAAAGACGGCCGTCTTCGGCTTGCGGGTGTCCCCTGAAAAACACCATTTCAGGCCGAATATCGTCAAGCCTGGAAAAAACCACAAAGTTGGCTTTTTTGCCCGGTGCAATGGCCCCCACATCTCCAAGGCCAAAATGCGTGGCCGGACACAAGGTGGCCATGCGGATGGCAGTGATCGGATCCAGGCCTTTTTTCACGGCTTTTCGGATCATGGCGTCAATATGGCCTTTGGAGAGGATATCATGGGGATGACGGTCGTCTGTACACCACATCATGCGGGGCCAGGTGTCAGGGCTGATGACGGGAAAAAGATCGTCCAGATTCCGGGCTGCCGTGCCTTCCCGCACCATGATGCAGATGCCTGCCTCCAGCTTTTCTGTGGCTTCATCGGGCCGGGTGCATTCATGGTCCGATGAAATCCCGGTGGCTGCATAGGCGGATAACAAACGGCCGGAAAGTCCGGGCGCATGGCCGTCCATGGGGCGGCCCAAACGTCTTGCCAGGGCCAATTTGTCCATCACATCCGGATCTTTAAACACCACGCCCGGGTAGTTCATCATTTCACCCAAGCCCACAATACGCGGATGCTGAAAAAAAGGTTCCAGGTCCGCGGCCTTCAGCCTTGCCCCCGCGGTTTCCATGGCCGTTGCCGGAACGCACGACGGCAGTGTAAACAGGCAGTCCATGGGCTGATCTGCTGCCGAACGGAGCATGTACTGGATTCCGGCACATCCCAGCACATTGGCGATTTCGTGGGGGTCGGCAATCACGGTGGTGGTCCCCCGCGCCACCACGGCACGGGAAAATTCTGCCACAGACACCATGGCGCTTTCAATATGAACATGAGCGTCAATAAATCCGGGGGACACATAACGGCCTGCAAGATCCGTTACCTTTTTGGCGTCATAGTCACCGATCCCCACCACATATCCGTCCTTAACGGCAATGTGGCCGGCTGTGATGCGGCCGGAAAACACATTGATGATTTGCCCGTTGACCAGCAGCAGATCTGCCGGAATATCCCCGCGGGCCGCTGCCACCACGGTTTCAAGGGTCATGGGAGGGTTCCTTTTTCCGGCGAAGTCTGTTCACAGGCAATTTCCCACACGCCGCTTTTTGTACTGCCAACACGGTGCAACACCCCTTTTTCCTTGAGTTTTCGGATATGATACCGCACGCCGTCCTCGGTCAGGTCCATTTTGGCGGCGATCTCCCGTTGTGAGATATCCGGCGTTTCAGTGATAATTTGAAGAA
>JAJDJS010000075.1 GCA_030267325.1 Desulfosarcina sp. OttesenSCG-928-A07 | reverse complement strand
AAGGGGGCACAGGAGGATGGATCATGCAATATTCCGAAGAACGTAAAGCGTCAGTTTTGAAAAAGATGATTCCGCCGCACAACCAAAGCCTTGCCCAACTGGCCGTCCAGGAGGGCATCAGCGAGGCCACCTTGTACAACTGGCGCAAAGAAGTCCGGTCTTGTGTTTTATGACGTTTTGATTGAAAGTTTGCATGGGGAATCTCCGTGGGCATGGTGCCAGGTTGATGGGTTGCTTACACTTCCATCAAAACGGAGTTCCCCTTTCTTTGCAAGAGGACACTGTCAGATCAAGTCGAGACTATCTCGTTAGAAATTGTGCAACTGGAACTACCGTTTGTTTTCCGGCACATACCAAGGCGTTTACCCAAAATAAGATGACTCGTTTCTGATGGTGAAAACCTTTTCCTCTTTCGAGGTGTCGGGGTGATGCCTTTGAAATTTATAGGCCTTTGCATTCTGCATCAGTTCAGCGGCAACACGGTAAGCTTGGTCGGCACTAAACTTAAGGTGTGTCCGTATGGCGTGGATAAAATGACTGTATTCATTACGTAAATTTGTCGAAAAAATACCCGGATCGTCCGTTGCCAAGGTCATCACGGGTTTTGGTCGCTTATTGTCCGGATCAACCCAGAGCATCATATGATGGTCGCTGTATTTTTTATAAAAACTGATTCTTACATTGCTTGTTGGCATTACCTCAGCGAGGATATTTTTTTCGCACATTTTCGATACAATCGTGTCTTGTAAAAAAATAAAAACCTCATCACTGATATCATCCCTTTTTATTTTTATCGGCTTTTCATATTTTTCCCGTATCTTTTTTGTGTGATATTTTTTAAAAATACGGAACGCTTCGAAATCTTTTGATATCGAATCAATAATTAAACTAGTTTCAGTTCTATAATAGTTGCTTAAATAGGATAATGAACTTTTGAAATTTTCAATCTGATGCGTGGCGAGATTTTCCCCCTGAATGTCTTTCTTTTTTACCAATTCAATAAAATCGGTTACAAACGGGTAATACAAAAATCTGGCGTCAAGCTGACGATTCTTCCATGCGCGGTGTAACACATAAAGTGGAGGGGCCAGTTCACCATAAATTTCAAAAAAGAAACGCTCGATCTTGTTCATCAAAAAATTTTTGAAATGGCTGAAGCCCGCCTCTCTTCGAATACGCATTGAAATCCATATCAAGTTGTCAAGCCATTCTCCTTGAGGCAGATATATATCTGGGTCCATGGAACGGCGCCAGATATCAGGGGCAATGCCCAACGCAGTACAATGGCCGATACGATCACCTGACCGCAGATCCAGGAACCGTATGGCTTCTTCAACCGCACGAATACCTGAAGCCAAGTGCAGATAATCTTCTCCAGCATGATAGGTGGAATGGGTGATGCCGTGGTCGCCAAGATAACGAAATAGGGGCGCAAATATTTCCGGGGGAGCATGCATCTCATTGGCGGCGGCATCTTTTCCCACCAGAATGTTTCGAAGAACAGGTAACTGTCTCATGGTTTTGACAAGCTCTATTGCTTGCTTCAACGTATCTTTTCGCAATTTGCTGTATCGACAGATCGTGTTGCTGTCGTTTTCTTTGCGTTTGATAAAATGTGCCACAAGCCCTATATCCTGTCCGGAAACACAGGCGTCAGGTTTTTGTCTCGGGTGTGGCACAAGTTCAGTATCAGGGCGCAGCAGCCACCCATGGGCCCGGCAATATCCGTCAAGCAGCTTTCCTATAAGTTTTCGATTCTTTTCCGCCGATATTTTTGGTGCGAATCGTCCTTCAGTATATCCCAGGTAAGGCCCGTACATGCCCTCCAATTGAAGAAATCGTTGGTAATAGGAGTGTGACTCCTGGTGGTCGCGCAGTCCAATATCAGAAAGGTTCTGAAACTGATCAAACCCCACTTGGGAAACCTGCTGTACCAGCATCTGATGAAATCTGCATTGTAACAACAGATAGGGATGAACCAAATAAGGCAATAACTGACTGTCAGCATCCAATTCATAAAGGATATAAAGCCAGAGGACACCCTCCAACTGTATGCTGGTGGCATCGGGAGGAAGATTGATATAGGTGGAGAAAGGTTTCAGCGAATGCAACCGACCCTTCATAAATGAATGCAATGGGGGTTGTTGCTGAGGAAAATTATATTGGAATCTTATTTGATTAAAAATGTCTATTTTCGATAGAGATTTCCCGTTTCTATAGTCACTGTCACAGCCAGCGATGCCCTTGCGACCATGACGATTCGCACAGGCAACATCGCTCTCGCACTTACAATGGATTTTTGAACCGCAATGATTCTCACAGTCAAAACGGTCTACACAGTCACAATGCTTCTTGCGATCATATTTGCATTTATCCCAGTTAGCTATCTCAGAGGGAAGAGACAGTTTTTTCTGGAGAATGGTCCATGTCATCCACCGATGAAGCCATTGAGCGAGTTGAAATCCATTGTGAAAAAAATACGGAGAAGAGATCCCATGCTGATGATAATATCTTTTTATATAATCATTTTTATTCCATTTCTCTAATAGTTCACGGATAACCCCATTGGGATCGCCCATGCAATGGGCCCATACAAAGTCAGCTTCTGTTGTGCCGTTCCAGTGAAAGTGCAAATCATGGAGTTGTCCTTTGCATTCACCTCCGATTTTTTCCATAAAAACAGATTCAGTGCGGGGAGTAAATCCAAAGAAGCTTGCATGTGAATTTTGACGCATCCGATTCATATTTTTTAAAGTATTTCCGATTCCGTGCGAATAATTACACAACATATCCAATAAGGGATCGTAACAGGACGGGAGTGTTGAATATTTCAATGATTCAACAAGTAACTGAATTGCTTTTTTGAGGTCTTTGTGATGGCTGAGTGCACAAGCAGCCAAAAAAGGAAGTGGTGTGATGCATGTGATCAGGTTTTGCCATTCTGAAAAAGTTTCATGGCGCACATAAATGCGATTGTGTCTGATTTCCAGACAATTTTCGGCCAAAGAAAAAAATGCCCGTTTTAGTAACGGAGAAAGCATAAAATAGTTGTTTTTTTGCAGTTCCGGAAAAGCGGTAATTTGCTTTTGATCGTGGATATAGTTTGGTTGTTCAGGTTCATAATTCCGACAAATGGCAAAAAGTCGATTGTCTAGAGTCGCGCCGGGTTGCGGCCCTAACCATTCGCCTGAGGTATACCAATCCATCAATGGAAAGGAACTCAATAAACTTTTGTATATGGTGTTGGGCATTTATGATTTTTGGAGAGTTTCAGTTTAATTTTTACAGAATTGTACACGTCGTTTTTACCACCAAAGATCAAGACGACCGATAGAATGGAAAAAATCTCGTCAGCCGTTTTGAGATTGAATTTCTAATAGTTTTTCGATTTTTGAACATCCCGCTAAAACCCCCCGAAAAGAGTTTTTTAGGAAAAATAGGGTGAATGGTTGCCGTTTTTTCAGGAAGTACTCATTTTTTCAACCGGTGATTGTCAAGATAGTTTTCGCATTTTTTGAAAGACACTTTTTGAATTTTGAAGGCTTCTCCCAGTCGGTTGCAGATTTAGGTGAGTATCGAATGGGATCAGCCTCCTGTCCTCTCTTATAGTGGATTTTGGCTCATGCGTAAATTGCCCTGACACAGAGGGGACATATGCAAGTCCTTAACCAGACAGTGCTGACATATAGTCATTTTTTCAGCATTTTTTTATAAATAGACTTTTTCCCTTTTTGACTTAGAGGCTTTTCCCCCTTTTTATCAATTAGAACCAATGATTTTAACAGGTGATCAAAATTTTCTTTAAATTTGCTATTAATGGAATCTTTTGGAAAAATCCCAAAAGCAGTAAGTTTATGCAATATACTGTCTTCCAGATAGTATAACAGGATGGGAAATGATGCCACCATATGGAAAAAATTATATTTACGTTTTTTCTCTATTATCTTATTTGAATTGTGACATTCTGAACTATGGTTAAATATAATGGTTAAATTTTCACATAAAGTTTCATGCAATCCGGTCGGATTAAAAAATTTTATATGCTCACTCCCATTATTTTCAATGTGCTCTTCAACAAGAATCGAGCTGAGTAATGCTGTAACGCAACGATAGATGTATTCTTGAATCCTGAAATTAGATTTTCGAAGATTATCATTTGCATAAATATCAATGGAAAGAAGATTTTTATAGAATCTGCTACCAATTCTCGCCATGAGTGGCGCGGGGGCTGCACATTCACACGTTTTAAATTGTTCCTTCCATTTCAGCATAAGGGCCTGCATGTGAGGAATAACTTCGTCTTCATCATTTGAATAAAATATTCCATCCGGTGTCGTTTTTGGGATACTTCCACTCCACTTTAAATCGTTGTTTTGGTTAAAGCCATAAAATGTGGATTCTTGCGTCATTTGTTGAAGGTGGCGTCTGATCGGGTCGTCGGCACGACCATTTGTATCAGTGTCATCATCTATATAATTTTTTATTGCGAGAAAGTCTGCTATCATCCCTAAAAAATTGAGAACTGAAATAGTACAATGGTTTTTTTCACCATTAGATAATCGAAACATCGTGAAAAGCAGCAATGTCTTTGCAGCTTCAGTATACTTAGTGTCCATCCATGGTTTTTGAAAAATAACAGTCCCTCCCAGAAAAGGTTGATTAAATTTCTCCGGCGTACGTCGCTCCAGCCCACTCAATCGACATGTTGTGTAAACATGCGCCTCATTGGTGCCAAGGCGTAAAAAGGACCGGACTGAGTCAAACAGATCCTTCTTAGATTCTAACGATTCATCCCCCATTATTTCTTTAATCAAAGCAATTTTAACCATATAATGTATGAGCGAGGCCGGATTTTTTCGCATTCCATATGATAAATGAGCTTGGAGTGTGACGAAACAAGCATTGGCCCAAGGAAAGGATGAGCAAGGAGATAGATCGAAGAATCGTTCCAGCAAAGCAAATGATTCAAGTTTCGTCATCAGATCGGTGATTCCAGATCTGGAAGCAAGACGTGTCATCTGGTCATCAACGTCTACATATCCCATCCGTTGAAGTGGATTGAAAAACACATTGGAAAGATGCTGTAAGACATTTTTTTTCGCATTATTTAATGCATCTTCATCCGACTTTTTCTCTTCATCTGAGTTCTCTTTCTCTGGCGGTTTATCTTTATTTAATTCTATCACACTATTTAATTCCATCAATGGTGGCAGCATCTGAATGACCGTGCGAAAAGGCCGATCAAGTAAGGCGAATTGGACTGCATTCTGGTGTTCAGATGTTTTCAGTCCCATTATATTATCATATAATGCTTTAAGCAGAGCTTGCAGCGAAAAATCTTTTTTTTCTTTTTTCCCGTTCTCTTTTTTACTTGGAAAATACATTTTAATGCCAAGTCTTTTGGTGTCACCTCCAGCGATTTCTTCTACATAGCTTCCAAAAAATGGAAGAACAATTCTGTTTCTGATTGGAAGTAACTTGAGCAGATATTGATCAACCAGTCCCTCAATGCGGCGTTCCCATTCCAGCTCTGTTTGCGATTTTTCCGCTGGAGGTTTTTTCGTCTGCTCCTTTTTAAAAACCGTGTATTGTTGGTTTCTCACGATACTTGAGTATAGATCAAGATCTCCGGAAATGATGGTTATTAATTGAGGGCTGGTAAAATATTTGCGCATGATGTCAAGAACTTTCCAGCCAACTTCAGGTGCGGTATCAATGTCGTCAATGACAATCAGAAACGCTTTTTTTTCTATAACTTTTAAGCTGGCGTCGAGAAACAGGTGAAAATCCAACTCCAGCTCTTCACCATGACGTATGAGATCCAATTGATAGTCCAATTGCAATTGGGGGTCGCCCCATACGAAATCTTTATCCTTTTCCTTGTTGCTTCCTTCAAGATTACCCAAGCCTGTTGCCAATTTTCGAAAACGGGTATGCCAGTCCTCATATTGATGATTGCTTCCGGTTTGGTAACGATCTATCATTTGGTTTGAAGCTCTATGTTGGTCAACGATCCTTCGTATTTTATCCAGAACAATGAAAAACAAATTTTCTTTCGAATTCATTACTGTCGGGTCCACGACGCCGAGACTTTTGATCTTCTTGTAGGGGTCTTCTTTTTTACGGGAAAGTTGTTGCAGTGCAGATAAAACAAATGTTGTCTTTCCAGCACCACGTCGTCCATGAATAGTGATAATTTCATGTATTCGATTACTGATAATTTTGTTTTTGGGATGATCATTTAAATATTCCAGAAACTCCTCAATGCGATCATAAACATTATTGATCAATCCCCAAAGTTTTGTTAAATTATTTTTAAATATTAAATTTTCGTCTGTGTCTATCGGGCGCGCTTCTTTTAACAGATCAAGGTCAATTGAAAAATGATACTTATTGTGAGCACTCTGTTTCATGTTTTCATTTTCCTCATATCTTCTGATTTTCAAAAATATTTTTTACATCTCAACTTTCTGGAATAGACAAATGAAGTAAAAAATAGATAAATATTACTGATTTTATTAAAAATAATTTAAAAAATCCCTTTCTTTTAGTTTATAGTAATT
>JAJDJS010000074.1 GCA_030267325.1 Desulfosarcina sp. OttesenSCG-928-A07 | reverse complement strand
CTGTTTTTGTCATAGGAAAAGGTAACGCTGTCAAATCGGATTTCGCCCTGCGTCACATGGAGAATTCCTGCGCCCGGTTTATCCGTAACGGTTTGCGGCCGTGAGAGCATTTTCATGCCGTCATGGATGGTGCCCACATGCTCAAACAGCTGGGTGCTTTCCCACATGATCCAGTGGGACATGCCGTTCATCCGCAACGCCATGGCGCCGACGGCGGCAAGGGCGCCGACGCCCGTCTGGCCTTTTGTCCAGAGCCAGAGCGCTGTGCCGCAGGCACTCAAGATGAGAGACATGCTGAGCACATGGTTGATGATCTCAAATCCGCTGATTTTCCGCATGAGGCCGTGGACTGCGGAAAGAAATTCCCGCATGGCAGATTTCGCGTATCCGGCTTCCTTTCCGGCGTGGGAAAAAAGTTTGACGGTTGCAATATTGGTATAGGCGTCTGTGATGCGTCCCACCATGGTGGAACGGGCGTCCGCCTGCTTTTGAGAGGCCTTTGCAAGGCCTGGCACCATCCAGCGCAGGACCGCCAGATAGCCGATAAACCACAGTACAAAGGGAAAGAGCAGCCAGAGGTCAAAATACCCAAGGGAGGCGGTCATGGTGATAAAATAGATGGTCACGTAGACCATGATATCCACAATAATCAGATAGATATCCCGAAGGGCCTGGGCCGTTTGCATCACTTTGGTGACAATTCGCCCTGCAAACTCATCCTGGAAAAAACTCATGCTCTGGCCCAGGAGAAGCCTGTGAAAATTCCAGTAAAGTCGCACTGGAAAACTTCCGGCCAGGGTCTGAAATTTGAGTAAGGAATTGACCGCAACAATGATGACGCTCGAAAAAACAGCAATAGCGACAAGGAGAAGCTTCAAGCCTTCCCTGGACCAGAGTTCTGCAGGACCGATGATGGCAATCCGGTCCACCACCTTTCCCAGGAGAACGAACAGAAAAGCCTCAAACATTCCCACAAGGGCCGCAAAAACTCCCATACCCAGAATATAGCCCCGGATTCCGGCCGAGGTTTTCCAGACAAAGGAAAAAAAGGAGGCCGGCGGAACGGAAATTTCTTTTTCCGGAAAAGGGTCAATTCTTTTTTCAAACCAGGAAAACATGGAAAAGCCTTATGAGAGAAGTGATGAACACGTTTGCGCAATCGAACGTCTGACAGAAAAGATGATGGCTTTGTACAGGTTGTCAACTGCCGGCCGAAAAAGAGGCAGGACAATCGCTTGAAACAGGATGGCCCTATGTTTCAGAAAATGACGTTTTTTGAATATTAACGCGGCCTCACCCTCGCGGCGGGGCTGGCAGATCGTAGAGGTTGAAAGGCGTAGTGCCTGCCTGGTGTTTCGGAGATCCAAAAATAAAAACAGGGCGCTGACGATTGTCCGCGCCCTGTGTGAAGGTGAAGATGCGTTTTATTGGTCTTTCAGGTCATAGGCGATGACGATGCTTTCTGCTTCTGAAAAACTGATTCGTCCCTCTCTGCGGACCAGGGCGGCGACCAGTTCTTTTTTGCCGTCATTGTTGAAATCGCCGATAAAATAGTCGCTGATGCGGCCCGACAGCTCGTTGGTTTTCCAGTTTTCCACCATGCCCATACCGCTCCAGGAAAATGAAAGAAACCGGCTGTTGGTGTAAAACCGCTGATTTCTGACCAGGCGGTTGCCAACTTCTTTGTTGGAGGCCACGATCATCTCCAGCCGGCCATTTTTGTCCAGATCGCCTGTACAGATCCGCATGGGGAAGAAATAACTGTCAGTGACGGTTTTTTCTTCTTTTGAGGGAAGCTGGTACGCATTGAGGCTGCCGCCGTGGGCATCCGTGCTTTTCCACTCAATCGCGCCGCCGGGTCTGAAAACAGTGATCCGGTCATATTCGTTGTACCCGATGACATTGGTTTCGTTTTCTTCAGCCGCGATTTTTCCGACCGCAATACTGAAAACATTGGCTTTTCCGCCTGCCAGAAAAACATCACCCGGAACATAGTCGGTGCCGTCCCACATCATGTGGAAAATAGGCTGGCTCATCAGATTGCCGTCCGTGGGCGGCTGTTTCTGGCCGAGCAGCATGGGGCCGGCCATATCGGTCGGCACAACGCGAAAATGCCACTGCAGACCCGATGCCACCCGGCGATAGGCACTGCCGTCATATTCCAGCACAAAGGAATTAAACATATCTTTGCGGGGGCCTATGCTGGACACAAAAATTTCAGGATATCCGTTTCCGTTGATATCCCCCACATCCACGCCCACATACTGATGGGTATTGATTTTCTCTAGCTCCGTCACCTGGGACATCCGGCCCCCTTGGTTCCGGAAGATCAGGATCGAGTTGACCGTGACCACCACGGTTTCCGTCAGTCCGTCCTTGTCGAGATCGCCCATGGCGATACCTGTTATAATGGTTTGAAGGCGTTGGCTTTTCCAGAATGTGTCGGTGTTGGTGTCAGCCATGGGGGCCGGTCCCACAGCGATAAATGCCGGGTTGGGAGTGTGTTGGGAATACGGATAGCCCTGACCCGCTTGCTGCCCCTCAACCACCATGCCGGATTGCAGCAGCTTTTCCGGATGCATCCGGGGGTCATAGGCAGGCGTGCCCTGACCGTAGGGCATGGCGCCTGTCTGGGGCGGCATCCCTGCCATTTGGGGCTGGGCTGCGCCGCGATTAAACACCATGGTGTTGATGGTGCCGGCAAACTGGTTGATTTGGGGGATTACCTCTCCCATGCCGCGGGCTTCAGCATAAAAGGGAACGGGTTCCCGCTTTCCGCTCACATCCATCATTTTGGCGTCAATACTGACGCTTTCGCCAAACACGGTGAGGCTGCCGTACAGGACATAATGGGCACCCAGTTTCTGGCCGACCGAAAGCGCCCGGCCTTCTCCGTCAGCCTGGGCTGCGGATGAAACAGCGGCCAAGGTTTCTTTTTTGGTGATCACGTCCACATGGCCCGGCCATGCCAGACGCGAGGAAAGCATGTCCACAATGCCTTCCCGCAGAAAGGAAATATCGCCTTCCGCGTGAATGTCAAAGGGAAGAATCGCCACTCGGGCGGGGGGGGCCGAGGCCGACAGGGTTGTTGCGGTCATCAGAACCATAAGCCCCACAATGATGAGGCGAGAAATTTGATGAAAAGGTGACGGATGATATGCTGGTGTTCTCAATGAACAGCTCCTGTAATGGGAATTAGGTATGGGTATGGAAAAATGACGGCGCAAAATTCAATTGAGCGGGGATGATTCCAACTTTTTCGTTAACTGTTCGTTCACAATTTTGGGATTGGCTTTTCCCCGGGTGGCCTTCATCACCTCACCTACAAAAAAGCCCATGAGTTTTTTCTGACCGCTCCGGTATCGGGAAACTTCATCCGGATGATCTGCGATGACGGCGTCCACCACCGGGTCAAGGGTCGATGTATCCGACACCTGAATCAGCCCTTTTTCTTCAACAAGAATTTTTGCCGATTTTCCGGTCTCAGCCATGGTCTCAAAAAGGGTTTTGGCGATTTTCCCGCTGATTACGTCGGTTTCCAGAAGTTCCAGCAGCCCGGCCAGGTGATCCGGCGTAATGGGTGACTGGTCCACCTCCAGTCCTCTGGCATTCAGCAGTCCCAGAAGATCACCCATGATCCAGTTGGCCGCCATTTTGGGGCGGTCAAACCGGGCCACTGTGGCTTCAAAATAATCGGACAGTTCGCGGCTGGCAGTGAGGGTCCGGGCATCTTCCGGTGTCAGCCCCAAACGTTCTGTGTAACGGAACCGGCGCTGGGCAGGAAGTTCGGGCATTTCCTGATGCATCCGGTCAATCCATGCTGTATCAATGACAAGGGGAACCAGATCCGGGTCTGGAAAATACCGGTAGTCGTCGGCGTCTTCTTTTCCCCGCATGGAAAGGGTGACGCCCTTGTCCGGATTCCAGAGGCGAGTTTCCTGAACCAAGTGCCCGCCGTCCCGGAGCACTGCCTTTTGCCGGGCGATTTCGTAATGGAGCGCCTTTTCCACATGTTTAAAGGAATTGAGATTTTTTATTTCCGCCCGTGTGCCGAAGACCGTGGACCCAACCGGCATGATGGACACATTGGCATCACAGCGGAAGCTGCCTTCTTCCATGTTGCCGTCACTGATATTGAGATACCGGAGGATGGCCCGCAACTCCCTGAGATAGGCGCCGGCTGCCTCGGGTGTGGGGATATCCGGCTCGCTGACAATTTCCATCAGAGGCATACCGGCCCGGTTGAGATCCACCCGGCTGACAGGATGGTCAGGATCGTGTATGAGTTTTCCCGCGTCTTCTTCCATATGAATACGGGTGATGCCGATGCGCAGGGATTTTCCCTCCACATCAATGTCCAGATGGCCTTTTAGGGCAATGGGAAGTTCGTACTGGGAAATCTGATAGCCCTTGGGAATGTCCGGATAAAAATAGTTCTTCCGGGCGAACACGCTTTTTTCCTGTACCGTGCAGTTCGTGGCCAGCGCCATCTTGATGGTATAATCCACTACTTTTTTATTCAGCACCGGCAAGGTTCCGGGCATCCCCAGACAGATGGGGCAGGTATGGGTATTGGGGGGCGCGCCGAATTTTGTGGAGCAGCCGCAGAAAATTTTTGTTCGGGTGTTAAGCTGGGCGTGAACTTCGAGTCCGATGACAGGAATAAATTCCATGGATTTTGTCCATCCGGTTGATACTGGGGTCCATTCAGCTGGATTTATTTTTTGGAAAAACGCATAAATGCGAAACATTAGCACCAAGTCAAAAGATTGTAAAGGATGGGATTGAAAGCAGTTTCTGAAGGCTTAAACCCTCTGGATTGACACCGCCGCGCGCATCCTCTATACAGCCCGAAAAATATCCGCCGCTGCTTTGGGGCCTGGCAGCGTGCCATCCCTTTCAGGTATTTTTCGGACACTTCTTCTCGGACACTTCTTCAATGATCAGTATTGAAAACCTCACCAAAACCTACGGCGACCGTGTATTGTTTGATACCATCAGCTTCAAAATCAACTCCAGGGAACGGGTTGGGCTGGTGGGGCGAAACGGCCACGGCAAATCCACCCTTTTCCGGATCCTGATGGAAGAGGAAAGCTACGACAGCGGAAGCATTACCAAGCCCAGGGGCTATCGCATCGGCCATGTTGAGCAACTTATCCGATTTACCGAAACCACGGTGCTGGCCGAAGGCATGAAGGGGCTTTTGGCGTCTGAAAAAGATCACCACTGGAAAGTTGAAAAAATACTCAACGGCCTTGGATTTTCAGACAGTGATATGGCCCGGTCGCCCCATGATTTTTCCGGAGGATTCCAGGTCCGCCTCAATCTGGCCAAGGTGCTGGTGTCGGAACCGGATCTGCTGCTTTTAGACGAGCCCACCAACTACCTGGACATCACCTCCATCCGCTGGATTGAGTCATTTCTGTTGGCCTGGCCCCACGAGCTGATGCTCATCACCCATGACCGGGGATTCATGGACAAGGTGGTTACCCACACGGTGGGGATTCATCGCAAAAAAGCCCGAAAAATTACCGGTAACACTGGGAAATACTACGAGCAGACGGCCCAGGACGAGGAAATCTACGAAAAAACCCGGCTCAATGATGAACGCCGGGAAAAGGAAATCCGCCTGTTTATTTCACGCTTCCGGGCCAAGGCGCGTCTGGCCAATATGGTTCAGTCCCGCGTCAAAACCCTGGCCAAGATGGAAAAACGGGACAAGCTGGAGAACATCAAAAACCTGGAGTTCTCTTTCCGCAGCAAGCCCTTCCGGGCCAAGCAGGTGCTTCATGCCGACGGCTTGCGCTTTTCCTGGAAACCTAGACACCCGCTTTTTAAAGACCTTTGTTTTTCAGTACTGGCGGGCGACCGGGTCTGTGTGGTGGGGAAAAACGGCAGGGGAAAAACAACCCTGCTCAACATTCTGGCCGGCACCCTCAAAGCCGATTCCGGTGCCATCACCTGGAATCCCCAAGTGGAAACCGGGGTTTTTGAACAGACCAATATCCAGCATCTGGTGGATACCCATACCGTGGAAGAGGAAATCCTCTATACCCGACCTGATGTGGACCGCCAGAAGGCCCGGAATATCTGCGGCGCCATGATGTTTGAAGGCGATGATGCCCTGAAAAAAATCGGGGTTCTGTCCGGCGGTGAGAAAAGCCGGGTCATGCTGGGAAAGCTTCTGGCCACACCGGTGAATCTCCTCATGCTGGACGAGCCGACCCACCATCTGGACATGGACGCCTGCGATGCGCTCCTGGCCGCTATTGACGCCTTTGACGGCGCCGTGATCATGGTGACCCACAACGAAATGTTTCTCCATGCCCTGGCCAGCCAGCTCATTGTGTTTGACGATACCGGTGCCCGGTTTTTTGACGGCACCTATCAGGACTTTCTGGAAAAAGGGGGCTGGGGCGATGCACCGGCCATGACCCGCCATTCGGACATTCCAGAGGCGCCGGAAGAACGCCCCTCAGGCCCCCGGCTCACCAAAAAGGAATTGCGCCGGCTGCGTTCAGACATCATCACCGAACGGGCCAAGTCCCTCAAGCCGTTGGAAGATATCATCGCTGCGGCGGAAGAAAAAATTGATGTTGCGGAAACGCGGCTCGCTCAGCTCAACCAGGAGA
>JAJDJS010000073.1 GCA_030267325.1 Desulfosarcina sp. OttesenSCG-928-A07 | reverse complement strand
TTTCAGACCCACGCCGCTCCACTTTACGGCGACGATGCGTCCCCGGGTGTATTTTCGGAATCGCTCAACCATGCCGCGGGTCAGATCCCGGTTGTGGACCGTCACCACTTCAAGGGTACCGTCACCGTCCAAATCAATGGGAAAAAGGCGCTGGGAAAGATAAAACCGGTCTTGGGTGCGGCTGTCCGTCAATGACGGGGTGAGGAGGAAAAACGGATTTCCACCCAGTGCCTCATCGTCAGACCAGTGAAGGATGCCTGAAGAATCGTAGACCTTGAGCATATCGCTGTCAGAATAGGCAATGGCACGGAGGGTGCCGTCATTGAAAACAGGCCCCACGGCAACCTGGTAAATGTTGTGGGTATTGGGAACCGGTATCCGGGAGCCGGCTGTGTATCCGTCTCCCTGGGCGGTCAGTTCAAAAATGCCCGGAAGAAAAAATGTCTCCCTGTAGAGGGTCCCTGTATCCAGATGGGTCTGGACACCCCGGCGCTGGCCCAGAAGCGTCGGGCCTTTTTGAGGTGCCTGGATCACTCTGAAATACCAGGGCTGCCCGGTGGCAACAGGCGCAAGGGCAGAGCCGTTCCATTCCAGAACCATGGAGTCCAACTGATGGTTGGGGGTCAGGCGGGTAACGAAAATTTCAGCACGCTGATTTCCATTAAAATCCCCCGCATCAATGGAAACCACCGTATGGTTGGAGCCTAGGTCAAAGCTGGCCACGCGATCCAGCCGGGCGCTGTTTTTTGTTGCGACGATCACCTGTTTGTCATTGAGAAAAATAATGTTCGGCCGGTTATCTCCGGTAACATCGGCAACAGCCAGGGAATGAATGGCGCCTTTAACCGGCGGGCTGGTCCATAATTTTTCGGTTTTGAGTGCGGTTTCTGAAACCGGCACCGGGCTAGGTTCAGAGGCTGCGGCATATGGGGAAACCATCGGTACGGCGGGAGACTGTGCTGCCGCGTCCATGGCAATCACCGGTACCGCGGCGACAGGCGCTGTTGTGGCTGCTCCGGCACCTGCAGCTGTGGGCCCCATGAGGTACTGATTGACCTGGGTGGCAAATTGGTTCACATGGACCAGCACATTGCCGGCGTTTTCGCCGAGCTGATTGAGTCGTACCACGGTCTGGCCGGTTCTTACCTGAACGAGGGCCGCATCCGTGCTGACGCTGTTGTCAAACAGGGTGACGCTGCCAGACACCACATAATCTGCCCTTGCCGCCTGTCCCTGCTGAATCGGTGTTTTTTTGGATTTCGCATCGGCCTGGTGGATCACCGTGGCGGTCTGGCTGATCCGCGAGGTCATCATGTCCAGAATGCCGCGGTTTAGAAACGGAACTTCTTTTTCCGAATGGATGGTCAGGGGAAGGACCAGAACCCGTGCGGTGCTGGTGTCGGCGGCCATTGCGGAACAGGGGGAAAAAAAAGACAAAAACAGAACCACGAAACAGAAAAAACAAGTGGATGCAGTGGGCGGAAGTTTCACGGCAAGCAGTCTCCTTTCAGATCAGAACGGTACGCCACGGTAACACGAAGCGTGAAAAAAGAAAAGGAACAATTATTTATGAATTAAAATCATATTCTATTTTTATCCCCATTTCAGTTTGGTCTTCAGCACATCAAAATAATTCTGGTCCGGGAGGGTGATCATCTGTACGGGGTTGGGACTTTTGCGAATGATAAGGGTGTCATACTCGTCAATTTTCATCCCCACCTGTCCGTCACAGGTCAGCATGATATCAGATGCGTCCTCGGTCAGCCGGATGGTGATGACCGAATCGTCCGGCACCATCAAGGGGCGGTTGGTCAGGGTAAAGGGGCAGATGGGGGTGATGAGAATACCGGGGACAGACGGATGAATAATAGGGCCGCCGGCGGCCAGGGAATAGGCGGTGGATCCGGTGGGAGTGGCAACAATAAGCCCGTCAGCCCGGTAGCTTGTCAAAAACTGGTCGTTGATGTGGGCGCAGATCCGGGCCAGTCGAGCAAGGGCGCCCTTGTTGATCACCACGTCGTTGAAGGCCTGGTTTTCAGCAATTTTTGTCTTGCCCCGGAAAACACAGACATCCAGCCGCATTTGCAGCCGGATGGAGAACCGATTTTCAAAAATGGCCTCAGCCACTTCACACAATCGGTCTTCGGTGGTTTCGGCAAGAAACCCCACAGCTCCAAATTTGACGCCCAGAATGGGGGCCTGCTGGTTTCCCAGCCACCGGACAGCGCTGAGAAAGGTACCGTCACCGCCCAATACAAAAACACAGAACAATGCGTCCGGCGCAGGCTCCGGGGAAAGGGCAGTCTCTTCATTCTGGCGTCGGATCACGGTGACATCTCGTGCTTTGAGCCAGTTTTCAAATTCATCTGCCTGGCGCAGTGCACGGGGTTCGTTTTTTACTACCAGTCCGATCTTTTTTCCCATACCGGATTGCTCCATGGTTGGGTTTCCGGATGCGACGCATGCCCAATGGGCAAATGGCGGATGGATGAGTCGTACAAAATTTGGATGCGCACTCATACATGGGTTTGGCGGGCAGGGCAAGGGGCCTTCGGTAAAATCGTGAAAATTCTATTTTTTCTTTTTTGAAGCGGCCATCCGTGTTAAACCGTGCCGCCATGAAGCCTGTCATCTCCAGCCCCCGCATGAATTATTTTTGGGAAACCCTTTTGTTCCACCAGATGACCCCTGACCAGTGGGAGTCCCTGTGCGATGGATGCGGGCGCTGCTGTTTGCAGAAATTTGAGGATGGGAAGACCGGAAAAATCACTTACACGTGGGTTTCCTGCTACCTTCTGGATACACAGGCATGCCGGTGCACCGATTACGCGAATCGGTCGCTACGGGTGCCGGACTGCCTTCACCTCACGCCGGACCTGGTTTCTCGTCTGCGGTGGCTGCCCCAAACCTGTGCCTATCGTCGCGTTGCCGAGGGAAGGAAACTTGAGGCATGGCATCCCCTGGTATCCGGCGATTCCGAGTCTGTTCACGAGGCCGGCATATCGGTCCGGGACAAAGCCATCTCCGAAGTGTATGTGCATCCGGATGATGTTCTGTTTTATGCCATCGCTCACCGGCTGTGATCCGGGATGCGCTTTTCGCGTTTTCGGGGATCCGGTTATGCCTGGCATCCTTTCCAACATTTAAGCTCACATTCGGATATGGGGTGACGGGATGGCCCATATAAAAAAGCGGATCCATTCAAACCCAAACAGCATCAGGTCCCGGTCGCTGGTACGGAGTTTTGTGGCCAGTTCTTTTTTGATCCGGCAGCGTTTCAAAAAACTGCTCTGAAACACAAACTCCCGGAACCGATCCACATTGTAGGCGGCCATAAAGGCCATTTTCCCTTTTTGCCCCTCCATTCCCGAATGACCCCACGGATTTTTCAGAAAAAGGCTTTTCACTCCGGCCCACTTGGCTGTCATCTGGTTGTACATCACTGCGTCCTGATCCTTTGCCCATGCGGAAAGGGTCCAGGTCTGGGTTTCGTCCGCTCCCCGGCAAAAATCCGGCGGGCGGAAAAAACTGAGGCGCTGGGTTTGAGTCGGTGAATTTCCCATCAATATCCCGTGTTCCACCGGAAAGGTCCGGCAGGTATCGGGCCGGTCCGGATACACCCGGCATCCGGACGGGGTAAGGAAGGGGCAGGTTCGCTCCGGATTATCCGCCATCCGCAGCAGCACATCAGGAAAATAGTTTCCAGGACGCATCACCACATCCACATGGGTGTCCAGAAATGCATCAGCGTTCATTTCAAGGCACCGGGCCAGCCGGATCACATCATAGGGATACAGAAAAAGATTGAGGTTTCTGCAGCACTGGTTAAAGCAGGAAAGACCTTCGTGGCATCGGAACTGGAACGTGTCGGTGTCTTTCAGGCGTTTTCCCGGCAGATCTGAAATGGCCTCGGGTGCGACAATTTTCATGGCAGGTCTCGTAAGGGGTTTTGGGCTAGTATGGAATCCGGCGTCCCACAAGCGCAAATAAAGCAGTCAGGGGCAAACCAGAATTTGGGAAATGGTCATTCGAATTTTTTCCCGGTATTGGCTTTGCTGGCGCAAGGCCTGCTCAAGGGCTGCCATTTTCCGGTAAAAAGGGGTTCTGTCAAACGGGATATAATCGGTTTTCCCAAGCTTTTGACAGTGGTTTAAAAATGCATCGCATCCTGGCTGGTGAAGGATTTTTCCATCCGGACGGCGAAGTTCATGGGCAATGCCGTGCAGCCGGCAAATCATGGGGCGGTACCCATAAAGCCGGCACCGGCTGCCCTGATTCAGCGGACACAGAATCCGGACAGATTCATCAGCAGCGTCGGCCATTTTCCGGTTCACCTGGCAGGCGCGCTCCAGAACCTCATCCTGAACCTGGGGCGGCAGCGTCCGCATACCGGCTTTCAGATACAGATACTCCAGAAGGGTGTGGTGGTAAAATCGGGTCTCGCAGCAATTGTCCGTGCACCCCTGGCAAAGAAACCCATACTGCCGGGAAACCGTATCATAGGCGGCGTCCATTTCTTTAAAAAGGGCTTCAAGGTCAGCCAGGAAAGTGTCCAGGGCGGATTTGTCAGGGACGGGGAAAGGGCGCATAGGGCCTTGCGTGTTCATTAAATAGTGGGGGTGGGAAAGAAAATTTTTTCATAAAGGTGAAGGGCGTGGCGATCTGTCATGCTGGCAATGAAATCGCAGACTGCCTGTTTCAGATTGCCATGTTCCATGCACCCGGAAATTCCCATCTGCTTTGATTCGACTTCCAGAAGCGACGGATTTTCAAGAAAATACGCGTACAATTCCGACAGAATTTTTTTTACTTTGACAAACTCCCGGTGAACCTGGTGGCTGCGGTATACATTTTCGTAAAGAAACTCCCGCAAAATCGTCATGGCTGCTGAAACCGTATCACTCATGGCCAGTTGCAGTCCGCCGTCCACCACCCGGCTGGAAAACACCAGATCCCGGGTCATGGTGGTGGCCCGCTCCTGATGGGTTTTGCCGATCACCCGGACGCATACGTCGGGAATTTGATCTTCGCGGATCACGCCGCTGCGCACCGCGTCATCCAGGTCATGATTCAAATACGCCATGATATCGGCAATCCGGACAATACGGCCTTCTATAGTGCAGGCCATTTCTTCCGGATCGTCCGGCATGATTTTCCCGTATCCCTTGGAGTGCTTTAAAATACCATTCCGCACTTCATCGGTGAGATTCAGTCCCAGACCGTCATTTTCAATCACATCCACTACCCGCAGGCTCTGGCGGTTATGGGAAAAATCCGGGGAATGAATTTCCTTTAAGATGGCCTCGCCGCCGTGGCCAAAGGGGGGATGCCCCAGATCGTGGCCCATGGCAATGGCCTCGGCCAGATCTTCGTTGAGAAACATCGCCCTTGCGATGGTGCGGGCGATGAGGGAAACTTCCAGGGTGTGGGTCAGTCGGGTGCGGTACTCATCTCCCAGGGGATTCAAAAAAACCTGGGTCTTGTGCTTGAGCCGCCTGAAGGCGTTGGAATAGACAATTCGGTCCCGGTCCACCTGAAATGCGGTCCGAAGGGCACATGGGGGTTCCGGTCGCTGCCGGCCACGGCTCCGAGCACTCTGGCAGCCAAAGGGAGACAGGAAATTCTGTTCGCGTTTTTCAAATTGTTCCCGAAGATTCATGGTATTCCGAATTTCAAGGCAGTAAGCTCAGGACGACAAAATGGACAATCTATTCACATGGACAAGGGAATTTGTAAAGGTTATAATATTCCTGCTGTCCGTGCGCCGATAAACGCGCCTTTGGCTCCCGGAAGTTGCATCCGAACTGCAACGATCCGGACAAAAAAGCTGTAAACCCTCTCTGGATGTGGTATGCATCCCATTTTTCAATCGGTTTGACGGAAATCGGCAAGGAGGCGATGATTGATGTTGGAAACCTTGATTGACCAGCATGTGCAGTGCCTGAAACAGCTAAAGACCCTTTCGTCGGTGATCACGGAAACCGCCATGATGCTGAACAATGCCCTTTCTTCCGGCGGAAAACTCCTGATCTGCGGAAACGGCGGAAGTGCCGCAGATGCCCAGCATTTTGCCGCTGAAATAATCGGCCGGTTTGAGCGGGATCGCCGTGCGTGGCCGGCCATTGCCCTTTCCACGGATACCTCCATTCTTACGGCCATTGGAAATGACTACGGATTTGACGATGTTTTTTCCCGGCAGGTGGAGGGACTGGGGCGGCCGGGGGATGTATGGATCGGAATTTCCACATCTGGAAATTCCGCAAACGTCATCCGTGCGGCAGCTTCCGCCCGGGCCATGGGAATAAGTACGGTGGGACTCCTGGGCCGGGATGGCGGCGTCCTTAAACATCAGGTGGATGCGGCCATTGTGATTGACCATACCGTAACCGCCCGCATCCAGGAGGCCCATATTTTTATTCTCCATTACTGGGCCGGTTATATTGAAACCCAGCTTACCGCAGAGACAGAAACAAAGGATTGATTCGGGATATGTCTCCATCTGATGACAATACGCCAATGGGGGTGCCACCCGATCTGGCGGAACAGTTGAAAAAGGCATCCATATTGGTTGTCGGGGATCTGATGCTGGACCGTTATTACTGGGGGGATGTGACCCGCATTTCACCCGAAGCGCCGGTTCCTGTGGTCAAGGTCACTGAAAAAACCTTTTCCCTTGGCGGATCCGGAAATGTGGCGGCC
>JAJDJS010000072.1 GCA_030267325.1 Desulfosarcina sp. OttesenSCG-928-A07 | reverse complement strand
GGAATGACGGCAAATTGAGGGAAACAACAAATGATCCGGCTTCCCATTAAAAACAGTACGGAATGGTATCAGGTCCAGCCCACCAAAATCATTGCCATGGGGCTGAATTATCGGGATCATATCGCCGAAAATGTGGCGGCCAATGTCCGCGGATTTACCGATGAAGTGCCGTCGGAGCCGATTATTTTTCCCAAAACCCCCAATGTGCTCATTGGTCCGGAAGAACCCATCGTGATCCCCAAGTTTCTGAAAACCTGTGGTTTTAAAAACGAGCGAACCGATTACGAGGCGGAACTGGCCCTGATCATCGGCAGGATCTGCAAAGATGTGCCCCAGGATACCGCCATGGATCATATTCTGGGCTACACCTGCATGAATGACGTGAGCCAGCGAAATTTTCAGAATCACGACAAAAGCGGATGGTTTCGGGGAAAATCCCTGGACACCTTCGGCCCCATCGGTCCCTGCGTGGTACTGGCACAAGATCTTCCCTCCCCCCAGAACCTGGAAATTAAGTGCCGGCTTAACGGAAAAACCGTTCAATCCGCCAACACCTCCCAAATGATTTTTTCCATTCCGGAAATTATTGCCTTTATCTCCAAGCAGATCACCCTTGTTCCCGGCGACATTGTCATCACCGGCACACCGGCGGGCGTGGGCCCCCTTCGCCACGGCGATATCGTGGAAGTGGAAATTGAACAGATCGGGGTGCTGAGAAATCCGGTAGTCGATGCGTCGGCCTGAGGGATTGTTTTGAAATTCCGGCATGTTTAAACCCCATAAAGAAATTGTCAGATCCAGTCCAAACGATCTCCGATAAGACGCTCTCACCTTGGAATATCCCCCATGATTGGGATTGACAAAGATATCCCTCCTTCTGTAAAGCAGACACATTCAAAATCCACCTGTCCAGGTGCTCCCGGAAACGGGAGAGAATAGGGAACATCCGTGAAAATCGGAGGCGAACCCATCACTGTAAGTCCGCTTTGCCTTTAAACTGAAGGTCTTTTTCGCAAAACAAGGTCACTGTCTGTTTGAACAGATGGGAAGACCGCGGAAAAGGGACAAGCCAGAAGACCTGCCTGGACATCCTGGCCGACAGAAGATCAGATTTTTTGATTTTTCAGAGACCGGACAGGACGCACGATCACACCCTGGGTGCTAAGGGTCTGATGTGTATTTTTATGTTATTTGGTCGAGGAAAATGGGCTCCTGGATCGCCAACGGTGATCCGGGTTTTTTTGTTGTTTTTTCCGGGTCAAAAAAACACCGGCGTTTCAACCGGATGTTGACAGGTAGATGTGATGAATATTGAAACAAACACAAAAACCCGTTTTCCGCATCTTTACCACCCGAAAGGAGAAAAAGAATGAACCCCAAAATGCGGTTTCCTTGCCTTGTGTTTTGCGCACTGATGCTGGCAGCCCCGAACTCTGGCCTGGCCCAGGAGGCCCCCACCTCGGCACTGGATACCATCGTGGTCACCGCTTCCCGTACAGAGGAAAAAATGCGGGAAGTGGCCGCTAATGTCACAGTCATTACAGCCGAACAGATCAACAGCTCCACAGCCAGCACCATGGACCAGCTCATGGCCCAGCAGGGATTTTATATTCTGAACCAGGGTTCCCAGAAACTTTTGCAGATTCGCGGCATGGGCCAGCCCTCCATGGGAAACGAACTGGAATCACCGGTTCTGGTACTGGTCAACGGCCGCCGGGTGGGAGGCAATAATCTGGCCCTGATGGGACTTGCCAATGTGGAGCGCGTCGAGATCATTCGCGGGCCGTCAGCAGTTCAATACGGCTCGTCGGGAATGGGCGGGGTGGTGAACATCGTCACCAGAAGGGGAAAAGAAGGTGAGTTTCAAGCCACTGCAGAAGCGGGTATCGGCAGCTTCAATCTGCACAAGGAAAGTCTGGGATTCAGCGGCGGCACCCATGGATTTGATTTTTCCGGCGGGATTCTGAACTTTGCACGCAACGCCTATGATGTTGAAAACGGAAAAACCTGGGAACACACGGATATTGATTCTTCCACGGCCCTTCACCTGGACATGGGATATACCTTTCTTGAAACCCACCGTCTGGGGGTTGATTTCAATTACTACCATCAGAACGATATGGAATCCGCCAGCAGCGGGTTTTCCGACACCAGCGCGATCCACAACGACACCGAATACAACAGTTATGACTACAACAACTACAGCACGGCATTCGTTTATGACGGCGCCATGATGGATGATCAGTTCAGCTGGTTGGTCCGCTATGCCTTTGGCCGGGACAGAAGTGAGGGCAGCAGCCGAAATGCCCTTTATCCCTGGTCCCAAAACAATGTGGTGGACACCCAATCCTTTACCGCCCAAGCCACCTATGATGGTGCTATCGTGTCCGTCACCCTGGGACTTGACTATCTGAAATACGATCTGGACAGCACCGGTACCGTGGCGACCTCCGAAGATATGGCCGGCTACGTCTCCGCCAAACTTCGCCTGTTTGATGACAAACTCATTTTTTCCGCCGGCGGCCGGTATGATGACTATGATCTGGACGGAAATGACGATGATGCCAGCGATGACAATTTCTCGCCGTCCGTGGGACTCGCCTACCTGCCGGTTCAATGGCTGAAGTTCAGAACCAATTATTCCGAAGGCTTCAGAATGCCGTCTCCCAAGCAGTATCTGGGAGAAGCGCCCTGGTATGTGGGCGCATTGGATCTGGATCCGGAAAAAAGCAAAACCTTTGAGGTCGGTGTGGATATGGAGTGGAGCGCCGTCACCGCCAGCCTCACCTATTTTCATACGGATTGGGAAGATAAAATCTATGCCAACCCCATAGCAACCGGTTCCTGGACGTATCGGTATGAAAACCTGGACAAATCCGTTATCGATGGGGTTGAATTTTCTCTGAATGCGGACATTGGCCAATTTTTTGACTGGGGTTTTGAACTGCGGCCCTATGTGACCCTGACCCACCTGATGACCACAGAAAACAAGGATGACGGATCTGTTGCGGAAATCGGTGATGACCGGCTGACGAATATTCCCAGAAACATCATCAGTTACGGGCTTCATTTCAATTACCCGGACTACGATCTCATGGCCAATCTCAACGCATCCTACAACAGCAATATTTTCACCATGGACCGGCGGACGACAAGCTCAACCTATTATGAGTATATCAATGCCTGCAGCGGCACAGTGGTGGATCTGACCATCGAAAAGGGACTTTTCCGGTTTGACGATGAAAACCATCTCAAGCTCAGGGTGGAAGTGAACAACTTGTTTGATGAAGATAATGAACGGTATCTGGATTATCCCGGCCCCGGCCGCAATTTTTACGTGGGCTTGAAATACGAATATCGATAAACTCTAAGGACGTCATGAAAAAAATAACGACCCGGAATTTTTCTGTATGCCTGCTTTTGTACCTGTTTGCCGGATGCGCCCACGCGGCGGTTGTGGTGGACGACAGCGGTCAGCGGCATACCTTTTCTTCTCCGCCGGTCCGGGTCGTTTCCCTGGTGCCGTCGGCCACGGAAATTCTCTGTGCCCTGGATGTTTCAGATACACTGGCCGGCGTCACCTATCATGACACCCATCTTCCGGAAATCGCTGATATTCCCATTGTGGGCGGTGCTTTTACGCCTCAGTTTTCCGTAATCAACGCCCTTTGCCCGGATCTTTTGATCGTTGCCCCCAGAGATGCGGAAAAAGCCCGGTCCGGCCGGGGAAAGAATCCTTACCCCATTCTGGTCTGGGATGACGGCGCGTCACTTTCCGGTGCCGAGGCCCGGACCCTTCAATTGGGGACCATTTTCCAGAAAACCCAAAACGCCAGCAGACTCGTTGAAAAAAACGCAGCGCAGCGCGCTCTTGTTTCCCAAAAAATCAGCCGAATTCCACCAAACCAGCGACAAAAAACCATTCGACTGATGCTGGGAAAAGACGGTCAATTGCTGACGCCCGGAGAGGATTCGTTTCAGACCGAACTGATCCGGGCTGCCGGCGGAATTCCGCCCAAAATGGGAAACGGCAGGGCGGTTCCGGTCACCCTGGAAAAATGGCGGGACTTCAATCCGGATGTGGTGTTTGGATGCGGCGATATTCACCGTCAGTTTGCAGCTTTGTTAAACCAGGATGGGTGGAAGGATGTTCCGGCCGTGAAAAACAGCCGGATTTACACCTTTCCCTGCGTCCTCACCTGCCGGGCTGCCACCCACACCGGCGATTTTTCAGCATGGCTGGCGTCCACTCTTTATGGCAAAGCGTTTGCCGATCCGGAAAACCAGATTTATCCCAGAGAAATTCTCTCCGAGCGTTCTATTTCCATTGATCTTCCCCATGTGAAAAATGCCCGCATTGTGGAAACCCGGATCATGGACTTTGTTCACCAGACCCTTTTGGTTAACTTTTTCCGTCCCCAGGCCATCGTCTCCACGGCAAGCGGCTGCCGGGACGGAATCCGGACCGTGGGAAATGCCTATTCCCCTCCTCCCACCTGGGGCATTTACCATGAGCGGGACGTTGCCCAAGCCATGGGCGACCTTTTGGATGTGCTGAAACTGGACGCAAACCAAACCGATCTCATGCTCACCGGTGCGGACATGAAGAATCTGGTGGTCAAAACCGCCGGCTATCGGGACATGAAGGTGGTGGCCCTGATCACCGCGGGTGTGGAAGGAAATGCCCTGCGCACCGGAAAAGATACAGGGGCCTGGTATGAGCCGGGCACTATTAATATTCTGGTGATGACAAACCATCATCTTTCACCCCAGGCCGCCGCCCGTTCCCTGGTCACGATCACCGAGGCCAAAACCGCCGCCCTCTGGGACATGGACATCCGAAGCGTCCAAACCGGAGCTGAAAATCCGGCCACCGGAACCGGCACCGACAGCATTGTGGTGGTGGCTGGTGAAGGCGTTTCCCTTTCCGGCAGCGGCGGCCATACCAAAATGGGCGAGTTGATCGCCGAAGCGGTTTACAAAGGCGTACAGGACGCCATTTTCAAGCAGAACGGCAAAGGTGCTGTGCGGTCGGTGTTTGAACGATTGGCCGAGCGGGGTATTACCCCATACGGTTTGACCGGCGGCCCGGATTGTCCCTGCCAAGAAGACGGGAATACCTTTCAGTCAGACCTGGAAGCCATTTTGCTGGCCCCCCCCTATCAGGGATTTCTCCAGGCGAGTTTCAGCCTCAGCGACGCCCATCAAATGGGGCAGTTAACCGACCTTTTGGCTTTTGAAACCTGGGCGATTCAGGTCGCTGGCGACATTGCCGGCCGGCCCGTGGAGGAAATCGAATCCATCATTGGTTATCCAAACCTTCCGCCGGTTCTGGAGATGGCCCTCAATGCCCTTGGAACCGGAGTAAAATACCGGAAGTTAGCCGTATCTGATCTGGCTGGGGGAAAATAGCCCAAAAATTCATTTTTCTTCTTCCACCGCTGAACCGGGATGGTGAAAAAGGCCGGATGCGGATTGCGGGAAACTGAAAACAGGGCGGGCGTTAAAAAAGGCCGAACACCTCTGTTGTGCAGGGGTTCGACCTTGATGAAATCCGATGTGGTGCCGGAGGTCGGAGTCGAACCGACATGGAGTTGCCCCCGGTGGATTTTGAGTCCACTGCGTCTACCTATTTCACCACTCCGGCATGGGTTCCGCTGTATAAAAAAAAACGGTCAGATTGTCAACGGATTTGCATCAATACTGCATAACACAGCTTTTCCCCATGCTTGACAACCCTTCATTTCTGTACTAACCCGAAACGGTTGAAGATTGTTTATATCAGCCAACCCATGACATTATCCCTGACGGCGGGAGCTCGCCGAAACCGATAAAACGAAGCGCATCCCGACAGCAAAAACGGGTTTCTGTTTGCCTGGAATAGGTGGCCGGGTCGTGGTGCAACCCATTGTCTCATTGATCCTGTGCCAAGGGTGCAGGAAATCGAAAGGAGAAAGGCATGAATATTTTGTTTTTTGGCCCCAACGGAAGCGGAAAAGGGACCCAGGGGGCTATCCTGAAAGACCGGTTCAACACCCCGCATATCGAATCCGGTGCCATTTTTCGTGATAACATCGGCAAGGGAACGGAACTGGGTGCCAAGGCAAAAGCATACATCGACAAAGGGGATCTGGTTCCGGACGAAATCACCATTCCCATGATTCTGGATCGTTTGCAGCAAAGTGATTGTAAAAACGGCTGGTTGCTGGACGGATTTCCGAGAAACAAAAACCAGGCCATCAAACTGGATGAGGCTCTGAAAAAAGCCGGCATGGGCCTGGATATTGTTGTTGAAATCATTCTGGATCGTGAAATCGCCAAAAATCGCATCATGGGGCGTCGCCTCTGCGAAAAAGACAATAATCACCCCAACAATATCTTTATCGACGCCATCAAACCCAATGGCGACAAATGCCGGGTCTGCGGCGGCGATCTGAAAACCCGGAGTGATGACCAGGACGAAGCCGCCATCAACAAACGTCATGACATTTATTATGACACAGTGGACGGAACCTTGGCGTCAGCCTATTATTTCAGGGATCTGGCGGCAAAAGGGGGAAACATGAAATACATCACCCTGGACGGCACCCCCGGCGTCAAAGAGGTCACTGCCGAACTCATCGCCAAACTGAGCTAACAAAACAGTCCTCATCAGTTGAAAAAACGGTGGGCCGGTTTTCCGGTTCCACCGTTTTTGCGTTTTGGATTATCATTGTTTTATCCCGATAGGTGAAAAAAAGCTGCTGTTTGCCAGAAACCCCAAAACCCGTCCGCCGGAAGCCTCATTCCCCGGTTTTCACCTGGCATTTTGATTCGCAATCAGCCT
>JAJDJS010000071.1 GCA_030267325.1 Desulfosarcina sp. OttesenSCG-928-A07 | reverse complement strand
GGCAAAAAAACATTTTTCCAGTTTCTGGGCCTTGATTATGCCTTTCACAGTCGTCACATGGACGGCCTCAAATCAGCTCTTGCGAAAAGCCTCGGCAACCTGAAATCCATTCCAAATGCCAAGGCGATATTTGTTTCCACGGTAAATCCGGATCAAGCCAGCGGCAGTCTTCTGGATGCGAATTATTGGTGGCGCAATGTACGGGAACCCGTCCAATTTCAGGCCGCTGTCACCAAGCTTGCCGAACTGGGGTGCCGCGTGTTTGTGGAAATCGGACCAGATGCGGTTTTGCAGCGCTATATCCGTACCTCTCTGTCCGAATGCGGGATCAAGGGACGGGTTCTGTCCACTTTGCGCAAAAAAAGTGATGGACTGGAAAACCTTTTCGAAACAGCGCTGCGCGTGCATCTCATTGCTGACAAGACGGACACGGGCGTCTTTTTTCCCACAACCGGAAAGCGTGTGAGGCTGCCCAACACCCCCTGGCAAAAAGAGCGGTACTGGATTTCGTCGACCAGCGAAAGTCTTCACGCCCTGGACCGTCGCCGCGTGCACCCCTTGCTGGGATGGCAGCTGCCCGAAACGGAAACCACATGGGAAAATGTTCTGGATCCGGTTGTGCTGCCGTGGCTTTCTGACCACCGGGTGGATGGGGCCATTGTGTTTCCCGGAGCCGCCTATGCCGAGATGGCCCTTGCCGCTGCCCGCGAATGGCTGAAGACGGAATTCCCGGCTGTTGAAGAACTGGATATGGTTTCGCCCCTGGTTTTTGATGATGACCATGCCCGGACCGTGCGGTTTATTCTGAACCCCCGTGACGGCGGTTTTCAGATTAAAAGCCGCCAGCGCCTGAGCGCGGATCCCTGGACCCTTCATGCCACAGGGCGCATTATCGAGGCCTTTGATCGTCCTTCAGAACTGTTGGCAGAATTGCTGGCAAAACCTGCTGGCCCCGTGATCCAAAGGGTTGAAAGTAATGTTCATTATCAGCTCACCGCAAAGGTGGGGCTTGAATACGGACCGGCTTTTCAGGGGCTGGTCTGTACCCGGCGGGATGCCCACAGGCTGGAAGGACGGCTTGCGGAACAGATGGCGCCGGATGCTGCCTATGAAATCCACCCGGCCCTTCTGGATCCCTGTTTTCAGGCCCTGGTTGATTTTTTTCAGTCTGAAATCGAATCCGGGGCTGGCACGGCCTTTTTGCCGGTCAAGATCGGACGGCTTCAACTGTACGCCAAAGACCGGGTGGCGGGGTTTCGTGCACACCTGCGAGGCTGGAACACCCGCTCGGCCCTTGCGGATTTTCAGCTTCTGGGACCGGAAGAAAAGATCCTTGCCACCCTGACGGGTTGTCGTTTTCGCGCTGCGGTGTTGCGTCCGGCAAACGCCCCAAATCCGGATATATGGCGCACGGTCCCGTATTTAACGCCCCATCCGGCAGAACATCCGAATACGGCGTTGCCCGCATCTGAAACCCTGGCCGGGATTTGCCGCCAGGCCCTGGCCGGATCTGGCCCTGGGCGCTGGAAATGGTTCAGGGAAACGCTCCCGCTGCTGGAAGCCCTGGCCCTTGCCTTTATCCATGACGCAGTCCGGAAACTCACGGAAAAAGACCCGGATGGGGTATCCCGGCTGGTGTCCGCACATTCCGGTTATGCCTGGTGGCTGGCTGAGTTGCTGGTCCGGGAAGGTCTTGTTGCCCACTGCGAAAATACCTGGCAACTGAAAAGTGACAGGGATTTTACAGATTCAATCGATATCTGGCGGACATTGCTGCATGACGCCCCGACCTGTTTTCCGCAACTGACCCGGATGGGCCGGGTTGGGCTCCATTTACCGGAACTGTTGACCGGACAGGTGGACAGCGCTGCATTTCTGGAGACCCTTTCCCGTTCTTCCCTGACAGAAACCGTGGACAGCGATCCGGCAGGGTGGGGGATGCAACAGGCTGTGGCGGGAATCTTGCGCCACCTGGCCGCAGACATCCCGGCAAACCGGCGGCTGCGCGTGCTTGAATGCACATCAACCCGCCCAGGTCCGTATTCCCGTCTGTTGCAATCCCTGATCCAAAACGACCGGCTGGATTATGTGGTTGTTCTGGAAGATGCGGCGGTCCGGGACCGCGCCCAGGCAGAATACCGTGATGGGGCCAGGATCACCGTTGGGACCCTTGACCTTTTGCACTGGACCCTTTCCGCTGAAAAGGTCCTTCCGGTCTGCTTTGATGTGATCATCATGGACCAGATCCTGCACAGGGCCCCTGATCCGTTTGCAGCCATGGAAAAAACCCTGGGCTGGATCGCACCCGGCGGCGCCTTGCTGCTGGTGGAACGTCATCCAGACTGGAGTGTTGATTTTGTACAGGGCCTGGATCCCTCCTGGTGGCGGCCCGTACCTTCCCCTGACGATTCCTCTTGTGACGTATCCTGGCGATCCTCCCTTTGTCCGCCTGAAACATGGCAAAAAGCGCTGCAGGAGAGCGGATATGATGATGTTGTCTGTTTTACTGAACCTGAAGCCGAGGGGCTTGCCGAAGGGGCCTGTTTGTTGATTGCCAAACGCCCGCAGCACGATGTCATCCATCCACTGGCAGCCCTGGCCGCGCCCCCGGCCCATGCGTGGCTGCTGCTGGCCCATGGTGACGCCGCCACCTTCTTGGCAAAACGCCTGAAGGAACGGCTCGAAGCCGGCGGACAGCAGGTCCAGGTGACGGATGCCCTGAACACTGCAGATCCGGGAAATATCCATCATGTGGTGTGGTTTTCCGGATGGAACCACGGGGTTGACGAGGCCCCGGAACTGCTGTCCAGGTTGCTGGGGGATGTGCAGGCCCTTGGCGGGTGGGCATCCACGCCGCCCCGATTGTGGATCGTGACCTGTGGAGGGGCCCTTGTTTCCGGACCATGGGGGCCTGCGGTCGCATCCAGGGCCCCGAATCCTGCCCAGACCGCGATCTGGGGGTTCGGCCGTGTGGTGATGAACGAATATCCGGCCCTTGGCTGCAGGCTGGTGGACATTGCCGGTGATCCGGATGCGGCGGACATGCCCGCGCGCTTGGAACAGGAGTTGTTATACCCGGATGGCGCGGACGAGATCGTGCTGGCAGATACCGGACGATACACCCTGGAAGTGACAAAAGAAAAGAAATCCGATGTGGCCATCTGCGGTCATCCTTCACCGGCAGAGTTGCGCTTTCGGCTTGATTTTCGCGTGCCCGGCCAATTGCGAAATCTCCTCTGGCTGCCTGAAGCGGAAAAACCACTGGCAGCAGATCAGGTGGAAGTGCGGACCCACGCCACGGGACTCAACTTCAGGGATGTCATGTTTCTCATGGGACTTTTGCCGGAAGAAGCTGTTGAAAAGGGTTTTTCCGGAAGCAGTCTGGGCCTGGAGTTTTCCGGAATTGTCACCCGTACCGGCGCGGAGGTGAATACGGTGTGCCCGGGTGACGCGGTCATGGGCTTTGGTCCGTCTGCTTTTGCCAGCCATGTGGTCACGCGGGCGGATGCGGTGGTGCCCATCCCGGATGGATGGTCATTTGAATCGGCTGCTACCGTGCCGACCGTGTTTTTTACGGCGTATTATGCCTTGGTGCAACTGGCGGACCTGCAACCCGGTGAGCGGGTGCTGATCCATGGCGCGGCCGGTGGCGTGGGGATGGCGGCCATTCAATTGGCCCGCCACAGGGGGGCTGAAATCTTTGCCACAGCCGGAAATGCCATCAAACGGGATATTGTGCGGCTCCTGGGCGCGGATCAGGTATTTGATTCCCGCAGCCTTGCTTTTGAAGAAGAAATCCTCACCCGGACCGGCGGTGAAGGGGTGGATGTGGTGCTCAACTCCCTGGCGGGTGAGGCAGTGCGGCGCAACCTTAATCTTCTGAAGCCATTCGGCCGGTTTCTGGAATTGGGAAAACGCGATTTTGTGGAAAACACCCCCATCGGCCTTCGTCCATTCAAGGATAACATCAGTTATTTTGCCGTTGATGTGGACCAGCTCCTCATTCATCGGCCCCGCCTTGCCGGACAAGTGCTTGGTGAGGTGATGGACCTGTTCCGTCAGGGCATCCTCAGTCCTCTGCCATGGCGCGGTTTTTCGGCAAAGCAGGTGGAGAGCGCTTTTCGCTGCATGCAGCAGGCAAACCATATGGGCAAGGTGGTGGTGGTGTTTGACAGCGCGCGGCCGCCTGTCTCTTTCCCGGTTGATGCAAAACCGCCTGTGCGACTCGAACCCGTGTGCTTTGAAAAAGACTCCACCTGGCTGGTCACTGGCGGACTTTCGGGTTTCGGACTTGAAACCGCGCGCTGGCTTGCCGCCCAGGGCGCGGGAACCGTGGTGCTTTTAGGGCGCCGGGGTACGCAATCGGCCGAGGCGGTGCAGGCAGCTGAAGAACTCGCGGCGTGCGGTGCGACCCTTCAGATACGGGCCTGCGATGTGACGGACAGGGCCGCGCTTGCGGCGATCCTGGAGGAGATCCGGTTATCCCTGCCGCCCCTCAAGGGAATTGTCCACGCAGCCATGGTGATGGATGATGGTCTGATGGCCAATATGGATGCCCAAAGCCTCCAGGCCGTCCTGGGGCCCAAGCTGCTGGGAGCCTGGTATCTGCACACGCTTACCCTTGACATCCCCTTGGATTATTTTGTGCTGTTTTCCTCCATCACCACACTGATCGGCAATCCCGGCCAGGCCAATTATGTGGCGGCCAATGCCGGTCTTGAGGGCCTTTGCGCCCTGCGCCAGCAGATGGAGCTTCCGGTCACCTGTGTGGGTTGGGGGCCCATTGGTGACGTGGGCTATCTGGCCCGTCATACCGCAGTCAGGGACAGCCTTTGCGGACGGCTGGGCGGCGCGCCCCTGACATCAGCGGAAGCACTTGACCAGCTGGGGGCGGCTCTTTTACGGGAAGACGGCCCGCTTGCGGTTGCCAGACTCGACTGGAACACGCTGTCCCGCCACCTTCCCTCGGCAGGGAGTCCCCGTTTTGCAGCCCTTGGCCGTGGCCGCAAACAGACGCCGGCAGATAATGAGACGGCTGATGTTCGCGCGCTCATTGCCGGCAAAACCAGAGACGCGGCACTGGAGCTGGTTGGCGCTCTGGTGGTCGACGAAGTGGCCCATATTCTTTGTCTTTCTCCTGAACGCATTAATGCCGATCGGTCTTTGCAGGATCTGGGAATGGATTCGCTGATGGCCGTGGAACTGGCCCTGGCCCTTGAAAAACGCTTCGGGATCCTGTTTCCGGTCATGATGCTGGGTGAATCGCCCTCCATTCAAAAAGTTTCCGTGCGCATCGTTGACAAATTGATGGGGGGGGAAGAAAGCGCCAGTCCGGATATGCTCAGCGCAAAGCTCGGAGATCTGGCTTACCACCACGGTGAATCGGTCAGCCCGGATCAGGTGAAACATATTTTGCAGGACGCACAGATGACCGCCGAGCATGACCCCATTCAGGAGGTATAACCGGAATGGTTGATCAAGGGGGAACGTCAAAGACGCGATTGATTGATCGTATTCTGGCGTCAAAGGTTCACGGAAACCAGGCGATTGATGCGCCGTCCCTGGCCTGTGGCAAGTCGTCCCGCGCTTCCGGGGTTCCTGATGCGTTCACCCGTCTGGACACGCATCCCGGCTACCAGGAAGTCCGGCTATTGATGACAGCGGCAAAAACCATGGGGTTTGAAACTCCGTTTTTTAAAACCCATGAAGGCCTTGCCGCCGCCACCACGCAAATTGACGGTCGTCAGTATCTCAATTTTGCCAGTTACAACTATCTGGGGCTTTCCGGTCATCCGGACGTGAACCAGGCGGCGGTGGAAGCCATTTCCCGGTATGGCACATCGGTTTCCGCCAGCCGTCTGGTGGCTGGTGAAAGACCCGTGCAGCGCGATCTCGAAAAAGCCCTGGCCGATCTTTATGAAGTGGACGATGCCATCGTCTTTGTGAGCGGACACGCCACCAATGTCAGTACCATCGGATATCTTTTCGGTCCCAAGGATCTGATCCTCCACGACAGCCTGATTCACAACAGCGTGCTGGAGGGCATCAGACTTTCCGGCAGTACCCGCCGTTTTTTCCCCCATAACAATACAGCTGCGCTGGATGCCATTCTGTCGGATATCCGCCATCAGTTTGAGCGCGTACTCATCGTGGTTGAGGGGCTTTACAGCATGGACGGCGATATTCCGGATCTGCCGGAAATAATCCGCATCAAGCAGCGGCACAAGGCCCTGCTGATGGTGGATGAAGCCCATTCGCTGGGCGTTATCGGAAAAACAGGACGGGGCATCCGGGAGCATTTCGGGGTGGGGCCCCAGGATGTGGACATCTGGATGGGAACGCTCAGTAAAACACTTGCGGGCTGCGGCGGTTTTATTGCCGGAGAAAAAGCCCTGGTGGAGCACCTCAAATATGCGGCCCCGGGTTTTGTTTACAGCGTGGGCATGGCCCCGCCCCTTGCCGCAGCCTCACGTGAAGCCCTGCGGATTCTGTTGAAAGAGCCTTGGCGTGTGGAAACCCTGCAAAAGCGATCCTTGGAATTTTTTCAGACCATCCGTAATCTGGGCCTGAACACAGGGGTTGCCCAGGGCCATGCCATTGTTCCCATTATTGTGGGAAGCTCAGTTAAAGCCGTGAAAGAATCACACCAGCTTCTTGAAGCCGGTATTCATGTGCAGCCGGTGATTACGCCTGCGGTTGAGGAAAAAGCCGCAAGACTCCGGTTCTTTTTGTCTGCCCTACACACGGAGGCGGATATCGCACTGGCCTGTGATCAGGTGAAAAGGTGGATCCATTAACGCAGATGCCCGCTGAATCCGGAAAATATTATGAATG
>JAJDJS010000070.1 GCA_030267325.1 Desulfosarcina sp. OttesenSCG-928-A07 | reverse complement strand
ATCATCCGAGGAGACTTGGGCTACAATTTTGTCAACCAGTTCTTTTCCCCACTGTACGCGGGAGGAACCCGAAGACAGGCTTTCCATCAGGTTCTCTGCCCATTCCCGGACCTTGGCATCAGCATTGTCAATACCGCCAGTGTCATCTGGGATGTCACCTATCCTGTCCTGTATCTGATCAATGATGCTGTTGGCCTTGTCAATAATGCTGTCCACCCATTCACGGCCCTGGGATATGGCCTCACCCAGGCTCTTTTGTACATTGTCAATGGCGCTGTTGGCCGATTCAGACTGAGACCCGTTCTGGACCAAATCCTTTTGCGCATCATCAATTGCCGCATTCGCGCTTTCAAGAATTCCGTCCACCCATTCACGCCCTTTGGATATGACCTGGGCCACGTTGGCCTGCACATTATCAATGACGTCATTGATGTTCTGAGCAATGCTGCTTACCCATTTGGAAAAAATATTTCTGAACATTTTTTATCTCCATACAGATTGTTAATCTTTATTGAGATTTTGCCTTAAGACATTTCCGCGTACCATACTCGGAAAAAACCTAAAGCATAGATTGTCATGCTGATTTTATTTAAAAATAATTTAAAAATGCCTTCCTTTGGGAGATGGTGATGTGACGGAAGCGAATAGTTGGCGCAAAAAGAAAAGAAGGCGACAAATTTTACTTCTATTAAGTCAAAAACGCAAGCGTAACTTGCGGTTCAGAAAAATGAGCGTGTTCACCCCAGGATAGAGAAGGTTCACACGCAGACGGCCTGCTATTGCAGTTAAAATTCAAAATTTCTTTTTCGCGTGTGAAAACGCCATCCCTGCCTTTGAGTGAACACTCTCAGATGCGTCGATGCGGGACCGGAGAAAATTGGCTATACGAGAGCCGGGAAACTCCGGAGAAACGTTGCTGCGCCGATAAACAAGGCAGGGGGTTAGCGCTGCCACCCACCGGACGACCTTGGCTGGCGCCAGGATCGTCCGGATTAAAATCATTCGGATCTAGAGTTGAGCGGCAAAATCATTCATAGAGGGAAACGATGCTCAAGACAGGCAATGAGACTGTTCAATCGTAAAACGATCTATATCGTGTCGTATCAAGTCTCTAACAATTTGAAATCATTTAGTATTAACAAGGTCACGAGATCTTGTTTTAAGGTGACACGATCTAATGTGTTCCGGTTTTTTGAAATACCTGTTCAGGCATGACTTCCTGGGCAGTGATCAACGAATCCGAAACCGGCAGCGGGACGGGTACGCCGGGAAAAGCAGCGTTTTCGGGAACCTCAACCGCGTTTGCGCTTTCTGCAGCCGTGGATTCGGGAACCCGGAACAGCTTCCGGCGATGATACTCCGCCTGCTTTCCGTCATTCCACTGGGCAACCGGCCGCAGGTAGCCCACCACACGGGAGTACACCTCTGTGGATTCATCGCATTGGGGGCAGCTTGCCTGTTCACCGGCCAGATATCCATGGGACGGGCAGACCGAGAAGGTCGGGGTCAGGGTAAAATAGGGCAGATGATAGTTCCCGGACACTTTCCGGATAACAGATTTAATGACTTCCATATCTGTAATCTGTTCGCCCAAAAACAAATGCAGCACGGTTCCACCCGTATACTTGGTCTGGAGCGTGTCCTGGAGCGAAAGGGTTTCAAAAATATCATCTGTGTAATTCACCGGAAGCTGGGTGGAGTTGGTATAATAGGGAACCGCAGCGCCCTGTCTCACCTCTTCTTCATTGGCGCACCGAATGCCCGGATACCGTTTTTTGTCGATCATGGCCAGACGATAGGAGGTGCCTTCGGCGGGCGTGGCTTCCAGGTTGAAAATATCGCCGGTGCGATCCTGAATTTCGGTGATCATGTCCCGCAGGGTGTCCATGACCTTGATGGAAAAAGCCTGGCCCTGGGGCGTGGTGATATCGGCCCCAAGAAAATTGACGCAGGCTTCGTTCATGCCCACAATGCCGATGGTTGAGAAGTGATTTTTCCAGTACACGCCGGACCGGTTTTTAATATCCCGCAGATAGAATTTTGAATAGGGATACAGCCGATTCTCGGTAAACTGCTCCAGCACCTTGCGTTTGATGGCCAGGCTTTCGATGGCCAGATTCACCCGTTCCTGAAGCAGGCTGAAAAAGGTTTCCTCATCCTGGGCCAGATAGCCGATTCGCGGCAGGTTGAGGGTGACCACGCCGATGGAGCCGGTCAGGGGATTGGCACCAAACAGGCCACCGCCCCGTTTGAGCAGTTCCCGGTTGTCCAGCCGGAGGCGGCAGCACATGGACCGGGCGTCTTCGGGCGACATGTCTGAATTAACGAAGTTGGAAAAATAAGGAATTCCGTATTTTCCAGTCATCCGCCAGACAGGCTCCAGGTTGGGGTTGTCCCAGTCAAAATCCTTGGTGATGTTGTAGGTGGGAATGGGAAAGGTGAATACCCGTCCTTTGGCATCGCCCTCAATCATCACCTCGGCAAAGGCCCGGTTGAAAATATCCATTTCCGCCTGGAATTCGCTATAGGTGCGATTTTTTTCTTTCCCGCCGATGATGACCGGATGATCTTTCAGAATACCCGGGACATACAGATCCATGGTGATGTTGGTAAAGGGCGTCTGAAAGCCCACCCGGGTGGGAATGTTGATGTTGAAGACAAATTCCTGAAGCGCCTGCTTGACCTTGGGATAGCTCAGACGGTCGTAGTGGATAAAGGGTGCCAGAAGGGTGTCGAAGTTGGACAGGGCCTGGGCGCCGGCAGCTTCGCCCTGAAGGGTGTAAAAGAAATTCACGATCTGACCCAGGGCAGACCGCAGGTGCCGGGGCGGCGCGCTTTCCACCTTTCCTTCAACCCCTTTGAATCCGTTTTTAAGGATGTCGGTGAGATCCCAGCCCACGCAATACACCGACAGCAAACTGAGGTCGTGGATGTGCAGATCACCACTGGTATGGGCCCTCCGGATTTCCGGCGGATAGATTTTGTTGAGCCAGTATTCCGAGGTGACATCCGAGGAAATATAGTTGTTGAGGCCCTGGAGGGAATAGCACATGTTGCTGTTTTCTTTTATTTTCCAGTCCATCCGAGCAATGTAGTGGTCCACCATATCCACATTGGCTGTGGTGGCGATGCGGCGGAGCTGGGCGTGCTGCTCACGGTAAATAATGTAGGCCTTGGCGGTTTTGTAATAGGGAGAATCCAGGAGTACCCGTTCCACAATATCCTGGACCTCTTCCACCTCGGGCGTGGGACCCAGCCTGAGTTCGTGGGTCAGGGTCAGCACCCGAAGCGTCATTTTTTTGGCTTCCCGCTCACCGAATTCGCCGGTGGCCTGACCGGCTTTGATAATGGCTGTTGTAATTTTTGAGGAATCAAACTCAACAATCCGACCGTCCCGCTTTTTGATTTCTTCGATCACACATTTCTCCTTCAATCGGGCATGTACCGGCCCTAGAACGCATACAGGTTCCATTTGGCGCGTACCTGCCAGGGGGTTATTTGGATTTGTGATTTTTTACGCCCGGAATAGCGGCGAAAGGAAATGACGCTTGAGAACAGAAAAATACAATGATCTGTATCTTTTCTTAAAAAAATACCAAGATGTTGTTGGCTGTCAAGATGAAATTTCCACATATAGTGGGGCGGGAGGGATAAGCCCTTGTGAACACCCGATTTTCTGTTGCAGAGATTTTTTTTTGTCGGGATGATGGGGAATTTGCGAAAAAACCATATATCTGGTAGCAGAAACGTATTGACATGCCACATGTCGTATGTCATTAAACCCCGCGCCCATGAACCGCGCCATTATGCATCGTAAAGGACGGCGCGCCTGTTTTTCCCTCCTTAAAGCCTATTCGTTTTATTCGAATATTCAGGATGTGCATTTATGACCATGACACAAAAAGATCAAATTTCTGTTTTTGATGACAGCCCCATCAGCCCTGAGGCCCACGACCGGTTTTTGGAAAGCGGGCTGATGCTCTCGGAAAATGCCAAGACCGTTCTGGCGCGTCGGTATCTTAAAAAAAACGCCAGTGGAAATCCTGTGGAAACACCGGCCCAGATGTTTTACCGGGTGGCAACACACATTGCCAAGGCAGAGCTGAACTACGACCCCAACGCCGATATCCGGAAATATGCGGATCAATTTTACAATCTGATGACCGGACTGCGCTTTCTGCCCAACTCCCCGACCCTGATGAATGCGGGACGCCGGATGGGACAGCTGGCCGCCTGCTTTGTTCTGCCGGTTGAAGACAGTATGGAAGGTATTTTTGACGCCCTCAAAAATGCGGCCGTTATTCACAAGTCCGGCGGGGGAACCGGATTTTCATTTTCCCGGCTCAGGCCCAAAAACGCCATGGTGGGAACCACGGGCGGCATTGCATCAGGCCCTGTCTCCTTCATGAAGATCTTCAATACCGCCACCGAACAGGTAAAACAGGGCGGCACCCGGCGCGGGGCCAACATGGCGGTTCTCCGGGTGGATCATCCGGATATCATGGAGTTTATTCATGTGAAAGCTGCTGGAAGTGAACTCAATAACTTCAACCTGTCCGTGGGTGTCACCGACGCCTTTATGCGGGCGGCAAAAGATAACGCCTTCTATGACCTGGTGGACCCCAGGGACGGGTGCGTTACCTCCACCCTGAATGCCGGAGCTGTCTATGGGGCCATGGTGCAACAGGCATGGCAGAACGGAGAGCCGGGAATTATTTTTCTGGATCGTATCAACCAGGATAATCCCACGCCGGAACTGGGAAAAATTGAAACCACAAACCCCTGCGGCGAACAGCCGCTCTTGCCCATGGAAGCCTGTACCCTGGGCTCTGTCAATCTTTCCGCTTTTGTGAAAACAGACGATAACGGCAGCGTGATCGATTATGAGGCTTTAGGCGAAACCGTCCGGACCGCCGTGCGGTTTCTGGACAATACCATTGACATGTCCCTGTACCCCCTTGAAGCCATTGACCAAATGGTCAAGGGGAACCGCAAGATCGGCCTGGGGGTGATGGGGTTTGCCGACCTTTTGTTTCAACTGGAGATTCCCTACAACAGCCAGGCGGCCCTTGACATGGCCGAAGAAATCATGGGCTTTGTTCAGCAGGAAGCCCACGCCGCGTCTCTGGCCCTGGGCCGGGAACGCGGACCTTTTCCCAATTATGCAAAAAGCCGGTTTCGGGATAATCCGGATGCCGCCTTTCGCAATGCCACGGTGACCACCATCGCGCCTACCGGCACCTTGAGCATTATCGCCCATTGCGCATCCGGTATTGAGCCGCTTTTTGCATTAAGTTTTGTCCGGACCGTGATGGACAATGACAAGCTTGTGGAAATCAATCCCCATTTTGAAGCTGCTGCCAAAAAACACGGGTTTTATTCTGATGCGCTCATGGCCGCCATTGCCGAAACCGGCAGCATTGCCCATCTGGACACCCTTTCCGATGCTGTTAAAAACGTATTTGTCACGGCCCACGATATTTCGCCTGAATGGCATTTACGTATGCAGGCAGCGTTTCAGAAACACACGGATAATGCGGTTTCAAAAACCGTGAACCTGCCACGCGACGCCACGCTTTCCGATGTGCAAAAAATCTTTGACATGGCCTTTGACCTAGGATGCAAGGGCGTGACCTTGTACCGTGACGGCAGCCGGGAAAATCAGGTGCTTTCCATTGCCGGCGACCCGAAGACCGGCAAGCCCGTCTTCATGACCCCCGTGCGCAAACGGCCCGATACACTGCCGAGTTTTACCACCCGCGTCAAAACCGGTATGGGCCAGCTTTATGTGACGGTCAGCGAGTATGACGCAAAGCCCTTTGAAGTGTTTGCCACCATCGGCAAATCAGGCCGGTCAACCACTGCCAAAACCGAGGCCATCGGCCGTCTGGTCTCCCTGGCCCTGCGGTCCGGCATTACCGTGGACAAGGTGGTGGAGCAGTTGAAGGGAATCGGCGGCGAACACCCGATTTTTCAAAACGGCGACCTGGTGCTGTCCATTCCCGATGCCATAGCAAGGGTTCTGGCGGCCCGTTATCTTGAAGAATCGAAAAAGCAGAGAGAACTTCACCTGGGCGGTGAGACCTGTCCGGAATGCGGCGACCCGGTGCGTTTTGAAGAAGGGTGCATGATCTGCCGTTCCTGCGGATTTACCCGGTGCGGATGATATACTGCGCACCGCCAATAAGTTGCTGTTTTTAGATCTTGAAAAGAAAGGGGCAGGAAAGCGTTTTCCCGCCCCTTCCTTCGAACCGTGCGTGCGGTTCTCCCGCACACGGCTCTCCAGTTGATGTTGGTTCATCAAGCGTGGATCGCTGTGAGGCGGGTTTCATGCAAGGTGAAAAGCCTTTTCCCTATAGCGTACCCTTTCATCCCGCCAACGCACCAGGGCCGCGCCCTTTTCTAAGGCGTTCATGAAAAGCGGCCCTCCCATCTCCCTATCCGGACGTTAGAAAACAGTACCGAAAAGAAAAAACACGGTGTAGAATAGAATTTTACGGTCCCGATGCCCCACAGCCGAAACCCGGCTCTTTACAGATCCATTCGGAATTTCTGACTCCATAAGGAGCCCGTCATGACGCAATTTCAATCTTTTCAGGTATTTCCTGATATTCCGAAACCCCTTTCGTTTTTGGGCACCCTTTCCCACAACCTGTGGTGGAGCTGGAACCAGAGTGCCATTGAACTGTTCCGGCGCATTGATCCGTTGCTGTGGGATGAACTGGGATGGAACGCCATCGCCTTTATGGCCCGCGTTTCTCAGGCGCGGCTCAATGAGCTGGCCTCTGACAACAGCTATCTGGCCCACCTGGATCAGGTGAAACGGCGCTTTACCAACCGGGTGCACGCGTCTGA
>JAJDJS010000007.1 GCA_030267325.1 Desulfosarcina sp. OttesenSCG-928-A07 | reverse complement strand
GTGGGAGGTATTTCCGAAAAAATCGATGCCAGCACAGGAACCGACCTGATCTCCAGCATCGTGGAATCCCTTTTGGGCAATGACACTCCAAGTGACGCCAGGGCATGGGCAGAGGAGCTTCTCAGTGGTCTCACAGCTGGCCTTGCGCTGAATTCCGCCACGCAATGGGGTGAAGGATTGCTCGACACCACCACCTCGCAGTCTTCATCCAGTTCCCTTTCCGAGTGGCTCAAGGAAACAGTCTATACCGCCATTGGAAAGGACGGTGTTTTTTCATCCGCATGGCTGACGGATTTTGTCGGGGACCTGTATGAGCAGGTTGGCAATACCGAAGGCCTTGAGTGGCTCGGCAGCATCATTGACAATCTCCTGGGTGATTACGACTTGGCCAATATCGGGACATGGGTGGATGATCTGCTGAATGGAAACATTTCCCAGGATTCTATTGTTCAAGGGGGAAGGGATCTTGTGGAAAAACTTTTTGAACAGATGGAAAGTACGAATGGACCTGACTGGCTCGCCGACCTTGTGGGATCCATTGGCAATAGTGATTCAGGCGGCCTGGCCGGAGTCGAAGAATGGATGGGAAAGCTGGTAAACGGTCTGAAGGGTCTGCTTCCCGAAGGCGTTTCCATGGATTCCCTTGTTGGTGTGGGAAAGGATGTGCTGGAACAGATCACTTCTCAGATTCCTGCTGATTTTCGTGCGCTTCCGGAGTGGCTCATGGACGTGGTGGATTCCGTGTCCTCGGAGAATTTTAAAGAATTCTTCTCCGCTGCCGGGCTCACCAACCTGGTCAGCAGTCTCTACGAAAGGATCGGCAGTACGGAAGAGATTGAGTGGCTCAGCACCACGGTGGACACACTGCTGACGGAGTACGATTTCACCCAGGCGCCCGGTACCCAATGGGCCCATACGGACGAAAGCACGGTGACCGCAGCCAAGCTCATCAGTCTTGAAGACTTTGGCACAGCACTTTCATGGAACGCGTCCCTGAGTGCCTTGGCACTCAATGCCGTCGAACTCAGTGCCATCGGCCAGAACGGCAAGCTCATTTCCTCGGTGGATCAAACCGGCACAATTCTTTCCATCAGCGATCAAAGCGGACTTTCTGTCTTGCGCCTGACCCTGCTTGCCCCCGGCCAAGACGCCAACAACACCGAAACCTGGGCTGTTTCCTATGAACCGTTCCATGGCCTTGCGCATCCTGTGGGCGGGTTGTCCAGCGATCTTTTGGTCCTGCCGCTTTTTGTCAACAGTACAGGCGCCGACGGCACGGCAACGCCCAATGCCCTGACCCTGGCCATCACCGATGACGGGCCCAAGACCCAGCTTGCATCCAACTTCCTCATACTGGAGGTTTTAGGAAACAGCCTGTTGGATGCCGTGAGCGGGGCATCGGGGGGTACGTTCATGGACTTTGTCCAGAAGGTCATTTTTGATGAAAACGGCAATATGGGCTTCAACCTCGGTCCGGCCGTCCAGGATATCGTCACGGCTGCCCAGGATAGCCTGGGCAGTCTCCTTGACTTCAGCGACATGACCAACATGAACCCCGAGTCTTTAGACGCAATTCTTGACCTCGTCTCGGTTCTGGTAAACGACGACCTGGGCACAGACCTCAAAGACCTGCTGAACGGTTTTCTGGCCACCATGGCGCTCGGAAGCAAGAAGGCGGAGTATCTGGAAATGGTGGAGTCCTACCTCAACCTTACGGATACGACCCGTACAGTGGAAAGTTCCGATGTGGTCACGGGTGTTCTGAATGTTGATTTCGGCTTTGACGGCGCAGCGACTGCAACCACCAACTCCTTGGGCTGGGAAACCCTCCATGGTGAGGCCGCGCCTGCGGCGGTCGGCTGGAGTGTGGGCGGTGTACAAGCCGTGTTCAACCTTTTTCAAATCCGCGCTTCCGCTTATGGCGATACGCCACTTACCGTAACCGCAGGCGACGACAACACCTATCCGCCCCAGGTTCTCCAGGTGCATGCCGGCGATGTTGAGGTCATGACCTTGAGCATCACATATAAAAACGGCGTTTACGGATATGCCATTGAACAACATACCGGACTCGGCCATGCCCAGGACAGCGTGATCAACACCATACTCGATCTGGTGCAGGATCAGATGGGCCAAACCATTGACACGGCATTGGCCGGCATTGTGAACAACCTTGTGGATTCCATAACCGCTGACATGAGTGCCCTTGTCCTCGGATTTATTAGAAATGATATCGCAGCCGTCCGGACAGCGCTGATTAACGCACTGAGCACTGAAAACATCGTCAACACCTTCAGTACAGACAATCTTTTGTTGCTGCCTTTGCCTTACCTCACCATGGACGGCGACGGCGATTTCGGTGCCAACCTTGTTTTGCATGGTGTCAAGGATGCTGCACCCATGGTTTCAGCCAGTTCAAACACCCTTGTGGTATCCGCGGCAGACATGGGCACAGGCGTTGATGAATCCAGTGCGACGGGCAGCTTTACGGTCCAGTCCTTTGACGGCATTGGGACAGTGACGGCAAACGGCGTCAGCATATGGGAAAGCGGACACAGTACAGGCCATGCCGAGAGTCTTTATGGTGAACTTGAGATCACCGGCGTCACCCATGGGGGTGGCAATGCCTGGACCGTAAATTACGCATATACGCTTACTTCAACGCAAGGCGCTGCGGCTGCGGAAAGCTTTGTTCTTTTAGTGGCTGACGGTGACGGCGATTTTGCCCAGGGTAAAACAACAGTGAACGTGACCATTCAGGAGGGCTCGGCAAATCCCGTCCTCTATGCCAGCACCCTGTTCGGAGATGCGGTCTACGATAATAGCGAAACCGAGGATATGCAGGCACTGGCCATGGACAGCCAGGACAGCCGTCTCATCCATGGCGAGGCACTTGATGCGCTGACCATGGACGGCTCCGGTGACCGCATCACTGGCCCTGCAGACTCCGATGATCCGCTTGCCGTGGGCCTGGATGAGATCATGGACTTCAATTTGGCGGAAAGTGACCCGCTGGACCTCGGCGACTTTGGGGAAGACACGGCGGACACGGTTTTCCTCACCACTCAATCCGGTGATGTACAAAGAGACGTGGATGTGTATCTGAACGATATGCCGATCCTTGAGGCCATCACAACCGAACAGATCCCAACAACCCATGGTGCGGAAAAAGAGGATCTCCTCAATACCCTGCTCCAAACCATGAGCACCATATAAAACCGCGGCCGCCGGGATCACGTTTCCAGTTGCGGCGGCCGTGGCTTGAATTTCACATGTTGTTCATCAAGCCTCCTTGTCCGGAACCCTGGGCGGTTCACGGGCTTGGAGGCTTTTCTGTATTGAGTTTTTTGAGCCACCTCTATAAAACGCATCCATGATACTTGCGGGGATTCAGAAAAATTCATTTATTGATTATCCCGGAAAAATAAGTTGCGTCCTGTTTGTTTCAGGATGTAACTTTTTTTGCCCCTACTGTCACAACAGTGACTTGGCAAAGGGAAAGATCCCCGCGCCCGTCACGACAGGGGAAGCCATCGCATTTCTGGAATCCCGGCAGGGCATGCTGGAGGGGGTTGTCATCACCGGCGGCGAGCCGCTGCTCAGTCCATTTATCGAGGACCTTTGCCGTATCCTCAAAGCCATTGGATATCCGGTCAAAATCGACACCAACGGCAGCCGTCCGGACGCCCTGGAAAGGCTTCTGGATCAGCATTTGGTGGATTTTGTGGCCATGGACATCAAGGCGCCGTTAGACCAGTATGGCTTTTTTTGCAGGGAACCGGACATCACGGACCGGTTGAAAGAAAGCATCCGGCTCATCATGACCGCCGCACCGGCCTATGAGTTCCGCACCACCTGTGTTTCGCCCTTTGTTGATGATGTATCCATTATTGCCATGGCCCGCGCTATTGAAGGCGCTGACTGCTATGCACTCCAGAAATTCAATCCCCAGGCGGTTTGTCTGAATCCTTCCTTTGGCCAAGAGACAGATCCCGCTCTGTCTTCGGAATCCATGGCCCGTCTTCAATCCCTTTCCGCAGCCTTTGTCCGCCGCTGCCTCATTCGATAACAGGATTTCCGATTCCCAAGGGTTTTTCCCATGAAGCAAATGCGATGGCTGTTCCACCCGATTCTGGTTTTTATTTTTTCCGTGCTCGCCCTGATGGTGTCCTTGTCGCTATATATTTACTGGTATGTGGAGGTGAGCTCAGGACTCAGGGCTGTCATTGAACGGTTCAACATCGATGCGGATCCGGTTTTTTCCGTAAGTACCTGGGTGGTGATCCTGGTGCTGTCCATCCTGATCGGAACGATCCTTTTGGGAATTTTCATTATTTTTGTGTTCAGCCAGAAAACCCTTCAGCTCTACCGCCTGCAAAACAACTTTATCAGCAACTTTACCCACGAACTCAAAACACCGGTTACCTCCCTTCAGCTTTATCTCCAGACCTTTGCCAAGCATGAACTGCCCCGGGCCGAGCAGTTGAAATACATTGAATACATGCTCATTGACATCAACCGTCTGACCAGTAACATCAACCAGATCCTCAACCTTGCCAGATTGGAAAGCAAGCGATATGTGGGGGAGTTTGTGGTTGCCGACATCCGTATGGGCATAAACCTCTTTCTTGAAGAAAACGCCCATTTATTCGCGTCCTGCCGTATCCGGACGCATCTGCCGGAGGAAACGGTCTATTGCCGGCTCAACAAGAATCTTTTCGAGATGCTGCTGATGAACCTTTTCACCAATGCCATGACCTACAACGATTCCGATACGCCCGAGATTGATGTGTTTCTTGAGCCCGGAACAAAATGGATTCATATCCGGTGCGTGGACAACGGCATTGGGTTTGACCCCAAAGAACGGAAAAAAATATTCAACAAATTTTATCAAATCGGCCGGCCCGACGACATGACTGCCAAGGGGAGCGGACTGGGCTTGTATCTGATCCAGATTATCGCCCGTCTTCACAAGGGGAAGGTCACAGCGGAAAGTCAGGGCCCGGGAAAAGGGGCCAGTTTTATCGTCGCGCTGCCGGTCCTGACCTGATGTCCTGACCGGTCTGGATCCAACTGAAAGTTGAACCATTGAAAAAACGAATCCTGATGATCGAAGATGATCTTCACATTGCCGAGGGCATCCATCTGAACCTGATGCTCCAGGGATATGAGGTGATTTTTGCCGGAGACGGCATTTCCGGCCTCAACCAATGGGAAACCGCACGGCCGGATCTGGTCATTCTGGACATCATGCTGCCGGGTATCGACGGGCTGTCCATTTTGCAGCGGATCCGTCTGGTGGATGAGCGGCTGCCCATTCTGATTCTTTCAGCCAAGGGCGATCCGGGTGACCGGGTCAAAGGGCTTGCCCTGGGCGTTGATGATTACCTGGCCAAGCCTTTTAATCTGGAAGAGCTGATCCTCCGGGTGGACCGGCTCCTCAAACGGAGAGACTGGGTGAGGGATCCGGTTCCGGATTCGGTGACCGATACCTATGTGTTTGGCGAAAATCGCATTGATTTCGTCGCCCATACGGCCCATTGCCGGAAAGGCACCCTCTCCCTGACCGAACAGGAAGTGAAACTTTTGAAGCTCTTTGTCTCCAACCGCGGAACTCCCCTTTCACGGAACCGCCTGCTGGAAATCGGCTGGGGATATTCCAGAAAAATATCTACTCGGACCGTTGACAATTTTATCGTCCGGTTTCGCAAATATTTTGAAAAAGACCCCCGAAAACCGGTTTATTTCAAAAGCCTGCGGTCTGTGGGCTATCTGTTTGATCATCCGGATCCCGATCCTTCCGGATCCTGATTTCCCCCATTGGATCCGGACTTGAGCAAAAACAACCGGATGTGGCGCGGATCGAGATTTCCCGGCCGAACCGCTGACAGTTCAGCCTCAACTTCGTCAAACAAGGCACCTGCCAGGCTTTTCCCCAAGGCGAGCCGGCCTTCCCGATTCTGATCCGGAAGGTCCGGATCCTTTTCCGCCAGATCCTCCAGCCAGTCGGCAAAAAGGGATCTGCGGTCAGCATCAACCATCCGGCGCCCCTGAAGCTCTGTCCACAACCCTTGGTAAAAGGGTTTGAACAAAGAAACCGGAACAGCCAAGTCCTTATCCGGCGTTATGTTAAGCCGCGACCAAACCCAGGACGTGAGCAAAAGGGATTTATAGGTAAAAAATCCGGGGTCGCGGTCCTTGGCGTCGGGAATGAAAAGCCGGGGAAGCACGGTGTCTATCCAGATGATCTGATCCAGCAGGGTTTCGGCGGCATTGATCTCCGCCAGGGTATGAAAATCCCGGTAAACAGATCCCTTGTCCTGGGCCGGGTCATAGCATTTGGGCCGGTCGATCAAAAGGCCGCCCAGGAGCCCCATCCACGCCTCATCCCAAAAGCTCAGTTTCAGGCCGGCTTTCCGGAACCAACTGCTTTTCTGCCACTGAATCGCCCGCCGGCGCAGGTCAAGGGCACCCGCGTAGCCAACACTGAACAGATCAGCCAAAAAACAATCACACAAAAGGGCGGCGGCCTCAGCATCGTCAATCGGATGCGTATCGGCAAGCATCCGCTCGATGCCGATGCTGAGATAATGGCTCACCGTCTCCACCACCTCGGCCAGCTGCCGGCGCTCATGGATGGTCTGTTGAGTGGCCACAATCACCTGGTTGCACAAACCCGCCACCTCTGTCTGCAACTGCCCCAGAATGCGGGGATCGTCAATGCGCTTGAGCGCCCGGACAAAACAGGTATCGGTTTCCAGAAAAGAAGCAGCAAGGCGCGGCACCGGAAGCAAGGAGATATCGGACCCGGGCGGATAAAAGCGTTTTTTGCTCCGGTTTTTGAGATCCTCCGGCATAAGGGGCTTAAACACGGAAATGGCCTCATGAAACGGCAGCAGCCCTTTTTCTGCCAACCGGACATTACGCAGCCGAAACAGTTCTTCTTCCATTTCAGCGGGAATCACAGCGCTGGCTTCCATCAACAGACCCTGATACCGGACATGGTCGGCAGCGGAAATCCGGTGCAGCAGCTCGGCCAGCATGGCGTCCCGCTGGGATTTTCGCGTCTCATCAAGGGGCATATGGATGGGATCGGTTACAAACCGGATATAAAAGGTGTCGTCATCCGTCACAAACCCCTCTCCCAGTTCCGAGGGCGCCTGGTCAAACTCCCGGATGCGCAGTTCAATATTCCGGAACAAATACAGTTCCACAAATTCCAGTTGGTCATCAAAACACCAGTTGACCAGCCGGTTGGGGTCTGCCTCCAGCAAAAGCCCCAGCCAGCGGGTTGCCGCAGGGTAATCCAGCTCGTCCCGGTTCCAGATTTCAGCATCCAGAAAATATTCCCACTGGCGGCTTGAGGCCAGTTGAATAAGGGGCAGGGCATCGTCCAGTCCGATGTCACGAATCAGCAGATGAAGATCGATCTCGGAAAAAGAATGCACCAGGGCCACGGATTGGGGATGGTCCAGAATGGCGTCGACGATTTTTTCCGTGGGCAGCAAAAGCACCTTCTGCCGGTATGCGTCCAGTTCATGGAGCCGCTCAAGATGGTTTTTATCAATGGAATCAGACACGGCAAATTTCTCCGATGGGGTAAAAGAGTCGGAACCGCACACAAGATATTCATCTCTACACTGCTGCCTGCTGCATTTCAAACCTTATCTTATCGTTTTCCCTATAAAAATCTGAAACCTGGAGCAGGTTTTGAGTAAAGCCGCGGTGGGGTAAGAGCGCATCATTTTTGGGAGAATGTCTGTATGGGATTCACATTTTCCTTTAAATCAGCCATAAATGGCCTGATCCCGATATGGGATATGCATAAAAATCGATATCAACACCACACACCTGCCCCCGGGAGTACAGGGAGATGACAACACGCTCCGTACCTCACGTCTCACACCCGCCATCACCATCCCCTTTTGGGGTCAACAACGTCAGCCGGTTTATTGCTTTCCGGGTATTTTTCAACTGCCGGTTTTATTATCCGGTATTTACCGTGCTGTTTCTGGATTTCGGCATCAGCGTGGCCCAGTTTGCCATTCTCAACGCAGTCTGGGCTGCCACCATTGTGCTGGCCGAAGTGCCGTCCGGTGTGCTGGCCGATGTGGTGGGCCGAAAACGTCTTTTGGTTTTTGCCGCGTTTTCCATGGTGGTGGAAATGCTGATCCTCTGCCTGGCGCCACGGGATCATCTGTCATTGCTGTTCGGCTTTTTTGTGGTCAACCGGATTCTCAGCGGACTGGCTGAAGCTGCGGCCAGCGGCGTGGATGAGGCCATTGCTTACGATGCCCTGCAGGAACAGGGCATGGCCGATCAGTGGGGCCGGGTTCTGGACCGTACCATGCGCCTTCAATCCATCATGTTTATCCTGACCATGATGGTGGGCGCTGCGGTGTATGATGCGGATCTCATGTCCCGGGTGGCGGCTCTGGCGGGATGGGAAGCGGGCATTACACCGGAACAGACCCTGCGCCTTCCCATTTATCTCACCCTGGTACTGGCGGTGCTGTGTGTGATGGCGGTACTGGGACTGGACGAAATCAGGCCGCCAGGAGCCCATGAATCTGAACATACAGAATCTCACCAAGCCTCACCCCAGACCTTTTCGACCCGTCATACCATGGGTGCCGCGGTTCGCCTGACCCTGGCCACAGGGAGGTGGATTCTGAAAACACCCTTTGTGCTGGTGGTGATTCTGTATGGGATGCTGTTTGACGGCATTCTCCGGATGACCGTTACCCTGGCCAGCCAGTATTACCGGATGATTCAGCTTCCGGAATCCAGTTTCGGGCTCATGGGATCGGCCATGTCCGTGGCCGGCATTTTTATCCCCCGACTGTGCCTGTGGATGGCCGAAAACCGGTCTCCGGCCTTTTGCCTGGGATCAACCGTTGTCACCGCCCTTTCCGGGCTTTGCGGGATGGCGTTTTTCTGGCCTTATATCGGTCTTGTGCCGGCGCTCATCGCCTTTTCCGCCATGACCATGACCGGGTTTTATGTGAGCTATTTTGTAAACCAGAAAACATCGTCATTCCAGCGGGCCACGGTCCTCAGCTTTAAAGGGCTGGCCTGCAACATCTCCTACGGCATGCTGGGTATTTTTTATGCAGGGCTTCTGGAGGTAAAGAAAAGCCAGGTAAAAGTCCACGGAATTGACACGCAAAGCATTGAAAACATGGTGTTTACCGAAACCTTTTTCTGGTTTCCAGTGGCTCTGGCCGCAGGTCTGATCGTGGTCTGGGCGGGGGTCCGGATTTTCCGGAAACAAAACAAGTGATCCGTTCTGCTGCGGCCTGCCGTATCCACACACTTTTTTGGGCAGAAACGTGGGGCCGCCCTGGTGTTTTTCTCCTTCCCCCAAGCTGTTTTTGGGGGAAGAGGGCAGGGTGAGGAGGTCTAAAATCAGATAGAATTTCTTATTATTGGCGAAAATGTGCTATTGCCACCCGATCACTTCGTATCCTTTTTCCCGCAGACAGCGTTCCACATAGCGTTTGAACACAGCATCCGGATCATCGGCGTCAAAGACACCGCTGATGGCGCCGGCTGTTGCCCCGCCGGCTGCCGCAGCCCCGGCGGTCCGGAGCACACTTCTGCCCATAATCGCCGAGGCAACCGCGCCGGTGGCGCCGGCCAAAACCGCTCCCTTGGCAGCCCGGGTTGCCACCTCTTTGCCCGTGCCTTCACTGATGCCGTATTGCCGGGCCGATTCCATGCACTGATGCATGTCTGCCCGGGACTGGCTTTGTCCCACCTGCTGGAGATGGGTATTGGGATAAAATACTGGTTTTTTCGTACCGCAGGAAATCATGAGCAGGCATCCTGCGGCAATAATGAACCCCATTAAAAATTTGTGCATCATGGCTGTATCTCCTGAGCAATCGTGTTTTTTCGGCAAGGTGAGCTGCGGGCGGGCTTCCCGGCTTTTCAGGTGGCAACGCAGATAACGGCAAAGCCCGAAACTTTCGAACACGTTAACCCGAACAGGCCGCCCACTCCATCCCGATGCCGTGAATGGGCGTTTTACACGCCCGGCACCGGCCGTCTGTGATCTGGCATGACAAAATCCGGAACCCCTCCCGCACAATAACGGGTTTTCCGCATTCCGGGCAATGGGTGTTTTCTCCGCCCTGGCCGGGTATGTTTCCAGTATACACATATTTAAGACCGGCCGTGAGACCGATTTCCCTTGCCTGCAGCAAGGTGGCGGTGGGTGTGGCGGGCCGGTCCGTCAAGTGGTAGGCAGGATGAAACCGGCTGACATGCCAGGGCGTTTCCGGTCCCAGTTCATTTGCGATGAATCCGGCCAGCCCGGAAAGTTTTTGCGGATCATCGTTAAGGCCGGGAATGATCAGGGTGGTGACTTCGACCCAGATGTCAAGGGCTTTCATCCGGCGCAGGGTCTCCAGTACCGGCGTCAGGCGTGCGCCGCACCGGGTTTTGTAGAAATCCGTATCAAAGGCCTTGAGGTCCACATTGGCCGCATCCAGAAAAGGATGGATGGCGCCCAGGGCATCGCCGGACATATACCCGTTGGTGACAAAAATATTTTTAAGGCCCGCCTGGTGGGCCAGTTTTGCTGTATCATAGGCAAATTCAAAAAAAACAGTGGGCTCTGTATAGGTATAGCTGATGCTGGCGCAGTAGTTGTCCCTTGCAACAGCCACCACATGCTCGGGCGTGGTTGGGGTTCCAGGGATCATTCCCAGACGATCCACCGGCATCTGGGCAATATCTGCATTCTGGCAAAAACAGCACCTGAAATTGCAGCCCACCGTGGCCAGGGAAAAGGACCGGCTACCGGGCATAAGATGAAAAATCGGTTTTTTTTCCACCGGATCGATGTGGGTGGCAACAAGCCGCCCGTACACCCGGGTTTTCAGTACACCGGCATGATTTTCCCGGACACCGCACCGCCCCCTTTCGCCATTCCGAATCAGGCAGGTGTGAGCGCAGAGCCGGCAGCGAACTGATTGGTTTTCAAGGGTATCATAAAATCGGGCGCGCATTTTTTTTTCTCCCGGTCAAAAAGGGCTGGGTCCAGAATGCCGGGTCATGGTGGATCAAGGGGCCATCCCGGCATAATCAGCGGTCTGACGGAGGGTTCGGGCCTCCTGACCAAGTACCAGCGGACGGGTTCGGAATCGGGGCACCAGCGTCACCACCATGCCCACAAACGGACCAAAGGGAAAATGCTGAAAAAAACCAGTTCTCCATTGTGTCCGCCACCGGGTTTTGGGGCCTGCTTCAGGGATCGCATTCATCTGCAAGGCCGGGTTGTGTCCCACGGTCCGCCAGTGGACGGGAACCGGGCCCAGAAGTTCCCGGATCATCCGTTTGATTTCCCAGATGCTGAACACCGTGGGCCGTGAATCCACCCCGACCACAAACATGCCCCTGACGCAGCGGCGGATACCGGAAACGGCATATCGGTTTAAAAATCCGATAAACACCTTGTCTTTGGCGACTCTGAAGGCCTCTTTCAGCACGTCTTGGGGATTTTCGGCAAAAGACAGGCAATCCATCAGACAGGCATAATTGAAATCATTATCGCCAAAGGGCAGGTCGTCAATCTTTTCGGCTTGCAGGGAAATTCGGTTTCCTGCCATATCAGCAGGACGCTCGGATGTTTCATAAATTCCGGTGACGTCAAGGCCCCGTTCCACCAAAAGTCCACAGGATGCGCCGGTTCCACACCCTATGTCCAGAATGGACTCACCCGCCGCCGGCGCCAGCATGGCCAGCATCAGACGGGTTTTGAGATCAGCTGACAATCCGTTTTGAGGCGGTGACGGGCATGGGGCGGTCAGGCCTGTGGGATGCAAATCGTATCCGTTGTCCATGGAAAGAATCCGGCGGTCATGGTAAAAACATAGCCTTGACACGTGGGTCATGGTGATCGACCCGTAAGCGACACTCTACCCTATATTACCCGAAGATCAACTTGCAAGGGGATTGTACAGATGATGGGGGCTTTTGAAATAACCCCACTCCCGGACTGCGGAGCAAACCCATGGCACTGAGCCTGTTTCCGGAAAAAGATGCGGCCATGGAGCGACTCAGGGGCGTGGTGGACCGGGTGACCTATCACAATGCGGACAACGGCTGGTCTGTGCTTCGTGTATCGCCTGCGGGTGCATCCAACCTGCAGGAAACCGTCGTTGTTCACCAAACGCGCGTGTTTGCCGGTGCGACCATGGAGTTTTTCGGCGCTTGGACCATGAACCCCAGATATGGACGCCAGTTCAAAGCGGTCCGGGCTGTCGAACTTCGGCCGGCCACGGGCGCGGCCCTTGAAAAATACCTGGGTTCCGGACTGATCAAGGGCGTGGGGCCGAAAACCGCCGGAAAAATTGTCCGGCATTTTGGGGACCAGACCCTTTCGGTATTTGAATCAGAGATTCACAGGCTCACAGAAGTTCCCGGCATTGCCAGAAAAAAACTCGCCATGATCCAGTCGGCCTGGGTCGAACACCGGGCCATCCGGGATGTGATGATGTTTTTGCAGTCCCATGGGATCAGCACGCTGTTTGCCGTACGGATTTACAAAGAATATGGAGATGATGCCATTTCCCGGGTTACAACTGACCCTTACGCCCTGGCACGGGATTTTTACGGCATCGGCTTTTTTTCCGCAGACCGGATCGCCCTTTCCCTGGGCGTTGAAACAGACAGTCCCCAGCGGATCATGGCCGGTATCCGCCATGTCCTGGCCGCAAGCCGGGAGTTCGGCCACTGTTATCTCACGGAAGATCAGATTCAGGCCCAGGTGGGCACACTTCTGGAAATGGATGTGGGCGAAAGAGTGCCGGATCTTCTTGGGGCCATGGAAACCAGCGGTCAGCTCATGGTCCGGATCCGGAACACCGTAGAGGGCTTGTCCCGCTGTTTTTATTCCCGGACCCTTTATTTTGACGAAAAGACCGTGGCCCAGGCCATTTCTGCCCGAACCGGCACCGTTCCCCTGGATATGGACCGGGTGGAGCAATGGATACGCGCCCATTGCCGGTCCCGGAACATTGACCTCAGTGATGAACAGGCCTTGGCTGTTCGCGGGATTGCGGGCCGGGAATTTTCTGTTCTGACCGGCGGGCCGGGCGTGGGAAAGACCACCACCACCCGGGTTCTGGTCCAGCTTCTGGGGGCCATGTCCAGAAAAGTGCTTCTGGCCGCACCCACGGGAAGAGCAGCCCAGCGCATGACCGAGGTGATCGGCAAAGCGTCCCGGACCCTTCATCGCCTTCTGGTCTGGCAGGGCAGCGGGTTCAAAAAAAATGAAAAAAACCAGTTAGATGCGGATTTTTTGATTGTGGACGAGTGTTCTATGCTGGATATTTCCCTTACAGCGGCACTCTTCAAGGCAATTCCCACCCATTGCCAGGTGCTGTTGATCGGCGACGCGGACCAGCTTCCCTCGGTCGGCGCGGGAAACGTCTTGCACGACATCATTGCCGCAGAAAAGGTAACCTGTTTCCGTCTCACCCAAATTTTTCGGCAGGCAGCCCAGTCCCTGATCATCCGCTACGCCCACCAGATCAACCAAGGGGAGCTTCCCTATATGGAATCGCCCTTTAAAAAACCGGAAATCTGGACCCATGGGGCAGATTGTTTTTTCATGGATTCAGATGAGGCCACCCGGGAACAACTGGGATTTGTGTCACGGGTGAAACGATTCTTTGATCCCCGCACCTTGGCCGATAGTTCGGCCCATGATGCCAACCTTCCCGAAACCCACGAAAATCCCTATGAATTTCGCGTGGGAGAAGAAATCTCCCCCTATGGGACAGAACTGGTGATTCCCAAAAAATTCGCCCACGTGGATATTGACCGGGTGCTTGAGGCCGAAGACCGGGTGCAGGAGCTGGTGGCCGTGGTCAAACGGATCCACCCCTGGTCTTCCTTACATTACGGATTTGCGGCAACAGACATTGTGCAAAAACTCTATCTCACATGGATCCCTAAATATTACGGAAATTCCTGTGAGATTCAGGTGTTGTCGCCCATGACCCGGGGAAGTCTGGGAACCCTGAACCTCAACCTTCTGATTCAGGAATCGGCCAATCCTTCTGTGCCGGGAAAAGCTGAACTCAAAGTGGGCGAGCGGATTTTTCGCGTGGGTGATCGGGTGATCCACCGCCGGAACAACTATGACCTGGAGGTGTTCAACGGCGACATCGGCCAGGTGGTCCATATTGATAACGAAGCGTTTGGCTGCACAGTGGCGTTTTTTCCGGACCACCGCCAGGTGACCTATCAGCGGGACGATCTGGTTCAACTGGATCTGGCTTATGCCATCACCATCCACAAATCCCAGGGCAGCGAGTTTGACGCGGTGATCATTCCTGTTTTGCCCCAGCATTTTAAAATGCTGTTCCGGAACCTTCTTTATACGGCCCTCACCCGGGCCAAAAAACTTGCCGTGCTGGTGGGGTCCCGCCAGGCCATGGCCATGGCCGTGGGAAATCAGGATGTGAGCTCCCGACAGACGCTTTTGAAAGAGCTTCTGGAACACAGGGAGGTGTAATCGCGGCATGTGTTTTCTTTGTGTTTTCCTGCAGGCAGGCGCAATGAGCCGGAACCGCAGGTAACATTAAAGGTGCTTTCCAAAGGACAGGGACGTCTGCACACAATTCAAAAGAAAATATGACCCAACCGTCAAATTTTACAATTTGACAATCCCCATTGCAGGCATCATTTTGTTCCCCGTTTCGGCAGACTGGGCATCTTCTGGAAAATCTGGTGCAGGTTCCTCTTGGGGTTGATTTGACCGGCAGATGTGGTAAAGGAGCCCAGCATGTTTTCACCCAACGGCCATTGCCGGCGCAACAAGACAGGCAGGTTTGCCATGGATGCAAAATTAACACTGGAAGACGGCCGCACCTTTGACTGTCGTTCTTTTACCGGGCCGGGGGAAGCAGGTGGGGAAGTGGTCTTCAACACCAGCATGACCGGATATCAGGAAATCCTCACTGATCCTTCTTATAGTCACCAGATGGTGGCCCTGACCTATCCCCTGGTGGGCGCTTGCGGGGTCAACCCCCAAGATGTGGAATCCGAAAAAATCCACGCCGCGGCTCTTCTCCTTAAAGAATACCAACCTTTTCCCAGCAATTTCAGGTCCACCGGAACCCTTTCCGATTACCTCAGAGATCGGGGTGTTCTGGGGGTTGAAGGCCTGGATACCCGGGCACTGACCCGCCATATCCGAAATGGCGGCACCCTGCGGGCCATGGTGTCCACCCAGGATCTGGATCCTCACTCCCTGAAACAGCGGGCGCGCCAGCTTCCCCGCATGGAAGGCCGGGATCTGGCAAGCCGGATGACCACATCCCGACCGTATCGCTGGGCAGATGGGAAACCAGTTCCTGTTCCGGAAGACACAAAACTGGATATCGGCATCTGGCGTCACCGGGAACACCGGCCGTCGGTGGTGGCCCTTGATTTCGGCCTTAAATACACCATTGCCCGGCGGCTGGCGCGGGCGGGATTCGAGGTGCTCGTCATGCCGGCCACAACCGATGCCGCCACCCTGATGGCCATGGCGCCAAACGGCCTTTTTCTGTCCAATGGTCCGGGCGATCCGGGGCCAGTGGCCTATGCAGTGGAAACCGTCCGGGAGCTTCTGGGCCGACTGCCGATTTTCGGCATTTGTCTGGGACACCAGATCCTGGGTCTGGCCTTGGGGGCACGCACGTACAAACTCAAATTCGGCCATCGGGGCGCCAATCAGCCGGTGAAAAACCTCAAAACCGGCCGTGTGGAAATCACCTCCCAGAATCACGGATTTGCCGTGGACATGGACAGCCTGGACAAAAATGCCGTGGAGGTCACCCACATCAACCTGAACGATGGCACCGTGGCCGGCATTGCCCATCGCCGGTTACCGGCCTTTGCCGTCCAGTACCATCCGGAAGCATCACCTGGGCCGCATGACGCGGCCTATTTATTTGATCAGTTCCACGATATGATGAAAACCGCCTGATGGGATGTTTGATTGTAAAAGCCCCCCTCACCCCGGCCCTCTCCCCCAAAGGGTGGAGACGGAAAAAAGGGGTTGACCCTTTCCACCCCTGAAAAGCTGGATTGGGAGGAAAGTTCTGGCAGGATATGTTGTCGATCACCCATAGCCAAAAACCCCTGCACGCATCCCAAAGATGCGCGCCGCATCCCCCCTGACGATCACTATGCCCAAACGCACGGACATCCATAAAATTATGATTATCGGCGCAGGCCCCATTGTCATCGGACAGGCCTGCGAATTTGACTACTCCGGCACCCAGGCCTGCAAAGCCCTCAAAGCCGACGGTTTTGAAGTGGTTCTGGTCAACTCCAATCCAGCCACCATCATGACGGACCCGGACACTGCGGACCGAACCTATATTGAGCCGGTAACACCCGAAGCGGTCGCCAAAATCATTGAAAAAGAGCGGCCGGACGCGCTGCTCCCCACGTTGGGCGGTCAGACGGGCCTCAATACCGCGGTTGAGGTGGCCCGGCTCGGCGTGCTGGAAAAATTTGGCGTGGAGATGATCGGCGCGTCTTTGGAAGCCATTGAAAAAGCCGAGTCCCGGGACCGGTTTCGGGATGCCATGCGGCGGATCGGTCTCAAAATTCCCGACAGCGGCATTGCCACGTCCATGGAAGAGGCCCGCGAAATTGCCGCGGCCATCGGTTTTCCGCTCATTATCCGGCCCAGTTTTACCTTGGGCGGAACCGGCGGCGGCGTGGCCTACAATCCGGAAGACCTGGAAAATATTGTCAAAGCCGGTCTGGATGCCAGCCTCACCCACCAGGTGATGGTGGAGCAGTCGGTTCTGGGATGGAAAGAATACGAACTGGAAGTGATGCGGGACCATGCGGACAACGTGGTCATCATCTGTTCCATTGAAAATGTGGATCCCATGGGGGTGCATACGGGCGATTCCATTACCGTGGCCCCGGCCCAGACCCTGACGGACCGGGAATACCAGGTGATGCGGGACGCCTCCATTGCCATTATCCGGGAAATCGGGGTGGATACGGGCGGCTCCAATGTGCAGTTTGCCGTGAATCCGGAAAACGGTGAAATGGTGGTGATCGAGATGAATCCCCGGGTGTCCCGGAGCAGTGCTCTGGCATCCAAGGCCACAGGGTTTCCCATTGCCAAAATTGCCGCCAAACTGGCCGTGGGCTATACCTTGGATGAGATTCCCAATGACATTACCGGCGAGACCTTTGCCGCCTTTGAACCCACCATTGATTACTGCGTGGTGAAAATCCCCCGCTGGACCTTTGAAAAATTCCCCGAAACACCGGATGTGCTCACTACGGCCATGAAATCGGTGGGTGAAACCATGGCCATTGGCCGGACCTTCAAGGAAGCCTTTCAAAAAGGACTGCGGTCCCTTGAAATCGGCCGATACGGATTCGGGGCGGACGGAAAAGGCCGCCTGGAGGCGGACGGCGCGCCGCCGACCCTGGATGAAATCGAGCAAAAACTGGCCATCCCCAATTCCCGGCGAGTTTTCTACCTGCACCACGCCCTTTCCACCGGCATGTCCCTTGACACCATCCACCGCTTCACCCGCATTGACCCCTGGTTTCTCCATCAATTGCAGCAGATTTTCGAGATGGAGCAAAAACTTTCCGCAACGGCAAAAAGCGCATCTTCACCGGATGACGCCCTTTCCGCCATTTCGCCAGGCCTGATGCGCCAGGCCAAAGCATACGGATTTTCCGATGTGCAGTTGGCGCATCTTTTCGGCACCACGGAAAAAGATGTGGAAAAAGCGCGAAAAGCCATGGGCATCCGGCCGGTGTACAAGCTGGTGGATACCTGTGCTGCCGAGTTTCGCGCTGCAACGCCCTATTATTATTCCACCTATGAAACCGAAACCGAAGCCCGGATATCAGACCGGAAAAAGGTGATGATTCTGGGCGGCGGGCCCAACCGCATCGGCCAGGGCATTGAATTTGACTATTGCTGCGTCCATGCGTCTTTTGCCCTTCGGGAAGCGGGTGTGGAAAGCATCATGGTGAACAGTAATCCGGAAACCGTGAGCACGGATTACGATACCTCGGATAAACTCTACTTTGAGCCCCTGACCCGGGAAGATGTGCTGCACATCATTGAAACGGAAAAACCCGATGGCGTGATTGTGCAGTTTGGCGGACAAACGCCGCTGAATCTGTCCACGCCGCTGTTTGAAGCAGGCGTGCCCATTCTGGGGACACCGCCGGAAAGCATTGACCGGGCCGAAGACCGGGAACTCTTCCAGGCCATGCTGAAAAAACTGGGCCTCAAACAACCGGCCAACGGCACGGCAGTGACCATTTCCGGGGCGCTTTCCATTGCCGATGAAATCGGGTATCCGGTGATTGTCCGTCCCTCTTTTGTCCTTGGCGGCCGGGCCATGAAAATTGTTTACGATCCCAAAGACATGGAAGCCTTCACCCGGCTGGCCATTCTGGCCTCACCCGGCCATCCGGTGCTCATCGATAAATTCCTTGAGGCTGCCATTGAAGTGGATGTGGATGCCATCAGCGACGGCACGCTGACCGTCATCGGCGGCATCATGCAGCATATTGAAGCAGCCGGCGTTCACAGCGGCGATTCCGCCTGCGTGCTGCCGCCCTACAGTATTTCTCCCGACATGATTGGCCAGATCACGACGGCCACCAAAGCCATGGCCGCTGAACTGGGGGTGGTGGGGCTGATGAATGTCCAGTACGCCATCAAAGATGGCCAGCTTTATATTATTGAAGTCAATCCCCGCGCCTCCCGGACGGTTCCCTTTGTCAGCAAGGCCACGGGCATTCCGCTGGCCAAACTGGCCACCCACATCATGCTGGGAAAAACCCTTCCGGAACTGGGATTTACCAAAGAAGTCATTCCCACGCACATTTCCGTCAAAGAAGCAGTACTGCCCTTTGACCGGTTTCCGGCGGTGGATACGCTTTTGGGACCGGAAATGAAATCCACGGGCGAGGTGATGGGCGTGGATACGGATTTTGGGCGGGCCTATGCCAAGGCCCAGCTCGGTGCGGGCCAGTACCTGTGTCTTTCCGGAACCGTGTTCATCAGCGTGGGAGATGAAGACAAACCCGCGATTCTGTTGGTTGCCCGGAAATTCGCCGATATGGGATTTTCCATTCTGGCCACCCGGGGAACCTGGAACTTCCTTTCGGCCAGCGGTGTTCCGGCGGAAGAGATCAACAAGGTTTCCCAGGGGCGGCCCCATGTGGTGGACGCCATCAAAAACGGTAAAATTCAACTGATCATCAATACCGGTACCGGAAACGCGCCCCGTCAGGACGGGTACGCCATCCGCCGCACCGCGCTCAAATTCAAGGTGCCCTACGCCACTACGGCCGCCGGCGCCCTGGCCATCTGTCAGGGGGTGGCAGCGTTGAAAGAAAGTGACTTTTCCGTCAACCCCATTCAGAATTATCAGGGTCAGGCAAAAACCACCTGACCGGACGCCCTTTTACAAGGAAAATCTTCCATGAACCCATTGGAACACACAGCCCTGGATTTTTTTGGAGATGACAAACCCAGGGAGGCCTGCGGACTTTTCGGCGCTTTCAATCATCCGGATGCGGCCAAACTCTGTTACTTCGGCCTTTACGCCCTTCAGCACCGGGGACAGGAAAGTGCCGGTATTGCGGTGGAAAATAACGGGGCCATCGATGAATACAAAAGCATGGGCCTGGTTTCCGATGTGTTTGACATGGACACCCTGCAGCGTCTGAACGGACCCAATGCCATCGGGCATGTAAGGTATTCCACCACCGGCCGTTCGGTGGTGGCCAATTCCCAGCCCCTTGTGGTGCGTCACCGGAACCGGGCCTATGCGGTGGCCCATAACGGCAATCTGGTCAATGCCCACACCATTAAAGCCGAGCTGGAAGATAGCGGCTCCATTTTCCAGACCACCATGGACAGCGAGGTGTTTCTTCACTTGTTTGTGAAAAACCTCAATCTGGGGTTTGAAGATGCCCTGAAAGCGTCTGTGGCCCGGATGAAAGGTGCCTTTTCCATGGTGATGCTGACCAGCCGGGGCGAGCTCATCGGCATCAAAGACCCCCATGGATTTCGTCCCTTATGTTTGGGAAAATTGGGAAATTCCTGGTTTCTGGCATCCGAAACCTGTGCCCTGGATCTGGTTCAGGCCGAATTTGTGCGGGAACTGGAGCCGGGGGAAATCGTCATTATCAGTAAAGACGGCGTTAAAAGCATCCGGACCCACACACCGAAAAAACGTGCCTTCTGTATTTTTGAATTCATTTATTTTGCCCGTCCGGACAGCACGTTTTTCGGCCACAATGTGTATCTTACCCGAAAATCCCACGGTCGGCGGCTGGCCGAGGAAGCACCGGTGGACGCGGATCTGGTCATGCCGTTTCCGGATTCAGGCATGTACGCGGCGCTGGGGTATTCGGAAGCTGCAAAAATTCCCTTTGAAATCGGCATGGTCCGCAACCACTATGTGGGCCGCACCTTTATTCAGCCCACCCAGAGCATGCGGGATTTCAGCGTTCGGGTAAAACTCAATCCCATCAAGGAATTGCTTAAAGGGAAAGACATCATTATTATTGAGGATTCCATTATCCGGGGCACCACCGCCAAAACCCGTGTCAAGGCCCTTCGGGAACTGGGGGTCAACCGGATTCACTTGCGGGTAAGCTGCCCGCCCCACCTGTTCCCCTGCCATTACGGCATTGATTTTTCCACAAAAGGTGAGCTGATTGCCGCCCGGATGACGATTCCGGAACTTGAGCGCCATCTGGGGCTGGATTCCCTTTCCTATTTAAGTCTGGAAGGTCTTCTGGCATCCACGGGCATTGAAAACCCGGCAGGCCACTTCTGCAAGGCCTGCTTTGACGGGTGTTACCCGGTCCAGTTTGATGACAACCTGTCCAGGGACTGCATGGAAAGTGTCTGAGCAAAAGGGCGAAGGATGTTGTCGGTTGTCTCCCCTGCCTCCTTAAAATCGGGTTGGAGTTCAGATTAAAGTTGTGAGGCGGCATTTTCTCGAGTCTGATCCTCGCTTGTCTCTTGATTTAACGGCAGAATTTTTTAGCCAAAAGAAATTCTGCCATGTCATTTTCTCCCCGCTGCACCATCTCTTCCCAGCTTGCCGCAAGCCTGATTGAGATCGAAAAAAACAGGCTCGGTTGGGCTTTTTTTCATCAGCCGTTTTTACAAAAAACACTCCTCGGTATAAAAGCTTCGGGGATTTACTATCGAACCTGGGTAGATGGGATTTCAGCCTGTCTGCATTGATTACGCAAGGGCGCAGCCTCCGCCGCGGACGGGTCAAGGGTAATGAACACGCGCTGCATTCACCCTTGACAAGGACGACACGGAAGACTAACACTGAGGGTTCAACAATAGCATGAAGACAGATCATGACCTAAATATATTATTGAAATTACGACAAATACAGCACCGTTCCGAGCACGTTTTTGTCTTCAGAGGGCAGAGCCGGTGCGCATGAGGCAACACTAACTTGATGGGAGGGCATATGGGCGCGGCAAAAAGAGGAAATTCCGGTGGTAAAAGCAGCGGCACCGGTCTGGGCGGCGGCAAGGGATCCGGCCTCGGTGACGGAACTGGCGTATGTACCAATCCTGATGGTCCCATTGGCAGTGGCCCAGGCTCCGCGACTGAAGTTGTCGCTGCAGCTGCGGCCGCCATGACCGATGTAGCTGTGGCTGCGGCATTTGGCCCCGGCCTTGGCGACGGAACCGGCGTCGGTATCAATCCTGACGGTCTTGTCGGCGGTGGCCTGGGCTTTGGCGGCGGCAGGGGCTCAGGAGGCGGTAAAGGTGCGGGTCTCGGTGATGGAACCGGCGCAGGCATCAACCCGGACGGTCCTGTCGGCGGCGGACTTGGCTCTGGCGGCGGAAAAGGCGCTGGTCTCGGTGACGGAACCGGGGTGTGCACCAATCCCGATGGCCCCATTGGCAATGGCCCGGATTCCGGGACTGAAGCTGTCGTCTCCATTCCCGATGCAGCTGCAGTCACGGTATTTGGCCCCGGCCTTGGCGACGGAACCGGCGTATGTATCAACCCCGACGGTCCTGTCGGCAGCGGGCCTGGCTCCGGAGGCGGAAAAGGCGCTGGCTCTGGTGACGGAACCGGGGTGTGCACCAATCCCGATGGCCCCATTGGCGGGAACATTCCTGAAGGAGGGTACGATACCGCTATTGACGGCGGGCGTTACAATGATGTTCTCAATGGAACCGACTCCAATGACATGCTTGTGGGGGGCGCCGGGAATGACACCCTGAGCGGCGGTGGCGGCAATGACCTGCTGCAGGGAGGCGCAGGCAATGATCTGCTAAGCGGTGGATCCGGCAACGATACCCTGTTGGGTGGCGTTGGGAATGATACCCTTTACGGGGGCCAGGGCAGTGACACTCTTTACGGCGGTGCGGGAGCAGACGTCTTTGCCTGGCGTAACGGAGATAATGACGGGGCTGGGGATATTATCAAAGATTTTTTCATGTCCGCTGGAGACAAACTTGATCTCAGTGGTCTGCTGGGCGGCTCCAACTCCCTTGACAGTCTTTTGGAAAAAGCTTCTGTTACTGTGAAGAGCACTGGACTGGACATCAGTTTTAATGACGGTTCGCAGAATGTCGAGGTCGCTATGAATTATGATGCCCAGTACAACACTTATTACCAGGGGTGGGCGGATTCCACAATCGCCGTGCAAGATCAGATGCTGGCGACCCTTCTCCAACAGGTCCTGCTCCCGACCATTTAATGGTGTTCAAGCGCATGAGCCACTCCAGTCTGCACATGGACGGGAAAAGGTAGGGGCGCTGTTGTAAAGCTTGGGTTTGTTTAAAATTTTCAATGTTTGCTGTGACAAAGGCACGATATGTGCCTTTGTCATTTTTTTTCAGCAGGAATGCGCCAAGGGGAGAGAAGGTCCCCATTGTTTGGACAGGTGACAGCAGTGTCTTAGCTTGCCTTTTCCCTTATCAGGCTGTCTTTTTGAAGTCCTGTTCATCACACAAGTCCGAAGTTATGCCGTCCAGGCTGTTTCCCCAAGCCCTTTATCCTTCCTGGGAAATTCTTTTTCAGCCTGCCGGTTCCGGTCGACTTTTTACTCGGATTTTAACCGGATATTGACATTCCGATCCCAATCATTGGTGCTTTTTTGCCATTGTTCCAGATGATGAAAAAAACCTCATGCCGTGAGGGCCTGAATAAAAAGGTCTTCCATCCGGCGGCGGTTTTCCTGAATTCGGCGGATGGTTGTGTTGAGAAAAACCTGCACTGCCGGCTGATGGTGAAGCAGTGCAGTCTGATCCGGGCACAGATACCAAGTGCAGACAAAGGGCCTTTGAAAACGGTTCAGCCGGCATCCGGACAGGGACTGGTATCGGCAGTGATCGCCATTTTTCGAAAGGGTCTGCTGGTCCGGCGGGGAAATACCGGCAAGGTGGTAAAAGGTAAGGTCCCTGAAATCTGCCCATATCCGGGCTCGCTGGCAGCAATTATCCGTGCAGGCGGGGCAGGTTTTTTCGCACAGATCATCCAGGTGGGGGAAAATAGCGGCAAAATCTGTGTGAATGGTTTTTGCCAGTAAAAATACCGGCTCCAGCCCACAGCGGTGATGGTCGATGCTGTGGCGCAGGCTGGCGCCGGCTTCTTCCCATAACGCCGGTGTGTTCCAGGGGATGGGGGAAACCGGGGACGGGAGATCCGGCCTGTCACACGGAGACAGTTCACGCAACAAGGTTTTGGGTCTCAACGGTTTCGGGACAGACAGGGTCATTGGCGCTGTGCCGGCAGCTTCATGACAAACCCTTCGGAAAAATGATTTTTCAATGTGCCGTCAGAAGAGCGGGTGATGATAAGGCAAGCCACATCAGGGAGTGTGTTGACAAGGGCGATGCCTTTTTCCGGCCCCATGACCATGAGGGCAGTGGCCAGTCCGTCGGCCACCGTACAGTTGGCCGCCACCACCGATACACTGACCACGTTGTTGGCAACGGGTTTTCCGGTTCGGGGATCCAGAATGTGGGAATAGGCCTGATCACCGGTCCGGAAAAAGATTCGGTAGTCTCCGCTGGTGGCCATGGCCTGATCCACCAGGGGCACCACTGCGTAAATGTCGCTGGTATCGGCGATTTTATCCGGACGGTTAATGCCCACCTGCCAGGGGGTTCCATCGGACCGGACGCCGCGAGCATACACTTCTCCGCCGATTTCCACGATAAAATGCTCAACCCCCGCATCGCCCAGAAGCCGGGAAATCGCATCCACCCCATACCCTTTGGCAATGGAGGCCAGATCCAGCGTGATCCGGGGATCGGTTTTCCGCAGACAGCCGGATTCATCCAGAATGATCCGGTCAAATCCCACACGATCCAGCATTTCCCGGATCCGGGCGTCGTCCGGCGGTTCATGGACCACGCCCGCTTTTCCAAATCCCCACAGATTGATCAAAGGATCCAGGGTGCCATCCCAGGCGCCGTCGGTCAGTCGGTACAATTCCGTCGCCACCCGCAGCACATGGAGAAAATCAGCGGATGGTGAAAAACAGGAGGTTCCGGCAAAGGCGGCGTTGAACCGGCTGAGTTCGCTGTCCGGATCAAAGGTGGACATGCTTTTGTTGATGGCCGCAAGCCGCGCATCAATTTTTTGCTGAAGGGCATCAGCTGCGATATCCTGGCCGGTGATGAGGGTGATGTGGTACGTCGTGCCCATGGTTTTTCCGGAAAACCGAATTTCCCGGGGCGATGAATGACAGGCGGAAAGGGCCAGAATCAATGCTGCCGCAAGGTAAAACCATCCATTTTTTTTAAAGAGAAAAAAGGGTGTGTCCCTTGGCTGTGTTGCAGGCAGCCCGTCTGTGGGGCGCAGGTGCTTTTTGTTCATGGTTTTCGTTTTGGGCGGTAATAGTGGGTGGCAATGCCGTCAAAACTATCGGCCACTTCCTTGAGGGTTTCCGACAAGGTGGGGTGCGGGTGAACACAATGCCCCACATCTGTTGGGGTGGCGCCCATTTCCATGGCCAGGACCGCTTCGGCAATCAACTCGCCGGCGCCGGGTCCCACGATTCCCACCCCCAGAATGTGTTTTGTGGCCGGATCAATGATCATTTTGGTGAGCCCGTCACTGCGGCCCAATGTGGCGGCACGGCCGGACGCGGCCCAGGGAAACCGGGCGGTTTCAACGGAAATTTTCTTTTCCCGGGCCTCGGTTTCCGTGAGGCCAACCCAGGCCACCTCCGGATCCGTAAAGACCACCGCCGGTATAAAGGCCCGCTTTCCTGTGGCGCCCTTTCCCAAGATGGCTTCCACCGCAATGCGGGCATCATGGGCAGCTTTATGGGCCAGCATGGGGTCTCCGGCCACATCGCCCACTGCAAAAATCGTATCTGCTGTTGTCCGGCACTGGTCGTTGACCCGGATAAAGCCTTTTTGATCAAGGGTAACACCGGCGTTTTCAAGGGCCAGACCTGCGGTATGGGGACGGCGCCCCACTGCCACGAGTACCCGCTGAAAAGACTTGTTTGCGATGGTTTCCGCGCCGGCACCGGAAAATTCTGCCGTGACCCCGTCTTCCTGAAGCTTAATGGATGTCACCGTGGTATCCAGAAGGATGGCTTCAAATCGGTCTGTCAGCCCCTTTTGCAGAAACCGCACCAGATCCCGGTCAGCACCAGCCAGCAAATGGGGAAGGGCCTCCACCACCGTCACCTGAGTTCCCAGGGCCGCATACACACTTCCCAGCTCCAGGCCGATATAACCGCCGCCCACCACCAGAAGCGTCTCCGGAATCATTTCCAGGGCCAGTGCCTGGGTTGAATTCCAGATCCGAAAGTCACCTTCCGGAAACAGGGGGAGCACCGCGGGGCTGGACCCGGTGGCCACGATGGCATGGTCAAAGGTCAGGCGACGGGACTGTCCGGTATCTGGGGTGAGGATCAGGGCAGTGGGATCGGCAAAGGCAGCAGAGGCCCGGTGGTAGGTGATTTTCCGTTGGGCCATCAGACGACCCAGCCCTTGGGTGAGCCCGTTCGTCACATGGGTTTTCCACTGACGCAGGGCAGAAAGATCAATGTCGGGCACACCAAAAGAAATGCCCCACGCCCGGGCCTCTGCCGCTTCGGTGATGAGCCGGGATACATGCAAAAGGGATTTTGACGGCATACATCCCCGGTAAAGGCATGTGCCGCCGGGATTTTCCGCCGGATCAATGAGGGTAACGGCCATTCCGTTGTCAGCAGCCAGAAATGCGGCGGCATAGCCGCCCGGTCCGGCACCGATGACCGCCACTTGGGTTTTGCTGTCCGTCATGTATGGCCTCGCTTTCATGGGGGTTGCCAGGAAAAGATCGTTTTGGAGGATCAGATAATGCTGGAGCCTAGGGTCATGCCGAGTATAATCAGCCTGTTTAACCCGCGTCAATGCCGGCGGTCAAAAATCACCTGCCGGACCCATGCCATGGCAATTTTCAGAAGCGCCCGGTCATCCTGCCGCGCCAGATCCGCCGCCATGGGTGAGGCAAACCGCCCCACAGACGGCGCGGAAAAAAATAGTTCCCGGAAGGTGTCCAGGTCGTACAGGGCCGTATAGACCTTTTGGCTTTCGGCAGGTGTCAGCGGTTCTGGATGCAGACGGTTTTTATCGCTGATCAGTTCCAGCAGCAGGTCATTTATCTCGTTGTGAAGCCCCATGTCCTGGTCAGCAATCCATGTGTCAATGGTGTGTTCTGTTGTGTGCGCCGTGCTGCTTTCAAACCCCAGGCAGTGGGTTTCCCGGATCAGGGCCCAGTGTTCGGTCAGTGCGCCGGTTTCCCGATTCCGGGAAACTCCCCGGGCCAGGGGATAGGTGCGGCAGGAGGCGGGCCGGGCCGGATACACCCGGCACCCGGCAGGGGTTACAAACGGGCAGATCAGGTGTGCCGAATCACCAAACCGCAGGGAGACGACCGGCAGTCCAGTTCCCGGCCCGCTGCTCATCTCGGTGTATTGATCCAGAAATTGGGTTGAAGAGATGCCGAGAAACGTTCTGAGGCAAAGGATGTCATGGGGCGTCAGAACCTGTTGCAAATCCCGGCAGCAGGCGTTGAAACAGGCGTTCTCGGGCGAGCAGCGGAACCGAAACCGGCTGTGCTTGTCCAGCGGTGAAAAAGGATCGGGCATCATGGGCACCTGTAGGGTTAGAGAGACAAGAAATCCTTGAAAAATCTCGTAACATGATGGCTGACCAAGTCAATACCCAAGCGGGCGAACTTCTGGTTTCCCCGGAGGTTTACTCACATGAAAATCCTTGACAATGAACATGGCGGGTGGTACTGATTTTCAACCTAATATAGTGTATTCTGCTTGAATTTATACAATAATTAATCGATGTGCGTTCCCGCTGGCAACAGGGGCGATTCATATAAAGACTCTCAGAGCAGGAGAACGGATCTTCTCCTGCCGAAATATTCAGCAAGACAAAGTTTAATGGTCCGGGCCGAACTTATCCGGACATGGGTTGATCAACATTATTGAGGACAGCAAGGTGAAGGGAGGTGTCTGTCGGATTTTTTGTCTTAATGTCAAAATGGGCAGTGTGAATTTTTTTTAACCAACCTTTTCAGGAGGTATATTAAATGCCAAGCTTTGTAATTCAGGAAAAATGTGATGGCTGCAAGGGTGGCGACAAAACCGCTTGCATGTACATTTGTCCCAATGATCTGATGGTCCTGGATCCCAATGCCATGAAGGCGTACAACCAGGAACCGGATCAGTGCTGGGAATGCTTTTCCTGCGTGAAGATTTGCCCCACCCAGGCCATTGAAGTTCGCGGTTATGCCGATTTCGTACCGCTGGGAAGCTCCATTATGCCCATGATGGGTACGGAAGACATCATGTGGACCTGTAAGTTCCGCAACGGTCTTGTCAAACGCTTCAAGTTCCCCATCCGAACCACCCCCGAAGGTCAGGCCAATGCCTACAAGGATCTTAAGGGTAAAGACCTGGAAAGCCCGCTTCTGTCCACCGAAGAGGCCGAGGGTCGTGTCCTGCCGGTCCCGAATCAGTAATTGTCGGTTTTTGACGTTGACGCACAACTCTCAAAAGCATTCCAACTTTTTATAGGAGGATGAAATATGGCATTACCGAATAAACCTCTGGGTGAACTCAAGGCCGTCCGGGATCCGGAAGTTGTTGAAAAAGAAGTCGATATTCTCATCGTCGGCGGTGGTATGGCTGCCTGCGGAACCGCATTTGAAATCAAAAAATGGCTGAAAGACGGCCAGACCGTTCTGCTTTGCGACAAGGCCGCACTGGAGCGTTCCGGCGCTGTTGCCCAGGGCCTGTCCGCCATCAATACCTATGTTGGCGACAACACCCCCGAAGATTATGTCCGCATGGTCCGTAACGACCTGATGGGCATTGTGCGTGAAGACCTGATTTTTGATCTGGGCTGCCACGTGGATGACTCTGTTCATCTGTTTGAAGAATGGGGACTTCCCATCTGGAAGCTGAGCGAAGACGGGAAGAACCTGGACGGTAAAAGAGGCCAGAAAATGGGCACCCTGAAATCCGGTGCAAAGCCCGTCCGTACAGGTAAATGGCAGATCATGATCAACGGCGAATCCTACAAACGGATCGTTGCCGAAACCGCCAAACTGGCCCTTGGTGAAGACAACATCATCGAACGCTGCTTCATCGTTGAACTGCTGCTGGACGCCAATGTGAAGAATCAAATTGCCGGCGCAGTGGGCTTTTCTGTTCGCGAAAACAGAGTTTACATCATCAAATGTAAAACCATGATGATCGCCTGCGGCGGCGCTGTGAATATCTATCAGCCCCGCTCTGTGGGTGAAGGAAAAGGCCGTGCCTGGTATCCCGTATGGAACGCCGGCTCCACCTACACCATGGCCATGAAGGTCGGTGCAGAACTCACCATGATGGAAAACCGGTTCACCCCGTCCCGCTTCAAAGACGGCTACGGTCCGGTTGGCGCTTGGTTCCTGCTGTTCAAGGCCAAAGTGATCAACGGCCTGGGTGAAAACTACGCTGCCGGTGATGTGGCCAAGAAAGAGTTGGAGCGCTATGCACCGTACGGCACTGCGGCCATTACCCCCACCTGCCTGCGGAACCACTTGATGCTGTTTGAAATGAAAGAAGGTCGCGGTCCCATTATCATGGATACCGTTACTGCGCTGGCCGAGCTGGGCAAAACAATGGACAAAAAAGAGCTCAAGCATCTTGAGTCTGAAGCGTGGGAAGACTTCCTGGATATGACCTGCGGCCAGGCCAACCTGTGGTGCGCTCAGGACTGCGAACCGGAGAAGAAAAACTCCGAAGTTATGCCGACCGAACCGTACCTTCTGGGATCCCACTCCGGCTGTTGCGGTCTGTGGGTGTCCGGACCGGATTTTGACTGGGTGCCGGAAGCTTACAAACTCAAAGCCAGAAACGGAAAAGTCTACAAACAGATGACCACGGTTGAAGGTCTGTTCACCTCCGGCGACGGCGTGGGCGGCTCGGGCCACAAATTCTCCTCCGGCTCCCATGCGGAAGGCCGTATCGCTGCCAAGCAGATGGTTCGGTATGCGACGGATTTTGCGGATTTCAAACCAACGCTGAAGCTGAGCGCCAAAGAACTGGTGGACATTGTTTACAAGCCGGTCCGGACTTATCTGGATCATTGCGAGTACACCACAGCTGTGGACATCAACCCCAACTACCTCAAACCCAACGGGATGATGTATCGTCTGATGAAGGCCACCCATGAGTATGGCGCAGGAACCGCGACCTACTACATGACCAGCAGCAAGTCACTGGAAATCGCCATGGAACTTTTGGCCACCATGCGCGAAGACTGCCAAAAACTGGCTGCCGGCGACCTTCACGAACTGATGCGGTGCTGGGAAATCGAGCACCGGATCTGGACCGTTGAATCCCATCTGCGTCACATCCAGTTCCGTAAAGAAACCCGCTATCCGGGCTTCTACTATCAGGCGGACTATCCGGGACAGGACGACCAAAACTGGTTCTGCTTTGTCAACTCCAAGTTCGATCCGGAAAAGAAAGCATGGGATGTCTTCAAGAAAGAATACATCAAACTCGTTCCCTAATGAGTTGCCAGCAGATGGTATAGCGATGTAACACTGATCACCTCCAGGCGTGGGTTTATGCGCCTGGAGGTTTTTATTACCGAAATAATAGGAAATTATTTCGGGTAGTACCCAATTTGACAGCATGCCGCTCCGATGTTTTTGGAACCTGAAACCGGCACCTGGAGATCCGGTTTTTCCGGTGTGGCGATTTCCAGATGCCGGTTTCCGGTTTCAATCACGGGTATTACCCGAAAGTACAGGTAAGTTGCCTGCATTTTCATCATTTTTCAGAAACAATGATGCACGGAGGGATAGCATGACAAACGACAAAGCAGCCCCTGCGAGTGGAAGCATGATGGTGGTTGGCGGTGGTATTGCCGGTCTGACCACGGCCCTTGAGGCCGCTGAGGTGGGGTATGAAGTGTTGCTGGTGGAGAAAAATCCCTATCTGGGCGGGAGGGTGGCACAGCTCAACCAATATTTTCCCAAACTGTGCCCGCCCACCTGCGGCCTTGAAATCAACTTCCGGCGAATCAAGGACAATCCCCGGATCAAGGTGCTGACCCTGGCAGAGGTGGAGGCTGTCAGCGGCGGTCCTGGAAATTACACGGCCACCGTAAAAATTTTGCCCCGGTACGTCAATGAAAATTGCACCTGCTGCGGAGATTGCGCCAAGGTGTGTGAGACCGAAGTGTCAGATACCTACAACCTGGGCATGTGCCGGACAAAAGGGGCTTATCTGCCTTTTGACATGGCCTTTCCCGCCCGGTATGTGATCTCACCCCAGATCATTGGCACAGATGATGCGGAAAAAGTCAAAACCGCCTGTAAATATGATGCGGTGGATGTTGACATGCAACCCAAAACCGTTGACTTTTCCGTTGGTGCCATTGTCTGGGCCACCGGCTGGGAACCCTACGATGCCCACCGGATCGACAACCTGGGATTCGGTCAGTACGACAACATCATCACCAACATGATGCTGGAGCGCCAGGCCGCCAAAAACGGCCCCACACAGGGGCAGATTGTTCGCCCGTCTGATAAAAAAGCCCCGGAAAGCGTGGCCTTTGTGCAATGTGCCGGCTCCCGGGACGAAAATCACCTTCCCTACTGTTCCTACATCTGCTGCATGGCCTCCCTGAAGCACGCCACCTACATCCGGGCCCAGTATCCGGACACCAAGGTTTACATCTTCTATATTGACATCCGCTCTCCCGGTGATCGCTACGAAAAGTTTTATAACACGATCAAGCAGGATCCGGGCGTGATCCTGATCAAGGGAAAGGTTGCCGAAGTCAGCGAAGATCCGGCGACCCGAAATATCACCGTGGTTGCCGAAAATGCGGTTACCGGCGAAAAAATTCACCAGACCGTGGACATGGTGGTCCTGGCCACCGGCATGCAGCCCACGGCGGCGGGTGCTAAACCGCCTGCGGACCTTGCGATGAATGATGACGGCTTTTTCATTAACGACTATGCCAAGGGCGGTATGTTTGCCGCCGGTTGTGCCAACAAACCGGCGGATGTGATTTCATCCAACCAGAATGCGACCGGCATAGCCCTGAAAGCCATTCAAACCCTGGTGAAAAGGTAGGAGGTACCCATGAGTAAAAAATATGGTGTTTATATCTGCGAAGGTTGCGGCATCGGGGAAGCGCTGGATGTAAAAGCCCTGTGCGGGATTCCGGAAGAAGAGGGCGTGCCGGTCAAAACCCACCCGTTTCTCTGCGGGAAAGACGGGATTGGCCTGATTCAAAAAGACATTGCCGCCGGTACCAACAGCCTGGTGATTGCCGCCTGTTCGCGCCGGGTGAATTCTGATATTTTCCGTTTTGACGGCTGCATTGTGGACCGCGTCAACCTGCGGGAAGGCGTTGCCTGGTCCCATCCGCGGAGCGAGTTTCCACCGCTCACCGAAGAACAGAAGGCAGATGAAGACTATTTCGACCGTGTTCAGATGATGGCCGAAGACTACATCCGAATGGGGATGATCCGGGTTGAAAAAGTCAACCTGCCCGAGCCGTATAAGCTGGAAACCTTTTCCAGAAATATCCTTGTTCTGGGCGGTGGTATTGCCGGTATGTCTGCAGCTGTCGACGCGGCAAAGGCCGGTTATGCGGTGACCATTGTTGAAAAAAGCGACAGTCTGGGCGGGTTTGCCGCCGGCGTTCGCAAACAGATCCCGGTTTCCGCACCCTATGATGCCCTGATTTCCCCCATCGTGGCCGACAAAATCAGGGAAGTGCAGTCCTTTTCCAGCATCACCGTCAAGACCGGAACCGTGGTGGCCCGTATTGCCGGCCAGCCTGGCGACTTTACCGTGACCTTCAAAAAGCCCGGCGAAAAAATTCCCTTTGACGTCCCGTTCCCCCTTCCCCCGGAAATGAAAGTGGATGAAAACGGAAAGGAACTGGACGTTGAAAAACAGGCCGAGCTTTACAAAACCTACAACGAAGGCAGAAACGACATCCTCACCCTGGATCCGGACGGCGAAAAGTTCGGCGCGGTGATTCTGGCGGCGGGATGGCGTCCGGATGATCTTAAGGAGGGTGATTACGCCCATCTGGGATTCGGTACGCTGCCGGATGTGATCACCAACCATCAATTTGAAGAAATTGCCAAATCCGGCAAAATCACCCGTCCCTCGGATGGCAAGCCCGCCAAATCCGTTGTGTTTGTCCAGAGTCCCGGAAAAGACCAGTCTGACAGCGATTTTCCCTATGCCGGTTCCGTGACCAGCATGGTGGCTCTGAAACAGGCCAAATATGTGCGGGAAGATTATGAAGAAGACGGAAAAGCGTATATTTTCTACCAGCACATGCGCACCCCTGGATTTTCCGAGCTGTTCTACAAGGGACTCCAGCAGGATCCGGGTATTTTCATGACCAAGGGCGCGGTGATGGAAGTCTCCAAAAGCGGCGATGCCATGATGGTTGAGGCGGAAAACACCCTTTTGGGCGAAAAACTCAAGGTCAAGGCGGATCTGGTGGTGCTGGCCGCCGGCATGGTTCCGGCAACCAAGGACGATCCGGTAATCAACCTGGCTTATCGCCAGGGACCGGGTTTCCGGGATATCGGGCTTTTCAACGGGTATGTGGATTCCAACTTTATCTGCTTTCCTTATGAAACCCAGCGGACCGGCATTTATGCGGCCGGCGCCATCCGTCGGTCCATGACCATGGAAGAGTGCATTGAAGATGCCGCCGGCGCGGCCCTCAAGGCGATCCAGTGTCTGGAATCCGTCAACCGGGGCGTTGCGGTGCATCCGCGATCCGGCGACATGACCTTCCCGGATTTCTTCTTCCAGCGGTGCACCCAGTGCAAGCGCTGCACCGAGGAATGCCCCTTCGGCGCCCTGGATGACGACGAAAAGGGAACACCGAAACCCAATCCCACCCGCTGCCGCCGGTGCGGAACCTGTATGGGCGCCTGCCCCGAACGTATCATCGGGTTTGCCGATTACAATATTGACAGCATCGGTTCCATGGTGAAATCCATCAAGGTGCCTTCAACCGACGACTACACTGAGCCGCCTCTCCGAATCCTGGGACTGGTCTGCGAAAACGACGCTTATCCGGCCCTGGATATGGCGGGCCTCAACGGACTTTCCTACTCTGCGGATGTCCGATTCATTCCCATCCGGTGCCTGGGGTCCATGAACGTGATCTGGATCAAGGATGCGCTTTCCCAGGGAATGGACGGCGTTTTCCTCCTGGGTTGCAAGCATGGGGATGATTACCAGTGCCACTTTGTGAAGGGCTCTGAACTGGCGTCCATCCGCATGAAAAAGATTGGTGAGGCCCTGGCCAGCCTGGCCCTTGAAAATGAGCGCGTGGCCCAGTTTGAAGTGGCGATCGACGAATATGACAAGCTCCCCAAAATGATCAACGATTTTGTGGAGTCCATTGAGGCCCTGGGCCCCAACCCGTTCAAGGGCTTCTAAACAGTGTCATCCAATGCAATGGCGTGAATTTGTAAAAAGTATATTTTTCAAGCTGTTGCGAGCTGAATACCACGCTGTCTGATTGACAAATTCTGGGGAAAGACGGATGATCTCCGCCGTCTTTTTCCATCCAAATTGATGTTCATGCCGAAGTGAGGAGGTTACCCATGGCAGATTCATATCTGGTTGAACCTGATGTGAGTTTTATCAAAGAAGTGGTCCGGCTGGGCGGCGCTGATGTCAAAAAATGCTTTCAGTGCGCCACCTGTGCCGTGGCCTGTCCCATTTCTCCGGACACCAAACCGTTTCCCCGCAAAGAGATGATCGCTACATCCTGGGGACTCAAAGATCGCCTGATCGGTAACGGTGATGTCTGGCTGTGCCACAACTGCGGCGACTGCTCCACCCTGTGCCCCCGTGGCGCTAAACCGGCCGATGTACTGGGCGCGGTTCGAGCGGCAACCGTCATTGAATATGCAAAACCCAAATCCATTGCCAAAATGGTCAGTGATCCCAAAAAACTCCCCATTCTGCTGACCATTCCGGCGGTGATCATTCTGGTTCTGGGGCTGCTTTTCAAGATTGTGGGGATTAACTGGCTGAACTTTGCCCCCGTGGGCGAGCATCTGTGGCAGTCGGATTACATCAACAACTATCTGGTGGACATCATCATGATCCCCACCTTTCTCAGTGCTATTGCGATTTTTGCGCTGGGGCTGAAACGGTTTGTGGCGGACATGCACGCCAATGCCCTGAAAGAGGGAAAAACCAACAAAGAGAAAATTGATCCCATTGAATTTGCCAAGACCTTTGTCAAGGTGCTTCCCACCATCATGAAGCATGAGCGGTTCAACGAGTGCAGTGAAAACAAAGAGCGTTCAACCGCCCATATGATGGTGCTGTTCAGTTTTATCGGGCTTTTTATTGTCACCGCCTGTTTTTTCATCGGCGAGTGGGTGTTTCATATTGAAGGCCCCTATCAGCAGATCAACCCCATCAAATGGCTGGCCAATATCAGCGGTATCTGCCTGGTGATCGGCGGTATTTTACTGCTGAAAAATCGGTTGGACAAGAAAGATCAGATTTCCAGCTATTGGGACTGGTATCTGATCGGACTGGTACTGACCCTGGGCATTACCGGCATGCTGACTGAAATGCTGAGACTCAACGGCAGCTACGGTCTTTCCGCCATTATTTATTTTCTGCACCTCATCTCTGTATGGGTACTTTTCGCATATACCCCGTTTTCCAAACTGGCTCACATTGTCTACCGGACAGTGGCCATGACCTACCAGGAATACAGCGGTCGGAAATAAAACAGGTGTATATGGAATGGGAAAGGGGGGCGCCATGCCCCCCTTTTTATTTTCGGCACATCTTTTCTCCCCATCTTCTTTGCGCATTCGGTCTGCACGCATCCGGGGCACGACCTTCGTCAGGTAAGCGAGCGATACACCTTTACCGATAGCCCCCCCAAATAACGGCCCGGCATCCTCCCGATGGTTTTTCCCGGAGAAAAACGGAGTTATCCCATGATCTCGGGCGGAGAACTTTTCTTTTCCTTGATCCGGTTATCATCATCCATAAGCAGAAGGATCGGCTGATACGCATCCGCTTCTGCTTCGGTAAAAATAGCGTAGCTGACAATGATGACCCTGTCGCCTGCCTGAACCAGCCGGGCTGCGGCGCCGTTCAGACAGATCTGGCCGGTGGCGCCGGGAATCACATAGGTGGAAAACCGGGCGCCGGTATTACAGTTGTAGATATCCACCTTTTCGTTGACCCGCATCTTTGCGGCAGCCAGAAGCTCTGCATCAATGGTGATGGAACCTTCATAATTCAGATCAGCCCCGGTAACGGTGGCGCGGTGGATTTTGGATTTGAGCATTGAGATCAGCATATCGATGTCTCCTTGGATTCAGGAATTCATCTTCAAGGCCAAGTACAGGCCCTCAAGCGGAAGTGCGGGGCAGGTTTTGTCCAGAAGCCCGGAATCATTGAACAAGGGTGAAAATTCGCCGGTACCGATCACGGTGGCCACGCTGCTGCCGAAAGCTTCGTTTTTCATACGATAAAGAATCTCCCGGACCATCCCCATGTGTCCGTAATACATTCCAGCCTGCATGCTCTCGGCGGTTGAGCGGCCCAACACCTGGTGAACCGGCAGGATTTCCACACTGGACAGCTTGGCCGCACAACTGACCAGCGCGGACAGCGAGGTGCGCACGCCTGGCACAATTGCCCCCCCATGATAGGTTTTGTCCGCGCCGATGGCGCACAAGGTGGTGGCCGTGGCAAAATTGACCACAATCAGGTTTTGATTCGGATAGTGGTGAAGGGCGGCAATGGCGTTGGCAATTCGATCCGCCCCCACTTCCTGGGGATTGCGGTAGCGGATTTTGAGCCCTGTGCGGATGCCGGTCCGGATCATGAACGGTTCGGTAGAAAAATACGCTTTGCAGGCATTGTGCAGGGAATAGGTGGCCTCGGGCAGTACGGAGCAGGCGGCAATCTGCCGGATGTCCCGGGGCTTTACCCCATGGGCCGTAAGGACCCCCTGAAGAAACAGACCCAGTTCATCCCTCGAAATATGGGGAAAAGACCGGTGCCGAAAGTCAAACTTGAGCGTGGGTCCGTCAAAAACGCCCCCCGTCATATTGGTGTTCCCCATATTAAGACAGAGGATCATGATTTTTCCATTTTTTCCGGAATCAGGATGTTATCAATGAGCCGGACCTCGCCGCAATAAACCGCCGCGCATCGCCGCCCCTTGAAATCTTCCACATAATCAACGGAAAAACCGTCTGCTTCCAGTAAGCGGACCGCCTCCTCCGCAGATACGGCAGCAGCCAAGAGATGGGGGAATCGAGCCGCCTGCCGGCGATGGTCGGCGGACAGCCGGCGATTCCGGGAACTCATGGCCAGATCATCCGATTCCCGCACAGTGGGACATCCCACAATGGTGATGGGCATAAAAAAAGCTTTAGCCATGCCTTTGACCAATTGGAGCTGCTGCCAGTCCTTCTCGCCGAAATAGGCTTTATGGGCGCGGGAGAGGTTAAAGAGTTTCATCACCACACTGAGTACGCCATCAAAATGGCCGGGCCGGTGGGCACCGCAAAGGTGTCGGCTGTCATGGTTTTCTGTTACCCGATAATGATAATTGTCCGGATACAGGTCCGCGTATGCCGGAGAAAAAATCGCATCCACCCCCTCGGTCTCACAGATGTTGTGGTCAGCCTCGGTGGTTACCGGGTAGGCGGAAAGATCCGACGGATCATTAAACTGGGTGGGATTGACAAAAATACTGATGACACAGATGTCATTTTCCTGGCGACAGCGGGTGATCAGGGATCGATGGCCATTGTGCAGGGCCCCCATGGTGGGGACAAGGCCCACTTTTTTGTCATGACCAACAGTGTTCCGCCACGCGTTCCATGACTCAATGCTGCGGAGGATATCCATTTTGTCTGGGTTTCCTTATTCCGGATGCGGGAGATGGCGGCTACCTGTGAAGGATCTGCGGTTGCCGTGAATCCCCAAAAAGCACCTGTGTTTCCTGGCAAAAAGGACGATTTGAAGACAGGACATCGAAAAAAATCAGGGGCCGGCAAGAGGCAGAATGGAGTGGGCGTGCTTGCAAAACAGGAAATTTACGATGCGGGGAAAAACACTCGGGTACCTGTCCCATGGATCAAGTCCTTTCACAAAGAAAAAGCGTTGCCAGATGCTTCGGCAGCCAAGCTGTTGGACGGTTTTGGGGTCGCTTTCCAAATGCCCGGATAAGCGCCGAGATCCGTTAACAACCATAAAAAGGGGATGTTGTCAAATGGTATATGGGGGGTTTTCACGATTTTTAAAGCATCTCTACGGAACTTTTGCCTCACTCATCAGACAGTGCGCTGGACGGTAAATCGGAAAAGATCGTCAGGCATTGGGAGCCATGGGTCTGGGTGGCCACGTGAAGGCGGGTGCGGGTGTTTGAAAGTGCCGGAGTCACTGTTTCAAGGGCTTTTTCAGGAGTGTTGTTTGCTTCGCTGAGGTGTGCCAACACCACATGGCGCAACTGATCGTGGAAAAGGTCTGTGACAAGATTTTTTGTGTCTTCATTGGAAAGATGACCGCAGCGGCCGCGAATACGCTGCTTCAGGGGCCAGGGATAAGGCCCTTCCATCAGCATCTGGCTATCGTGATTGGCTTCCAGCACCAGAATATGGCAGCCCCGGAGATGGACCCGGATCATTTCCGTGATCACGCCCAGATCCGTGGCAATCCCCACTTTCATCCCCTGCCCGCTGAGGGTGAAACCCGCCGGATCCTGGGCATCATGGGAAATGGAAAACGGGTGCAGGGTCAGGGAGCCAATGGCAAAAGGTTCGCCGCAGGCAAAGGGAAAGATGGCCGGCAGTTTTCCCAGGGCAGTTTCACAGGCCTGGTGTGTTGCATCGTTGATGTGAACCGGCAGGTTGAACCGGCGGGAAAGAACGCCTACACCGCTGATATGATCGGTGTGTTCATGGGAGACGATAATGGCGTCTAAATTGTTGGGCGACAGCCCATTTGCGGCCATGCGGCGCTGAATCTCCACCCCGGAAAGCCCGGCATCAATCAGAACCGCAGTGGTCCCGTCAGACACATAGGTGGCGTTTCCCCGGCTGCCGCTGGCCAGCACACATACTTGCAGCGGGCACGCCACAGCCCCGTCAAAAAACGGCTGTTTTGCCGCGGGTATGAGGAATTCACGCCTCATCGGCCGGTATGGCCGAATCCGCCGGCGCCGCGGCCGGTTTCATCCAAGTGTTCCACCACATGGATCCGAGCCTGCCAGACCTTCTGAATCACCATCTGGGCGATCCGGTCTCCCCGTCTGAGGGTGACAGGTTCCGGCCCCAGATTGATGAGTGCCACCTTGACCTCTCCCCGATAATCCGCGTCAATGGTGCCCGGGGCATTGATGACGGTAATGCCATGCTTTACGGCCAATCCGCTGCGGGGGCGAATCTGGGCTTCAAATCCTTTTGGAAGGGCCATGGCAAAGCCGGTTGGAATCAGCGCGATGGCACCCGGTACCAGAAGCTCATCTGTTTTTAAGGCCGCACAGATATCCATTCCAGCGCTGTTTTGTGTCATATACCGGGGAAGGGGGATATCGTCATTTTCAGAAGGTCCGCCGAGTCTGAAGAAGTCAACGGCAATGGCTGATGTCATGGGATGACCTGGGTTTCTAAGGTAATGGGGATTCGACAGTGTCACCTGAAGAAATATAACAATTTGAATTTATTGTATCAAAAAAGATCTTTTGTTTTTTCTGATGCTCAATGATGTCAAACCGCTACAAACTCGAGACGACACTATCTAGCACAGTTTACGATTGAATCATTTATAGAGAGAAAAACGATAATGCTAAAATCCGGGAAGGATGTCCACGTTCAGACGGTCGGCGCCAGGACCGATGAGGGAAAGGGCCGGGCGGCCGGTTTTCCAGAGATCATTGGCCAGGGAACAAATATCGGACGGCGTCACCGCATCAATCTGTTCCAAAACCGTCCGGACCGGCATAACCGTATCAAAGTAAAGGGCGTTCCAGCCCAAGCGCATCATCTGGCTGTCCGGGCATTCTTCGGCTATGAGAAGGTTTCCCCGGGTATAGGCCTTGGCATCGGAAAGCATTTCTTCGGACACGGCCTTGTGCTTGAAGCGGTCAATTTCATCCATGATCAGAAAAAGGCTTTCCGCCACATCATCAGGCGCAACCGCCGTGTACACCCCCACCATGCCGGCATCGGTATAGGCCGAGAGAAACGAGTAGATGGAATAGGCAAGGCCCCGCTCTTCCCGGATGGTCTGGAACAGACGGGAACTCATGTTTCCCCCCAAAAGGGTATTGAGCAAAGAAAGGGAAAACCGGCGCGAATCAGAAACGCAAAGCCCCGGAAGCCCCAGGCAGATATGGGTCTGCTCCAGATCCCGGTGCCGGGCCATTGTGTTGTTTTGGGTTGTGGGCGCATGGCGCGGGGGAAAACCGTTTCCGCTGGGGAAAAGGGCTCCGAAGAAAGGCGTCAGAAGCTCCACCAGCCGGTCATGGACAACAGGACCGGCAACGGCAATCACGATGCGTTCGGGTTGATACAGCCGCCGGAAAAAATCACGGAGGGTCTTCCCGTCAAAGGCCATGAGATTTTCCGGTGTCCCCAAAATGGAGCGCCCCAGAGCATGATCCCCCCAAAAGGCAGGGCCTATCAGGGTGTGGACCCATTCTTCGGGCGAGTCTTCCACCATACCGATTTCCTGGAGGATCACGGGGCGTTCCTGGGCCACGGCGGTTTCGTCAAAAACTGAATTCAGAAAAATATCCGAAAGGATATCCACCATGGTGGAAAGTTCGGAGTTTAATACCCGGGCATAATAGCAGGTGTGTTCCTGGGTAGTAAATGCATTGGTCTGGCCACCGATGGCGTCAAAGGCCTTGGCGATTTCAAAGGCACTCCGCCGGACGGTCCCCTTAAAGATCATGTGTTCGATAAAGTGGGAGAGGCCGCTTTCCGCAGCTTTTTCATCCCTGGCCCCCACATCCACCCACACCCCCATGGAAACCGAATACAGGTGGGGCATGGATAGCGAAACAATCCGGACGCCGCTATCCAGAACCGTGGTGTCAACCGCTTGTTCGTTCATCCTCAAGCACTGCCTTATGGCTCAGGCGAATCTTTCCGTCTTTTGAGATTTCCAGGACCTTCACCCGGAGGACATCGCCTTCTTTGACCACATCCGTGACCTTGGCCACCCGGTGAGACGCCAGTTGGCTGATGTGCACCAAGCCGTCAGTTCCCGGCAGAATCTGGACAAAAGCGCCGAAATCCGTGGTTTTGACCACTTTTCCATCGTAGGTGACGCCCACTTCCGGTGCTGTGGTCAAAGATTCGATATGCATCCGCGCGGCATCAGCGTCTTCCGACGAGGTGGCGGCAATTTTCACGATACCTGTATCGTCAATTTCGATTTTGGTGTTGGTTTCGCTCTGGATGGCCCGGATGATCTTTCCGCCGGGACCGATGATATCGCGGATTTTATCGGGATGGATCCGGATGGAGACAATTTTGGGGGCAAAGGGAGAAATCTCGCCCCTGGGCGTGTCAAGGGCGTCCAGCATTTTCCCCAGGATATGGGCCCTTCCCACCCTGGCCTGCTCCAGGGCTTTTTCCATGATTTCCCGTGAAAGCTCCAGGACCTTGATATCCATCTGAAGGGCGGTAATACCGGCGCTGGTACCCGTGACTTTAAAATCCATATCGCCGGTATGATCCTCATCGCCCAGAATATCTGAAAGGATCACCACCTGATCGCCCTCCTTGACCAAGCCCATGGCAATACCGGACACCGGCGCCGTAATGGGCACGCCGCCATCCATCAAGGCCAGGGTGCCCGCACACACGGTGCCCATGGAAGATGATCCGTTGGACTCCAGGACTTCGGACACCACACGAATGGTATAGTCAAAATTTTCTTTAGCAGGCAGTACCCGTTCCAGGGCCCGGGTGGAAAGGCCGCCGTGGCCGATATCCCGGCGGCTGGGCGCACCAATGCGTTTGACTTCGCCCACAGAGTAGGGCGGGAAATTGTAGTGGAGCATGAAGGGCCTGTTTTCTTCGCCGCTCAATGTCTCCACCCGCTGCTCATCCCCTCCGGAGCCCAGGGTGAGAACTCCCAGAACCTGGGTTTCGCCGCGGGTAAAAAGGGCGCTGCCGTGGGGCCGGGGAAGAACCCCCACCTCACAGGTAATGGGCCGGATTTCGTCAAACCGGCGGCCGTCAATCCGGCGACCATCTTTAAGGATCATATCCCGGCAGATTTGCTTTTGCAGTTCATCCAGGATGGCGCCGATTTCATCGCGCCGTTCTGTCCCCACCTCTCCCAGGTCTGCCACCACCTTGGCTTTGGCCGCCCGAACCGCCTCGTATCGGCTGACTTTTTCAGGGATCACCAAGGCTTCCCGCAAAAGCGGGGCAGCAATAGCCTGCACCCGCGTAATGAGGTCAGGATCTTTTTCCGGCGGGGTGAACGGATGTTTGGGTTTTCCGATGGCAGCTTTGAGCTGTTCCTGGGCGTCGATGATGGGCTGAAGGGCCCTGTGGCCGAAAAAGATGGCCTCCAGCATATCTGCTTCGCTGGCCTCGCTGGCGCCGCCTTCCACCATGACCACACCGGTCCGGGAACCGGCAATGATGATGTTGATATCGCTTTCAGCCATCTGGGACAGGGTGGGGTTGGCCACCCACTGGCCGTCTAACCGCACTACCCGTACTGCGGCGATGGGTCCGGCAAAGGGAATATCGGAAATTTCAAGGGCGGCTGAAGCGCCCACCATGGCCAGCATATCCGGGTCATTTTCTTGGTCCATGGACAGAACCGTGGCAATGACCTGCATTTCAAACCGATAGCCTTTGGGAAAAAGCGGCCGGATGGGACGATCAATCAGTCGGGCGGTGAGGGTTTCCTTTTCACTGGGCCGTCCCACTTCCCGGCGAAAGTAATTTCCCGGAATCCGGCCCGCAGCATATACCTTTTCCTGGTATTCCACGGAAAGGGGTAAAAAATCCGCATTCCGCTCATCATGGGCGGCAACCACGGTGACCAGTACCACCGTATCGCCGTATCGCACCACAACTGCCCCAGATGCCTGCTTGGCCACTTTTCCGGCCTGAATGGAAAGAATCTTCCCCCCCACATCCGCCGTTACTGTATGTTCCACCACTAGGAGTCCTCCTCATCGACTTGCGGCAATGGAATCACTTTTCCCACTGCCCGGCGCTTTCCGGTTTGATGCCGGAGCCTTTTTCCGTCAGACATACTTTTTTAGCGCCGTAAGCCCAGCGTCTCGATAATCAACCGATATCGCTGCACATCATTGCGTTTTACATAATTGAGAAGTCTCCGGCGCTTACCCACCAGCATGAGCAGTCCCCGACGGGAGTGGTGGTCTTTTTGATGCACCTTCAGATGCTCGGTCAGGTAGGAAATCCGGTGGGTCAAAAGACCGATCTGGACTTCCGGAGAACCGGTATCAGTGTCGTGCTTTTTGTATTTTTCAATCAGTTCTTTCTTGGTTTCGGCTGTAAAGCTCACTTTTGGTTGTCCTCCTTGAAATCATTCCTGGGTATCCGTCCGGATACCCTGCCCTTGCGGATCGATTTGAACGATCGTTTTCGCATTACTTCAGAATCCGACAAATATCACTTTTATGGGGAAAAAACACAACAATAATTATAATAACCCGCCGAACCGGCGTTCATGATGGCAATGAGCCGGCCGTCGGCTGCCACAACCCGGAACGGCGCGCCCGTCAAAAGCGGCGCAGGTACCGGAAAATGGTCAAGGGCCAGCTGCCTTCCATGCCATATGTCCTGGGCCAGCCTGTCATCAACCCAAACTTCGGGAAGATCCGGAAGCGCCGCGTTCATGGGAATCACGGCCTTCCCAAGCGCGTCCCTGTCCCGAAAAGCCGTCAGGGTTTCCAGGGTCAGGGCCTGATCAAGGGAAAATCCGCAGCTGGCGGTACGCTGCAAGGCAGCCAGATGGGCGCCGCACCCCAGGGCCCGGCCCATGTCCGCGCACAGGGTCCGGATATAGGTTCCCGCAGAACAGGAAACAGAAAATCGCACCCTGGGCAGGTCAATAGCGCTGATCGTCAGATGATGAATTTCAATGGACCGGGCCGGTTTTTCCACCACAATCCCTTTCCGGGCCAGCCGGTACAGCGGTGTCCCCTGATGCTTCAGGGCGGAGTAGGCCGGTGGAATCTGCTCGATCGTTCCGGTAAACCGTTTAGCCACAGCATGGATGGCTTCAGGGGAGATGCTGCCATGAAGGGGCGTTTCACCAACGATCCGGCCTGTGGCATCCTGGGTATCGGTTTCCGTTCCGAGCACCATTTCCGCAGTGTAGGTCTTGTTTCCGTTCAGCAGAAATTGGGAAATCCGAGTGGCCTGATTCAAAGCGCAAACCATGAGGCCTGTGGCAAGCGGGTCCAGCGTGCCGGTATGCCCCGCTTTTTTTGCACCAAAAATGGCCCTGACCCGGGAAACCAGTTTGGCGGATGAAATACCGGCGGGTTTGTCCACCAGAACGATCCCGTTGAACGCTGCGGTCATGGTTTTTCAACAAAATGATCGGAAAAATGATAAATGACCGCTTTAAGCGCCGAAAGCTCCGATTCAATGGAAAAACCTGCGGCCCCGGCATGACCGCCTCCGCCAAAGGAAACCGCAATGCGGGCCACATCCACATCGCCGTTGGACCTGAGACTAACGTGGAAATGGCTGTGCTCCGGCTTTGTGGCCTTGTTTTTGAGCTCACGAATCAGGACTGCCACTTCCACATCCTGAATCCACCGCGCATAATTGATCAGGCCGTCGGTATCTTCGGGCCGCGTTCCCGTATCCTTCAGCATGTCCTGGGTCACGGTCATGATGGAAAGATGGCCGTCGTGGGAAACCTCAATGGAATCCAGGGCCAAGTTGAGGAGCCGAATCCGTCCCATGGAAGAGGTGCCGTAGACATGCTGGGCCACCACAAAGGGTTGAACCCCGGCCGCCACCATAGCCTCGCAAATGGAAAAAGCCGCCCGATTGGTGTTGGGAAATCGGAAGGAACCGGTGTCTGTCAGAATTCCGGTATAAATGGCCGTGGCCATCATCGGATCTATTTCCACTTCCATGGCCCGGACCAGGCGGAAAATGATTTCCGAGGTGGCACAAGCGCTTTCATCCACCAAATTGTAATGGCCGAAGTGGTCGTTGGTGGTGTGATGATCAATGTTGATGATGACCGGTATCCGGGAAATGACCGCTGACGCCGCCCCCACCCGTTCCAGATTGCCACAATCCAGAATCACGGCCGCATCAAATTCCGCGGCAGCCGGCAGTTGTTCCCGGATGCGATGAACCGATGGCAGGAACCGGTAGACCGCCGGGATCGAACTTTCGTTGTACAAGGTGATTTGGCAGCCTTTTTTTTCAAGGGCAAGCCCCATGGACAGAAGCGCGCCGATGGCATCACCATCCGGACGGGTGTGGGATGCGAGAAGAATACGATTATGTATCGCCAGTTGTCGGATTATGGATTTCATCATCAGTTTGGATGGATTTCAGCACCCGGTTGATCTGGTCCCCGTAATCAAAGGATTCATCATAAAAAAACTTGAGATCCGGCATGTACCGCAGCCCCAGTTCTTTTGCCAGCTCCCGCTTGATAAATCCCCTGGCACTTTCAAATGCCGACAACCGTGCTTCTTTTTTCTCAGCCCCATCCGGAGCGGCAAAATAAATCCGGGCAAGGCGCAGGTCCCGGCTCATGGTCACGTCGGTGATGGTGGCAGAGGACAGGCGGGGGTCACCCAGACCCTGCCGGAGCAGATCGGCCATCACCCGCTTGACCTGCTGGCTGACACGCTCCGCGCGATTGAATGTGCGTTGTACCACAATCGGTTTCCGTTCTGCGGCCGAATGTTCAGGTCACAGGGAAATGATCTCCAGATCCGTGTCGATCATCTCCGCCAGTCCCAGGCCGTCGGCAAAATTGTACAGTTTGTCAATTTTGGCATTGATCATCCGGCGATCATTTCCCACCATGGAAACGCCGATCACCGCCCGTTGATAGACATCATTGTCCGCCACTTCCGCCACAGACACGTTGAACTGGTTCCGGATACGGGAAATGATGGACCGGACCACCTGGCGTTTTGCTTTCAGGGAGCCACAGTCGTGTATCCTGAACACCATGCATCCGGCGCCCACCACCATGATCGCGCTACTCCACCTCCGGCCGGATTTCTTCCATATAATAGCTTTCGATCATGTCGCCCGCTTTGATGTCATTAAAATTTTCAATGCCGATACCACATTCGTAACCTGCCTGAACTTCCTTCACATCATCCTTGAACCGCCGCAGGCTGCTGTTTTTCCCTTCATAAATCACAACGCCGTCCCGCAGAAGCCGGACCAGATTGCCCCGCTGGATCTTGCCGTCGGTCACATAACACCCGGCAATGGTGCCGATTTTCGGTACATGGAAAGTCTGGCGGACCTCGGCACGGCCGGTCACACGCTCTTCAAAGGTGGATTCCATCATTCCCACAATGGCATCTTTCACTTCCTTGATCACATTGTAGATGATGTTGTGGAACCGCATGTCCACGTTTTCGTCCGCAGCCATCTCCTGAACCCTGGCATTGGGCCGCACATTGAACCCGATGATGATAGCATTCGACACCGCGGCAAGGGAAATGTCCGATTCGGTAATGGTACCGGTGGCCGCATGGATCACATTGATGCTCACCTCGTCATTGGACAGCTTGACCAGAGAATCCCGCAGTGCCTCGATGGAGCCGTCCACATCCGCCCGGATGATGAGATTGAGATCCTTGACCTCCCCTTTCTGCATCTTTTCAAACAGCCCTTCCAGGCTGAGGCGGTTGTTTTTGGCCAGTTCCTTGGCCCGCTGTTTCTGCATCCGGTGCTGACTGACCTGGCGGGCGTCTTTTTCGTCAGCCAGGGCCACCAGTTCGTCACCCGCCATGGGAACGCCGGAAAGTCCGATAATTTCCACTGGCATGGAAGGCCCTGCCGATTCCACGGTCCGTCCCAGATCATCCTGAAGCACCCGGATTTTTCCGTAATGGATACCGCAGACCACCGAATCACCGGCCCGCAGCGTACCGTCCTGGACTAAGACGGTTGCCACCGGACCCCGTCCGGCGTCCAGCTTGGCCTCCACCACATGGCCGGATGCCAGTTTGTTGGGGTTGGCTTTGAGTTCCAGAATTTCCGCCTGGAGCAGAATCATGTCCAGAAGCTCGTCAATGCCCGTGTTCTTTTTGGCAGACACCTCCACAAAAATGGTCTCCCCGCCCCATGCTTCAGGCGCCAGCCCCTGATCGCTGAGCTCCCGCTGTACCCGTTCCGGATCCGCTTCCGGCTTGTCCATTTTGTTGATGGCCACAATAATGGGCACACCGGACGCCTTGGCGTGGTTGATGGCCTCTATGGTCTGGGGTTTGACCCCATCATCAGCCGCCACCACCAACACGACAAGATCCGTTACTTTGGCCCCCCGGGACCGCATGGCGGAAAAGGCCTCGTGGCCCGGCGTATCCAGAAACGCAATCAGGCCCTTTTCCGTTTCCACATGGTAGGCACCGATATGCTGGGTGATGCCGCCGGCCTCGCCTTCGGTAACCCGGGTTTTGCGGATCACATCCAGAAGTGAGGTTTTGCCGTGATCCACATGGCCCATGATGGTGACCACCGGCGGCCGGGTCTGGAGTCTGTCCGGATCTTCCTGATCGGTGTCTGTTTTTTTGAGGATCATATCTTCCTCAAAAGCGGCTTTTTCCACTTCATAATTGAATTCACCGGCCACCAGCACTGCAGTGTCGTAGTCAATGGTCTGATTCACCGTGGCCATGACACCCATGCCCATGAGCTTGACAATCATGTCGCTGGCCTTGATGCCCATCCGCTTGGCCAGTTCCGCCAGCACGATGGTGTCATCCACCTTGATGCGACGTTTGATGGCCTTTGCCGTGGTAATGGCGGTTTTCTGTCCCAGTGGCACGATTTTGGCCTTGGCTCCCTTTCTGCCCTTTTGTCCACGCGTCTTGCCGGCACTTCCGGTATGGCTATAAAGGGCTGCCCCCTCAACGATTTCCTTTTTCCGGAGGCCGCCTTTCTTTTTCGGAGAAAGGGCTTCCTCGGCATCCGTATCTTTTCGCCGGCCCCCTTTTTTCTTTTTATCCTTTCCGCTGGCATCCCTTTCTTCCGTATCCGAATCCGGACGCGGCGCGGTATCCCCAGGCCCCATAACGCGGGGCGTTTCTTCGTCCAGCGACCGGCCTGCGGCAGTTCGGGGCAAAGCCGCCGTTTTTTCCGGCAATTTGATAATTTTGGCCGGCATTTCTTTTTTTGTCTTCTTTGCCTTCCCGCCGGATGGCGGAGGCGCAGGTTCGGCCGTCATTTCCTCAAAAGGGGGTTGGGAAGATACGGCATCACCGGAAGCGGTCACTTCGGGTTCGTCAGCCACCGGCATATCTGGTGCTGCTTCGTGGCGAATGTCGTCGGATGGGGCATCGCCGCTATCCACTGGTTTTTCCGATTCAAATGCCGGCGGATCCGCTTCCTCCGGGGATGCGGCAGTCGTATCGGCTGATGGTTCGGGCGGCGCCAGCGGCCGGGAAATAATCTTGGCCGATTCCGTACGCAGTGCGCGTTTGACAGGGGGCTTTTTCGGTTCCGGTTCAGGGGTGTCAGAAACGACAACAGGCGCCGGTGTTTCTGTTTCGGCCTCGTCCCCTTCCGGTTCATCGGCCGAAACGGTTTCCGGGACTGGATCCGGAGCGGTGTCAATGGCGTTTTCCGCTTCCTGCTCCTGTTCCTGCTCCTGGGGGGAGATAACCTTACGGCGCCGGATCACGGTGGGACGAACCCGCTTTTCTTCAAGCTGGTCATCCTTTTCGCCAAAAAACGCTGCCTTGATTTTTCCCACGGCATCTTCGTCCAGAGAACTCATATGACTACTGACATCGATATCAAGATCCCGAATCTTATCGAGAAGTTCTCTGTTCGTCATGTTCAGATCCCTGGCAAATTCATAGACTCTGATTTTTGCCATCCATTCCCCCCATCCTGTTTTAAACCGGTTCGTTCCCCTGCCGCATTCATCCGCTGATCCGTATCACCATCATTTAATTTATGACTATGATGAATGATCTTCCTGAGGTGAATCGTCTTCTGATGATGCGCTATCAGACGCCTTTTCTGTTTCATCTGTCTCTTCCGGATCTGTCGGCGTCCGGGGCGGCTGATCCGATCCCTCGGCAATATGCCGCTTTGCACTGTCAATCAATTCCGCAGCCCGATCTGCTTCAAGGCCGCGAATTTCTATGAGGTCATCCACTGTTGACTCGGCCAGCTCTTCCGGGGAGTAAAGCCCCTGCTTCACAAAGGCGTCTGCAAGGGCCTCATCCACACCGGAAACATCCATCAGCGACTGGTGTCCCTGTTTGAGCTGTTCGTCATATCGGGATTCGGAATTGACATCCAGGTGCCAGCCGGTGAGTTTTGAGGCCAGCCTGACATTTTGCCCCCGCTTCCCGATGGCCACGGAAAGAAATTCATCCGGTACGATCACTTCCATGGATCGGTTTTCCTCGTCAATAATCACCCGTGAAATTTCCGCCGGCGCCAGGGCATTGCAGACATACCGGGCCGAATCCATATGCCAGGTGACGATATCAATTTTTTCGCCCCGGAGTTCCTGCACCACATTTTGCACCCGGCTGCCCTTCATGCCCACACAGGCGCCCACCGGATCAATATCCGAATCATTGGAAAAAACCGCAAACTTGGCCCGGCTGCCCGGTTCCCGGGCCGCGCCTTTGACCTCGACAATCCCTTCGCTGATTTCCGGGACCTCGGTTTTAAAAAGGTTGATCAGCAGATCCGGATGGGTGCGCGACAGTACAATCTGCGGACCCCGGGTATCGTAGAGCACGTCCAGAATAATCGCCCGAATCCGGTCGCCCCGGCGGTAGGCTTCTTTGGGGATCTGTTCGCGGGCCGGCAGAATCGCCTCGGTGGAGCCCAGATTGACAATGATGCCGCCGCGGTCCACCCGCTGGACAATACCGTTGATCACTTCGCCCTTCCGGTCGATATAGCTGGCATAGACAGCGTCCCGCTCGGCGTCTTTCATTTTCTGGATGATCACCTGCTTGGCGGACTGGGCCGCGATCCGGCCGAATGTGGAGGTATCCATCTTTGTGCCCAAGCTGTCGCCCATTTCGCAGTCCGGATCCAGCTTGCGGCCTTCTGCCATGCTGATCTGAAGATCCGGATCAGTAACGGTTTCAACCACCTCTTTAAACTGGAACACTTCGATCTCGCCGGTTTCAGGGCTGTACTGGGCTTCGATATCAACCTTGCTGCCAAATTTTTTCCGTGCGGCGGACCGGAGGGCCTCTTCCAGGGCACGGATCAGTATTTCCGCATCAATTCCCTTGTCCCGGCTGACCTGTTCCACCACTCGCTTGATATCTGCTATAAACATCCCTAGCTCTCCGTTATTCCGGCCTGTTCAGATGATCGCCCGGTTTTTTATGGAAATGCAGATCAGAAGGACAAAAATTTTTATTCGTCCGCATTTCCCCATTTTTTGTCCATGTCTGTTTCACAGGCTGATTTCCATGTCCAGGCGCGCCCGTACGACATCGTTATAATTCAACTCAACGAGCTTGCCGTCAACCTCTAAGCGGATCATTTCACCCGCAATGCCGGCAAGTATGCCCGTAAAATTTTTCCGGCCGCCCACAGCCGTCACCATCCGGATTTTGGCGTGGTGCCCCCGGAATCTGTCAAAATCTGATAATTTTCCCAACGGCCGGTTGATCCCCGGAGATGATACCTCCAGCTGATAGGGCGGAAGGTCTGCCACATGCACATCCAGAATGTCTCCCAGCTTCCGATTCATGTCAACGCAGTCATCCAGGGTGATGCCGCCGGGCTGGTCCAGATAGATCCGCAAGGTGAGGCCGCCCGGCTCACGCTGATATTCCACATGGACCAGTTCAATGCCGGAAGCCCCACACAGGGACTCGACAAGACGGGTCACCGATGCGATCACCGCCCGCTGGTGATCGCGCCATGCAGTGGACGATGGGGCGGGTGCCGTCGATTTTTTGGGCGCTGACCCGTTGGCTGTTGACCTGACGGGCTTTGTTCTGGGTTTTCCGTGGCGTCCGGCCATTTTGCCGCCCAATTGAAAAACAGTGTTAAAAAAAACAAAAACGGGCAAACCGCCCGTTTACTTTCCAAACTCGACCCTGGGTTTCCTTTTCGTCGTTATGCCGTGTCGAACGATAGGAACATCCGCCAGAATTCATCATGACCTGACGATACCACTGCCGGAAACAGACGAATCCGGACTTGCATGATGGAGCGGGCAACGAGATTCGAACTCGCGACACCAAGCTTGGGAAGCTTGTACTCTACCAGCTGAGCTATGCCCGCTCATCAAAGCGGTAGCCATAGGTCAATTTTAAAGCAGTGTCAATATTTTTCTTAATTCCCAGGATCCGTGCAGCTCTTGAGCGAGCAGTGGGAAATCAGTGAAGGGATTTTCCGGGAAGGCGGATAGAAAGGTGGTCTTTCTGCTGATCATCAACAGGCTGACTTTAAAGCAAATGCTGTTATTCAAGGGAGCCAGAGATGAAGGTACCAATGGATCAGGGCTTCCCCGAAAAAAAGGTAGAGAATGGCGCCGGCGGAAAGAAAAGGGCCAAAGGGGATCTGGGCCGTCAGGCCTTTTCCGGATTTGATCAGGGCGGGCATACCCACCAGGGTGCCAATGGCAGAGGCGGAAAAAAGGGTAAAGAGAACGCCCTGCCAGCCGATGAGGGCACCCACCATGGCGAGTAACTTGGCATCGCCGCCGCCCATGCCGTCTTTTCCGGTGACCTGCCGGTACCCGGCAGAGATCAGCCAGATACTTCCGGCACCCGCCACAATGCCGATGGCCCGGTCCTGCCAGCTGGGGGAAGAAGCGGAAAAGGCTGCCAGAAAAAAAACGAAAATGCCTGGAAGCGAAATGCGGTCCGGAATGATCAGGTGGTCAAGGTCAATGAAACTGACAACGATGAGGGTCGCCATAAAAAGAAAATTTACAAGGCTGTAAAAGGTCAGGCCAAAGGCATAAAGGCAGGCCACGGCAAAAAAACCGGTCACCAGCTCAACGAACAGATAACGGATTGAAACGGACATTTTGCAAAACCGGCATTTTCCCCGAAGCAGAACCAAATAACTCACCAAGGGAATATTGTCGTACCAAAAAATGGCCTCACCACACCCCGGACAGCGCGACCCTGGATGGACAATGGACAAACCTGCGGGTATGCGATAAATACAGACATTGAGAAAACTGCCGATGCAGGCGCCCAGAACAAACGCCGCGATGCAAAAAGCAAAAAACAGTGTCATGAACAATATCCAGCTGCAAGGGGCTTTTGGGGTGAATCGGGTTGGGTGAAGGGGTGCTCAGATAAAACGCTTTGCTTTTTTTAAAAGAACCCGGCAGCCATTGTCAAAGAAAAATTCAGGATTATGTTAATACCTGTTTTTTGAAACAGGCGTGTTTTTCCGGCCCTTTTTCCAGGCGACCGATATTTTCAGGAGTTACGATGGGTGAAACCGATAAAGACGATCTGATCAGCATCATTGAGGATGACACGCCCGAGATGGCCATTCCCATGAAACTTCCCATGATACCCGTCCGGGATGTGGTGATCTTTACCGATATGCTGCTGCCCCTGTTTGTGGGGCGGGAAAAATCCGTTCATGCCATTGAAGATGCCATTGCCAAAGATCGGTATCTTTTCATTGCCACACAGATTGATCCGGGGATTGAAAATCCCGAACCCGAGGAAATTTACAAGCTGGGAACGGTGAGCCGGGTCCTGCGCATGCTTAAACTTCCCGACGGCCGGGTAAAAACCCTCGTTCAGGGCATGGCCAAGGCCAGAATTGTCAAATACCTGCGAAAACGAGGAGTTTTTCGGGTACAGATCGAACTGGTGGAAGAACCGGAACAGGTGCCGGTCAGCATTGAGGCCGAAGCCCTGATGCGCAATGTGCGGGAATACGCCGAGCAGATTCTCACCCTGCGCGGGGAATACACCAGTGAAGTAGGGGCCATTTTGACCAGCATTGACCAGCCCGGTCGTCTGGCCGATCTGGTGGCGTCCAACCTGCGGCTCAAAATTGACGAAGCCCAGTCCATCATCGAAACCCTGGATCCGGTCCAACGCCTTAAAAAGATCAATGATCTTCTGTTTCGCGAGGTGGAACTGTCCACCATGCAGGCCAGAATCCAGTCCGAAGTCAAGGACGAGATTTCCAAAAGCCAGAAAGACTATTTTCTGCGAGAACAGGTCCGCGCCATTCACCGGGAACTGGGAGAGACCGATGAACGCACCCAGGAAGTCGAGGCGTACAGGAGCAAGATCAAGCGGGCCCGCATGTCCCGGGAAGCCCGGGAAGAAGCGGAAAAACAGCTTCGCCGCCTGGAGCAGATGCATCCGGATTCGGCGGAATCTTCCGTGATCCGGACCTATCTGGACTGGATGGTGGAACTTCCCTGGAGCAAATCCACACCTGACGCCCTGGATATCAAAAATGCCAGAAAAATTCTGGATCAGGACCATTACGGCCTTGAGAAAATCAAGGACCGGATTCTGGAATATCTCAGCGTCAGAAAACTGAACCCCAAAAGCAAAGGCCCGATCCTCTGCTTTGTGGGGCCGCCGGGCGTGGGCAAAACATCTTTGGGGCGGGCCATTGCCAATGCCATGAAACGCAAGTTTGTCCGTATTTCACTGGGCGGGATCCGGGACGAAGCCGAAATCCGGGGCCACCGGCGGACCTACATCGGCGCCCTGCCCGGCCGGATCATTCAGGGGCTCAAGCAGGCCGGCGCCAACAACCCGGTTTTCATGATGGACGAAATTGACAAAATCGGCTCGGATTTCAGGGGCGATCCGTCTTCGGCCCTTTTGGAAGCCCTGGACCCCGAGCAGAACAAAGAGTTCAGCGATCATTACCTCAACATCCAGTTTGACCTTTCCAAGGTCATGTTCATTCTGACGGCCAATATGTCCGATACCATTCCATCGGCGCTTCTGGACCGAATGGAAGTGATCAATCTTTCCGGATATACCAATGACGAGAAAAAAATCATTGCCGAAACCCATCTGATTCCCCGGCAGATCAGGGAAAACGGCATCAAGCCCAAACAGATTCATTTTAGTGAAAAATCGCTGATTCAGGTGATTGAGGAGTACACCGCCGAGGCGGGCTTGCGAAACCTGGAGCGGGAGCTGGGAACCCTGTGCCGGAAAGTAGCCCGCCGCATTGCCGAGGGTGAAAAAGGATCGTTTCAGATCACCCGCCAGAGCCTTGAAAAATATCTGGGTCCGCCCCGGTATTATCCTGAGATGGACAAGGAAGAAAGCCAGGTGGGGCTTTCAACAGGTCTGGCCTGGACCCAGGTGGGCGGAGAAGTTTTGTATGTGGAAGTGTCCCTCATCAACGGAAAGGGCGAGATGATCCTCACCGGGCAATTGGGCGAGGTCATGCAGGAATCGGCCCGGGCAGCCCTGAGTTATGCGCGTGCCAATATTGACCGGTTCAAGATCAAGGATTCGGTGTTTGAAAACCGGGACATTCACATTCATGTGCCAGCCGGTGCCATTCCCAAAGACGGACCGTCAGCCGGTATTGCCATGGCCGTGGCGCTGATTTCCGCACTCACGGACAGACCGGTAAACACAGATGTGGCCATGACCGGAGAAATCACCCTGCGCGGCCGTGTGCTGCCCATCGGCGGGCTCAAGGAAAAATCATTGGGCGCCTTGAGGGCCGGCATCACCACCATCATCATGCCCCAGAAAAACAACCGGGATCTGGTGGAAATCCCCAAAAACGTCAAACGCAAAATCCGGTTTGTTCCGGTGTCCAGCATGGAAGAAGTGCTGGATTTGGCCCTTGAACCGCCACTTCCCAAACCGAAAAAAGCGCCCAAAACAAAAAAATCGGCGAAAAACAGTTTGTCCGCATGATTCTTCTTGCCATTGACACCGCTGCCGCCGGTTGTGGGGTGGCGGTGTTTCAGGACGACTCCCTGTTGCTTGAAACCGTGTACCTGGCCGGAAAAACCCATTCCCGCCATCTGGCCGACATGATTGACGCGGCCCTGAAACAGTGCGGAATTTTTCCGAAAGCCATTGATGTCATTGCGGTTTCAAAGGGTCCGGGAACCTTTACCGGACTTCGAATCGGCATCAGCACGGCAAAGGGCTTGGCCATGGCCACAGGTGCTGCGGTGATCGGCGTCAGCAGCCTTTCTGCCCTTGCCTTTCCCTTTTCACAAAGTCCGGGACCGGTGGTTCCCATGTTGGATGCCCGGCGAGGCGAAGTCTATTATTCTGTCTACGACACAGGACGCCATATCCGGATGTGCCGGGAACCGGAAAAGGTCGGACCCCCTGAAGCTGTCTGTTCCATTCTGCCTGAAAATGCATGGCTGGTGGGATCGGGCGCTGTGCTTTACCGGGATTTTTTTCTGGCCCATGGCCCCAGGGGAATCCGATTTGCGGATACAGACCACCATGTGATCCCCGTTGTTGCCGTCGGACGGCTTGCCCTGGATCCCACCTGCCGGCAGATGACCCACGACCCGGGCTCCCTTGTGCCCACCTATATCCGGCCATCGGATGCCCAGGTGTCGGGATGAGGGCTCAAAGGCGATCAGGGACAGCGGTAATCTCACAATTCCTCCCTGTTGACACGTGTCCCGCCGCTACGATATGCCCGGACCATGAAACACAACTGGCGCCTTCTTGATCCAGATCCCCAAATCGTCCGAAAAATCCAGCAGCAGACCGACTGCTCCCCCCTTGTGGCCCGGCTCATGGCCATTCGGGGCATTCTTCCCGGTGATTCGGCGGCCCGGTTTTTAACGCCTGCACTGTCCCATTTATCTCCACCCGTCCGTCTTCCCGACATGGTGCCGGCTGTGAGCCGGATCTGCCGGGCCATTGAAAAACAGGAAAAAATCCTTGTTTTTGGGGATTATGATGCAGATGGCGTTACCGCCACAGCAGTGATGGTGAGTTTTCTTCGCGACTGCGGGGCTGATGTCCGATACGCGATTCCCTATCGCATGACCGATGGATACGGACTGGGGCCGGATTTCATCACCCGGTATGCCCGGCCGGCGGGAGTCCAGCTCATCATCACCGTGGACTGCGGTTCCAGCAGCGGTAACGCCATTACCTGTGCCCGTAAGATGGGCATCGACACGGTGGTGACAGATCATCATCCAGTGGATGCGTGGCCTGAAGATGCGGTGGCAGTGGTGAGCAGTGCCCGCTCTATCGGCACGCTTTCCCGGCTGGCCGGTGTGGGGGTTGCCTTTTATCTGGTGATGGCCCTGCGGGCGCGTCTTCGGGAAACGGGGCTGTGGAAAACGCGGCCCGAGCCCCATCTGGGCCAGCTGTGCGATCTGGTGGCCCTGGGAACGGTTGCGGATATTGTTCCGCTGGTGGGAGAAAACCGGATGTTGACCGTTGCCGGTCTATATCAGATCAACACCCGCCCCAGGCCCGGCATCGCAGCGCTTTCCGCCCTTTCCGGAAAATCTGCCCCAGTTGACGTAAATACGGAAACCATTGCCTTTCAACTGGCCCCCCGCATCAATGCGGCTGGACGGCTCGCCCATGCCAGAATGGCCTGTGAACTCCTGCTCACAGATGATCCATCACGGGCAGACCGGCTGGCAAGGGCCTTGTGTCAACTGAACACCAAGCGCCAGGCCCTTGAAAATGAACTTTTTGATGCGATCCGGCTGCATTTGGACCGCTATCCGGAATGCCTTGCCAAACCCGTTCTGGTGATCAGCGGCCCCCTGTGGCATGATGGTGTTGTGGGCATTGTGGCATCTCGTCTGGCCCGGACGTTTAACCGGCCGGCCATTGTCATCAGCACCCGAAATGGCATTGCCAAAGGATCGGGCCGCAGTGTTGAGGGCATTGATCTTACCGCCGGTCTTTCTCAATGCGCAGATCTTTTGGACCGCTTTGGCGGCCATCCCCAGGCTGCGGGCCTGATCTTGAAAACCGCCAACCTCTCTGATTTTCGCGCCCGTCTGGAATCCGTGATGGGAACCCTGATTTCCGCGCCAGCATCTCCCCCTCTTCTTTCCATTGACGCGACACTTCCCCTTTCCCGCATCACGCCAGACCTCATGGCGCAGATTGAACAATTGGAACCTTTTGGTCAGGGAAATCCGCGGCCTGTTTTCATGGCTGAAAAAGTCTCTCTCCGGTACCATAAAATGCTCGGGGGAAATCACTGCCAGATGGTTTTGGAACGAGCGCCCGGAAATCCTGATACACTTTCGGCCATCTGGTTCAACACAGCTGATTCTCCTTCACCTGCGGGATTTGACAAAATCGCTTTTCACCTTCAGTGGAACCACTGGAACGGAAGCCGGAAAATTCAATTGGTGATCCAGGATGCCATACCTGCAAAGCTGGCAGGCCGGGGCTGATTTTTTCCGTATTGCGACGATTGACCCTGAATGTCATTAAATAAGGATTTCGGCAGAAAGGCCAGTGTCAACCGGAAACGCAAAATGGCTGCCATGGACCCGGCGTATCACAGGACATTGATGTGCTGATTTTAAAGCCCATAAGACACTCTCGCCCTGTCAGATCCATTGATTTCCCTTGACTTTCTCGGCCCCTCACCGATAAATTAATCTCTGTTTGTCTATATTTTTTATAGGGTTTTTATTTGCCGGACCGTCTTTTATCATACCGTCAAAAAATCGTCAGGGCCGTTCATCAGGCTTCAGATGTTTGGATGACCGCCGAATTTCCCGGCGGGCAGGCCGGACAACCATCCGGCAGCAGGCCTACGCCCCCTCCTTCGATTTTACTTTAAATGCAAACGAGGAAAACAAATGTCCTGGGACTGGGAAAAGCTGAGCCGTCAGCATGAGCAACAAAAACAGCAGCAACAGGGCGGTGTGCCGCCCCAGATGGAAGACATTTTCAACCAGTTGAAAAAAATGAAACCACCGGGCGGATCGGTTTTTATCCTCCTGGGGATTGTTGTTCTCCTGATGTTTTATTCTTCCTGGTTCACGGTGGAGTCCGGCGCAGTGGGTGTGATCCAGCGATTCGGCAAATTTGTCCGGGTTTCTGATCCGGGCCTTAATTTCAAGCTTCCCTTTGGCATCGAAAAAGTCACCAAGGTCCACCAGGATCAGGTCAACAAGGAAGAATTTGGCCTCCGGGACGAGGTGGGAGGATTGCAGCAGACATCGGACGCAGCCAATGTCTCTCTGATGCTCACCGGCGATCTCAACGTGGCGGTGGTCCCGTGGATTGTCCAGTACCGGATCAAAGATCCGTACAATTACCTGTTCAAAGTCAGAAATCCCGTCGGCCTGCTCCGGGATCTGTCGGAATCCAGCATGCGTCTGGTGGTGGGCGACCGGAGCATCAACGAGGTGATCTCCAAACGAGACGAAATTGCCGCAGAAGCCAAAACCGTGCTGCAGAAAGAACTGGATAAGCTGGAAACCGGTATTCACATCAACACCGTTGAAATGAAACAGACCAATGTGCCGGAACCGGTTCAGCCCTCTTTTAACGAAGTCAATCAGGCCACACAGGAAAAAGAAAAGATGATCTACCAGTCCCGTGAAGATTACAACAAGGCCATTCCCGCGGCCCGGGGCGAGGCCGAACGCACCATCAAGGCGGCCGAAGGTTATGCCCTGGATCGCATCAACCGCGCCAAAGGGGACGCGGCCCGGTTTCAATCGGTGTATGCGGAGTATGTCAAGGCCAAGGACGTGACCCGGCGCCGGCTCTACCTGGAAGCGTTGCAGGAGCTGCTGCCCAAAATCGATAAAAAATACCTGATGGATGCGGATCAGAAAAACCTGCTGCCGCTCCTGAACCTCGGAAATATGGGCGGAGAGCTGAAAAATGAATAAAAAAACGATATTGACCAGTCTCGGCGTCCTGGTTCTGATGGTGGTGATTTCTTCTGCCTATATGGTGGATGAAACCGAGTATGTGGTGGTGACCCGATTTGATAAAATCCAGCGTGTCAATATCACGCCGGGTCTTAAATTCAGAGTACCCTTTATTGAAGAACCCGTTCCGTTTCCCAAAAATCTTCAGGAATGGGAAGGCAGCGCCGACCAGATCAACACCCTGGATAAAACCTATATTTTGGTCAATGCCTTTGCCCGGTGGAAAATTGTGGATCCGGAACTTTTTTTTAAGGCCACCGGCAACCAGCCCACCCTGGCCCGGGCCATGAACCAGGCCAGACAAAGGCTGGATGAAATCATTGATCCCACGGTCCGGAATTTCATCACCTCCAACCGCCTGATCGAAGCGGTTCGGAACAGCAACCGGGAGCTGGACACCTTTGAAGATTTGGGGGGAGGAACCAGCGTACAGCAACAGCTTGCCGAAGACGCAGCCATCCATGACCCGGCCACGCGGTTTGCACAGGTTATGGTGGGCCGGGAAAAAATTGACCGGGAGATCCTGAACCAGGCCAAGCCCAAATTAAAGGAGTTCGGCATCCAGTTGGTGGATGTGAAAATCAAACGGGTCAACTATATTGAAGCGGTGAGAAAATCCGTTTACGACCGGATGATTGCCGAACGTAAGCAGATCGCCCAGAAATTCCGATCCGAAGGAAAAGGGGAAGCCCAGAAAATCCTCGGTGAAAAAGAACGGGATTTAAAGCGGATTGAATCTGAAGCCTATCGGAGTGCCCAGGAAATTATGGGAAAGGCCGATGCCCAGGCAACTCAGCTTTATGCCAGCGCCTTTGGCCGGGATCCGGAATTTTACTCCTTTATCAAAACGCTTGAAGTGTACAACACCTCCCTTTCCGGCAACAGCGCCCTGATATTGTCCACAGATTCGGATCTGCTCCGGTATTTGAAGGGATACGATGACAAATAGGGGCGTACTGACTGAGATATAACCCAGTCTCCAGACGGGAAAGTGCTCAGGGCGTGTTCACGCCAGATCGTGTCACCTTAAGAAATATAACAATTTGAATTGATTACACGAAACAAGATCTCGTGATTTTGCTAACACTTAATGCGTTCAAACGGTTACAAACTCGATACGACACGATCTAAGCCAATTAACGGACTTTTTTGTGTGAACATACCCTGGTTAAGGCAACATCGGGTTTACAAACGGCTCGCGGTTGCTTTGCAAAGAGCGGAAACATCAACGGAGAAACCATCGGGATGGGAAAAACAGCGCCTTCCGGCCCCAGCTTTACCCCCATTGGAACGGTGCTGGACACCCTTTTAAAACAGTGCGGGGCCCGAACCCGCGGCGGCATCCCCCATCTTTCCCAGGTATGGGAAAAAACCGTGGGATCTCCCATTTCAGAAAATGCCAAGCCCTTTGCCATACAGGGTTCTGTCCTGGTGGTCCATGTGTCCAGTTCGCCGTGGCTTCATCATCTTCAGTTTTTAAAATCTGATCTGATAAAAACCCTCAACCATCACCTGTCCGCAAGCCCCCTGACCGACATCCGATTCAAGGTCGGAAGATGGTAAGCCCCCTTTTGCAAGTGGAACCGGAAACCCGCGACGCTTTTTTCAATGGCCGGATTTTCTTTACCCAGCCAAAAGACGGGTACCGTTTTTCCATTGATGCGGTCATCCTTTCCCACCTTTCCCGTCCCGCGCCCGACGCCCGGGTGCTGGACCTGGGCACCGGATGCGGTGTGATTCCCATCATGATGGCCTTCCGGCAGACTGATCTTCGTTTGGTCGGCGTTGAAATTCAGCCGGCGCTGGCCGGTTTTGCCCGTCAGAATGTGGCGGAAAACAAGATGGCAGACCGGATCCGGATTCTGGAAAAGGATATGACGGAATTGTCCCTGGAAGAGGTTGAGGGCCCAGTGGATCTGGTGGTCACCAATCCGCCTTACCGAAAACTGGACAGCGGCCGGTGCAATCCCAACCCCCAGCGGGCCATGGCACGCCATGAACTGAAAATCGATCTTTCCGGGCTGATGAAAACTGCCCGCAGGATGCTTCGTCAGATGGGGCGGCTGATGATCATCTACCCCTCCATCCGGATGGCGGATCTCTTGCTTGCCATGCGTGCTTGCCAGATTGAACCCAAGGAAATGACCCTGATTCATTCAGATGCCAAGTCGCCGGCCAATCGGGTGGTGGTGACCGGCATCCACGGCGGGCGGCCCGGCCTTTCGGTCATGCCGCCCATTCGGATCTATCAGCCGGACGGCACCTATACCCCGGCTGTGGCAACCATGTTCGCCGGGTGACGGTGCAGCTTTCTTTTTTAGAACGTGACGCCGCGCCCTGAAAAAGCATATGATGCCGTTTTCAGGCTTTTGCGTTTTGAAAAATCCCAAAAATTCCATGTCATTTTTTTCAAAAGGAGAAAACCATGCGCATGAAAATCCTTTTCTGTACCTTCCTGGTCGTCTGTTTGCTCTTTTCCGCCTGTGGTAGCGGTGAGGAAGAAAAAGCAGCCGCCCAGGCGGAAAAGGCTGTGAACACCACCAGATGGAACGCCTATGTGGCCCTTACCAATGCATCGGATGGTTTCATCCAGCGTATTTCTTCTTATTTTCAGGCAGTGGGAAAAGACGTGAAACCTGTTGTGGAAAACGAGAAAATCGCCTTCTTCCTTCGGAATACCAAACCCGGCATGGACGCCATGAAATCCATTGCCGAGGAGGCCGCAGGTTTCGTCATCCAGGAAGCCGAAAAACCCCCGCAGTCCGAACTGGACATCCAGGCACTGGCTTTTGCCCAAAACCTCCAATCCGTCTGGGCAGACTTTTGCCAACTCTACAGCTACTACGAGTCCAAATCCCACACCAAAGACGGGTTGGCCAAAGGCAGGCAACTGCATACCCGGATGCTCGCCGACTTCAAAGCATTGACCCAGGCCCATGAGGCCCTTTCCCTGACCATGGCCGAACAAAGCATGAAGAATATGCAGCACAATACCCAGGCCATGCGCGACAAAGGCATGACGGTCACACCAGCGGCCCTGGAATTTGTCATTGCCGCAAGCGCCGCCCGAACAGAACTCACGCGCCAGGAACTTTCCGATGACGCGGTCGACAAACTCGACGGCGCAGCATTCCAATCTTTTTGTGACGAACTGGAAAAAACCCTGGCAAAACTGGAAACCGCCGGAGCAAATCAAACGCAGGTGGGAAAAGAAAATCTTTCCGCCGAACATGTGGACGCAATGATTTTTGCCGCCAGACAGGTAAAGGCTTCGGCCGCGGGCATCATGGCCCTGTCCGCCAAAGGCGAACCGGAAAAGAAGCCGGATCCCATACTCGCCGACCCGACCGACGAGGCCCCCCATACCCCCACAGGCTACAACCACTTGGTCGCTTTATGCATTCAGTCCTACAACAATCTGGTGAAGATGCGCAAAACCCAGAAAGAGTAAAGAAAAGCTGACGGCGGGCAGGGCGCTTTTGCCCTGTGCCCGGCCGCGGGTAACACGTTGAGGGGATGGGGTGAAAATATCTTGCCTATGGCCGCTCCTCATCCACCGACCGAAATCTCCAACAGATACGTCTCATAGCCAGCTTTGCTGGCTTCCAGTTTCTTCTGGGCTGCCGCAATTTCACCTTCCAGCCTATCAATTACCTGATCTTCATCGGAAAGACGTTTGAGATATGCCTTGCCCTGGTCCGAGGTATTGCCTGCGGCTTCAAGGTTTTTGCGGATCCGGTCCTGCCGCTCCAGGGCGTCATCCCGCTGGGTTTGCAGACGCTTCAGGTCTGCCTCATCCGTATCTGCCTGGTGTTTGAGACCCATTGCACGCTCAAAAACTTTTCGCACAGCCTCTGGAATCTCCTTGTTCTGGCTGTAGGAAAGAAGGGTGGCAGGGGGCATACGGGTAAGTGAAATGGATTCAGTTAGGGGAAGCTCTTCCAGGACTTCAAGGCGGGCTTCTTGGCCGGCAGCCAGCGCCATGCTGAATCGGTAGAGATTTCCTGTTTTTTCATCATATTTGGAGGGCTTCACCAGCTTTGCCTGGGGGGTGAAAGGATGCTCCACAACCAGATTCCGGCGCGTGGCAGCGGTATTTTTAAAGGTATAGGTTCGCTCATAAAGGCGCCGCCGGGACAGGGTCATGACGCCTTTGGAAAGAACAACCCTGCTGATTTCCTGGCGCGATGCAGCGTCGGCAAAACCGGTGACAGACAGGTCTTCGCCAAATGCGATGAGGCGTTTTTCATTTTCCGGAAGAAAGGCGACCAGGGCGTCTCCGGCATAGGTGCCGCCGTCAAATACCGTGATGGGACCGGCGGGAAGCTTCATGCCCGTGGTGTTCACCAGCTCGGCGCAAAGAAAAGGGTGCAGGATTTGTCCGGCAGCCGCCTTTTCTCCGGAAAAAACCGAAAGTTTTTTGACATCAAGCGTCACCGCCACCATGGGAATCATGGCGCTTTGCTGGCGGGGAAGGCTTACCGGGTTTTTAACGGTAAAGGCAAACTGATCTCCTGCTGCAGTGCCTTTTGTGGTTTCATATGACTGTCCCATGGCCATGGCGCCGGACTGCTGGGCAATAGCCTTTCGGGGCATTGGGGCGGACGCCGCCATTGCCACTCTGGCCCTGTCCATCATTTTTTCTTCAGCAGTGATTTGATCGTCTGCCCCCAAAAGCCCCGATTCAAAAATCGCAGCTTCCGCATATCCGGCAATGGCAAGGGGAATCACTGGGCGTGAAAGATGGTACGGCTGATACAGGTTCTGGACAAAGGACACTGGCCTTCCCGTCACAAGGGAGAGTTCCACATTTTCCCAGTCCGCATCGCCGGTGTTGTCCACAATGGCCCAGCCTTGGAGAAGGGGTTTTGAGGCAGACAGATCCAGCCGGTACGATACTTTCCACACCGGCGCGGGAATCACATAAGCAAAGGAAACCGCGCGTTTTGTATCACCCGGAAGATGGAGAAAAAGATTGCGGGTTTGATCGTCCCTGGAACTTAAAATCAGGTCCAGGGCCCGGCCGAGGTCCTGATCAATTTTGGGATCCGTGAAAGTGAAGGCGGAAATTTCCGAGAGCGCAAGCATCCGGATGCCCGAAGGCGTGCTCAAGGAGAGAAACACCTCTTCCCGCCTGCTGCCGTCCCGATCCTGGACAAGCCGGGTTTCAACACCGAGGATGCGGCCCGTAATGCTTTCCGGTGTCTTCACCAAAAGCTCCGCGCCCCGCAGGTTGTTGAGGATCTGCGAGAATCCGGGATTTCCCGAAAGATCGATTTTGAGGCTTTTCAGCGTTCGCTCCAGGGTTTCTTCGGCCGGATAGGTGAGAAGGGGCGACCGCGTTCCCGGATCGTGGACAATCAGGGATTTGAGGACATCGTCCAAAGCATCCACAGCAAACGGCAGGGGCAAGGTGGCCGTGCCGGCAACGGTTCCTTTGTGTTCAAAAAAGCCCACGCCGGATGAAAAAAGCGCAATACGGGAAATGGGAAGGCCTGTATCGGACTGGGAGGATGCGGAAAATGCCGCAGCGCCTCCCGAAAGCCAAATAAGGATCAGTATAAAGAAGAAAGCGCATCTTTTGTTCATCCTGAATGCTCCTTTGTGTCTGGCCAAATGGTGTTCTTCAACGCCCTTTTGAGAGAAACGGCAGACCCGCCGATGTTTGCCTTCTCCCGCTTCAGCGCGTTTTACAATTCAATGGTCTCATTATTTTTAGGTATCATTTTCCTTTGTGGCTGACAAACCCCATAGAGAGAAAACAATCGTTTTACGGAAACACGCCAACCCCATTGGGATGTTCTTGCCATGAAGCATGTTCTGTCGTGGGTTTGACAAAATTCTTGGTTTTCAGTAAAAAGCACCGGTTCATATCGCTGGGGGTGGCCTGGAGCCTGAGATTATACCCATGGAACCTGATCCGGATAATGCCGGCGAAGGGAAGCGAGATAAAAAGACCGTTTGCAGGGCATTCCAGGCCGCTTGTTCTCAGTTATGGGGAGCAAGCGGCTTTTTTATGGAGGCGGTGTAATGAAAATTGTGCTGAACGGCCAGGAAACTGAAATACAGTCCCCGACCCTGGCGGAGCTGATCATTTCCGAAAATCTGGATCCATCCTCACTGGTGGCTGAACACAATGGCCGAATTGTGACATCAAGTGAGTGGGACACGGTTTTTCTCCGGGAAAAGGACAAGGTTGAGCTACTCAGATTTGTGGGGGGAGGGTAATGATGAAAAGACAGAACAAACAGGGCCCGGAACAGACATCAGCCCCAGAACAGGATGATGCGCTGGTGCTGGGCGGGGTCCGGTTTACCAACCGGCTTTTTACCGGTACGGGAAAATTCGCATCCAACGCAAAGATTCCAAAAATGCTGGCAGCCAGTGGCTCACAGATGATTACCGTGGCCCTTCGCCGCATTGACCTGGCCTCCAGAACGGAAAACATCCTTAATTTTATCCCCCAAAATACAGGGGTGACCCTTTTGCCCAATACCTCCGGGGCACGAAATGCCCAGGAGGCGGTGCGGATTGCCCGTATTGCCCGTGAAGCCGGATGCGGTGATTTCATCAAGATTGAAGTAATCACCGACATGAAATATCTGATGCCGGATAATTGGGAGACCCTGAAAGCCACTGAAATTCTGGCAAAAGAAGGATTTATCAGCCTGCCCTATGTGCTGCCCGATCTTCCCCTGGCCAGACGCCTCGAAGATGCCGGGGCCGCTGCCGTGATGCCCCTGGGCGCGCCCATCGGCACCAACCGGGGCCTTGAGACCGCACCGCTCATTGCACTACTCATTGAAAATTGCCATGTGCCTGTTGTGGTGGATGCGGGCATCGGCCGTCCCTCCCAGGCTGCAGCAGCCATGGAAATGGGAGCAGATGCAGTGCTGGTCAATACGGCCATTGCCACGGCCGAAGATCCGGAAACCATGGGCCGGGCCTTTGATCTGGCGGTGCGTGCCGGACGCATGGCTTTTCTGGCCCGGATGGCGGAAGCCTCTTGCTGGGCTCGTGCTTCATCACCCCTGACCGGTTTTCTGGATACATAAAAGAAAGCTTGCCATGTCTTTTTACACCTGCCTTGAACAGTATCGAGGTTTTGATGTTCAGGATTTTTTTGCCCGTGTCACAGATGTGGATGTCACGAAAAGCCTGCACCGGGAAAAACCCGGCCCCATGGATTTTCTGGTGCTGCTCAGCCCGGCCGCGGGCCGCCACCTGGAAGCCATGGCCCGGAAGGCCCGAAGTCTGACCCTTCAGTATTTCGGCCGCACAATTCAGCTTTTCATTCCCCTTTATATTTCCAACCACTGCACCAACCAGTGCGCCTATTGCGGGTTCAACCCCAAAAACGCCATTTTCCGCCGGAAACTGGACATGGCGGAAATCGAAAATGAAGCCCGCGCCATTTCCCGCACCGGCATGCGCCACATCCTGTTTCTCACCGGTGAATCGCCGGTTCATACGCCCATCACCTATTTGTGTGATGCGACACGGCTGCTCCGGCAATACTTCGCATCGGTTTCCGTGGAGGTGTATCCCTTGGCGGTTGAGGACTATCAGGCCTTGCGGGAAGCGGGCGTGGACGGGATGACCCTGTTCCAGGAAACCTACAACCCCGTGGTTTACGATACGGTTCACCCAAAAGGCCGGAAAAAAGATTTCCGCTGGCGTCTGGAGGCGCCGGAGCGGGCTGCCAGGGCTGGAATGCGGGTGGTGAATCTGGGGGCGCTTTTGGGACTTTCCGAGCCTCGGGCGGATATTTTTTTTACCGGCCTTCATGCCCGGTACCTGGAAGATGGGTTTCCGGATACGGAAGTGGCGGTTTCGCTTCCGCGATTCAATCCTGCGGAAGGCCATTTTTTGCCGGATCATACGGTGGATGACCGCCTGTTTGTCCAGTTTATGACGGCGTTGCGGATTTTTCTGCCACGGGCCGGCATTACCATCTCCACCCGCGAAAATGCGGTATTCCGGGATCGTATTCTTTCTCTGGGCCCCACCCGGTATTCGGCAGGTTCCAGCGTGGGAGTGGGCGGATACAGCCACATCCGGAATCCAGGCGGCCCACAGTTTGAAATTACCGACAGCCGGACGGTGTCAGAAGTGGCAGAGGCCATTTCCGCCCTTGGATATCAGCCGGTTTACAAGGACTGGGATCGGATTTTATGAAAATCGGTATTGCCGGTGTGGGTGGAATCGGTTCCAACGTGGCCGTGAACCTGGTCCGGAGCGGGGTTTCCCATCTGCTCCTGGTGGATATGGACCAGGTGGAGGAAGACAATCTCAACCGCCAGTTTTATTTCCACGATCAGATCGGGAAGGACAAGGTGACGGCGCTTTCGGAAAATCTTACCCGTATTCAGCCGGATCTTCACCTTGAAACCCGGTGCCAGCGTATTGATGAAACCAACTGCCGGCACATTTTCGCGGACTGCGCCATTGTGGTGGAAGGACTGGACCGGCCGGCAGATAAAAAAATGCTGGTGGAACACTGCGGGAACAAAAAACTCGTGGTATCTGCCTGCGGCATTGCCGGCGCGGCGTTATGGGATATTCGCGTACGCCGCATCGGTTCGGCCCTGGTGGTGGGCGATTTTTCCAGTGATTGCCGGATGCTGCCCCTTTTTGCCCACAAGGTGGGAAGCATTTCCAATCACATGACACAACTCATTCTTGGGAGGTATTTTCAATGACATCGCCTTCAGGCAAAAAGCCCGTACTGCCCGTGGGCCTTTACGGCATCACGGCAGACGCTTTTTCTCTCGGCCGTTCCACGGTTGAAGTGGTCAGGGCCATGATTGACGGCGGCATCCGCATTATCCAATATCGGGAAAAACGCCCGGACAAAAGTTTTGCCCAAATGCTGGAGGACTGCCGGGCTATCCGCAGCCTGACCCGTGAAGCCGGGGTTTTGTTTATTGTGAATGACTACCCGGATATTGCAAGGCTGGTGGATGCGGACGGGGTTCATGTGGGCCAGGATGATTTTCCGGTGGAAGATGTGCGGCGGCTTGTCGGTCCGGATAAGCTCATCGGGCTTTCCACCCATGATCCGGCCCATGAGCGGGCTGCCCGTGAAAGCGGTGCAGATTATATTGGCGTGGGACCGATTTTCAGTACGCAAACCAAGGCGGATGTGGTGGATCCGGTGGGGTTTCCCTACATGGATTTGGTGGCCAACACTTCACCCCTGCCCTTTGTGGCCATTGGCGGCATCAAAACGCATCATCTCCCCGAAGTGCTGGCCCACGGCGCCAAAACCGTGGCCATGGTCACGGAAATTGTGGGAAGTTCCGATATTTCCGAAACAGTCCGCCGGATTGACGGGATGATTCGCCGTTGGTATGAATGACCGTTTTGTTACAGGTGTCAGGTTGGTTGATGATGATTGATATCGCATCATTTCAATTGGTTTGTGATAATGACGGAATATAACAATCCCTCAAACAAGCGTGCATCCATCCATCCCAAAAAATGCTGGATTCGGAGAATTTTTCTTGTTTGGAAAAGAGAAAAAGAAAGGCCCGATCAATGAATTCCCGATTTTTTGACCGCCTCCGCTTTTTCTCAACGGTTCTGGTGTTTTGTTTTCTGGTTCCGGTTTTTGGGGGATGTGACAACAAAAAAGCCCGTACCGACAATGGCCCTGTTCCAACGGTGACCTACCTGGAGGTCAACACCACCCGCGTCACCCTCACCCGTGAACTTCCGGGCAGAACCTCTCCCCATATTATCTCCGATGTCCGTCCCCAGGTCAGCGGCATCATTCAGGAGCGTTTTTTTACTGAAGGCGCCCATGTGGAAAAAGGAGAGGTGCTGTATCAGATCGATCCGTCCCTGTACCAGGCGGCCTATGACAGCGCCCAGGCCGCCCTGAAGGAAGCTGAAGCCAGAGAAATCAGCGCCCGCCACCTGGAAGAGCGGTACGGAAAACTTATCAAAACCAATGCGGTCAGCCAGCAGGAATATGATGATGCCAAGGTGGCCCTCCTGGAAGCCCGGGCCCGGATCTCATCGGCCAGGGCAAGTCTTGAAACCGCCCGCATCAACCTTGCCTATACCCGCATCACAGCCCCGGTTTCCGGATTCATTGGCCGTTCTTTTGTCACCCCCGGCGCCCTGGTAACCCAAAATCAGGAAACACCCCTGGCGCGAGTCCAGCAACTGGACCCCATTTATGTGGATATCACACGGTCCAGTACGGACGTTTTTCGGGTGCAGCAGGATCTGGAAAGCGGAAAGCTCATCTCCAGCGGGAAAAACGCCATGAACGTTTTGTTAAAACTTGAAGACGGGACTTACCTCAGCCAAAAAAACACATCCTGCTCCGGGAAAAATTCCGGAGATAACGGGTCCCGCCCATCAGGTGACACACACGTGCCCATTCGGGGAGAACTGAAGTTTTCCGAAGTCATGGTGGAGCCCAGTACAGACATGGTCACCTTGAGGGCTCTGTTTCCCAACCCCAACGGCCGACTTCTTCCGGGTTTGTACGTCCGTGCGGTGATTGAAGAAGGCATCCGTGAAGGCGCCATCCTGATTCCCCAGAAAACCGTGACCCGGGATGCACGCGGTATTGCCTCTGTATGGGTACTGGTTCCGGTTCCGGATGACCCTGAAAAAGAGCTTTATACCCTTCAATCCCGGGTGATTACCCTCGACCGGCCCATCGGCAATCAATGGCTGGTGCTGGACGGGCTTGACCAGGGAACCCGCCTGTTGGTGGAAGGCGGCATGCATGTGCGTTCCGGCCAAATCGTTCGCGGTATGCCGGAGACGGCTGCCATCAAAATAAAAAAACCGATCTCAGCACTTCCTGCCCTTCATCCTCCGGGCACACAGCCTTTCTCTGACCAGCCCTGTCCAAAAAACGTCATTAGTGTGTAAAGGCCAAAAGATAACATCAGCGTATAATTTGTAATGCCGTTTTTGGCAGGCGAATCCACTTTCGCATTCCCATGCAGCCTCATGGCGGCCATACAAATCGGTTGACACCCATACCACGGTGTAACATAAAGTCTTCGTTCTGATACCGGGCATGCGGAATCTCCATCAGGGGCATCCGCTTTCCCTTCTTTTGTAAACCCGCAGGCGCAAACCAGGGTTATCCGAACAGTGGTCTTATGGACGGTAAAAACTTCCGCAAATATCGAAAAAAGCTGAATAAAACACAGAAACAGATCGCTCAGTTGCTGGGGGTCTCCATCAAAGCGGTTCACAGCTACGAGCAGGGATGGCGATCCATTCCCGTGCATGTGGAACGCCAGTTTTATTTTCTGTTAGCCCGAAAGATCAGTGGGGCACAGGACCCGTGCCCCTGCTGGAATCAACGGGAATGTCCGGAATATCAGCGGGAGCAATGCCCGGTGTGGGAGTTTGCAAGCGGGAACTGGTGCTGGTTTGTCAGCGGCACCATCTGCGGCGGGGTGGCGTATCATTCATGGAAAGACAAAATGGTCCAGTGTCGGACCTGTCCGGTGTTTGAATCGATTCTGGAAAAAATCGACACCTTGGCGTGGGCTGTAAAACCATCTGCGCCGGAATGACAGTGCCATGACGGACTTGGCAAAAACCCCATGCCTATACGAACGAAAAAGGCCGGATCCCTTGAATTGGAGTTCCGGCCTTTGACGATTTTTTCAAAAAATAAATGGTGGAGCTGAGGGGGATCGAACCGATGACCTCATGACTGCCAGTCATGCGCTCTCCCAGCTGAGCTACAGCCCCAAAATGCAAAAAAAGCTTATACAGAAATATTTTTCAGACGTCAATCTTGTTTTTTGCCATTTACACAATTTTTCCGACTCAGATTGAACCCCAGATAAAAAAGAGGTCACTATGCTCAATGTCATGCGGAAACATGCCAGCAGTTGGATTATCAAAATTCTTCTCATCGCCATCGTCATTGTGTTTGTTTTCTGGGGAGTGGGAAATTTCAGCGCCCGTCAGGCGTCCCGGGTGGCATCGGTCAATGGCACGACCATTACCCTTTCTGATTACCAGGAGGCCCTGAATGCGCTGATCGAGCAGTATCGGCAGCAGCTTGGCACCCCTCTTGACGACAACATGATCACGCTGCTTCGGGTCAAGGAGCAGGCCCTGGACCAGCTGATCAATCACATCCTGACGCTCCAGGAAGCCCAAAAGCTCGGGCTCATGGTGACTGATGCGGAAGTGGCTGATTTCATTCGGAACGCGCCGTTTTTTCAAACCAACGGTGTTTTTGACAGCCAGCTGTATTATGCGTTTTTGTCCCAGCGCCGGCAGGCACCCGAGGTCTTTGAAAGCGAACAGCGGAACCTTCTTTTAATCCGCAAACTTGAACGCCTGATGTCGGGCGCGGCCAAGGTGTCGGAGACGGAAGTAAGGGATTGGTACAACTGGGAAAACACCATGGTCAATATCGAGTATGTGCTGTTTTCGCGGGAATCAAACGCCAATCCGGGGATCACGCCCGAGGCGGTGGCCGATTATTTTGAAGCCAACAAGGAGCGTTACACCACCCCGGCCATGCGAAAAATCCTTTATGTAAAGGTTGATCCGGCGGCTTATCGTTCCGGCGTCACCATTGATGAAGATGCGGTGATCGACTACTACGAAAGCCACCCGGAACTGTTCAACACCGAAAAACAGGTTGAAGCACGGCATATCCTCATTGCTGTGGACGCGGATACCACTGAGGCAGAAGCGCAACAAAAAGCAACGGATATCAGCACAAGGGCAAAAACCGGAGAGAACTTTGCGGAACTGGCAACCCTTTTTTCCGACTGTCCCTCCAAGGCCCAGGGCGGGCACCTGGGATTTTTTACCCGCGGACAACTGGTCAAATCCTTTTCAGATACGGCATTTTCCATGGTGCCGGGGGAAATCAGCGCACCGGTGAAAACAGAGTTCGGCTGGCATGTCATCAAGGTGGAATCCGTCAAAGAGGCCACTTCACAGTCCCTTGACCAGAGCCGCGAGCAGATCGTCGGGACCCTCACCACCCTTGAGGCCCAGCATCTGGCCCATGAGGCTGCCGAACAGCTGTACGAAAATATCTACGAATCAGATGACCTGAAAGAACAGGCGGCTGCCGCCGGACTGAATGCCCGGGACGCTGCGGTTACCATGGCCGAAGGCCTTGCCGAGCTGGGAGAAGACAGCCACAGCGTGGCGTCCATTGCCTTTGAACTGGATTCCGGCGAAACCAGCGATGTACGGGAAGTCAACGGCTGCTACTATCTGATTCAGGTCACGGAGGCCCTTTCTCCGACGATCCCTCCCCTTGACACGGTTCGGGATACCGTAACCGCTGATCTGAAGAAAAAAATCCAGGCAGATCGGGCAAGGGCCATGGCTGATGCCATGGCAGCCGACCTTTTGGCGGAAAAACCATTTTCCGACAGCGCCCGCGCCCAGGGGGCAACCCTGAAGAAAACCGGTTTGTTCAAACGTGATGCCGCCATTCCCGGGATCGGGAAGGATGTCGCCTTTACCCGCGCAGCCTTTGAAATCCAGCCCGATGCACCCATCCGGATGACGCCTGTGGAAGGGGACGCTGGATTTTATCTGCTTCGGCTCACAGAGCGCCAGTTGCCCACGGCAGATGTCATTGATGAAGCGGACCGGACCCGTATCGCCACGCAATTGATTCAGCAGAAAAAACGTTCGGTCTTCCAGGAATGGATGAATGCACGACGCGGTGAAAGTGATATTGTCATTGAAAAAGGATTTTCCGGATAGACGTGAAAACGTTCTGAGAGAGAAGCACAATCCATGACAGATAGAAGTATTCAAGTGTCCGAAGAGTGCCTCATCAAATGCGTAAAAGTGTTTCATGAAAACAAAACCGGCGCCCGGTTATTTTTAACATTTTTTTTTCCAATAATATGTTGACGGATTTTTTCGCTTATATTAAAGGCTGTCTTTAAATGATTAATTTTTAGCAAAATTGTTCTACCATAAGGAGGCTCCACCCCAAATGAAAAACATCAAAAAAGAACTTTTATCCATTGCTGCCACCCTCTTTGACCTGGGACAGCAAGTCGAAAAGATTGTGAGCATACTTGAGACAGAAGAAGAAAGAGGCGCCCTCCCGATCGGGGCCAGGAAGAGAACCAGCGTCAAGGAGAAAAAACGTATTCCGGAACGGAGCAGAATAACAGTACCCAAGAAAACCGCAGCCCCAAAGAAAACCACTGAGGTCGTATCGGCAGATACCATCCTCAACAATATTTATACCCTGATCAGCCGGAGCCGAAACGGCATCACCATCGACCGGATTAAAAAACAAACCGGACTTGAAGCCCGCCAGGTAAGCAATGCCCTTTACAAGCTGACCAAAAAAGAAATGGTCAAGACCATTTCCCGGGGCCGTTATATAAAAAAGAAGAGCTGATCGGCCCATCCGCGTTTCAATCAGCTTCTGTGTTCCCAATGCCTTCCGCTGCATCTGTACCATCGGTTTCGTATCGGAAGGCTTTTTTTATTCTGGACCGTGTCGCCTTCAGCGTATTTCACAATTGAACGTTCTCATTTTTTTCAGGTAGCATTTTCCCTTTCTGGACAAACTGAGAAAAACTTTTTTTAAGTGCATTCAGGTTGTTATACTTCCGCAGGCAACACTGTCCAAGCTGTTTTCAAAAGATGACCGGTTTTTCCGGTTGACGAAAAACCCCAAGAATCCGGCCAACTGCATATTTTTCAACACCCTGTCCTGACATCACCTCTTTTCTTTTCAAAACGGTTGTTGTGCATTATGCCGACAGAACGGTTTCCCATTGTATGGGATTCTGATAAAAAGGATGTGCTGGTAAAAATGGGCCGTGCGCCGAGGATTCCATGTACAAAATGCATATGGACCCGAAACTTGCTCCGACCGTTTTGGATAAAAGGGATTTTTGATGATTCACAACCGTTTCTTCAGATTCGGCCGTTTTTCCGAGGCGTACCGCAGGTTTTTTGTTCTGATGTTTTTCTTGGCACTGGTCGGCATACCGGGTCTTGGTTTTGCCCAGGACAGTGCTTCCGCTGCTGAACAAGTAGAGACCTGCCCACCCCCATCCACCGAAAAACGGGATCCTTCTTCGGACCCCGTACTGGCACCGGATCCAAACCTGGTGGTCGGACGCCTTGAAAACGGATTCCGGTATATCCTGATGCCCAACCATCGCCCTGAAAACCGGGTCAGTCTTCATCTTTATGTCAATGCCGGCAGTCTCAATGAAACCGACAGCCAGCAGGGAGCGGCTCATTTTCTGGAGCACATGCTGTTTAACGGCTCCACCCATTTCCCGCCCGGAAAACTGATCCATTATCTCCAGGGCATCGGCATGCAACTGGGAAATGATGCCAATGCCCGGACCGGTTTTGACCAGACCGTTTACGACATTATTTTGCCGGGCGGAGATGCTGAAAATCTTCAGAACGGGCTTTTGGTCATGTTCGATTATGCGGCAGGCGCCCTTTTGCTGGAAGATGAAATCGACCAGGAGCGCGGTGTGGTGCTGTCGGAAATGCGATCCCGGGACTCGGCTTCGTATCGGACCTTTGAGGCGGAACTGCCCTTTCGGTTTCCAGGTTTTTTGCTGGCAAACCGCCTTCCCATCGGAAAAGCCGAGGTGCTCCGCCACATGGATCGCGGGGCGCTCAAATCATTTTACGATACCTGGTATCGCCCGGACAACATGACCCTGGTGATGGTGGGTCCAATGGATATTCCCACGGCGGAATGGTTGATCCAGGCCCGGTTCATGAGCCTTGCCCCCCGCACGCCAGCCGTTGACCCGCCAGATCCGGGAACCTTTCACCACCAAGGCGTAAAAATTTTCTACCATCCAGAGCCCGAGGCCGGAGAAACCACCATCCGCATTGAAACGCTCCGGCATGAACCGCCGGTTGTCGACTCGGTTCAGGTTCGGTATCGGGAAGTAGTGGCGGCCATGGCCGATGAAATCCTCCAAAACCGTCTGGATACACTGGTCAAAACCCAGGCCGCGCCGTTTACCTCTGCCGCAACGAACAGCGGTGTGTATTTGGGACAGGTCCGATACAGCCAGATTGTGGCTGGCGGCAATGCTGAAAAATGGCAGAGCAGCCTGTCGACAATCGAGCAGGAGCTGCGGCGGGCCCTGACCCATGGTTTTGTGGAATCAGAGCTGGAACGGGTCAGAAAAAACACCTTAAAGCATCTGGACAATGCGGTCCGGGAAGCGCCGACCCGGAACAGCACCCCTTTGGCCAAGCGGATCATCCGGTATCTTTCCGAAAACCGTGTGATTCAATCTCCGGAACAGGAAAAGGCCCTGCTCTCGCCCCTGGTGGAGTCGGTCACCCTGGAAGAAATTCAAACTGCATTTTCAGACACCTGGTCAGCGGACCACCGACTGATTCTCGTCACCGGAAACCTTCAGCTCGCCTCATCCGTGTCTGATCCACCCGAAAAACAGATCCAAAGCATTTTTGAGGCGTCCCAAAACGTAGATGTTCCGCCACCCATATCAACGGAATCGCGATCGTTTCCCTATCTGCCGGAACCGAATGATGACCCGGGCCGCGTGATTTCCCGAAAAACGATTTCAGACTTGGGCATCACCCAGATTCTCCTGAAGAACGGTGTTCGGGTAAACCTCAAACCCACGGTCTACAAAACCAACGAGGTCATGGCCAACTTGGTTTTCGGCGGCGGCCGCGCCACTGAACCAGCCTCGCTTCCCGGACTGGGGCCGCTGACCCAGCCCACAGTGGATGAAAGCGGGCTGGGCGCCATGGATGCAGATACCCTTGAACGGGCCCTTGCGGGAAAAAGCACCTATGTGGACCTTCGAATCCGGGAAGGGGCCTTTGATTTTTTTGTGGAAAGCGTTTCTTCTGAAGTGGAGCTGATGGTCCAATTGCTCTATGCCCATGTGGTGGATCCCGGATTCCGGGAAGATGCCCTGGAACGGGCCCGGGAATGGCTCCGCCAAGACTACCGGTCTTCTTCCAGGTCCATCGAAGGGATGATGAAAATTGAGGGATTTAAATACCTTGCCGGGGGTGATGCCCGATTCGGTATGCCGGACGAACGGGCCATGGATGCCATTTCCCTGCCGGATATTCGCAACTGGCTAACCACCCAGCTGGACCTGGGGCCCCTTGAATTGTCTGTGGTGGGTGATTTTGATCTGGAAACGGTCATTGTACAGGTTCGGAAATATCTGGGCGCACTTCCCAAACGGAAAACAAACGCTCCGGCCATGGACCCTTCCCGCCTACCGATGATGCCCGTGGGAAAGGGTGTTCACCATATTTCCGTGGAGACCCAGATTCCCAAGGCGCTGGTTGTTGCTGCCTGGAAGAGTGAGGATTATTGGGATATTGGCCGTACGCGCCGGTTGTCTGTGCTGGCAGATATTTTTTCCGAACGGCTCCGCAAACAGATCCGTGAAACATTGGGAGCCACCTATTCGCCCTATGCCTATAATCGGCCCAGCCGGGCTTATCCCGAATATGGCGTTTTCCAGGCCCATACCACGGTATCACCGGACCAGAGCGAGGCTGTGCTGGCCGCCATCCGGGACATTGCCCTGGACCTTTCGGAAAACGGCGTTACCCCCAACGAATGCCGCCGGGCCATCCAGCCGATCCTCACCTCCATCCGGGAAACCCGGCACACAAACGGATACTGGCTCAACAGCGTCATGATCGGATCCGGACAATTTCCCCAACAACTGGAATGGGCCCGGGATTTTCTGGAAGATTATGAGGCCATCACAAGTGCGGAGTTGAGCCGGCTGGCATCGATGTATCTGGTTCCCCAAAGGGCTACGGCCCTAGTGATCGCGCCAATCGGTGCACCTGAAATTTCCCAGGAAAAAGCTGAGTCCAATGACAGAGGCGCTGACCTGTGACGGTTTTGAGTCTTTTGTTTCTGGCCATTGCCTTGGCCATGGATGCTTTGGCAGTGTCCATT
>JAJDJS010000069.1 GCA_030267325.1 Desulfosarcina sp. OttesenSCG-928-A07 | reverse complement strand
CCAGACTGATTCCCTGCCGCGTCCACAGCACGCGCCGTATACAGGTACTGGCTGCCGTCAACAACAGGGCCTGCGGAATGGCTGCCGTCATCCGTAAAGCGCCAGGTGCCGCTTGCCGTATCGACCGTAGCCGTTCCCATGATCACACCATCACGAAGAACCACGAGATATTCGCCCGCTTCGAGCGTACCGGTCAGCGTCCCCACGATCTCGGGCGAAAGATCGTTCGTATAACCATTGTTTGCAACATTGTCGGTACCGGGGGGCACATTGTCTTCCACATGTGTGATCATAATACCTACAAGAGGAGGCTGCGTATCAAGGATCATGCTGTACGCATTCGATTCTGCACTGGTATTATACGCAGCATCACGCACAACAGCCTTGTAGGTATAGGTATCGTCCAGCCCGCGGCCAGGCTTTGTGCTGTCTTCCAGATTGTCCGTAAAGGTCCAGTCCGTTCCCGTTACCGCAGCAGTGCCGATCTCGACAAAGGTACCGCTCTTGTCCGCACGGAAAACGACAACTTTTTCTCCTGCGGCAAGTATATCATCAAGGGTACCGTTCAGGGTCGGCGTATAATCGTTTGCCGGATCGCCATCAGCTACCGTACCTGTCACGGGCGCCATGTTATCCACGATTTCCGTTATGATGACCGTCTGATACGGACTCGTTGCATCCAGAACGATGGTGTAAGAATTTGAAAAATCGCCTTGGTTGCCGGCCTTGTCTTCCACCCGCGCTGTGTAGGTGTATGCCATGTTCGGTTGTCCGACCAGAGAGTCCGTGAAGATCCATTCTGTTTCACTTGTCATCGTGGCCGTGCCCAGCCAAGTATCGTTACGGTAAATCTGCACCGCTTCTGTTCCGTTGGCTGCCAGCGCTATGTCCAACGTCCCCATCAGCGTCGGCGACAGGTCGTTGGTGGCACCACCGCTTGCCACCGTGTACTCGGTCACGCCACCTGGGTTGGGCAATTCATTGTCGATCACAGAGGTAATGGTCACCTCCTGTGTTGGACGAGACGTATCCAGGTTGATGGCATAGGCGCTGGACATGCCGCCCAAGCTTGTTCCCTCAACTTGGGCCTGATATTCGTAACGCATACCCTCCTGAAGATCCGTGTCCGACCATTCCCAGGTTGTCGGGCCCTTCATGGTGGCTGTTCCCACAGCATCGCCATTCCGATAAATAATCACCCGATCCATAGTCATCAGCGGCGAACCGATCGATCCTTTGAGCAGGGGACTTGTGTCGTTGGTCCATCCATCCTTTCCGATCAGCCCCAGTGACACCCCATCGTCGTTGTAAATCTGCAGAATTTCCGTTGCGCCCGCATTTGTTTTATCCAGCGTCATTTCAAAGGTGTTCGAGTCCGGGCTTTGCTGGCCGGTCTTTTTCACCACACGGGCAACATAGGTGTAGGTCTCAAGGTTGTTCAGACTACCGTCCGTAAAGGTCCAGCTGCCCTGATTGTCCACACTGGCAACACCGGCCTTGACTTCCATGCCTGTGCTCACGTCTGTGCGGAAAATCCACACTTCCTCGCCGATGGCCGTGTTGAGCCCCTTTACCGTTCCCCGAAGCTCGGGCGTGTCATCATCACTACGCAAGGGGGAGTCGGGGAAAAAGCCTGTCAGGGTACCGACATTGTCTTCAATTCCGTCGATGGTCACCGTGTGGGTGGCCTCTGCTCCGTCGTACTTCACCGTCCAGCCTGTGGAGACTGCACCCGACACCTGGGTGTCCGTATTCACCACCACCGCCGTGTAGGTGTATGTGTGCGTGTCCACCATGCCGCCCAGTTGATCGGTAATTGTCCAGGCGGTGCCTGTCACCGTGGCCGTACCGACAATCAGGGGCGTATCGTCCGTCACATCCAGCCGGTATACATACACCGCTTCATTGGCTGACAGTGTGGTGCTGATCGTGCCTTCCAGATCAAGCTCGCCATCGTCTGTCCAGGTGTTTTTAGCAACGGTTCCCGTCACCGGTCCCGCATCGTCGATCACGTTGGTGATCGCCGCCGTCACCTTCACATCTGTTTCAAAACGGATCGTATGGGTCTTCGACGGGCTGCCCGTCGAACCCGCCGCATTTTCTACCTGGGCGTAGTAGGTATAATTGTTGCCGTCACTCAACCCGCTGTCCGTATACTGCCATGAGGTACTGGCCGGACTCAGACGGGCCACCTCTTCCGGCGCACCGTTATTGGTCTGCCGGTAAACGACCAGCTCTTCGTAGCTTTCCAACTGCTGGTTGATGGTTCCATACAGGGTCGGTGTCGAGTCGTCTGTGGTGGCCCCATTTTCAATCGGGCCCATTACCTCACCCACATTATCCATGATCTGCAGCAGTGTAACCGTTGGCATGGACGATTCTGTCAACAGGTTCATCGTGTATGCTGTCGAAATCGCGCCCTGGTTACCCGCAGGATCCACCACCCGCGCTGTATAGATGTATTGGCCGTCTGTTTCACCTGTCAGATCATCTGTGAATGTCCAGTTCGAAACGCCGTTGTCCCAGGTTGCCGTATCCAGTGTAATGGTTCCAACAGATGCGCCGTTCCGAAGGATCTCAAGATATTCACCAGGACCGATGCCATCAAGATCCGCCACACTCAGCGTACCCGAGAGTGTCGGTGTCGTGTCCTGTGTATAGCCGTTGTGAGCGACCCCAACATCCTGACCGCTCGTGTCATCCACAATCTGCGTGATGGCGACTCCCACCACCGGAATGGCGGTATCCACATTGATCGTATAGGCATTGGAGGCATTGCCCATATTGGCGCCTGTCAGGATCCTCGCTGTATAGGTATACTGACCATCCTGAAGATCAGTATCCGACCAATGCCATGTCGTTGCCGTATCCATTATTGCCGTGCCCACGGCTCTGCCGTCACGGTAGATGAAAACCTGGGCTGTTCCTGTCAGTGCAGAACTGATGGAGCCCTGAAGGACCGGATCTGTATCATTTGTCCAGTCATTGTCGTTAATCAGAACCCAATCGTCAGCCGTGGGTCCATTATCGTTATAAATCTGGAGGATATCGACATTACCCGGTATTGGTGTGTTGTCCAGTGCCACCTGAAATTCGTTGGAAGCTTCACTGGACACGCCCGTCAGCTTGACGACTTTGGCCGTATAAATATATGTGGAACCATCTTGCAGGCCGCTGTCTGTAAAGGTCCAGTTGCCCAGATCATCCACTGTTGCCGTTCCAACTGGCGACGTCGCTCCGGTAAACGTATTCTGACGGTAGATGACAATTTTTTCACCCATGGCTGTGTTGATATTCGGATCGCAGGTTCCGCGAAGTTCAGGGGTATTATCATCCGTCATCAGCGGCGAGCCTGTGAAAAAACCCGTTACTGTTCCAACATCATCAAAAATCCCCGTTATCGTTACGGTGTTCGTCGGTGCCAAACCATCATAATTCACAGACCAGGAATTCGATGCCTCTCCCTCATCACCCGTGGACGCATTGGTCACCACAGCATGATATGTATACTTGTGCTGGTTTTGCATGCCGCCCAGAAGGTCGATAATCTCCCAATTTGTTTCGCTCACACTGGCGGTGCCGACCAGCACTGCGGTTCCATCGTCTTCCGTGCGGTACACACGCACAACCTGGTTGGTGCCAAGGCCGGAACTTCCCTGATTGATGGTTCCCTTGATCTGGAGCTGCCCGTCGTCTGTCCAGCCGTTATGCATAATCAGTCCCATTATCGGAGAGACATCATCCAAAACCTGCGTGATCTCCACCGTCTCACTGATCGTTTGCAAATAACGCAGGCTGTATGTCTCAGATGGAATGCTCATCAGGCCGGCCTTGTTTTCCACCTGTACATAGTACACATAGGTGGCGTCCGGCGTCAGATCACTGTCTGTGTAGGACCACGTTGTCTGCGCCGGCTGAATTCGCCCAATCTCCGCATAGGCACCGCCATCCATGGAACGGTAGATCACCAGCTCTTCATATGCCGCAAGTGTGCCGCCCTTGATGGTGCCGGTTAAGGTCGGCGTTGCATCATCTGTATCTCCACCATTAGCGATCACACCGGTGACCATCCCGTAATCATCCATGATGGCATCAATGGTTATGGTCTGTGACGGCGAATCCGTCAGCAGCGTCAACTCATAGGACGGTGAATTTTCACCCTGGTTGCCCGCAGCATCCACCACACGCGCCGTGTAGAGGTACTGGCCCGCACCTTCTTCCCCAAGACTGGAATCCGTAAACGTCCAATCCACGCCATTGGCGTCAATGGTGGCGGTCCCAATCACCTCCCCATTACGCAGCACTTCCACATATTCGCCCGTATTGAGCGGGCCGTTCTGGAGGGTACCCTCCAGGGTCGGCGTGATATCTGTTGTATAACCGCCGCTTGCCACTGACACAGCCTCGTCGCCGGCGTCATCAATAATGTTGGTGATGGTTACACTGGAAGTCGGATTGGTGGTATCCAGCTCAATGGTATAGGTATTGGATACGTTGCTGGAAAGGCCTGTTGCCGTACTTTCGACCTTTGCCGTATAAGTATACTGGCCATCCTGGGGCAAACCGGAATCCGTGAACGTCCATGCCAGGGACGTGGGGTCGACCCCTGCGGTACCCACCCGCTCATTGATGCCCGTCGACTCGTTCAGGCGATAAACAGCAACGACTTCATCATTTCCCAGACCGGCACTGAGCGTGCCGTTTAAGGTGGGCGTTGTATCATTGGTTACGCCGCCCGACTGAATAATATGGATATCCGGGGCCACATCATCATCCACAGTGTTAATCGTTACCTTTTGCTGAGGCGGTATGCGCCTGTTTCCGCCGCCGGAATCATAGGTAAGGGCCAATATCACCCCCAGCGCACCCAAACCGCCAACAACCCAAGGGACGATGGTTGAGAAAGGGACATCCACATATAAAACAAAGTTGGCAGCAAAATTACTTTCTATGCCTTCAGCATTGACAATGCGGGCCATATAAGCGTGATAGCCATTGTCTGCGCCCGGAACATCAAAGTACCAGTTTCCCTGACCATCCACTTGGGCATAGCCCAAAAACTCACCGTCTCCATAAATCCGGACCTGATCCCCGGGCTTCAGCCCTTTGACCACACCGTTCAGGCGGGGTGTGGAATCATCTGTTGTGGTATGGGGGGGAAAATCACCCTGCTCTTCTCCCACGTCATCTGTATAACTCTGGATCTCAATGGCATAACCGTCCCAGAGACCTTTCGGAGGAGACGCTAAGGGGTCCTCGGCCGGCGGCAACTCGTCCGCCCAGGAAGCATCACCCTCATAGGGGCTGTATCCCGTCATGGCCGTAAACTCGCCGTCTTGCGTAAAATTGGCCTGCCATATGGAACCGTCGCTTTCCTTGAGCAGAAGAACCCTTTCCATGCCTCCGGCAAAAAAACCCTCAAGGTGCGTGGTGGTCCCATTGATCAAATGGATAACCAAATCGTTCCCAACCCGGGACATCTCGGTCACTTGAGATCGATTGAGCTGATACACCATTGCCATCACATTGGATTCTCCAGTAGAAACAGTGCCAATTCCTTGAGTGAACATGACGATCTCCTCTGAATTATTGGTTTTTCTAAAGCAAAACCAATCGTTAAATATCACTTCAAACAAACACAGGATTTTGTACGGAACACGCCTGATGCCGCAAAAGAACAATAAAGGGCTTTAGCCCCTCCCCTGATGCCGGTGAATAACCCGGCACAGGAGATTCCTGTGCCGGGTTGATGCATCAATACAGAACAAGTTGTTGGTTTGTAAGGAGGGTTGCGAGATCTGTTTCCGAATTGTTCGGCGCGATGGGATCGATCATGGCGTGGGTGATTCCGGCGCTATCCAGATCAACACTGGACACCGTGTTATTGCCATCATTTGTGGCATTTAGATATTTTTCAAGATTTCCAATATTCTCATTCAGCCCTGCCGCACCACTATCATCACTTGCTGGAGTCGTTTCTGCCGAGCCTGTGAATCCGGGCTGGTTGTCAAGATCCAAAAGATCCCTCAGGTTAATGGGCTCCGCATCGGCGTTTTCGCCAGAGGGAGCAATTTCAAAATCAGCAATTGGGTCATATGCGTTTCCACCTGTCTTGTCTTCTGTATCCAGCAGCCTGTAAATCAACATATCATTTTCGTCACCAGACAAATGGAAGGCGTCATCGTTGCCATCAGCCGTGATGATGCCACTTTCCGCTCCATCATCATCCTCAATGCTGTTTATTTCAGATGCGAAAAACAAAGAACCTTGGGTATCTACCGTCAGGTAGAAAGGATTGGAAGGACTGCCCTCATTACCTGTACCATCCGTTGTCGTTAGTGTAATCGCATGGCCTCCCTCAGTGAGCGTCGGCGAGTAGCTCCAGTTCCCGCTGCTGTCGACTGTCACACTGCCGTATTTTTCATTGTCCACATAAATCGTGATCACATCACCGGCAGCAGCACCCGTACCTGAAAACGTCGGCGTTGTGTCATCCGTAATACCGTAATTGGGGATATCACCAGTGACGGGACCGTAGTCGTCCCAGATACGGTTTGAGGGTATCATGCCGATTACGAAATCAAGCGCGTCACTCGGGTCGCTCATATTGCCCGCAGGATCCGTCAGGGTGACGATCAGAGAATGAAAATCTTCTGATAGGGGCGTCGAAGGCGTCCAGGTCCAGTCGCCGTTCTGGTCAACCGGGATACTGTCGATCGGAACAAAATTGTCGTAAATCGTGACAAAAGCGCCTATCTCACCTGTACCGAACAGTGTCGGTGTGGTGTCCTCAACCATCATGGAACCCGATGCGATGGGATCGATAATCCTCCCCTCATCATCTTTAGCCGTAAAGACCGGCTTCTCCGGTGCTGTTGTATCCAAAACGATTTCATAACCGCTCGTTGTTGGGCTGTCCTGGCCTGCGGTATCCGTCGCTTTTGCCGTGATGATCTTCACACCGTCACCGCTCATCTCAGGCATAAGGTCAAGGCTCCACGTTCTGTCACCAGCAACAACCGCAGTACCGGACA
>JAJDJS010000068.1 GCA_030267325.1 Desulfosarcina sp. OttesenSCG-928-A07 | reverse complement strand
AGGGTGCGGTGTTGACGCCTGTCTTCATACCCCTTCCCTAGTTTTTCCCTTTAATTTTACGTTATTTCCAAGCGCCTTTGGGTCTTTGAACCCAGGGGCGTTTTTGTTTTTCAATCCGGTTTTTTTCAATCCGGCCTTTCAGCGCGGCGGGTATGCCACATCCGGATATCCAAAGTCTGACAGGGCGCTTTTACGCATCAGGAAGAATTTCAACATGCCAAGGAGGAGGCTATGCAGATGAAACAAAATTGGTTTTCCGGCAGTGTCGGTATCGTGGTCAGCGGCGCCATCATGGCGGTCATTGCCATTTTTTTACAATCTTCCGGGAACCCGGCCAATATGGGGCTGTGCGTGGCCTGTTTTGAAAGGGACATTGCCGGCGCCCTGGGACTTCACCGAGTGGACATTGTCCAGTACCTGCGTCCGGAAATACCGGCGCTGTTGATAGGTGCATTAATTGCGGCCCTGTGCTTCGGCGAATTCAAGCCCAGAGCCGGTTCAGCACCGTTGGTGCGTTTTGTCCTGGGTATGTGCGCCATGATCGGGGCGCTGGTGTTTCTCGGCTGTCCGTGGCGGGCGCTGCTTCGGCTGGCAGGCGGAGATCTCAACGCTGTCACCGGACTTTTGGGACTCATCACGGGCGTTGGCATTGGAACCGTATTTTTCCGGCGCGGCTATTCCCTGGGCCGGAATACGCCCCAGCGCACAGGGGCCGGGTTTATCATGCCCCTTTTCATGCTGGGCCTTCTGGCGCTTTTTTTTATTTTTCCACAGATTTCGGGAGAAGGCAAAAGCGGCATTATTTTTTACTCTGTGAGCGGGCCAGGTTCGATGCACGCGCCTGCTTTCTATTCCCTTGCCGGCGCGCTGGGGGTGGGTTTTCTGGCCCAGCGCAGCCGGTTCTGCACCATGGGCGCGTTCCGTGACCTGATTCTGTTCCGCCATGTCCACCTGCTTTTGGGCGTACTCGCCTTTGTCATCACCGCGTTTATCCTCAACCTTATTCTCGGCAAGGTCAATTTCGGTTTTACGGGCCAGCCCGTGGCCCACGCTGTCCATCTCTGGAATTTTCTGGGCATGATGACTGCCGGATGGGCCTTTGCCCTGGCCGGCGGATGTCCTGGGCGCCAGATTTTTATGGCCGGTGAAGGGGATGCTGATGCCGGTCTTTTTGTGCTGGGAATGGTGGCGGCCGCCGCTTTTGCCCACAACTTTGGTCTTGCCAGTTCTCCCGCCGGTATCGGGCCCTATGGGGATATGGCGATTTATCTGTGTCTGGTGGTTCTTCTGGGATTGTCCGTTATTCATATCCGTAAAACCGTATAAGGAGAAAATCATGCGCAAAACCGTTATTGATGTTCGCGGACTGGCCTGCCCGGAACCCTTGATCGCCTTTACCAACGCCGTAAAAAAGGCGGACGTCACCCAGGTGGAAATCGCCTTTGATTGCGCGGCAGCCAAGGATAATATCACCCGCGCCGCCGCCGCAATGGGATGGAAAGTGGTTTCGGTGGCAGACAGCGCGGATCATACGACCCTGAATCTGGAAAAGGCATCATGAATCTTGTTTCACGTCTGCGCACTGCCTTTTTTAAACCTCAACCCGAGAAGGCGAAAACCGTGCCTGTTTCCAGAGGCGAGGCCTTTCTTGTTTTTTCAAGTACCGGCGAAGTCATTCAGGCGGAACGTGTTCTCAAAGCCGATGGACTGCCTGTCCGGGTGATGGGACCGCCGCCAGCGCTTCGCACAGGTTGCGACATGGTTCTGATGATTCCCCTCATCCATGGTTTTCGCGCCACAGCTGCTCTTGAACCGCACCACCTTGCGCCGCTCCAGCTGATTCCTGTTGGAGAAGCGCTGCTTGAACCGGTTTCCCTGTTTCAGACCCGGGATTACGGAAAGTGGCTGATGGTTCGTGCGGCCAATATGAAGCTCACGGTGGAAAAAGCTACGGGCCGTATTGTCAATGTCTCTGGCGGCGGCTGCCCGGATGTGCCGTATCTGGCGGCCCAATTGGTCGGAAAAACCATTGATGATGCCGATCTGGCCAAAACCCACGGACAAACCCTGTGCGGCTATGCCTTGCACCTGGCCGCACAGGAACTGCATCATCAGATGCAGAAAAAGGAATAAACCCATGCCCGATACGCGCCCCTGGCTTTTTGTCGGAACCATTCCAGATGCGGATTTCCCGCTGGTGATGTCGCCATTTTCACTGACCCATGGAAATATCTCCCTGGGTTTCCATGAGTTTCCAGTGAACCGGGGCACACCGGCCATGCTGGCGGCGGCCGCCATCACCCATGCCCACGTGGAGTCTAATACTTCCCCCGAAGACCGGATCGCCCTGGTGGCCGGAGATATTGGAAGCGGCCAAGGCTCCCGACAAGTGTATAAAAAACTGGTTGAAATGTTGCCGGAAATCCGCCCTTTGGGCATCACCTTTCATTATTTGTTGCCGGATGTGGACTGGCACAACCGGATCTTTATGGCCCTGGACGAACTTTCCGCGCGGCCGGTGCTCGTTGCGGATGCGGGGTATATGTACGCGGCCAAAATGAGCGGCTACGCGGGAAAATATGATCTTTTCACCCCGGATATCGGTGAGCTGGCTTTTCTGGCAGACCCGTCAGCCCCGCATCCGTTTTATACCCGCAATTTTCTGCTTGCAGATGAAGAGGCGGCGGAAGATTTGATTCACAGGGCGTATTCGGAAAACAACGCGGCCCAGCACATGCTGGTGAAGGGAAAGGTTGATCGGTACGTCCACAGCGGAAGGGTTGTGGAAAAAGTGGACGCCCCGGATGTCCCCATGATGGAGCCCATCGGCGGCACAGGAGATACCCTGACCGGTATTGTCAGTGCCCTTCTGGCTTCCGGGATGAACATGCACACCGCCTGCACAGCAGCACTTCGGATCAACCGGCGCATGGGATTTCTGGCGCAGCCCACGCCAGCATCATCAGTTATGGATTTACTGGCCGCTTTGCCGTCCGCCATCCATCTTGAAATACAGCAATAAGGACACACCATGATTGTTATGGGAATTGATATCGGATCCGTGGCGGCCAAAGCAGTTGTCTTGGATGCTTCGGGAAATACCGTGTTGTCCCGCGTGATGATCCCCACAGGCTGGGATCATCGCCGGGCCCTGACGGACATTACCGATCTTGCCACATCCACAGCCGGCATTTCTTCCGGCGATATCCATACCAGGGTTCTGACCGGATACGGACGTGTGGCCGGAAAGGACGATATGCCAGTGGTTTCTGAAATCGCCTGCCATGCAAAAGGCGCGCATTTTCTTTTCCCTGAAGCAGGCAGCGTCATTGATATCGGCGGGCAGGACAGCAAGGCCATATGCCTCGGCCCTGATGGCGCGGTCACGGATTTCGCCATGAATGACAAGTGCGCGGCCGGAACAGGCCGTTTTGTTTCAATGGTGGCAACCTTATTGGGACATAATCTGGACGCTTTTGCCAAGCTTGCCGAAAAGGGAAACCCGCTTCCCATCAACAGCATGTGCGCCGTGTTTGCGGAAAGCGAGATTGTTGGGCTTCTGGCCAAAGGACACGACCCGGCAGATATTGCCGCCGGTGTCTGCCATTCCATTGCCAGCCGGACTGCCGGGCTGGCTTCCCGGCTGGGTTTCAAAGCACAATTATGCGTTTTTTCCGGTGGGTTGGCCGGTAACCCGGTCATCTCCACCAGTTTGGAGACACATCTTTCAAAGCCCGTAATCCCGGCACCCTTTCCACAATTTGTGGGCGCGCTGGGTGCCGCCATTCTGGCTTCACAACAATAAAGCGTTTAACCCCATACGGAGATCATCGTGCCATGGAAAGTATTGATAAATTGAATGCCTTTTTTGAATACAACCCGGTGCGTGTCCAGGATGCCAAAAAAGCCGGGAAAAAAGTGGTGGGAACCTACTGTCTGTATTCGCCCTATGAAATCGCCATCGCTGCCGGCGGAATTCCGGTAAGTCTTTGCGGAACCCGGAACGACAGCATTCCAGCCGCAGAATCCGAACTTCCCCGCACCCTTTGCCCGCTGATCAAGAGCAGTTACGGATTTCTGCTGAATGATTCCTGCCCTTACCTTGCCGCCTCGGACATTATCATTGCGGATACCACCTGCGACGGCAAAAAAAAGATGTTTGAGCTGATGGCCCAGAAGGTGGGCATGATCATCCTGCAACTGCCCCACAATCAGAATCCTGAGGTGGGACTCCCCTACTGGACGAACCAGTTTGAAATACTGGCAGACCGGCTGGAAGAAGAATTTGATACGGTCATCTCCGAAGAAAAGCTGCGCGATGCCATAACGCTGATGAACGATGAGCGCGTCGCCCTGAAACGCCTCATGGACACCACCATGTATATCCCCTCGCCCCTCAAAGGGACTCAACTTCTGGAAGTTGTATTTAAATCCGGATTTTTACCTGACAAAAAAACAGGCATCAGCCTTCTGCACGAAGCTGCGGAAGAACTGGAAAACCTGGGGAAACAGGGTGTTTCCCCCTATTCCCAAGATACGCCCCGCATTCTGCTGACCGGTGTTCCGGTGGGCCTTGGCTGTCACAAGGTCATTACTCTGCTGGAAGAATGCGGCGCCAGCCTGGTTTGCCTGGATACCTGCGGCGGATACAAAAAAACAGCCCTCATGGTGGACCCTGGTAGCCCGCCGGACAAAAAAGCACTATTGGCGGCCCTTGCCGAGCGTTATCTCAGCATCCCCTGTTCGGTCATGAGTCCCAACCCCAACCGGTATTCCACCCTTGCGCGCCTTGTGAAAGAATTTTCAGCCGACGGGGTGCTGGACCTGACCTGGCAGGGATGTCACACCTATAATGTGGAAGCGTTCAGCATCAAAAAATATGTGCAGGACCAGCTCTCTCTACCATATCTTCAACTGGAAACCGACTACTCGGAAGGCGATACCGAACAACTCAGGGTGCGTATTGAGGCGTTTTTGGAAATCGTAAAGGCAGGAAAATAAAAATACGGGTCAGTACCTTCTTTTTTCAGGGGGGCTGTTTCAGCGCATCCCAAATGCAGGCCACCGGAAGACGCCCTTCTCTGATCACCCGGACCGGCCGGACGGTGACATCCACCACCGTGGAGCCGAAGCCGCCGGAAAGGTCTCCTGCATCCAGCACCAAATCCACTTCCCGGCAAAGGGCGGTGTCCAGATCCGCGCTTTTATAAGCCGGCGGTTCGCCGGACCGGTTGGCGCTGGTGCCGGTAATGGGCCCGCCAAAGGCTGCGGTCAGGGCTTTGGCAACCGGGTGGGCCGGCAGCCGAAGCCCGATTTTTCCGGTTCCGCCGGTGAGAAGTGGGGGAACCGCATCTGATGCATCAAACACAAGGGTGAGCCGGCCCGGCCACAATGCCATCAATAACCGGGCCTCTTCCGGAACTTTTCGCACCAGCCGGTCCATGTCGCGGATGTCTGAAAGCAGCAGCAGCAAAGGTTGGGTTTCAGACCTGCGTTTGAGGGAAAATACCTTTTGAACCGAGGATTCGCACAGGGCATCAGCCCCCAGTCCGTAAAGCCCGGATGTGGGAAAAACCACCACCCCACCGTTTTTCAGGATACTGGCGGCCGCGCCAATCACGTTCACATCCGGCGCGGCCGGATGAACTGGATGCCGGTTACCGGTAGGCTTTGAATTTTCCGGCTTTTCGTTCAACTTCAGCCGCCATTTCCCCTTTAAAGGCCATGAGTTCACGGGTCAGCGCGTCATTTTCCGTGGCCAGAATCTGAACAGCAAGAATGGCGGCATTTTTTGCGCCGGGCTTTCCGATGGATACGGTGGCCACAGGAATTCCCGGCGGCATCTGAACTGTGGATAAAAGCGCATCAATCCCCTGAAGACAGGATGAATCAATGGGAATACCGATCACCGGAAGCGGCGTATGGGCGGCCAGAACGCCTGCCAGATGCGCGGCATGGCCAGCTCCGGCAATGATCACGCGAAGTCCCCTTTCCCTTGCGGTGGAGGCATAGACCGAGGCTTTATCAGGACTGCGATGGGCTGAGGCCACGGTGATTTCAAAGGGAATGCCGAATTTTTTTAAAATGGCAATGGCACCTTCCATCATTTTGAAATCCGAATCGCTTCCCATCACGATTCCTACCTGGGGTAAAATCGCTTCCCGCAAAAGGGCTTTTTTTCCGATATCCCGGCGAAAATGAACCCCTTCCCAGGAAATTTTCTCCACAGCCGCGTAAGCGTTTTGAATGGCCTTGCCCACGGTATCGCCAAGGGCTGTCACGCCCAGCACCCGGCCGCCTGATGTGGTCACGGTTTTTCCGTCCATCCGGGTACCGGCATGGAAAACCGCCACATCCGCCATCTGGCCTGCTTCATCCAGACCGAAAATCGCCATGCCTTTTTTATAGGATTCCGGATACCCCTGGGCAGCCATGACCACGCAGACCGCTGCCCGGGAATCAATTTCCAGCGTGCAGGTATCCAGGCGTCCGTCAATGACTGCTTCCATGACGGGCACCATATCGTTTTTCATGCGCATCAAAAGGGGCTGGGCTTCGGGATCGCCAAACCGGCCGTTAAATTCCAGCACATGAATCTGGTCCCGGTGGATCATGAGACCTGCATACAAAACCCCTTTATACGGGCATCCTTCGGCAGCCATGGCCTTGACCGTGGGAATCATGACCTCGTTCATGATCCGCTCATGCACATACGGATCCACCACCGGAGCCGGAGAATACGCACCCATGCCGCCGGTATTGGGTCCCTTGTCATCTTCATACACAGCCTTGTGGTCCTGGGATGAGGGCAGTGGCAGAACGGTTTTTCCGTCGGTAAAGGCAATAAACGAGGCCTCTTCACCAAAAAGACATTCCTCCACCACCACCCGTCCGCCGGCCTCGCCGAATTCATGGTCGCCAAGGATTTTCTGCAAAGCGGAAAGGGCCTCTGCTTCTGTAGAGCAGACGATGACGCCTTTTCCGGCGGCCAGACCATCAGCCTTAACCACCACAGGCGCACCGATTTTTTTCACATAAGCGGCTGCTGCGGAAAGTTCTGTAAAGGTTTCGCCGTTGGCCGTGGGAATGCCGTATTTATTCATGATGGCCTTGGCAAAGGACTTGCTGGATTCAATGCAGGCCGCATTTTGGCGGGCCCCGAAAATCCGCAGGCCAGCTGCCTCGAATTGATCCACAATACCGCGGGAAAGGGGATCTTCCGGTCCCACCACGGTCAGATCAATCTGTTGTTCACGGGCAAACACCAGAAGCTTTCCCACATCTGACGCTTCAATGGGAACACATTCCGCCAGGGCGGCAATCCCCGCATTTCCCGGTGCACAGAAAATCTTTTTAACGCGGGGACTCTGGGAAATTTTCCAGACCAATGCATGCTCTCTTCCGCCTCCGCCGACAACCAGTACCTTCATGTTCTGTTTT
>JAJDJS010000067.1 GCA_030267325.1 Desulfosarcina sp. OttesenSCG-928-A07 | reverse complement strand
TATGTTAAATCATATAGATAATTTTTTATTGATAAGCAGTCCCGTCAGGGGCCGTATATTCTTGCAAAGGTCGGACTGTTTTGTCTTTGTCCGGATCGGAAAAACATATTTGCTTTTGAATGGCGAACTCGTGCTTACACATGACTCCTGATAGAACTTGGTGCAAGGGTTTTTGTGGATTTTTCATATTTTCCGTGCACTCAACGCTTCTTTTTTTGAATTAAAAGTTAATTTTTTCAATAGTTGAAAAACGAAAAAGCCTTTCCTTTGGCAATAGATGAAGCCAAGGGCCAACTCTTGAAACCCAGTATTGGCACCTGAAACAGAGGAGCACCGCATGGACAGAAATCGTCTGAAAGGCTTTTTGGTAAATCAACTCAATACGATTTACTGTGCTTTTGATATGAATTCTTCCAATCTGCTTTGGATGCTGAAGCACTTTTGTGACCTTTTTTGCTCGATCCTTTTGGGGAGAATTTTTTTTCCCAAAGATAGTTTTGAAGCCCACTTTGAGGGATAGGGTTTTTCAGGATCTATGATTTTAAGGAGAAACCACTTTATGAGAACCACAACAATGTGCGAGCAGGATATACCTTCTGTAAGAATAATAATATCTTATCACAAAAAGGATGTCCTGTTAAAAGACGAAATATTAACCCCCATAAATGCTGGCCGTACGAATGCAAAGACAAATAATAATCCCGATTTGCTTTGGCTTTTTGAAAATACAATTGGGGATGACTCTGGGGAGAATATTTCACACAAAAATGCTTGGTATAACGAGATGACAAGTATTTACTGGGCCTGGAAAAATTACCAAGAGATAGGAAACCCGGATTATATAGGGCATATGCACTACAGGCGGCATTTATTGTTTAACGGAGGAAGTAAATCTGTTTATGAGCTAGGAAATTTAGAAGAAAACTATCTCAATGAACTGGGATATTCTCTTGAAAAGGTTAAGAAACTTTGTAGGAATGCAGATTTAGTTGTCCCTTCCCCTCAATGGAGGATAAGCGCATATGAGTTTTTTAAGCGCAATTTTGATATTTCAGAGCTCGATACTGCCGTTAGCATATTGAAAAAAAAATATCCCCAATATTCAGAAGCGGCCAATAAGTATCTTGATGGATCAGACTTATATTTTTGCAATATTTTTATAATGCGCAAAGAAATTTTCTTTGAATACGCAGAGTTTATTTTTTCTATATTAGAAGACTTTGAAAACCATTTTGACATGAAAAATGGGAGAAGAATGTTTGTTTCTGAATGGATTTCCGGAATTTTTATACAAAAAAAGATTGATGAAAAAAAGAAAACCACATTCTTACCCACAGCCATAGCAGAGGCAGGCGTGACTATACCTGTAGTATTCGCTAGTGATAATAATTATGCTATGCAAATGGCAGTTGCGATAACTTCTTTGCTAAAAAATGCAAAACACGCAATTTACGATATTCGTTGCCTTATTTCGGATGATTTTTCTAAAAAAAATAAAGATAAAATATTATCCATACAAGATGTTTATCAGAAATGCGAGATAAGCTTTACAGAAATTCCTGAAAGTCTTTTCGCAAATGTCAAGATCAAAACAACTCATCTTTCTAAAGTTGGCTTTTATAGACTTCTGGTAGCGGATATTTTCCCTGACTTAAATAAAATAATTTACCTTGACGTTGACGTGATAGTCCTTCAAGATTTATCAGTTTTCTATCGTTATTCGCTTGATACGCAGTATATCGGCGGGGTACGAGCCCCAGGATACTATTTCCCTGATAACTGGCGTGAAAGCAAAGAGGAAGAGCTAGGAATTAAAATAGACCAGTATGTCAATTCTGGTGTTCTGCTAATGAATCTTTCAAGAATCCGTAAAGATAATTTAACGAATAAATTTATACAGCTTTCCAAAAATGATTATCGGTCTGAAGATCAAGACATATTAAATATTGCTTGCTATAACAATATTAGACATATACCGTTTAGGTTTAATGTCCAAACCAAATATACTGATCCAAAGAGTGAAGAAAAATATAAATTTGAAAATGTCATTCCTAAGGATGAAAGAGATGGCGCAGATAAGAATCCTATAATAATCCATTATGCTGGTAAAACAAAACCATGGAATGATTGTACAGTTTGGAAATCAGAAATTTGGTTCAAATATTTTGATGATAGTTCTTTTATTAAGGATATAAGTCAGAAGGCAGTAATAAGACAATCCATGATATTGGCTTTAAGAAAAAAAACAAAGGAAGTTCGAGATGGTTTTAAAACCAATATAGACAAGATTAGAGTTATTCCAGACAACTATACACCAAATATGAACGAAGAATACAAAGTCAGTGTGATAATTCCATGTTATAACGCAGAAAAATATCTGCACGAGGCATTAGAATCCGCTATCCTGCAATCTGCAAGTTTACAGGTGGAGATTATATGCGTCGACGACGGCTCAACGGATAAAACGTTAAACCTACTGTGCGCCTATGCAGAACAGTTTGATATGATGAAGATTTTTGTGCAGCCTAATAAGGGCGCAGGTGCTGCTCGCAATTTAGGGCTAAAGGTTGCCCGTGGCGAATTTGTTGGTTTTTTGGATGCAGATGATTTGTACCCTTCGCCGACTACTCTTGAAAACCTCTATTTTTCTGCAGTCAAAAACGACCAAAAGATTTGTGGTGGATGTTTTTCATCTTTTGATGGAAAGAAGATAAACTACATTTATAAATTCCCATATGATAGTTACGTTTTTACCGAACGAAAGATAACATCTTTTGAAGAATACCAATACGATTACGGTTATCATCGTTTTATTTATGATAGGCGATTATTAGAAAATAATAATATCTCTTTTCCTCCTTATAAGCGTTTCCAAGACCCACCTTTTTTAATTGCAGCGATGCATGCTGCAAAAACATTTATGGCGGTCCCTGAATACTCATATAGATATAGGATAACCCATAAGAATGTAGGGTGGAATGAAGAAAAAGTAGTTGACCTGATACTGGGAATAACAGACAATTTAAAATTTAGCAAAAATAAAAACTATCCAAAACTACATTTTTACAACTACTTACATATACTTGATCATATTTCCACAATACGCTCTTTAGTCCGTGATGGTAATACTTATATTTTACTTTTATATGTGCAACTTATCAAAGAAATTAATTTTGAATTTATGTGTGAAGCGGATAACTATAACCCAAAAGCGCTTTTTGCCAGTAATTTTGCGCAGCTTCTAAAACTTGCTATGCTTTGAAGATAGCATGTTCGGAAAAACTGATCTTGTCCGTTTTGTAGTGGACAGTTCATTAAGCGATTTTTTGTGCCTCAAAGGCCTTCGGACTGATGTCTCCCATTGACACTGTGTCGGCGGTTTCAGTTATAGTCTGCTTTCGACATATTCGAACACGGCATAACACATTTCTTCACGAGTGCGGACAGAGTTTGTACTGCTGCATCAGCAGAGTGTATATACGGAGAATGGTTTCATCATTATGGATTTCATATTTTTGAATGCCACATGGAATTTATGACACAAAAAGAACGGCCTATTTTAGCCGCCGCACGCAACTTTATTTCTGATAAAAAATATAAAAAAGCTTTTTCATGCTATTCTTTGTTTCGCTTTGTAAATACAGATATTTCAGAGGTCGTTAAAGCTAATCAAAATCTTTTGATGAAGAAAATCGATGAAACTGACGAATCTATAAAACTCGTCATGGAAATTCCCGTCTTTGGCAACAAGGATTATACAATAAAATGTTTTTGGAAAATCATCGAAAATTCACCCATGGATGTTAAGATAGATATAATTCAAGGCCCTGCAGAGGGAAGCTATCTTCTTGCCTGGTTTACTGTAACGGATTTTGGGGAGAAGGAAAAGATCACTGTTTCTGATAAGTCATCACATATCAAATACCTTTTGGAAACAACAAGATTCTTTGATGCACAATTCTATGAGAACCAATACAGGCCAACGTTGGATGGGGAAGATGCGCTGGCACATTTCATCCGGCATGGTTTTGCCGATGGAAATCTTCCTGCCCGCTGGTTTGATCTGCACATGGGTAGAGACCAAAAAATCTCAAAGATCCTTGAAGGCACAAACCAGCGTTCTCCGCTGCCTACCGTTCAGCCCAAAGTGTCTATTCTGGTTCCCGTGTTTAATAACGCTGAGTATCTACATGAGTGCATCGGCAGTATCATTAATCAAACCTTGAAGGACATTGAAATTATCATCATCAATGATGGGTCGACAGATCAAAAAGCGCTTGATATTTTAAGCAGCTATGCCCATAAGGATAACCGCATCCGACTTATCCATAAAAAAAATACCGGCTATGGGCATAGTATGAATTGTGGGCTACTTGCTGCAAAAGGAAAATATATAGGTATTGTGGAAAGTGACGATTATATTATAGAAAATATGTATAATGACCTATACCTGTATGCTGAAAAAGATAATGTTGATTTTATTAAGGCAGATTTTTTCCGATTTGATCATGATAAATCAGGTAATCTTCAATGTTATCTCAATACATTGTCTGATGATTTGTCTTATTATAATCGTGTTCTGATTCCAATTGAAGAAAAAAAAGTTTTTTCTTTTCCAATGAATACATGGACTGGAATTTATAAAAGAAGCTTTTTGAGAGAAAACTGCATATTTCATAATGAAACACCAGGAGCATCGTTTCAGGATAATGGATTTTGGTTTCAAACACTCTGCTTTGCAAGGCGTGTTGTTTTTGTCAATACACCCTATTACATGAATAGACGCGACAATAAGGACTCTTCAATTTATAATAAAGATAAGATTTTTTCAATGCATCATGAATTTGAGTTTATCTATAACAAAATATCAAATCATGCGGAAATCAAAAAAAAAGCTCTTTCTGCTTATCAGTTTTCTAAATACAAAGCCTATTGTTCATCAATAAACAGAAGCAATAATGAAAGTAAACAAGACTTTATTGCTGTTTTTAGCCAAGAATTTTTGCTGTCTCAAAAAAAAGGTGAGCTTGACTTAACAATTTTCTCAGAAGGTGCAAAAAAAAATCTATCAAGAATTATGACAGATCCTGAGAAATATTATCTTGACCACTGTAAAAATCCTGTGAAAATGACGTATTATCTTGGGGTGCCAGTTGATTTAGAACAAACTAAAAACGAGTGCAAAGTAAGTGTAATTATTCCAGTTTATAATGAAGCTCAAACTATTAAAGAGTGTTTAGACAGAACTTTATCTCAAGATCTTAAAGATATCGAAGTTATCTGTGTCGATGATGGTTCTACAGACGATTCTTTTAAAATACTTACAAAATATCAACAGATAGATGACAGGGTTATTGTGTATCGTCAGAAAAACAAAGGAGCAGGACCAGCGCGAAATCATGCCATTTCCAGTGCAAGAGGAGAATTCGTGGCATTCCTTGATGCAGATGATTTCTACCCTTCAGATGATATTTTGAGCACTTTATACCGAAAAGCAATAGAGAATAATGTACATATTTGCGGTGGTTCTTTTAGCCGTCTTAATAATGGACAAATACAAACAACCTATACAGGTACATACAGTCTTTATACTTTTAAAAAAGAATGTTTAATTGAATATAAAGACTATCAATTTGATTATGGATATCAACGATTTTTGTATAATCGTAAATTTTTGAGAGACAATAATATCGTTTTTCCAGACTATCTGCGTTTTCAAGACCCTCCTTTTTTTGTAAAGGCCATGATTGCTGCCAAAAAATTCTATTCAATTCCGCTGGTAACATACTGTTATAGGAAAAGAAGTAATAAAATTAAATGGACTGACGAAAAAATTAATGACGTTGTGCGTGGGTGCGCCGATATTCTTAAAATTTCGCGTGATAACTCTTTGTATTTATTGCATCGGATCGCAGTTGAACATTTGGCGGTTGACTTTTACGACATTATTTTTGAAAGCATAAATAGAGAAAATATTAAACTGATTGAACTTCTTATATCAGCAAATGATGTCATTGCTTCTGAGCTTCTGGTGAGAAGTGGGTATCAGTTGGACGCAACTAAGCCCAAACCTTATTTGATAAAACCCTTAAAGCATGTATGTCGCCTTGCTGCGAATTACGAACATCTTTGATGGTATGTCTACATCAATATGTCATTTTTGCTGAATATTATAAAAATGTTAATGTTAACGATGAGGAAGTGATGAATATTTTTTTTGTGGGCGCGGGCCTGTGGTCCTCGGTTTTGGCGGAGCGCATAACAACTATTTGCAAGGTCCCAGTCACTATTTTTGAAAGGCGCTCCCACCACGGTGGAAATTGCCATTCTTCAATGGACAAGGATACTGGAATTGAGTTTCATCATTACGGAACTCATATCTTTCATACAACCATTAAAAAAGTTTGGGAATATGTAAGGAAGTTTTCAGATTTCACGCCTTATCGGCATAAGGTGCTGACGGTTCATGCCGATGATGTCTATGCTATGCCTATTAATTTGGGGACAATTAATCAATTTTACAAAAAAAAATTTACTCCAATAGAAGCGATATTATTTATGCAGTCTGAAATTCAACGTGATGCAGTTGCATCCCCTGAAAATTTTGAGGAAAAAGCAATTTCTCTTATAGGTCGCCCTTTGTATGAGGCATTTATCAAGGGCTACACGCATAAACAGTGGGAGCATGACCCTCGCGACTTGCCATCTGATATTATTACCCGCCTGCCTGTGCGGTATAACTATAATACGGATTATTTTAATGACCATTGGCAAGGCATCCCGCTGTATGGATATGACTCGCTTTTTGAGAATTTGCTTTCGAATCCTCTTATCAATATAGAATACAATAAAGACTTTAAAAATATAATGGATGAAATCCCATCTGATTCTTTGATCATATATACCGGCATGCCTGATGAATTGTATAATTATAAATTTGGAGAATTAGAATGGCGATCTCTTTATTTTGAATGGGAAGCGCTTCCTGTCCAGGATTATCAGGGGACATCTGTCATGAACTATGCTGACACAACAGTCCCCTACACTCGTATTCATGAGTTCAAGCATTTGCATCCAGAGCGACTGACTCCTTTTGCCTCAGAAAAGACTATTATTTGTCGCGAGTTTTCCCATGCATGGCATCCGGGTGAGGAAGCTTATTATCCGGTCAATAACAAAAGAAATAATGATATATATGCCCGGTATCGGGAAGAGGCTGAAAGATCTTCAAATATAATTTTAGGAGGAAGACTGGGTAAATATACCTATTTCGATATGGATAAATGCATTGAAGATGCACTGAATACCTTTGATAGCATACTTCGTCGTTTGGGATAATGTTCTCAAGGTATATTGTGAAGCTATGAAATGCCTTGTTTTCTTCTCCATAACTAGTCAATGCTGAAAAAGCATTTTTCTATTTAAAATCATTGACAAGAAGTGTC
>JAJDJS010000066.1 GCA_030267325.1 Desulfosarcina sp. OttesenSCG-928-A07 | reverse complement strand
GAATGTGGAAATAAAATTTTAGAAAACTGCCAATGGCGATAGGGGCGCCTCGCGAGGCGCCCCTGCACGTAAGGCGGCCCGACATTGCTGTTTTTTATTCTGCCAGACTGCACACGGCCAACACGTTGCTGTTTCCAGATAAACGTAGCGGCGCGATTCATCGCGCCCTGGTGCGCCCGTGAGGGCGGAAAACCTGTATAAAACAGATATTGTTCTTTGGTGTGATTGGGCGCATCGCGAGGCAGCCCTGCACGTAAGGCGCCCCTGCATCGCCGTTTTTTTATTCTGATGGACTGCGCGACAAAGCCCCGCCAATCTGCCAGGGAAAATGAAAGGTCTTTTTTTGTCGTATTTTTTGTGACTGATTGCCGGTGACGCCAACAAAAATGGCGGCCTGAAATCGTGGCCGCCAGAAGCAGAATCACCTCAACTGCGCCGCAAATCGGTCACCCCGGAGGGAAGTGCACCGCCGCCGGACGATGATTGCCGGACATGGCTTCAAGTCTGTCAGCTTCACTGTGAATCTGATGAATCAGTTGAAGGTGGCTTTGTATTTTTTCTCGGTAAAACTGGGTGGAGCAGTGTTCAATGGGCGCAATCCCGTCAATGTATTGAACAAGAAGCGGGTATTGGCGTCTGAATCCACTATCAAATCGGGCTGCTTTGTCACGGAGGGATTTGATGGCATTCTGGGTGCTGGATAGCTGTTTCATGGTAGTTCTCCTTTTGCGTGTTGGCTGCAAACCCGCAAACCCACATTACAGTTGATTTGCAAGCCGCTTTCACCTCCTTGAAGTGAGTTAAAGATTTAAAGAAATGTAATTATTCAATAATTTAATATACTAGTTCTCGTCAAGAAAAAAATCAGATCTTCCGGCTCTCCGGTTTGCTTGTTTTCCCAAAATACACTTGATTTCCTTATGCAATGGTGTTGGAGTATTTTTTTTCGAACACGCCTGAAAAGTGGTATACGTGGGGGTTCGGAACAGGGGTACCCAATGGATGGCACCTCATTTATAAAAAACGGATTTTCCAACTTTTTTCCCTCTGGAGTAACGATCAAAACAATGACCTCACCTCACCGCCCCATAGGCGTCATGGACTCGGGACTGGGCGGCTTGTCGGTCTGGAAGGAACTTTTCAGCCTCATGCCGGATGAACCCTACCTGTATCTGGGGGACAGCGAATTTTGCCCCTATGGGTCCCGGTCATCTGGGGAAATACGCGACAGGGTCGCCAAAACCGTTGGTTTTTTGATGGACCACGGCTGTAAGGCCATTGTGGTGGCCTGTAACGCCATTACAGCGGCATCCATTGATTTTCTGCGCCAGACCTACGCCCTTCCCTTTATCGGCATGGAACCGGCCATCAAGCCGGCCTCCCTCAATACCCGGACGGGTGCGGTGGGTGTTCTGGCCACCGAACGAACCCTGAAAGGGGAACTCTTTTCCAGCACCCGGTCCAGATATGCCAGGGACATTTGTGTGGTGGAAAAAGTCGGCACCGGGCTGGTGGAAAAAGTCGAAGCCCTTGACTTTGACAGCAAGGAGACCCTGGCGCTTTTAGAGACCTGCATTCATCCCATGCTGGCGCACAACATTGATCATCTGGTCCTGGGATGCACCCATTATCCGTTTTTGCAAAACGCAATCCAAACCCTTGTGGGAGACCGTGTGACGCTTGTGAACCCCGCACCGGCCGTGGCACTGCGCACCGAAAACGTACTCCGGGAGACGAACCTTCGCAGCCACATTTCCGGAGAAACAGAAACTCCTGTTTTCTACACCACAGGGGATACCGAAAAAATGAACCGTATGCTATCTTTCATGCGTGTGACCCATGCCGGCGCACGGTCTGTTACCCTGTAAATGAGGTCTTTACATCAATTTTTCAGCGCCTGAACGCCAAAGGTACCCATCCCGGAAGATCGTATCCTGATGAAACCATCCGCATCCTGTTCTGATCACTCTTTTTTTGCGAGCCGCCCCATTGGGCTCATCTTTGTGCTTTTGGCGTGTCTGGTTTTGAGCCCTTTCAAGGAAGATGCGCTGGCCGAAATCCAAACCGTTAAAATCGGCGTTCTGGCCATCCGGGGAAAGGAACAATCCAAAACCCAATGGAGTCCCACTGCCGATTATCTTTCCAGCCAGATTCCCGGTTATCGGTTTGTCATCGAGCCCCTTTCCCATAATGAAATTTACGTGGCAGCCAAACAGGAAGCCGTTGACTTTATCTTTTCCAATTCCGCGTTTTATGTGGGTCTTGAATACTGGTTTCATTGCAATCGCATCGCAACGGTCAAAGAGCGGCGGGGAAACGGAATTTACACCCGCTACGGCGGCGTGATTTTCTGCCGAAAAGATCGGACAGATATTCGTACCCTTGCGGATGTCAAAGGAAAAACCTTCATGGCCGTGTCACCCATCTCCCTGGGCGGCTGGTTTATGGCATTTCGTGAATTCAGAGAAAACGGTATTGACCCATTTCGGGATTTCACCCGGGTTGACTTTGGGGAAACCCATGACAAGGTGGTGTATGATGTCCTGAACAGGCGGGTGGATGTGGGAACCGTGCGCACCAACACTCTGGAAAATCTGGCCGCCGAGGAAAAAATCAACCTGGATGATTTTTATGTATTTCCGCCCCTTCATCCGGATAATACGCCCACCCCCTACTTGTGCACAACCCGTGAATACCCCAACTGGCCCATGGCCAAGGTCCGGCACACATCAGATGAGCTGGCGGAAAAAGTGGCCATCGCCCTGTTGCAGATGCCGCCGGATTCCCCTGCTGCCATTTCCGCGGCATGCGCCGGCTGGACCATTCCCCTCAACTATCAATCGGTTCACGATTGCCTGCGTTATTTACAAGATGGTCCGTACAAGGACATAGGGGAAATCACCCTCAAAGATGTTCTCCGGACCTATGGGTACTGGATTTTTTTTGTCAGCGTGGCATTTTTTACGCTGGTGCTGTTTACCATCGCGATTTTAAAACTCAACCGCCGAATTTCCGTTTCCAACATCCGGTTGCAAGTGGAAATGGAACTGCGAAAAAACCGGGACAGAGAACTGGAAGCTGCCAAGGAGATGGCAGAGGCAGCCACCCGGGCCAAAAGCGATTTTCTGGCCAACATGAGTCACGAGATCCGCACGCCCATGAACGGCGTGATTGTGGCCGTGGACCTCGCCCTTGGAGAAAAGCTGCCGCCGAAAGTTGAAGACTACCTGGATATCATCCAGAGTTCGGCCTATTCCCTTCTGGGCATCATCAACGATATCCTTGATTTTTCAAAGATTGAGGCCGGAAAATTTGACCTCAAGGAACGGGTGTTTCAGCTTCCCGCTGTTTTTGACCGGGTCATGGAGATTTTTATGAACCGGGCTGCAGAAAAAGGAATTGAACTGCTTCTGGATATTTCGCCGGGGATTCCCAAAATCCTCATTGGCGATCCGTTGCGGCTCCAGCAGATTCTCACCAACCTGGTGAGCAACGCCATCAAATTCACCACTGCCGGCGGTGTCATTCTGATGCGGGTAAAACCGGGAGAGCCGGACCCCCAATCAGATGACCCGGAAGTCGTCCCCCTGGACTTTTCAGTCAAAGATACGGGGTCCGGAATTTCGCCTGAATATATGAACATGCTCTTTGAGCCGTTTACCCAGGCGGATATGTCCTCCACCCGAAAACACGAAGGCACGGGGCTGGGCCTCAGCATCTGCAAACAACTCACCCGTCTGATGAACGGGGATATCTGGGTGGAAAGCGAACCCGGAAAAGGGAGCACCTTTTACTTCACCGTCAAACTGACCCGCTCCGATGCGGTCACCACACGGCCCCCCGTGATTCCCGATGACATCAAGGAGCTTACCATCCTGGTCGTGGATGATGTGGCCGACAGCCGGCGGATCGTGAAGAGCATCCTGGAATCTCTGGATATCAACGTGGAATTGGCGGATTCGGGACAAGCGGCCCTGGACCGGTTACAAGCTCCTTCTCCCCAGGACCCGCCTGTTGATCTCATCCTCATGGACTGGCGTATGCCGGACATGGATGGCATTGAAACCTCCAAAAAAATCCGCCAGGAACTTCAACTTGCCACGCCCATCATCATGATGACGGCCTTTGGAAAAGAAACCCAGCGCATTGAAGCTGAACAAGCGGGCATCAACGGATTTCTCACCAAACCCATTTACCAGACGACCCTGCTTGACGCCATCATGGAGGGCCTGGGAAAACAGGGCCAGAAGGATGCGCCCCGGAAAAAACATTTTACGACCCAGGCCTCCATTTATCGCAACGCATTAAAAGGGCTTCATGTCCTTCTTGCCGAAGACAACCTGACCAACCAGCAGGTCGCCCGGGCCACCCTGGAAAAGGCCGGCATCACGGTCACGGTTGTGGAAAACGGCGAAGAAGCGGTGGAAGCGGTCCGAAACAACCGTTTTGATGCAGTTCTCATGGATATCCAGATGCCGAAAATGAACGGCTATGAAGCCACCCAGTGGATCCGGCAGCTTCCCCACGGCGCCACCCTTCCCATTGTGGCCATGACCGCCTATGCCATGAAAGAAGATGAAGAAAGAGCCCTGGAAGCGGGGATGGATGGGTATGTGCCCAAACCTATCAACCGGGATCAACTTTTTCATTGTCTGTGGCGCCTTTTGGGAAACCGAAGAAAAGTGGGTGAAAAAGGCGTGGAAGCAGAAGCATCGGCAACCGGTCCAGGGGAACAACCCGCGCTGGAAGCCACGGCTGAAACCGATCCGGAAGATAATTTCAAAAGGCCGGAAGATTCAGAGAATGAACCGCATGGTGGTGATGACCATTTCCCGGAAGCGCACGATTTGATTCCGGATACACTTCCGGGACTTGATATTGCCGATACCATGGCGGTGCTGGGACTTGATGCGCCCACCTTTGCCCGGATTCTCACGGGATTTGGCGACAATAACCAGAACACCATGGACATGCTTCGCCGGGCAGCGGCTGAAAAAGACACCCGGACCCTTCATCAATTGGCCCACAGCCTCAAAGGCAGCGCCGCCAATATGGGTGCTGTTAAACTGAGCCAGGTCGCATACACGCTTGAAATGCTCTGCCACACCGACAGGCCGGATGATATTGACCCGGCAGAGGTGGATGTCTGCCTCACCCATGTGGAAACCGCACTGAACCAGGTGCTGGAATCCATCGGCACGGTGAGCCGCCTCCTCATGTCCGAAAAAACGACCGCTCCCACAGACACAGCACAAGCGGAAAATCGCTTGGACACCCTTCTGACGGAACTTGCAGACGCCATCGACAAATCCGATCCGGAAGCGGTGTCAACCCACATGACAGCGGTGATACGGACAGCGCGCCAGTGCAGCTGTCAGTCTCATTCGTTGTTTCACCATCTGGAAACGCAGATCCGCCGATATGACTATGACCAGGCTCTGGAAACCATCCAAACCATCAAAAAATACAGGGGACAGCAATGAATCCGCCGCGACCGCTGGTACTGATTGTGGATGACAATACCACCAATATTGATCTTCTGGTGAGCACCCTGAAATCCGACTACCGGCTTGGAATTGCCAAAAATGGCGAAAAAGCGCTGGAATATGTAAAAAAACAACGCCCGGATATTGTTCTTCTGGATATCATGATGCCGGGAATGGATGGGTATGAAGTGTGCCAAAGCCTGAAGGCAGATCCGGAGACCACTGCCATTCCCATCATCTTTATCACGGCCATGAACGAGGTGACCAATAAAACCCGGGGCTTTGAACTGGGGGCGGTGGATTACATCACCAAACCGTTTCAGGCGGCAGAGGTCAAGGCACGGATCCGCATGCACCTTTCCATAGAGGAAATGCGTCTGGAGCTTGCCTCCCAAAATGAACGTCTGGAAGCCTTGGTGTCAAAAAAAACCAGGGAAATCCAAACTGTATTCGATGCCAGCATCTGCAGCATGGCCACCATGGTGGAAGTGAGAGACCCTTACACTGCCGGCCATCAGCTTCGGGTGTCGCAACTGGCCTGCGCCATTGCCGAAAAACTGGAACTTGACCCAGACACCATCGAAGGTATCCGAATTGCCGGCCTGCTTCATGATGTGGGAAAAATCCGCGTTCCGGTTTCCATTCTCAGCCGGGCCGGAAAACTTCTGGACGCCGAGTATGAAATGCTTAAAATTCACCCCCAGGTGGGATTTGATATTTTAACAACCATTCCGTTTCCATGGCCGGTGGCCGAGATCGTCTTTCAGCACCACGAACGCCTGGACGGCACGGGCTACCCCAGAGGTCTTTCCGAAAACCAGATTCTCCTTGAAACCAAGATCCTGACAGTCGCCGATGTCACCGAAGCCTACAGCTCCTTCAGGCCCTATCGACCGGCCAGGGGTATTGATATGGCCATTTCCGAACTTGTCCAGCACCGGGGAACCCATTATGATCCAAAGGTGGTGGATGTGTGTCTGGAACTGTTCAAAACCGGCCAGTTCATATTTGACAGCTTTGACAACACCATTCCCCGGTCCCTGCCGGATCGGGACAAAATCTGATTCTGAAACCGCACAATGGATATTTTTCCCTGAACAGGACATGCACTCCCATGAAAACAAATGCTTTTTTTCCGATTTTTCGTCTGTTTCTGATCCTTCTCGTTATCATCACGTTTTTCCTGTTGTTTTCTGGAAAACCGGCCCATGCCCATACCACTGAAGAAATACCGAAAGATGTCATTATGGTTCTTCAGTATCTTCTGGATAAGGTTGATACAGCCCCTCGGGACATTGATGTGGGGCGGCTTTCCCCGCTTCCGGCGTTTCTGGATGCTGAGAAATCCACCGACGCCCTGTACCAGACCGATGATCTGATGGACATGCCGGCGGCCTTTAACATGTTCCGCCTCAAAACCGATCTGGATCACATTATGAGCTATACCCTGAACGAAAACATCCCTTCCGTGTTTTTCTGGCCATCCTCCCTGCGCGTGTCCGGATGGACAGAAATGGAAGGTGGGAAAGACCAGCTGAACCAGCTTCGGGAAGCATCGGCCGATCCGGATGGCACCTTTATGGTAAAAGGTGAGGAACATATGCAAATCACACCGGACCAGCACACCGGCGCTTATTATGTCTATGATATAAACAAGGTGATCTCTCTTTTTCCCCACGAGGAAGGACGGGTGCTGTTGGTGGTCTCCCGCCAAAAAGGACCCTCCGATGTTGGCCTCAAAGGATGGGTCCTGGGAAAAGATGAGGACTGGACCTATTTATACACCAAAGACACAGGGATTAATGTCTCGGGACTGGGATGGGCAAAAACCTATATGTACGATTCTTTTGGCATCACCCTGTACTGGCAGAAGGATCTGAGCGTTCCGGAAGTGATCTGCGGCACCTTCAGCGGGGTCAATGCCGGATGGGCCAACATGAACATGGTAAAGCCCCATCATATCTTTGCAGGGATGACCCGCGTCTCGCGGGCATTCAAATATGTGCTGGAAAACCCAAAGCTTCCCGCCTCATCCGAACTGTCCGCCACATTGGCCAA
>JAJDJS010000065.1 GCA_030267325.1 Desulfosarcina sp. OttesenSCG-928-A07 | reverse complement strand
TAGCACTATCGTTTTTTCTGTGTTTTTTCAGGCTCCAAAAGGAAGTGATGCCTGAAAAAACAATGAGAAGGATTCAATTGTAAAATGCCCTGTCGCCAAAATGGGCCTCCGAATCAAAGCGTCTGGGTTTTGGATCCCGCAGCTTTCCTGTTGAACATGGGGCAACGCAAAGATTTTGGATTTCAGCCGGTTAAGTGCTACAACAGGTTGACGAACCGGACGCGGCCGTTTTATTTACCGGCTCATTTCAGGAGCCGGCATTTTTTGCGGCCATGATGCTGAGGAAAACTTTTTTTATCTGAAAATCCTTAAGGAGCAATCCATGTCCAAACAGAAAGCGTCGTACACAAAAGATCCGTACAAAGAACCAATCGATCGGGCCACCGCCATTTTTCAGACCAACATGGGAACATTTGAGGCAGAGCTGTACGCCAAAGAATGCCCGGAAACCGTCTGGAGCTTCATCAATCTGGCCGAGGGCCGGCAAAAAACCCCACGGGGCGGAAATTTTTACGATGGGATCAGCTTTCATCGCATTATCGAGGGGTTTGTGATTCAGGGCGGTTGCCCCTTCGGAACCGGTACAGGCGGACCCGGATATGAGTTCAAAGATGAGTTTGATCCCGACCTGAAACACGATGGTCCTGGAATTTTATCCATGGCCAATGCTGGCCCGGGAACCAACGGAAGTCAGTTTTTCATTACCCTGGATGCAACGCCCCATCTGGACAATCGCCATTCGGTATTTGGAAAAGTCACCAAAGGACTGGATGTGGTGATGGAGATCGGAAGCGTGCCCACAGGTCCCATGGACAAGCCCAAAACCCCGGTGGTGATCGAAAAACTCACCATTTTGCGATAATTTTCCATCACCGTCGTCTGCGTTAAAAAAAATACCCATGGGACAGTCGCCCCATTTTGGGGACTGTCCCTTTGTTTCCTTAATTTCTACGCAAGGAGCATGTCATGCTTGAAGTCCAGAGTCTTCCTTTCGGCCAGATTCCGGTGGGCACGTTGGTGGTGCTGGTGTGTGAAGACCGGATGATCCATACAGATCCGGCCATTGTCCCGCTGATTGAGGCCGCCACTGGAGTGGAAGAATTCAACGGAAAAAAAGATGAGACCCTCACTCTGTTTCACCCGGACGGCGCGTTGGTCCGGCGGGCGATATTTTTTGGTCTGGGAAAAGCAGCTACCCTCACCGGCGAGTCTTTCCGGGCCGGGGCAGGCAAGGCCATGGGCGCCTTGATCCGGATCGGCCTTTCCGAAGCGGCCATTGCGGTTCCTGACGCGGTGGGCGATGCAGTTGACAGCAAAACGGTTTTGACCGGCCTGATGGAGGGCGCGGTTCTGGCCAACCATGTTTTTGATCGATATAAAGCGGAAAAAAAGAAAAAAACCCTTTCCCGTGTGACGTTTTTCTGCCCAGCGGATCAGGAAGAAATCGCCCGCGTCCTGGCCGATGACATTGCTTCTGTCTGTGGTGCCACCCTTGTGGCCCGGGACTGGGTGAACCTGCCGGCCAATGACAAGCCTCCTTTTGTATTCGCCCAGATGATAGCCGACACCCTGGCATCACGAGGCCTTGTGGTGGATATCAAAGATGAAAAGTGGCTGGCGGAAGCAGGGTTCGGCGCCATGCTGGCGGTCAGTCAGGGAAGCACCCAGCCGCCAAGACTGGTCACGGTGGACTATCATCCTGAAAACCCAACCCAAACCCTGGTTCTGGTGGGAAAGGGCGTGACCTTTGACTCGGGCGGAATTGACATCAAGCCGGCCAGCGGCATGGAGACCATGAAAACCGATATGGCCGGCGCGGCGGCCGTGGCGGCAACGATGATGGCACTGGGTCGTCTGCGCCCGTCCATGCGGGTGGTGGGCGTTATGCCCCTGGTGGAAAACATGCCCTCCGGAACCGCTACCCGCCCGGGCGATGTGGTTCGTGCCTATTCTGGCACCACCATTGAAATCGGCAACACTGATGCCGAAGGCCGCCTGATTCTGGCCGATGCCATGGCCTGGGCCATTGACACCTGGCATCCGGATCTTGTGATTGATCTGGCCACCCTGACCGGCGCCTGCGCCATTGCCCTGGGCGAATCCATTGCCGGTGTTTTTTCAAATCACACGGCCTTGTCAGATGCCCTTGTGGCCTCGGGAAACACCACCCGCGATCGCTGTTGGGCCATGCCCCTGCCCGATGATTACAAGGAACTCTTAAAAAGCGAGATCGCGGACCTCAGCAATATGAGCAGCGGACGTTACGGCGGCGCCATTACTGCCGCGCTGTTTCTGGCGTCATTTGTGGGCGACACCCCGTGGGCGCATATTGACATTGCCGGTCCGGCCAGGGCCCAAAAAGCAGGTGCCTGGTGCGGCAGCGGCGGAACAGGGTTTGGCGTGCGGCTTTTGTGCGATTTTATCCTTGGATTGCAGGAAAAGCCCCTTTTGGCCTGACCGCGATGACACGTTGCGAAGATGTGCGCAGACGGAGGCCATGGCGAAAGTCCTTGGCGATGCAGTTTTATAAAGGAATCAAGCCCTTGATTCCCCTGCCCTTCTCTCCACCCTTTGGGGTAAGAGGGGCTGCGGAACCCTTTTGATGAACAGCGATTTTACCTTTACGCCCATCGGCATTGTCCATTCGTGTTTTACGGAAAAATTCGGTATTCCCCGGCAGCCGGGACTGGTGCCCGCTGCCCGCGGGAGTCTGGAGATTTTTCCGCCCTATGACCAGGACGAAGCGTTTCGGGGGATGGACCGGTTTTCCCACGTGTGGGTGCTGTTTGTTTTCCACGACAACATCTCCGGCGGATGGCGGCCCACAGTGCGTCCGCCCCGGCTCGGCGGAAACCAGCGCATGGGCGTGTTTGCCACCCGGTCGGGCTTTCGGCCCAATCCCCTGGGCATGTCTGTGGTGCGCCAAGAAGGCAGAAGACGGACGGGCGGGCGATTTTTTCTGGATGTTTCCGGAATTGACATCCTGGACCAAACACCGGTGCTGGACATCAAACCCTACCTTCCCTACACAGACCGGATTGCGGATGCATCCGGCGGATTTGCCGCTGCCTTGCCTTTACCCCAACTGACTGTGGAATTTTCCGATTCGGTCCGGCCGGCTCTTTCCGCTGCGGAAGACCGCTATCCCGGATTTTCCCAGCTCCTCCGCCAGGTGCTGGCCGCTGATCCCAGGCCTGCCTACACCACCGGACAATCCGGCAAAACCCATCACGGTCTGCGGCTGTATGACCTCAACATCCGGTGGGTGGTCGAAGCGCAGACCGCAACGGTTCTGTCCATCGCGTCTGGGGCAATCGCCTGAAAACGCTTTGTTGGTGGAATATCTTTTTTCAGAGGGAAAAATGCGCTGCCACGGCATTTGCCAGCCGGACAAAGGCAGACACCGGAAGCTGTTCCGCCCGCTCCATGGGATCAATATCGCAGTGGACAAGAATTTTCTCGCAGGTGGCCGAATCCAGTTGAAGGTCGCTTTGGGAAAGGGCGTTTCGCAGGGTTTTCCGGCGTTTGCCGAATGCTGCCCGGACCACCCGCGACAGCAGGGCTTCATCCCGGGCCGGAAAAGGGGGCGGGTCAACAAAGGTGACTTCCAGAACACTGGAGTCCACTTTGGGTGCGGGAAAAAACCGGGAGGCCGGCACCTGCATGCAAATCCGGGTTCGGGCGCAATACCCCAGCATTACAGACAATCGCCCATAGGCCCTGGAACCCGGCGGCGCCGAGATTCGCTCGGCCATTTCTTTCTGAAGCATGAGAATGGCCCGCCTGACCCATTTGCGGGAGTCTATCAGTTGGACCAGCACCTGGGATGAAATGTTGTAGGGCAGGTTTCCCAGCACCACCAGCGGTCCGCCCGCTTCCCGGCCAATGGCCGAAATATCGGTTTTGAGGATATCGCCCTGCCGGAGATCCACATTGTCAATGCCGGTGAGAATGCGCTCGGTCCGGAACAGGTCAATGATGCGGTCATCCTTGTCAATCGCGATGACGCGCCTGGCTGCGCGGGATGCAGGAAGGGTGATGGCCCCCAGTCCCGGACCGATTTCCAGCACCCAATCCGTGGGCGCCAGAGCGGCGGCATCCACAATGGCGCGGGCAACGGCCGGGTCATCGAGAAAATTCTGGCCCAGTTGTTTTTTGGCCCGGATGTTCCAGGCGGTGAGGAGGATGCGGGAAGTGGTCATGGCAGAGGGAGATTACCGGTTGTTTTTTCGTTCCCGGTCCAGCTCCCGTTTCTGGTCCCGCTGGCGAATGGTCTCCCGCTTGTCATGGGCCCGTTTGCCGCGTGCCAGGGCAAGGGTCAGCTTTGCTTTGCCGTTTTTGAAATACAGGCTCAGCGGGACCAGGGAATACCCTTTTTCGTTGACTTTTCCATAGAGCTTGCGGATTTCCCGGGCGTGGAGGAGGAGTTTTCGGGGACGGAGCGGGTCATGGTTGTCATAATATGCAAAGGGATAGGGGCTGATATGCATTTGGTAAAGAAAAACTTCGCCGTTTTTGATCCGCGCATAGGCGTCCTTCAGGCTGGCCTTTCCCATGCGAAGGGATTTGACTTCTGTTCCCACCAGAACGAGGCCCGCCTCCAGAGTGTCTTCAATTTCATAGTCGTGTCGGGCTTTTCGGTTTTCCGCCACGATTTTGCTGTGCTGGGATTTCACGGCGCTACTCCTGGATAGTGTCCCTTAAGCAGTATAACAATTTGCGTTTATTGCCCACAAGTGAACCAAAAGAATCATTGATATCAAACAATTTCAATCCATTACAAGATAAAGACAACACTGTATAGGGCATTTTCCCTTTTTGTTGATTCCTTAAAAGAGCGGCGTCATGGGAAGGGCCGGGATTCAGCCCCGTGTTCGGCCACAAGATCGCCGAAATGATGAGACAAAAGGCCCAGAACCGCACTTGCGGAGGGCATCTGCATCAATTCCGCGACAAAGGCGTCCAGCTGGGTCGTGTCAATGGACCGGATCGCCTGTTTGACTTCCGGAATGGCCTGGGGATGCATGCTGAGGCCGTCGATGCCAAGGCCCAGCAAAACCGGTGCACAAAGCGGATCTGCCGCCATTTCACCGCACATCTGGGTGGTAATCCCATTGGCCTTGGCAGCCTTGCAGGTGGTGTGGACCAACCGCAAAATGGCGGGGTGCAGGGGCTGGTACAGATGGGCCACATTCTGGTTTCCCCGGTCAATGGCCAGGGTGTACTGGATCAGATCATTGGTGCCGATACTGAAAAAATCCGCTTTTTTTGCCAGAATGTCCGCTGTGATGGCGGCAGAGGGCACCTCGATCATGATGCCCACCGGAATATCCCGTTTATGGGGCACATTCCGTTGTTTCAGGGTTTTTGCCGCCATATTAATGTGCGTGATGGCTTCCTCCAGTTCTTCCAGGCAGGAAATCATGGGCAGGAGAATTCGCACATCACCGTGCACCGCAGCCCGGAGAATGGCCCGCAGCTGGGTCTGGAAAACCTCGGGTTTTCGCAGGCAATACCGGATGGCCCGGAGGCCCAGCGCCGGATTAACCTCATCCATGTCATCCCGGATGGCCCGTAGGCCCAGGGTGGGATTGACCTCATCCATAAGATAGCTGATGGCCTTGTCACCATTGACATCCAGGGTCCGGATGGTCACCGGCCTCGGATTCATCACGTCAATGACTTCTTTATAATTTTCAAACAAGGTGTTTTCATCCGGAAAACAGCTTCGGCTGAGGTACTGGAACTCTGTCCGGTAAAGTCCGATGCCGTCTCCGCCATGATCCCGCAACGCCACCACCTCTTCCCCGAGCTCGATATTTCCCATGATGGAAATCTGTTTGCCGTCTCGAGTGATGGCGGGTATGGCGCTGGTCCTGGCCATCATCGCTTTCCGGTTGTCTTCCAATTCCCGGCGTTCTTCAGCTGCCAGAAGGCTCTGCTCCGACGGATTGATCACCACAGTACCGGCCTTTCCGTCCACAATGATGATGTCGTCGTTTTTAATTTTTTGGGTGGCGTTTTCAACGCCCAGTACAGCGGGAACCTCAAGGGTTCGGGCAATAATACCGGTGTGGGAGGTTCTGCCGCCGCGATTGGTCACAAATCCCTTGATGCGTTCCAGTTGGATCTGACTGGTTTCACCAGGCGACAGTTCCTTGGCCACCAGGATCACCCGCTTGTTGATGCGGGCAATATCCACATGGTCACCGCCCACCAGGTGTTCCATGATCCGGTCTGCCACATGGGTGATGTCTTCGGCCCGCTGGCGGAGATATTCGCTGTCCATCTTCTCAAAGACGGGCCTTACCTCGGAAGTCACTTTTTTGAGGGCCCATTCTGCATTGATCCGCTCTTTTTCGATGAGTTCAATGGCACGGTCGTAGATGGTCTTGTCCCTCAAAAGCAGGACATGGGTTTCCAGAATCCGGGCATGCTGGCGAAAATCTTCGGGCATGGCATCCATGATCTGGTGAAGATCGTCTTCGGCTTTGTTGACAGCGGTTTTGAACCGTCCCACCTCGGCGGAAAGGGAGTCTTTGTCAATGGTGTACCGCTTGACGGTCTCGACACCCTCTTTGTCCACCAGATAGGCTTTGCCGATGCAGATGCCCGGTGATGTGCCGATACCGGTCAGGATCACTTCCTGGGAAGTTTTGCCTTTCATAAATCAGGGTTCTCCAAATCCGGAGCGGACAAGGCCTGCCATTTGTTCAAGGATGTCCAGATCCGCTGTGTCATCGGCGCTGAGGGTGATGGTTTCGCCCTGCATGCAGCCCAGGGTCAGAATATCCAGCAGGGAGCCGGCGTTGATTTTTTCCGCACCACGGGCAATCCACACGCCGCCTTTGGCCCGGCCTGCCAGTTGGGCCAGCTGGGCAGCAGGCCTGGCGTGTAATCCCAGGGCGTTGACAATCTGAAGGGTGATGGTGCGGGTGGACATGGAATATTTATTGTTTTGAGGTTATCTGTGGTTTCGGCTGGATTTTCGAAAAAACAGATTTTCAGCCAGCGCTTTCTATCAGCCGTCAGAATTCATGTCAATGCGCAAACCAAATGAGATTCAGGGAAAGGCCGCCTTTCTCCCAAAAGGGTGGAGGGGGAAAACTTCCGGCATGCCATGGGCTTTTTGAAAATGGAGCTGAGGTGAAGGTGCATCCGAATCAAATGGCCCAGGGGCAGGGAAAATCAGGAATCTGTTGGGTCTGGCGGGAAGGCTTCTTCCAAAAAAGAATCCGCAAGGGCTTTAAGCTGTATGATTTCTTCTTCCGTTCCAAGTGTATCCATATCAGCGCGGCACGCCACGGCATTGTGTTTTTTCACCGGTATCGCAGTACAGTTTCCGCTTTAAGCGTGTTCTTGATTTTTTTCACCCATTGCCCTGATTCGTTCTGCAATGGCCTGAATCACTGTGTCCGGCAGCGGCAGATGGGCGCGTTCGGCAATTTTCTCCATCAGTGCGCGTCCCCACTGCCATGTTTCCTGATAGGCGGGTATCAGGTCATGGGGATCGGCGCCTGCTGTGCACAGCCGGTAACGGGCACAGGCCGCGGGTGAAATATCGTTTTCCAGTCCTTTTGCCGGACTGGGCCAGTGATCCGTGCGGTTTTCCCAAACCCGGACCAGTTTCAGAAGCTGGGTGTGGATATCTCTCAGCAGCATCCACGCCCGGACCCCTTCCCCTCTGGCCATCACATTGACGCCGAACAGCATCAGATTGAGAAAATTTGAGGTCACATGGGTGACGGTGGCAGCATCCTGCCGGTCCGGCGGGCCGCCGACAAAGGGCTGGATATATTTTTCGATTTGTCCGGTCCGGTCCACGATCACGGCCGAAGCCGCGTCCGGAAACCACGCATATCCCTGCCAGGAGGCAATGATCGGAATGTTTGAGGCAGGCTCAAAATGGAACTCACCACGAACCAGATTGGCAAAAATTGCCGTATGGTGCCCAAAATCATCGGGAAAATAAAGCGCCACCGGTGAAATTTGGGAAATCCACGCCTTCTGGTCAATTTCCGGCAGGTCCCCGTCATTGAAAAAAAGGCAGAATTCAATATCCGAATACGGGTCCCCTTCGCCGATGGCAAAAGAGCCGAACATCAAAGCGCCGGCAAGCCGCAGGTCTTCCCGGCATATTTCTTTGGTGCGGGCGATCATTTCTTTTTGGGGGAATGTCATTTCCGGCTTTCTTTAAGACAATGTCCTCATGGTTCGTAACACTTTTGAATTATTTGACATAAATAAGCAGTTGAGCGGCATTCGAAACTTTCAGTTTTCTTTACGCACTGCCGAGGCGTTAATTTTGTACTTCCTCAAAATATAACTTTCGGAAATCCTTATTTTGGTATATCATAATCGATCCTGAA
>JAJDJS010000064.1 GCA_030267325.1 Desulfosarcina sp. OttesenSCG-928-A07 | reverse complement strand
GCCTTTTTTGGAGTTGATTCGAAAAAACAACCCTGCCACTTTTCTCCTGCGCCCCCTGTTTTCTGGACCTGAAATCCTGATCGGCTAAAATCCTATGACACACACACCTGCCCTTTCCGCCTGTAAGCTCACCTGCCGGTATCCCAAAATGACCGCACCGGTCCTGGACGGACTGGACCTTTCCCTTGAGAAAGGCGAAATTTTCGGTCTTCTGGGCCCCAACGGCGCCGGAAAGACCACGACCCTTTCCATTTTGAGCACCATCCGGAAGCCTGATGCCGGCACCCTGACGATCCTGGGCATGAATCCGCGCCGAAACCTGCGGGACATTCGTCGGATCATCGGTCTTGTTCCCCAGGATATCGCCCTTTATCCGGAACTCACGGCCCGTGAAAATCTGCGGTTTTTCGGAAAACTCCAGGGCCTTTGCGGGCATTTGCTTTCCCTTCGCATTGAGACGGCACTGGCGGCAGTCGGGCTGGAATCCCGGGCCGATGAGCCGGTCAAAACCTTTTCCGGGGGAATGAAACGACGGGCCAATCTGGCTGCCGGCATTCTCCATGAGCCTGAAATTCTGTTTCTGGATGAACCCACCGTGGGCATTGACGCCCAGTCCCGGCAGCTGATCATGGATCGGATCCGGGCGCTTCAGGCCAGGGGCACCACCGTTTTGTACACCACCCATTATATGGAAGAAGCCCGGCAGATCTGCTCCCGTGTGGCCATCATGGATCAGGGCCGGATTCGGGTCCAGGGTACGGTGGATGAACTTTTGCTGGATCATCCTGGATGTAAAGACCTGGGTGATCTGTTTCTCCGTCTGACCGGAAAAACATTGAGGGACGGATGATATGCCCGATTTTACGCCCCCCTCACCCCATAAAAATCAGATACAGGGGGAAAGGAAGAAAAATGGCAGCGCACTTCTCATTTCTCACTTCACACTGCTTCTGGCGGTCATTGAAAAGGAAATTCTGCTCCGCATCCGGGACCGGGCAGGGCTTGCCGTGCTTTTTATCATGCCGGCCGTTCTGGTGACGGTGATTACCCTGGTTCAGGAAAATCTCCTGAAAAGTGTTGATACGGTTGAAACCCGCATTCTCGTGGTCAATGAAGACAAACGGGAAGATAAAGGGAAAAACAACGAAAATGGCGGTGACACGCTTGGTCAGCAGATGGTCAAGGCCATGGAATCCATGGATGGCGTACTGGTGATCCGGGAAATTGAAGGCCGCGTACCGTCCCGCACCGAGGCTCTCACCCGGGTGGCAGCCGGAGATTATCCGGTGTGTGTGGTCATCCCGGAAAAAATGACCGTTCATGCACGGGAGCGCGCCGGGAAACTCATTTCCGGCTTGATGTCACCGGACGATCTGCCTGACCCGGATCCGGCGGCGCCCCGGATTGAGCTGTACTTTGACCCAACGACCCTGGGTGGATTCCGGTCAGCGGTCCAGGCACGGATGGCGCTTATGGCCCTTCAGTTCAGTGTGATTGAAAAGGCTTATGTTGCTGATCAGGTTTTCCCGAATCCAGCGGTTTCCATTCCTTCGGAATTCTGGCTGAACAAAAACAAAACCGCCCTTTTCCAGGTTGAAGACAGCGATCTTTTTTCTGCAAAAAAACAGTCCCGCACCGTTTCCACCACCCAGCATAATGTTCCGGCATGGACCCTGTTCGGCATCTTCTTTGTCGTGCTGCCCATTTCAACGGGGTTTATCCAGGAACGGGCAAGCGGTACCCGCCATCGCCTCATGGCCATGCCGGTGTCGCCCTTTACCCTGATCTGTGGCCGGGTGATCACCTATGTGGGCATCTGCGTCATCCAGTGTCTGTTGATCGGGTGCATCGGAAAATGGATTCTGCCGTTGCAGGGCGCTCCGCCGCTGGTGATCAACGGTTCCGGCTGGGCGCTTTTGGCGGTTGCGGGAAGCGCCATCCTGGCGGCCATCGGGTACGGGGTGCTTTTGGGAACCTTGGCAAAAACCGCTGAACAGGCCGCTGTCATCGGTCCCATCAGCGTTGTCATTGCTGCCGCGATGGGCGGCATCATGGTGCCGGTCTATGCCATGCCGCCGTTCATGCAAACCCTTGGCAAGGCCTCGCCCCTGGCCTGGGGACTGAACGGGGTTCTGGATGTGTTTGTCCGGGGAGAAAGCCTTTGGGCCGTGCTGCCCGAATCCGGCGCGTTGATGCTTTTTTTCTTCACCTGTATGACCGTCGCCCATTTTCGGGAGCATGCCAGAAAAGATTAGACAATGTTGTCTTGTGCGCGTAAAAGTTCAATTTTCTAACATAACAGCAGGCTGTCATGAACCCGACCCGATCCACCTGCCCGGTCCCCGGAAAAAATTCCGGCTGGGATTTTTTTGACCGGATTTACTGTATTTCCCTTTCCACCCGGCCGGACCGGCAGCGTCAGGCCAAAGCGCAGTTTGATGCGGTGGGACTGACCGGCCGGGTGCGGTTTTTTCTGGCAACACCCCACCCCCGCAACAGCGAGCAGGGCATTTATGAATCCCATCTGGCCTGTCTTACCCAGGCCCTTGATGAAGGCGCGGATACCATTCTGATTTTTGAGGATGATGTGGTGTTTGAGGGATTTTCCCAAAACCGTCTCCGGGAGTGGATCACCTTTCTTGCAGCTTCCCAATGGCAGGCGTTTTTCCTGGGGTGCCTGATGCGACGGGCTGAAAAAACAGAAACTCCTTCGGTCATTGCCATTCATTACCAGTCGCTGGCCCATGCCTATGCGGTCAACCGCTGCCTGGCCCTTGAAATCGTTAAAAAACCATGGCAGGGGACGCCCTATGATGGTATGTTGATGCGTTTTGCTGTCACCGGTTTTTTTGCCGCAAATCCGGGTGTTGCTTTTCAGGGAGATGCTGCATCCGATAATACCCGGCTCAAGCAGCTGGACCGGATCCGGCGGCACTGCGGCGGACTGGCCCGTATCCAGAAGGCCAACCAGTGGATTTGCCTCCACACCCGGCTGCTTTTGGCGCTGCATCTGGGTATTCCGGCGGCATTGATGATCGTGTTGCTTTTTTTGTACTGGTAAGGATATCCGCTCAGGTCCGTCATCCATTCACCCTTCTACATTGTTTTGTCATTTCAATGACTCCCCGATCCCGAATCAACATACCGCTTTTGGCTGCCGTCATCTTCATCAGCCTGATCCTGCTCTGCATTGGCTGGCAGCGAATTTCCATTGACACGGATGTCATCGACTCCCTTCCCCATGACAACCCGGTGCTCAGCAGCGCGATCCATATTTTCCGCAACCATCCCATGCAGGACCAGGTCACCATTGATGTGGGCATTGACCGGACCGACCCGGACCAGTTGGTGACCTGCGGGCTGGCGGTGATCCAGCGTCTGGAAGAAAGCGGCATATTTAAAACCGTGGGCACAACCGATATTCAGGAACAGATCCCAAAGCTTGTGGATCATGTGGTGGACAGCCTGCCGGTTCTTTTTACGCCAGCCATGCTGGAAACCCAGGTTGCCCCGAAACTTTCCCCGGATCAGATTGATGCGGCGGTTTCCAGATGGCATCAAAGCCTCTTGCAGATGGATGCAACGGGCCAGTCCACGTATATTTCGCGGGATCCGCTATCCCTCAAAGACCCTTTGCTGGCCAAGCTGATTTTTCTTGCGCCATCCACAAATGCCCGCATGATCAAGGGCCAGGTTGTCTCATTGGACGGCCGGCATCTGCTCATCACCGCAACGCCCCTGGCGTCGGCCACAGACACCGTGGTTGCCCGCCAGATCGCCCAGACCCTTGAGACCATTTCTGCGGATGTCCGGAAAACTTTTTCCGAACAGGGCATTTCCGTCACCCTGACGCCGGTGGGTGCTTACCGGGCCGCACTGGACAATGAAGTGATCATTCGAAAGGATGTGCAAAATGCCATTATTTTCTCCACCATCGGCATTGTGATCCTTTTGCTCCTGGCTTTTCCCCGGCCGTTCATCGGCATTTTTTCCCTTTTGCCGGCCCTTTCCGGCGCGGTGACCGCCTTTTTTGTCTGGTCCCTGTTTTATCCGTCCATCTCCATCATGGTGCTGGGGTTTGGCGGGGCCATTATTTCCATTACCGTGGACCACGGCATTGCCTATCTTCTTTTTCTGGACCGCGACCGCCGGACCAGCGGCAAAACCGCTTCCAGGGAAGTCTGGGCTGTGGGCCTTCTGGCCACCCTTACCACGGTGGGGGCGTTTTCCGCCTTGTACCTCAGCCAATTTGCCATTTTCCGGCAGCTGGGGGTGTTTGCCGCCATGGGCATTGCCTTTTCGTTTCTCTTTGTTCACCTGATTTTTCCTCGGATTTTTCCGTCCATGGACCCGGCAAAGCCCCGGTGGCTGCCGCTTCCAAAGCTTGCGGACCGCCTCTTTTCCATGGGCACCAAAGGCATGGCCGCGGCGGTGATGATTGCGGCTTTCATGATCTTTTTTGCCCGGCCCGGTTTCAATGCCAACATGGAGAACCTCAACACGGTGAGCCGGGAGAGTCTGGCGGCGGAAAAGCATTTTCTGACGGTATGGGGAAATATTTTCACCAAGGTGTTTCTGCTGGCCGAGGCAAAAACACCGGCCGCACTCCAGGCCACGGGAGATGCGCTCCTCTCCCGGATGGAAAAAGAGCCCGGCCTTCTGGACCAGACCTTTCTGCCATCCATGATATTTCCCGGTCCTGGGCGCCGGGCAGAAAATCTGGCCGCATGGAAGGCCTTCTGGACGCCTGACCGCCGCGACACCGTCAAACAGGCCCTGGATCAGGCCGGGGCCTGTTATGGATTTACCCCTGACGCGTTTTCCCGGTTCATCCGCGCCATTGACCACCCGGAAAGTCTTGCCGCTGTTGCCGGAAATCCCGACATTTCCGAGGCATTTTTCGGGCTGATGGGAATTTCCGTCCATGCCGGAGATCCAAAGTACCGGCAGTTTGCCAGTATTGTGCCGCCGCCTGGATTTTCCGGAACTGATTTTTTCTCCCACTACCAGGATCTGGTCACCATTTTTGACCCGGCCCTTTTTTCAAGCCAGCTCGGCGACGTGATGGTCGACACGTTTTCCCGGCTCATTGCCACCATCACCCCCATGCTTTTCATTTTTCTGCTGATTTTTTTCGCAAGCTTCAAATTGACCCTCATCGCCCTGGCCCCGGTGGGATTTTCCATGATCTGCACCCTTGGGACCCTGACGCTGACAGGCCGGCCCCTGGATATTCCCGGTCTGATGCTGGCCATTATTGTTCTGGGGCTGGGGATTGACTTCTCCCTTTTTCTGGTCCGGGCGTACCAGCGCTACGGAAAAGTCGGCGATCCGGCGTTTTCCCTGATTCGCTCCGCTGTGGTCATGTCCTCGGCCTCCAGTCTGGTGGGATTCGGCGTTCTGGCTTTTTCCCGCCACAGCCTGCTCCAGAGCGCCGGGCTCACCTGTGTGATGGGAATCGGCTATGCAGCAGTGGGCGCGTTTTTGATTCTGCCGCCCCTCATGGGCCAATATGTGGAACACCGCCGACCCCCGCGTCCGGACGCGGATATCAGGGCCCGGGTGCGATGGCGGTATGGGGCCATGACGCCTTATGTGCGGTTTTTTGCCCGGTTCAAGCTGAAACTGGATCCCATGTTTTCCCAATTGGACGACCTCTTGACCTTTTCCGACCCGCCCAAAACACTGATGGATATTGGCAGCGGATTTGGCGTTCCGGCCTGCTGGCTGGCGGAGTCTTTTCCGTCGGCGTCCATTTTGGGGATTGAGCCTTCCCCGGAGCGGGTGCGGCTGGCAAGCCGGGCCCTTTCACCGTCGGGCACCGTAATCTGCGGCAGAGCCCCGGACCTTCCCCACACACCGGTTCAGGTTGATGGCGCCCTGATGCTGGACATGGTTCATTATCTGCCGCCGGAAGATTTTTCCCTTACCCTTTCGCGTCTTTACCGCGCCATCCGGCCCGGCGGACTTCTCATCATCAGAAGCGTTACCCTGCCGACACGAAAAAGGCCCTGGTCCTGGTGGATCGCCGCCCTGCGGGATCGGCTGGCGGGTCTGGCAACAACCTGGCGGTCTTCGGAGATGATCCAAAGCCTCCTTGAAACCCATGGATTTGAGGTGCAGCGGATATTTCCTTCCGATACCCGGGGCGAGCTGGTCTGGATTCAGGCCCGGACCCTGCCGGGCACACCGGATTCAGCCCCATGAAAAAATGGCGCGGCTTTACCGGATTTCATCGGACCCTGATCATCACGGTGATACTGACCCTGGCCGCAGGATATGGATGGCCGGGGCTGGTCTGGCTGCCGCCCTCGACTTGCCTTGTCATCTGCATTGCCGGGGCATTTTTTCATGGCTGGGGCTTTTATCTGCCCGTGATCAGCCATGGCAAAAAAAAACCCCGCGCCGTGGCCCTCACCGTTGACGATGGTCCGGACCCGGCCACAACGCCCAGACTGTTGGCCTTGTTCAATCGCCATGGCGTCCGGGCCACCTTTTTTGTACTTGGAAAACAGGTTCGGGCCTATCCGGAACTGGTGAGGGCCATTTCAGATGCGGGTCATACCATCGGCAATCACTCGTTTTCCCATCGGACCGCCATTGCCTTCCGGGATCGGCGGTATCTTTATGAAGAAATCGCCGCCACCCAGACAGAGCTTTCACGGCTGGGTATTGTTCCGCGACTATTCCGGCCGCCGGTGGGCATTACCTATCCAGGAATGGGCGCGGTACTGGAAAGTCTGGGCCTTGTCGCAGTGACCTTCAACCGCCGGGCCTTTGATTTCGGAAACCGGTCCTTGGGCGGTCTTGCCGCACGGGTTTTATCCCGCATCCAGCCCGGCGACATCATCATGGTCCACGATCTGCCGCCGCCCCACCATCCGGTTGAGATATGGCTGGCGGAAATGGAGGCCCTGATCCGTGGCATCCGGGAAAAAAAACTGGACATTCTCCCCTTGACCGATATCATCGGGCATCCTGTTGTTCAGGAGACAGACAAAAAAGATACGCGTTTACAAAATTGAAGCAGAACACCATGACCCTGACCCACCGCCTCATTTCCGGCCCCCTTGACCCTGAACAGGAATTTGTCCGGAACCACATATCTTATGCCGACCTTTACGCCATGGCCGCCCATCTCTTCCATGAACTGGCGGGAGAAGAAACCGTCTGTCTGTATACGGAAGACCGGGCTGTGGTGGCAGCTGCCATTTTGTCCGCGCTTGTCGGCGGACCGCGCCTCATTCTGCCCTATGCCCTGAACCCGAGGGTCCTTGCGGAAATCCGGCAGATTGTTCCCTACCACACCCTTATAACATCCGGTACAACCGCCGGAGACACCATTCCGATTCCCGGTGTCCGTGAGTTTACGCCCCAGGCTGGAAAAGTCCGGTGGCCTGCTGCGCCCCTTCCCGCTGCCACTTGCCCGGACATACCGGTGTTGCACCTGTTTACCGGCGGCTCCACCGGAACGCCCGCCGGCTGGCCCAAAACCGCGGGCAATCTGTTGACCGAAACCTTAAATATCATCACCACATACGGGTTTTGCGAAACAGACCGGGTGGTGGCCACCACTTCGCCGCTTCATATTTACGGCCTGCTCTATTCTGTGCTGGCGCCCCTTGGGGCTGGCGCCGGAACGATTGCCGGCGCCCCTTCTTTTCCGGCGGAAATCGAAAACACCATCACCGCCCAAAAGGCCTCGATTCTGGTCAGCGTGCCGGCCCATTACCGCGCCATGGCCCATCATCCTTGCGATCCGTTTCCCCTCAGACTGGCATTTTCCTCGGCGGGTATGCTGGAAGAAAACGACGCCCATGCCTTTGGCGCGGCCCACCACATGGGCATCAATGAAGTGTACGGATCCACGGAAACCGGTGGTGTGGCCTGCAGGAACCGATTTGCCGGAGAAACGGCATTTACCGCATTTTCGCCGGTTGCCGTGAAACTGGAAGATGACCATGTCCATGTGAAATCCGGGTTTCTGTCGCCCACCCTTCCCCTGGATGCGGAAGGGTTTTACAAAATGGGAGACCGGGCCGTGTTTACCGCGCCGAATCAGTTTATCCTGGCCGGCCGGTCCGACAGCATTGTAAAGGTGGGCGGCAAACGAGTGGATCTGTCTGTCATTCGCGAACTTCTGCGCGGGGATCCGAAAATCACCGAAGCCCTGCTCCTGGCCATTTCCGTGGGAAGGGCCAGGGAAAACCAGATTGTGGCGGTGGTTGAGGGAACTGTGAATCTCAACGATGTGAACCAGCTTCTCGCTGAATCGCTGGAACCCCATGCCCGGCCCCGGCAGATTCGGGTGATGGATAAAATTCCGGTCACGCCTGCGGGAAAGTATGACCGAAAACAGATCGAATCGTATTTTACAACCGGACATGCATGATGGGATATATCTACGAAACCCCGATGACCGTGGCATTTCACG
>JAJDJS010000063.1 GCA_030267325.1 Desulfosarcina sp. OttesenSCG-928-A07 | reverse complement strand
CAATTTATTGGCGGTTCGCAGTATAGAAAACAGGACCTGGAAAACAGAAAGATTGTGGTTTACGCTTAAGAGACCACCCCATAAGGGCGGGGTGGTTCTTTCCACAAATATAAGGTTGACGATGTACAAATGACGTTGCTGAGTATAACAGTCCCATGACCCATCCTCCCCCTGAAACAATCATCATCGAAGACCAGACCCTGAGGGACGGTCTTCAGATGGAATCCCGCATCTTCACGCTGGAAGAAAAACGCCATCTTTTCTCCCTGCTGAAAAATGCGGGTCTGCGCCGGATTCAGGTGGGCGCGTTTGTTCATCCCCAAAAAGTCCCCCAGATGGCAACCACAGGTGATCTCATCCGCGCCATCGGCCCGGTGCCGGACCTTTTGGTTTCCGTTCTTGTCCTGAACGATACGGGTCTGGACCGGGCCATGGCAGCGGGCGCGATGAACCTGGACCTGTCGGCGTCGGTGAGTCAGGCCCACAGCCTGAAAAATGCCGGCATGCCGACGGACCTGGCTTTTTCGCAAATGGCCGCGTTGATTGTCCGGGCCCTTTCCGCCGGGTGTAAGGTCCGGGCAGGACTTCAGTGTGTATTTGGCAGCCCGGATGACGGCCCTGTTCCGGAAACAGTGATTTTACAAAAAGCAGAAACCCTGGTGTCCGCCGGCGCGACAGATCTTTGCCTGGCAGATACCGCTGGCATGGCAACGCCGCTGTCCATCCAGCGCATGGTGGGCGCGGTGTCCCGCGAGTTTCCCCAAGCGCGGATCTGGCTTCATCTTCACGACACCCAAGGACTGGGGATGGCCAATGTTTTTGCGGGGTATGAAATGGGCATCCGCCACTTTGACGCCTGTACCGGCGGCCTGGGCGGATGCCCGTTTGTCCGGGGAGCGGCGGGAAATGTTCCCACAGAAAGTGTGGTTCATCTGTTTGAAGCCATGAATATGAATACGGGAATTGATCTTGCGGAACTGACCAAAGCGGCTCTGTGGCTGGAAACCGTTCTGGGCCGACGTGTTTCTGGACGACATCAATCCAGATGCGTGCATCCCGATGCCGACAGCAGTGTTTCATAATCCCTGCCGCCGTAAAAAATATTCAGAACCAGAACCGTTTGCGCTGCTTCATCAACCAAAAAAGCCGCGACTGTTTTTTTATCCAACGGTGTGATACGCAGGTTGGCCATCAGGTCGTCGCGTTGCTGCCCACAAATCGGGACAATGGCCAGTTTGCGGCATTTTTCACGAAGTTTTTCGATATAGGCCCACGCTGTTTCAGGCAATCCGCTTTTATCGGCTATGTAATGATACAGATTTTCAAGGTCCTGGACCGCATCCGGCAGCAAATATACTTCATACGGTTTCATTGGGGCCTGACTGCATACGCTGTTGATGGACATGTTCAATGGCATTAAAAGCATCGTCCAGCGATATCGGCGTGCCACTTTTCAGCGATGCCTGAAGCCGACTGCGCAACAGGGCAAGCCGGAGTTCGTGTTCCTCCTGTTGTTTTGTCCAGAGCCGCATGGCCTCTCTGATCACATCACTTGCAGACCCATAAACGCCGGACTGAACTTTGCTTTTGATAACGGCCAGCAGGTCCGGCGGCAGGGTGATGGTCACTTGTCCTGCTTTTTCTGTGTGCATGGTGTTCTCTCCATATTCGTACGACATGGTGAATTCATACTTTTGTTCGCAGGCGGCGTCAATGTTCGATGTTCCCACGCCGATGATTGCCGGGATAAATGTCGACTTTTTTGATGGGCCGGTAGAATTTTCCCCGTTCAGCCCCTTCCCAGTTCAATATTTCAGGAATATCCGAGTCATCAATCTCCGCATCCGATAAGTGGTCCAAAGCCTTGAGCTGTTCCTCAACCGGGGGGATCCTGCTGTCACGCATTCATCTTTCGCTTCATAGCATCTCCTTTTATGACAAAAATGTATTTTGTAAATGATGCATTAAAACTGCCACGACCTGGATATATTCCATTTGGAAACCGGTTGGCGGAATGCGCGGAAAAAACTTCCGGCTGGGTACGATCTCTTTGATACACGACCTTGGGACCAGCGAGAAACAACTTGAAGCCTCATGAAATGGATGATTATATCTCACACTCCATCCGGTTTGACGACCGGGTACAGAAATGCCGCCCAATGTCAGATATGGCGTGGCTGATAATGGTCAGGACAGATACCGCATTTTTTGACATTCGGATTTCGCGTTCGGGTTGCTGGTTGTCATCTTTCTAACCGAACAATGCTGAGGTCGCTTATGTTCATACGCGTTGTTGACCATGACCCGGATTTCAGATGAAAACGTTAAAAGAACAAAAAACCGGCGGATACACATCATTCACGGTATCCGCCGGTTACCTCAAGTCAGAAGAATTTAAAAGCTGACGGTCAGGATCATATCACACCTGGCCAACTGGAGGAGTCTATGAACCAAACAGAACTTGGCGAATGTATCGCCTTCGTTCAGCGCGCCGAAAATTTGAAAAACACGCTTCGCAGCGCATATACATCAACCGGCAGACAGGAAAGCACTGCCGAACATACTTGGCGGCTTTGTCTGCTCGTGATGGTTTTTTCACAGCACCTTGGCGAGGCCGACCTGAACAAACTTTTGCGCCTGGCCGTTATCCACGATTTGGGCGAGGCTGTTTGCGGCGATGTCCCCGCAATCTGCCAGTCGGAAAAAAATGACAAATCAGCTTCGGAACGAAAAGGCATGTGCGACTTGTGCGCCGGGCTGCCGGAAGCCACGCGCTCGGAATTTTTGGCCCTGTGGGATGAATATGAAGCGGCCACGACACTAGAGGCAAAAATCATCAAGAGCCTCGATAAACTGGAGACCATCATCCAGCACAACCAAGGGGAAAATCCCCCTGATTTTGACTATGACTTCAACCTTGCCTACGGAAGGGAGCATACGTCGGCACTCCCATTGTTGGGGAAAATCCGCGAACTACTCGACGAGACAACACAGGAAAAATCCAGGGCCGCCAGAGATAAGGGATTATAGGAACCACTGATTAAAACAGCTCTTGACGACATTTTACGCTATCCGCCGTTTTTTTTATCCCTCCCCAGCCTCTCCTCAAGCAGCCTTTTTGGAGGAGAGGGACGAAGATCTCAAATTTCAGACCTTTCCGCTATTTCGTATAAATCACCGCCAGAATGGTGGCCGTGCCCGTTGCCGCAGCAATCAGATGGGGCGTGGTGGACAGGTAATAGGCGCTGTCGCCCGGAGAAAGATCAAAATGGTCATCGCCGATATCCAGTGACACATCTCCTGTCAGCACATAGATAAACTCTTCGCCGTCATGAACCGAACGTTCGGCGCCGGCTGCGGTTTCCAATTCCACGATCAGGGATTCCATGTGGCGGCCATTGACTTCGGAAGCCAGGCTTCGATAGGTATAGGCTTGTTTTTCTCCCTTCCGGGACGTGGACCGCGACACGATTTTCCGCTCGCTTTTCCGGGTAATGGCGTACAGCTGGTTCCCCACACCGGAAACCAGCCGGCCAAAGGCGCTGTCCAGGGCTTTGGACAGTTTAATGGCAGTGCCGAGCTGGGGCTGAACCTCACAGCTTTCAATGCCCGCCAGCAGCGACACGTCAAAACCGGTCAGATGGGAAAGGGTTTCAAGGGAAATCCCCCTGGCCTCACGCACCGCTTTAATCCGCTGCCCGATATCGGTCTGGGGCGCTTCAGCCCCTGTGTCTGTTTCAAGGGTTCCGGTCAGATCTTCAAAATAATCCACATTGATATGGGGTTTTTTATCATCACCGCTTTGCATGGCAAATGCTCCTGTTTCCGGTTTTTCACACTCATCGGGGTAAAAAAATCATGTACCTGATGGTGGGGCGCAAGTAAATGAGGATGTCTGATTTTAAGCCCCCTCACCCTACTGCGCACCCCGCACTTTTTCAGGGTTGGAGGTGCTTGGGCAGCACCGCTTCCGGGCCCCAATCCGCCGGAATTTTCTGGTCCGGCGTCTCCCCCAGCGACGCTTTACGTTTTTTAAGCCCCGGCCGGGCAAATCGGGGATGGCCGTCCTTCAGGGTTCGGCCGTTGAGAATGGCCTCGCTGCGGAGCCGCTGCCCGGCGGTCCGTTCCATCTGCCGGCCCAGCCAGAGCACCCGGTCCACGTCATAACCGTGGTCAATACCCATCTCGTCAATCTGCACCAGGGTGTCTTCCAGGCAGACCAGTCCCACATACCGGGGATCTTCGTAATAATATGCGCCGGTTCCGGGTACCGGGCAGTCATCCAGAAAGTTCGCCGGCTGGCCGCCAATGCCCCCCAGGGTGGCTTCAAAATGACAGATGCCCGCCTGGAGCGCGGCCAGCACCGAGGCGGAGGCCACGCGCTTGGTTTCGTGAAAATGGGCAAGATGAACCGAGGTGTCCGGAATGGCGTCCAGAATCATGGAAAAATACCGGTAGACCTCTGGCGCGGACGCGCTGCCATCGTGGTCGGCATGTTCAATATCCGTGGCGCCGATTTCAAGCCAGCGCTTGGTAAATTCCACCGCATCCTTCAGTTCCGTGGCCCCGGCAATGGGGCTTCCCCAGATGGTGCTCACTGTGCCGCACATTTTAAGCCCCGCGTCCCGGCATTTTTGGATGGCCCGTTCGCATTCTTTCCAGTAATCCGGCAGGCTGGTTCCGGAATTGGCAAAATGGTGTTCTTCTTCCGTGGATACCATCATCAGGCACCGGTCCGGCCCCACTCCTTTTTGGGAAAGGGCAATGGCCCGGTCCACGGCCGACTCCCGGATGGTCACCGCCGTAAGGGTAATGTCATCCGGGTTGATTCCTTTTTTCTCGCAGCGTTTCCGAAACCGGTCGCTGCGCAGATGGGCCAGAATTTCTTCCGCATCGCCAAACTGGGGCATGAGATACGGGTTTCCCAGATTGGTGACTTCAATATTTCGGCATCCGGCAAAAATCATCTCTTCCGCATAGAATATCTTGGCCCGTGTAGAAATGAACTTTTCAAGGTGCTGAAACCCGTCCCGAATCGTAATGTCGCCGATGGTGACTTTTTTGGGCATACGGGGAAATATTTTCCAATAATCGTATTCGGTCATGATGCCTCCTGTAAATGCGGCCGATTCGCTGCGATGGCTCAGGGGTCGCATCCGTGTTGTGCTTATCTTCCTTTAAATACCGGCGAGCGTTTTTCCCGGAATGCAGCCAGCCCTTCCAGACGGTCTTCCGTGGGAATGCAGGTCCAGTAGGCATTGGATTCAATGGCAAGTCCGGTTCCCAAATCCGTTTCCATGCCGTGGTTGATGGCATATTTGGCCTGCTGGACCGCAATGGGCCCGCTTTTGCAAAATTCCGCAGCCATCTTCCAGGCAGCTCCCATTAATTCTTCCGGCTCACACACCTGATTCACCAGGCCGATGGAAAGGGCTTCGGCCGCATCCACCCGTTTTCCGGAAAAAATCATTTCTTTGGCTTTTCCGCGGCCCACCAGCCGGGGAAGCCGCTGGGTGCCGCCGGCGCCGGGAATCACCGCCAGCCGGGTTTCCGTCAGCCCCATCACAGCCCGGGTTGAGGCAATCCGGATGTCCGAGGCCAGGGCCAGTTCTGTTCCGCCGCCCAGGGCAATCCCGTTAACGGCGCAAATCACCGGTTTTCCGAGTTCTTCAATGGCCGTAAAAAGATTGCGGATGGTGAAAATATAGATTTTGACCTGATCCGGCGTATAGGTGGCCCGCTCCTTGAGATCCGCGCCCGAACAGAATGCCTTGTCTCCAGCGCCGGTGATGATCACGACCCGGATATCCGACTCAAACCGTATCCGGTTGACTTCCGCTTCCAGGGCATGGAGCAGGGCCCAGTTGAATGCGTTCATCACATCCGGCCGGTTCAGGGTCAGGCACAAAATACCGTCTTGTTGCTGGGTGAGTAAAATTGTCTGGTTCATGTCCACCTCGCAAAGCATGAATATGTTGACGTCCGAAAAAGGCGATATCCAGTTTAACCATTCCGGCTTGACCACTCCGGAGTTATCGGTCCGGTCAGCAGCCAATATGGCGTGAAATGACAATCCGCTGGACTTCTGAAGTGCCTTCGCCGATATCCAGCAGCTTCTGATCCCGATAGAACCGCTCCACCTGGTATTCTTTCATCAGTCCGTATCCGCCGTGGATCTGCACCGCATGGTTGGCCACCCTTCCCATGAGTTCGGAGCAGTAGAGCTTTGCCATGGCCGCTTCTTTTTCAAAGGGTCGTTTCTGGCTGCGCAGCCAGCAGGCCTTGTACAAAAGATTTCGTCCGCACTCGATTTCCATGGCGCTGTCCGCCAGTTTGAAGGCAACAGCCTGGAATTTCGAGATGGGCTGGCCAAACTGCTCCCGTTTGCGGGCATAGGAAATGGCCGCGTCATAAGCCCCCTGAGCCCCGCCAAGCCCCATGGCGCCAATGGACAGGCGGCCGCCATCAAGGGTTTTGAGCATCTGGTGAAATCCGTCTCCTTGTTTCCCCAGAATATTTTCCGCCGGCACCCGCACATCGTCAAAATACAGTTCCGCGGTGTTGGATGCCCGCCACATCATCTTCTTTTTCATGGGCACGGCCGTAAATCCCGGTGTTCCTGCCTCCACGATAAAACAGGAATATTCCGGTTTTCCGTTGGGACGCGTGCCGGTGATGGCCTGAACCGTTACGCCAAGGGTCATTTCGCTGGCCGCATTGGTGATGAAAATTTTTGACCCGTTGATCACCCAGTGGCTGCCGTCCCGAACCGCCGTGGTTTTGGACCCGCCGGCATCGGATCCGGCGGTGGGCTCGGTCAGGCCGAATCCCCATAAGGCCTCTCCCCGGCAGAGTTTGGGAAGATATCGTTTTTTCTGTTCTTCACTTCCAAAATAGCAGAGTGGGCCAATGCCAAGGGAATTTCCCGCAGCCACAGTGGCGGCCTGGGACCCGTCCACCCGGGCGATTTCTTCCACGGCGATAATATAGGCCAGATAATCCAGACCCTGGCCATCGTAGGTTTCCGGCACAAACATGCCGAACAGACCAATTTCGCCCATTTTACGGGTCAAGGGGATGGAAAATGCCTCGTTTTCATCCAATTCTGCTGCCAGGGGTGCGATTTCAGTCTGGGCAAATTTCCGAACTTCTTTACGAATCATTTCCTGTTCTCGGGTGAGATCAAAATCCACAACGACCTCCTTTTCATCAGGCCGGTCCGGCAGTTCCGGAATCCGGAAAAACCGCAACCCGCATGGGGTGGGTATCGTTCACGCGCCCGTTATGCGCCGCGCATCGGGCCAAAATTCCCTTTTTTCAATCCAGCGATAATAAATTGTTCATAAATATCGGATATTTCCTTAACCGACAGCCGGCCGGCCGGTTTGTACCAACTGGCCCCTGCCGTACACAGGGTGAGGATGGCGTAGGAAAGAATTTTCGCATCGCCGTCGGCAAACACACCGGCCTGGGTACCCCGGCGAATAATGTCCTGGAAAATCTCTTCATATTCATCCCGTTTTTCCACAATGACCTGGTAATGCTCAGGGGTCAGGCCGCGCAGCTCGCTGTTGGCGATGAAGTTTTCCTTCTGCCGGTCCAGATGGAAGCGAACATGCTCCCGGACTGCCGTTCGCATGCGCTGTTCGATGTCTGTTTCACCCGAAAGGCAGCGGCGAAGGGAGTCGGTCAGATCCGTCATGGTGGCGTTCATAATGTGAAAAAGGAGATCCTCCTTGCTGGGGTAGTGGTAATAAATGCTGGCTTTCTGGATACCGCAGCCCGCAGCGATCTCGCTGATACTGGTGGCAAAGTAACCCTTACGGAAAAACAGGTCGATGGATACGGATTTGATTGTCGTTTTCATGTCAGTCATCGGTCGTGGCTCCAGTAGCAGTTGAGAGATCAGGAAGAATTGGCAATCTGTACAAAACCGACCGGCCGGTAGGTAGATTTTTATATCTATAATTCCCTGAAAATCCATTGTCAAGTCCCAAATTGACAATAGCTAAAAGAAAAATTGAATGGCACTGCCCACTATGGGCTAAAAAAGGATGTCCATCCAATCTCCTCTTCCGCTCCCCAAAGCCGGCGTGTCCACCCAACGCTGCAAAACACGCGGTGTGCCATAAATATAAAGGAATTCTGTCGTTTGGTGCCGGGGTCCGGCATCAGAGAGGGGAAGGGCACAGCTCCGTCAATGGGAAAAATCCATTGTTTGAATTAAAAATAATGCATGGAGAGGTCGGGCGTGGAATCCAACTCGGCTTCAATGGCAGCCACACGGGAAATCAGGGCCGAGGGGTCTGGCCGGGTTTTGAGAAAGTCGCAAAATTCAGGATTCCGGATACAATGGGCAAGCCGGGACAGCAGATGCAGATGGTGCTTTGCCGTGGGGGTGATAAGCAGAAAAACAAGGTCCACCAGCAGACCGTCAACCGCATTGAAATCCACCGGGCTGGACAGAAAACAGGTGCTGATCATGGCCAGTTCAAGGGGCTTGGAAAGGAGAACCCGGGGGTGGGGGATGGCAATGCCGTTGCCGATGGCAGTAGATGCCAATCGCTCCCGGTCCATGATATGGAAAAACAGTTCTTCCTGAACCGTGGGAGAAAAACAGGCAAGTCGCTCAACAGCGGCTTTGAGGACTTCATGGACACATCCGCCTGCCACATCGTAGCATACGCATCCCTGCTCCATGGCGGCGGCCAGTGTGTCCGATGGATCGGTGGAAGAAGAAGATGATACTGAGTCCAGTTGCAGGGGAAGCTGACGGGAGGCGGCCCATTTTTCGAGATTCGGCCGAACAAAAAGGACATCATTGCCGTTTTGTTGAGCAGGGATACATCCCTGCCAAATCCAGCGTTCCAGTGTGGAAATGGGAAGACCAAGGGCACTGGCGACTTTTTCAATGGGCAGTTTCATGCGATGCCTTTTGTCTCCATTTTCCCCCACG
>JAJDJS010000062.1 GCA_030267325.1 Desulfosarcina sp. OttesenSCG-928-A07 | reverse complement strand
GGCGGATTTTAACGGCGACGGCTTCATGGACCTTTACCTGAATGCCGGACGCAATGCGTCAAATGATGCCAACAGCAATGAAAGCCGTATTTATTTCAATACGGGCAAGGGAATGCTGCAGGCTTTGCCTACCTACGTCACCGGTGACAGTACGAATATTCCAACCAACCTTGCCGGTACGATTTCGCTTGCAACGGATTGGAACCATGACGGCAGTATGGACGTGATTGAAATTGCGTCCACGACATCGGCTACGACTTCGTTCACCAACCTTTATATCAACGGAGGGAGCGGCAGAGCTTGGACTTTCAAGCAGCTTAGTTCAACTACCCACGTGACCGGTGCAGTACTGGCCGATACCAACTGGGACGGAGCGCTTGATCTTGTTTTGACACGTTCCGGTTCCAACGCGGCTGTGGTCATTGAAAATACCAACGCAGTGAAGCAAGGCACCAGCTTGCACCTGAAAATTATCGACGAGAACGGGTTCAATGTCTTCTATGGCAATACCGTGCAGTTGTACGATTCCGGGGGCAACCTCATTTCGGCACAGGTTCTCAATCCGCAATCCGGCATTGGCACCAACGATAGCACAGGAATGGTGCATTTCTACAACCTGAACCCGACCGAAACATATACGGTTAAGATGTTCACTGCTGGTGGTGAAATAAATGAATCCGTCAACGCCAGTTGGGGTGCATTGTCTCCGGCAGAAAGTTCGTCCTACGTATTGTCTGCGGCCTCTGATACGGCAAACAGCACAACAAGTTTCGTTGGAACCGGCTACAACGATACCTTTTTTGCCACCGTCGGTACCAATACCTACAACGGCGGCGGCGGTTGGACACAGCCAGTGGATGCGGAAGGTACTGCCTGGGTTGCAAGCGGCGGTATGGATATCGTTGATTTCAAGCTGGCCACAAAAGCGGTTACAGTGGATCTTAGCAGCACAAATTCCCAGAATACGGGTTTCAACACGGCCACCTTCATCAATATTGAGGGGGTGCGCGGCAGTGGGTATGACGATGTCTTTACAGGGAGTTCCCTTGACAACGTTTTTGAAGGCCGGGGAGGTGATGATACCTTCCATCTGCAAACAGGCGGCGGACATGACACCCTGGTTTACAATACCCTCAATGGGTACGAGAGTGATGCCCGCGGCGGTTGTGGCGAGGATACGGTCTACAGTTTTATCATCGGTGATGTGGGAATCAATCCGGACGCTGATGTTATTGATCTGCGCGGTCTCCTCTCCAATTATCTGGGAACGGCCACGGTATACTGGGATGCGGATGCCAACGGGTTTGGGAAAGGCGCCTATCTGCTGGATCACGCTTCACGTCCACTTGCAGATTATTTTCTCAATGTTGAACTGGATGGCAACGGCAACACGCTGATCCAGGTAGACCGCAATGGTGGGGGTAATTTTGAAACCGTTCTGGTGCTTCAAGGTGTGGAAGCCGATCTCCCCACGCTCTTGGTCAACAACCAGTTATTGGTGGCCTCTTCCTCTGTTTCCGAAGCCGTCACCATCAACAAGCTACATGTCTATGAGGGCAACACCATTGTGCTGACAGGAACGGCTCCTGTCAATTTCGAAACAGGTGCGGAACTGGCGGTCATCATCAACGGCATAACCTATGGCGGCAACGATATTGTGTGGGATCCCTTAAACCATACCTGGATGTTGCGATTGCCTGCTGAGGATGCCGCAGCACTGGGTACGGGCACTTATGATGTTATGGCCATGATCCGTCTGCCTGACGGTAGAATGGTAGGCCAGGATTTCACGCGAAATGAGTTGACCATTGAGGCGCTTCCCGAGACTTCCGGCAAGGTTGTCGGCGAAAACATGAATATCCAGAGTTACGGTATGGCTGTGGGGGATGTCAATGGCGACGGCTTGTGGGATTACTATTGCGGTACGGGTATTTACGCCAGTGTGGCCAGCAGTGAATTTGATACCCAGGTCTTCAATGGATTGATTTTATTTAATGTATCAACAGGCAATACAGGGATTGGCAGGGCAGATTCCGCAATTTTTGTGGATTTCATGAACGATGGAAAAATGCACATCCTTCTCAATGAAAGCGTGTGGCAGGACGGGATGACCTATTTCAAAAATGAGACAGGGACGGACGGCGTTCTTCAATTCAGCCAGGAAACTCCTGGGCGAGTCGGCAACAGTAACTGGCATGGTGCGGTGGTGGCTCTTGACCTTGACGGTGACGGAACGCTCGACATGGTCTATGGCGACAAGGCACCAGACGACGGAATTTACTGGCTGAACAACGCAAATGGCATCTATGACTCCGTAATTGCCAGCCGTCCGACACAAGCAACACCACCAGCAGCAACAACGGCTCAAAACAAAAACTCCATTTTTCTGGTTCAGGGAACCGATGAGGCAGGTACTGCCAACGTAATCAACTATGGTACTTATGGGAACGGGCAGACAGGTTCAGCCGGTACTTATCAGATTGGAGCAGAAGTTGGTGCCTTTGATATGAACGGAGATGGTTTGATCGATTTGGTCGGTGGTGTCGCTGCCACGAGTACTGCGTTGCGTAGTTCCTTTTCAGTCCGGTTTGCAACCACAGATGTGAACGGTAACTATGTTTCACCCCTTGCAAACAATACAACAGTTGTACATAATTCCGGCGTTCTCCACTATGTCGCAGAATCGGGTACAAACAACTTGATGCAGTATGTACAGTCGATAGCGGTTGCTGATTACAATAATGACGGTAAGCTTGACCTCTTTACCGGACAGAGTACCTACACAACAGATGGTACGGTGAACAGTAGCCGTCTCTGGTTGGGCGATGGCGCAGGAAAGGTGGGGGATAACGGCACTCCGAACTGGACCGGTGGGGATACAGTTAAAGGTGGCGTGTTGTTGCCGACGGACTGGAACATGGACGGCAAAATCGACGTGTTTGAATTCGCGGCGAATGCGTCGACTTCTGCAACACTGAATACCGGAAGCAAGTTCACCTTGTGGACAAATACTGCCAGTAACAATTCTGTTGGCTTTACCAGTACAACTCTGGATGTTTCCAGTCTGACGAATCATATTATTTCCGCTATCGCCATCGATCTGGATTATGACGGCGACAGGGATTTGATCCTCAGTGCCAACGGTTCGGATGTGGTCTACAAAAATAATAACACCATTGCAGACGGCACCTGTATCCATCTGAAAATCGTGAACATGGAAGGGCACAACGTCTTCATGTCCCACACGGTACATCTCTTTGACAGCAACGGCAAGCTCGTTGCCACCCGGGTAGTGAATCCGCAATACGGTTACGGAACCAGCGACAGTACTGCGGTTGTGGATTTTTATGGTCTGGATGCGGGTAAAACTTATTCGGCAGTGCTCGTCAAAACAGACGGCAGTTACGGCGGCGTTTCTGTGAATGGCGGCTATCATACCATCACGGGTGATGCCGATTTGATTGGTACTGGTGTTCTATCAAATGTTGCCCAATTTACGGAAAACACTGCTTGGTCCGCGCTCACGGCAGGCAACGGTAAAAATGCTTCTTATGTACTCTCCGCTGAAAGCGACACGGGCTCCCATAATGGTGCTTTTGTGGGTACGGGTTACAACGATACCTTCATTGCGACCCTGGGCAACGATACCTACAACGGCTCCGGCGGCTGGAGTTTCTATGCTGCGCCGGACGGGCACTGGAGTTCAACGGGCGGTGTAGATATCATTGATTACCAGTTGTTCTCCACCGGTATGACCTTCAACATGGCTGAAGGCAAGACTTACCTCGGCGGCACTGTTAAGGACACTTTCATCAACGTTGAAGGTATTGCAGGCACTTCCGGCAACGACACCTTCATCACCGATGGCAAGACCAACAACTTCTTTGAAGGTCGGGGCGGTGCAGATATCTTCAAGCTGGCTGACGGCGGAAATGATACGCTGATGTACAAGTTGCTGAAGGGGGCAACGGATGGAACCGGCGGAAATGATCATGACCAGGTCTATGATTTCACGGTCGGGCTTTTTGATGCCACAATGGATGCGGACCGCATTGATCTGAGTGATTTGCTGAATTTGAAGAATGAGAAGACCGGCTTCGCGGATTTGGTGGATACAATCCTGGCCCGCTATGTTGGCGGTAAGGCGGAGTTGAACGAGGACGCAAAAGATATCGAAAACTATGTCACAACAGTGGTCGACGCAAGCGGCCATACAACCATCAAGGTCGATCTGGACGGCACAGGAAGCCAATTCGGGATGACGGATCTCATCACCCTGAACAATGTTGAGACGGATCTGGCAACCCTTCTTGCCAACCAGCAGCTTACCCTTTTCTAATCATGCAGCCCGCGGCACAGGCCTTCCTGTGCCGCGGTGTTTTTCCTGGCCCATTTTTCCAGCATGGACTTCTGAACCCTTCCTTTTTAGAGCGTTTTGCGGTTAAATATTCCCATTCGATAGTGTCCTCATAGTCAAAAAATACCCGAAATTAATTAAAATTAAATAATTTCATACTGTTATAAAACAAAGACGACACTATCTGTTTTTCAGTCACCACTTCCCTATAGGGCTGCTGATGGCGCCTTGACTCCTATCGACAAGACAAAAATGGTATCCATGACAAAAAAAAACAAAAAAGCTTCTGAAACTTCTGCCCAAGATACCGTCAAACAGTTGTTCGACAGTGGAGATATTGATGCTGCATGGGAAAAAATTCGTGCCCGCCTGAAAATTTCCCCCAGGGATGTCTGGTTTCTCAGTGAAGCCGGACGAATCTGTCGCCAAAAGGGTCAACTGGAGGAAGCAAAACAGTATTTCCGCCGTGCACTGGTCCTTCAGCCGCATGATGCCGGAATATTGAACAGAATGGGACTGACGTTTTTTGATCAGGGCGATTTCCCGGAAGCGGAAAAATATTACCGCCGCGCATTGTCGGTGATTTCCGGTTACACCGCCTGTCACAACAATTACGGAATTCTGCTGCACAAGCTGGACCGGCACAGGGAAGCTGCCATACAATACGAACTTGTCCTCCAGCATGACCCAAACTATCTGGAAGCACGCTACGGACTGAGTTCCGTACTGGCCCATCTGCTGGATCTTGACGGAGCAGAGACGCATTTGCGGCGAATTCTGAAGCAGGCACCAAACGATACCCGCTCACAAACAGCACTGGGCATGGTGCTTTTACAAAAAGGCAATTTCAAGGACGGCTGGGACTTGTATCGGGGGCGTTACGCAACCAACAATCCCAACCAGTTCGTATTTCTGCCCAAAATCAACCGCCCCTACTGGAAAGGAGAATCCCTTGCCGGAAAAAGCATCCTTGTCTGGCACGAACAGGGGCATGGAGACAACATTCAGTTCTGCCGCTATATTTCTCGACTGAAAGCGGAAAAGAGCGCACAGGCTGTTTATATGACCTGCCGAACCGAATTGTATCCTTTGTTGCACCATCTGCCCGGGGTGGACAAGGTGATCATACCGAATAAGGGAGCAAATCTGCCGGATCAACTTGATTACTGGACAGTGCTGCTCGATCTTCCACGCTATTTTCTGGATAGTGACAAGCCCTTCGGAGTGATGCCACCCTATCTTGAGGCAGATGCCGAACGACTGGCGCACTGGCGGCTGGAACCCGATACCGAGCATCCGATCACTGTCGGCGTGGTATGGAAAGGCACGCCGAAACACAACAATGACCGCCATCGCTCGCTGAAAAGCCTTTCTGTGTTGAAACCGCTGTGGAATATTCCGGGCATCCGGTGGATCAGTCTGCAAAAAGGCCCTGGAGAGGAAGAAGCGCTGAACCCGGCATCCGATCAGCCCATTCTTGCCATGGGACATCGGGTGGAGACCTTTGCCGATACTGCCGCACTCATGGCCCAGATGGATCTGGTCATCACCGTCGACACCTCCACGGCACATCTGGCCGGCGCATTGAATATTCCCTGCTGGGTCATGATTCCCTTTATCTCAAAGGACTGGCGCTGGCTAAAGGATCACGACGATTCTCCTTGGTATCCGTCCATGCGCTTGTTCCACAGAAAACCGGATACAGAGTGGGATGAAACGGTTTTACGAATCCGGGCAGCGCTGGAAGAATGGACGACATCCCGGCAGAACACCAGGACCCTGGCACAAAAAAACCTTCCTCCAGAAGCTTCCACCCAGCAGACGGTAAAAGAACTGCTTGGGGCTGGCCGGACTTATCGCCGAACCGGCCGTGTGGCAGAAGCCAAAGACTGTTATGGCCGTGCGCTCGCGCTGCAACCCCATAACGCTGAAATACTGGAAGATCTGGGGCTGACCTTTTTTAATCAGGGCGATTTTACAGAAGCGGAAAAATATTATCTTCGTGCGCTGGATTTACTCACCGGTTACACCATATGCCTCCACAATTATTGTGTTCTGTTGCAGCATACCGATCGGCATCGGGAAGCTGCGTTGCTGTATGAACAAGCGCTCTGTCAGAATCCGGATCATACGGAAGCGCATTATGATTTGGGCGTCGCCCTGTTGTATCTGCAGGATTTGGACGGAACAGAAACCCATATGCGACGGGTTCTGGAGAAGACGCCCAATGATGTCCGCGCACAAACCGCGATGGGCATGGTACTGCTCCAGAAAGGCGAATTTGCGGAAGGGTGGGGATGGTACCGGGCACGATATTCGCCTGACAATCCTCTTTGGTCCGTGACTCTGCCCAAAACCAACCAGCCTTATTGGAAAGGCGAATCCCTGGCCGGAAAAAACATCATGGTTTGCATGGAGCAGGGGTTCGGCGACAATCTTCAATTCTGCCGTTATGTAAGTCGACTGAAAACCGAAAAGGGCGCACAAACCGTTTATATGATCTGCAAGCCAGATTTGTATCCCTTGTTGCGCCGTATACCGGACGTCAACTGGACGGTTGTGGGGAAAGATGCGCCCTTTTCCATATCAGGAATAGATTGCTGGGTGATGCTCCTTGATCTGCCGCGTCATTTTCTGGATAGGGATGACCCCTTCGGCGTGATGCCGCCCTATCTTCAGGCGGATGAAGAAAGCGTAGAACGCTGGCAGCTTGTGCCGGATTCCAGAAATCCCCTGACGGTTGGGGTTGTGTGGCGGGGAGCGTCAACCCACAACAACGATCGTTATCGCTCCCTTGAAAACCTTTCTGTCCTGAAACCGCTATGGACCGTCCCGGGTATCCGGTGGGTCAGCCTGCAAAAAGGCCCTGGCGAAAATGAGGCGCTAAGCACGGACACAGATCAACCCATTATGGCTCTGGGACATCAGCTGGAGACCTTTGACGATACTGCCGCACTCATGGCCCAGATGGATCTGGTGATCACCGTGGACACGTCGGTTGCGCATCTTGCCGGTGCAATGGATATTCCCTGCTGGGTGATGCTTCCTGCGATCTTGGCGGACTGGCGCTGGCTGCGGAACCGTGACGATTCACCCTGGTATCCTTCCATGCGCCTGTTTCGCCAACAGCCGGATGCCGGCTGGGAGGAAACGGTTTTACAAATTTTGGAAGCGTTAAAGACATGGGCACGTTACAAGCCTGACAACAACAGAAGAAATACGGCGGGAGAAACAGGGGAAACATCTTTTTCCGTTGCTTCCGCGCAAGAAACCGTAAGGGCACTGCTGGAAAGCGGGCAGACCGATGCTGCGCTGGCAAAAATTTGTTCCCTGCTGGAAGCTGCACCGGACGATGTCTGGCTTTTACAGCAAGCTGGGCAACTTTGCCGCCAGAACAACAGGCAGGAAGAAGCGAAAAATTATTATGAACGTGCTCGGGTTTTGCAGCCAGACAACGGGGAAACATTATACGGATTGGGACTGGTCCATTTTTATCAGGGCAATTTCGCTGAAGCAGAAAAATATTATCGCCAAGCGCTCGCCTTCTCTCCAGACCACACCATGTGTCTCCACAATTATGGAGCGCTCTTGTCCCGCAGTGGACGGCACAAGGAAGCCGCCTTGTTGTATGAGCAGGCGCTGCACAACGATCCAGGCTTTGTTGAATCCCGTTTCGGGTTGGGTGTATCGCTGAAGTCACTGCAAGAGCTTGAGGGAGCGGAAAGGTGTTTACAGGAAGTCCTGCAACAAATTCCCAATGACCCCCGCGTGCAGTGTACGCTGGGCATGGTATGGCTGCAGAAGGGTAAATTCGCGGAAGGATGGTCTTTGTACCGTGGTCGCTACGCACCGGAGAATCCCCACCGATTCACAACCCTGCCCAAAACAACCCAACCTTGTTGGCAGGGAGAAAACCTGGAAGGGAAAAGCATTCTGATCTATGCAGAGCAGGGTTTCGGCGACAGTATTCAATTCTGCCGTTACGCAACGCGCCTCAAGAAAGAAAAGGGCGCACACGCTGTTTACATGACTTGCCAGCCAGAACTGTATCCCCTATTGGCGCACCTGCCCGATATTGACCGGATTGTGCCCGTAAGTAAGGGAAACAATTCGATGGAAGAAGCAGATTGCTGGGCCATGCTGCTTGATCTGCCGTTCCATTTTCTGGACAGCAATGATCCCTTCGGCGTAGCACCGCCCTATCTTCAGGCAGATGCAGAAAGCATGGCTCAATGGCGACTCAGGCCAGATCCCCAACATCTCCTGGCTGTTGGCGTGGCTTGGAAAGGAAGACCGACACACAACAACGACAGAAATCGCTCCCTGGGAAGTCTTGCCGTTCTGAAACCCCTTTGGAGTGTGCCGGGCATCCGGTGGATCAGCCTGCAAAAAGGCCCCGGAGAAAATGAAGCGCTGAATGCGGATACTGATCAGCCCATTCATGCCATGGGCCATCGACTGAAAAACTTCACTGATACTGCAGCGCTGATAAGCCATCTGGATCTTGTAATTGCGGTTGACACCTCGGTCGTTCATCTGGCAGGCGCATTGAATATTCCTTCTTGGGTCATGATTCCCTCGGTCGCACCGGATTGGCGCTGGCTTGAAAATCGCAACGATTCACCCTGGTATCCTTCCATGCGCCTGTTTCGCCAACAGCCGGATGCCGGCTGGGAGGAAACAGTTTTGCGGATCCGGGGAGCGCTGA
>JAJDJS010000061.1 GCA_030267325.1 Desulfosarcina sp. OttesenSCG-928-A07 | reverse complement strand
TCCGGCGAGATTTTGATATATGTCCACAAACCGGAGCGACAGAACAATGAACCCCCCAAAACCCCGCCGTGCTGGCGTCTGGATCAGAGTCAGCACAGACGAACAAGCCAAGGGCGAAAGCCCTGAAAACCACCTCAAACGCGCCCAGATGTATTGCGAACTTCAGGGCTGGGAGTTGGCCGAGATCTATGACCTGTCCGGCGTTTCAGGGAAGACGGTTATTGACCACGCCGAAGCCAAGCGGATGTTGTCCGATATTTCGACCGGACACATCACCGGCCTGATATTCTCCCGTCTCGCCCGTCTCGCCAGAAACACCCGCGAGTTGCTCAGCATTGCAGATATCTTCAAGCAGCACGGAGCGGCCCTTGTTTCCATCTCCGAAAATATAGACACGTCAACGCCGGCCGGCCAACTCATGTATACGCTGCTTGGCGCTCTGGCCGAGTGGGAACGAGCAGAAATATCCGCCCGTGTATCTGCATCAGTCCCGGTCCGTGCGGCACTTGGAAAACCAACTGGTGGTATGGGACCATGGGGATACAAGTGGGAAGATACGACAGGCGGGAAGAGGCTGGCCGTTGACCCGGAAGCGGCGGAGAAGATAAGGGCAATCTTCCAGGCCTGCGTCGCGAACGATGGGAATGTCCTGCGGACAGCGAGATATCTCAATGAGATCGGTCTTCGGACACGACGCGGGGCAAGTTTTTCCGGAACGAGGCTTAAACGAATCCTGACCGATGAGTCATATATCGGACGCCGACGGGCAAATTACACAAAGTCAACCGGCGATGGGAAATATTGGGTTCTTAAACCAAAATCAGAATGGGTGTATCACGATGTCGAACCCATCATATCCATGGATACATGGGAAACCGTCCAGCGGATGATGTTACACAGAAGAATAGCCGGGAGGTGTGCCATGAGACCACCGCCAAAAGAATCAAGATACGCATTTGGTAACGTGGTGTGGTGCGGGAACTGTGACGCCCGCATACACGTTTACCACGAAAAAAAAGACGGGACGCCGACTTATCGCTGCCGGAAATGCGGGATGAAGGTCGACGAGCACCGCATCACCGATGCCATGCAGGCGGCCCTCAAAAAGATCATCATCAGCCCGGAGCACATAACGGCGGCAGAGACCGGCGATGAGTCCCCGGGCGAAATCAGGGACAGGGGAAATGTGCTGATCACGGAAGCGCAAAAACTCCGTCGGCGGAAACAGAATTTGTTCGATATGCTTTCGGATGACCCGTCACTGAGGACGGAATTCGTCGATCAAATCAAAGAGTTGACGCAACGGATCGACGCGCTTGAGGCAGAGGCGCTCAGTCTCGGTGACCAAGCGGATCGGATGTTGACGGCCAGGGCCGGATATGGGGAGTTGTTGGGCCAGGCCACCCGGATCAAGGACCTGTGGCCTGACCTGACATACGAAGAGCAACGGAAAATTGTGAAAGAAATCGTGGAAAGAGTGGATTGTTATTCAGATCGAGAGTTCCGGATTACGGCTTATTGGATCCCGGCACTATGCAAAGGGTCTCACACCCTCAGGGATTCATGGATCCAACCAGCATGAAACTGGCCGGGTAAGTAATGCTTGAGGCAGCCCGGGAAATGGTCACCTGCAGATCTTCCAGGGGCTGGCGCAGTACTTCCAGGACATTTTTTTTGTATTCCGGCAGCTCATCCAGAAAAAGGACCCCATTGTGGGCCAGGCTAACCTCGCCAGGCCTTGGAATATGGCCCCCGCCGATGAGACCGGCATCGGAAATAGTGTGGTGGGGAGCACGAAAGGGCCGATGCATCACCAAAGGCTGCTGGTCGCTGAGCATCCCCATCACACTGAAGATCTTTGTGGTTTCAATGGCCTCTTCAAAGGAAAGCGGTGGCAGAATCGTGGGAATCCGCCGTGCCAGCATGGTTTTTCCGGATCCGGGAGGACCTGTCATCAGGACATTATGTCCGCCGGCTGCGGCAATTTCCAGGGCCCGTTTGGCATGTTCCTGGCCGATGACCTCTGAAAAATCCGTTTCTGACGGCGGCGGACAGTCAAACGCAGCAGTGGGGTCTGCCGGCTGGGAGGCCATGGATGAAAATCCCCGCAGAAAGTCCACCACCTGGCTTAAGGTCTGGACGCCGTACACCTCAAGACCGGTTACAACTGCGGCTTCACGGGCATTTTCCGCCGGCACCATGATGCCCCGATGACCGGCGTCTCGGGCGGAGATGGCCATGGGAAGCGCGCCCCTTACCGCCTTGACCCGACCGTCCAGGGACAGTTCCCCCAAAAACAGATAATGACTGAGCTCGCTTTCGTGGACAATCCCCGTTGCCGCCAGAATGCCCAGGGCCATGGGCAGGTCAAATCCGGTTCCGTCTTTTTTAATATTGGCGGGGGCCAGGTTCACGGTGATCCGATCAGTGGGAAAATAGTAGCCGGAATTGGAAATGGCGGATTTGACCCGCTCCCGGCTTTCTTTGACCGCTGCTTCGGGAAGTCCCACGGTGGTAAATGACGGCAGGCCATGGGAAATATCCACCTCCACTTCCACCTGATAGGCGTCAATGCCGATCACCGCACTGCTCAAAATTTTGGCCAGCACAGATTCCTCCGATTTTATGGGCTTGGCCGCATATCCCCGGTGGCCATGAACCGCTCATGAAAACTGAAGGCTTCTCCGAGCAAATGGGGCTCGTGTCCGCCGCTTGTGTGAACAGCCCGCTGATAATAATCCCACAACAGATCCCGGTAATCCGGATGGGCGCATTTTTTGATGATGGCTTCGGCCACCTGTCTGGGCGTTAAGTTGCGGGTATCCACAAGGCCGTATTCGGTTACCACCACATTCACCGAATGTTCACTGTGATCCACATGGGAGACCATGGGGACAACGGATGAAATTTTTCCGCCCTTTGCCGTACTGGGCGTCACCACAAAGGAAATGGCACCGCTGCGGATAAAATCGCCAGACCCACCGATACCGTTCATCATTTGAGATCCCATCAGGTGCGTGGAGTTCACCTGACCATAAATATCCGCTTCAATGGCCGTATTGATGGCGATAACGCCCAGCCGGCGGATCACTTCCGGTGAGTTGGAAATTTCCACCGGGCGGAGAATAATTTTTTCCCGATACCGGTAAAGCTCATTAAAAAAACGATTCCGGTAAGATTGGGAAAGGGTCATGGCAGAGCCGGATGCAGACCTGACCTTCCCCATATCGATGAGATCCAGAACCGCATCCTGGAGAACTTCGGAATACACCTCAATGATATTGAAAAAATCATTGTCAAGAAAACCGCTGAGCACTGCATTGGCCACATCGCCCACACCGGACTGCCAGGGAAGCGATGCAGGCAGGTGATCGTGTTTGATTTCATGGGCAACAAAATCCAGGATCTGTTCAGCGATGCGCAGCGATACCTCCCCGGGTTCCGTAAAGGTGGCGGCAGTGTCCCGCTCATGGCTGCTGACAATGGCAACCACCCTGTCGGGATCCATTTCGATAAACGGCTTTCCGATGCGGTCACCGGCCCGGTAGATGGGAATAGGCATCCGGTAGGGCGGATCTTCGGGAATAAAAATATCGTGAATGCCTTCAAGTTCCGGCAGATCATCGGAAAGTTCAATAATGATTTTTTTAGCCTCCCGCACATAGGTGGGGGTATTGCCCACGGACATGGTGGGGACCAGATGGCCTTTTTCAGTAATGGCCACAGCCTCCACCACCGCCACATGCACATCGCCCCATTCACCGCTGCGAACCTGGGCCGACAGCTTGGACAGATGATCATCCTTGAAATAAATCTCGTTGGCATTGATCATGTTTCGCATGGACCGGTTGCTCATGTACGGCCGGCGCCAGCGAATCACGCCGGCTTCAGCCAGCGTGCCGTCCAGAATATCGCCGGTGGAGGCGCCGGCAAACAAGTTGATTTTAAAGCGTTCCCCGGCATCGGCTCGCCGGGCCAGGGCCAGGGGAATCAATTTGGGGTAGCCTGCGGTAAACCCTGAAATAAACACATTGGTCCCATCCTGAATGTGCTGGCATGCGGTGTCCGGATCGGTGATTTTTTCCATCAGGGGCTTGAAGCGAATTCGTTTTTCCAGCATGGGTTTTCCGTTTCCTGAAAAAGCCTGGAGCAATCATCAGCGCCATGCAAAATAGGGTTGTTCAAAATGCGCCACCCGGCTGTGGGTTTTTCCCAGGATGGCCACTTCTCTGAATTGATAAATAATCGCCGCTGTGGGAGCGGCAATGTAGTTGTTCCCCAGCGGCATGAGGAGTACCGGATGGGGACTTTCCGGAATGGATTCCAGTATGGGCGCGTCTTCACGCATAAATTCGGAAAGCGGAATCCGGTGGATGGAGGACACCTCATCCGGATTCGGGGTCAAGGAAACACAAGCGCCGCCCCACACCACCACAGGCTTCATGACAAATCCCGAACGGGTGGAATAATCATCCAGATGACCGATGATGGCGTCCGGCTCAAGAACCAGCCCCACTTCTTCGGCCAGTTCCCGCAATACGGTTTTTTCCGGGGTTTCGCCCGCCTCCATCTGTCCGCCGGGAAGGGCCCACTGGCCGGCGTGGGCTCTCAGTGTAAGGGCGCGCCGGGTCAGAATCATGGCGGCCGGACCGGTCGCATCCGGCGAGCCTGCATCTTTGGCGTTTTTTCCCATTCCCACGATGACAACGGCCACGGCCGCCTGTTTCAGCTCTTTTTCCGCACCATGGGCAGGGATAGGGTCAAATCGTTCCAGATTGGATCGGATATGGCGACGCAGGTCCTTGTTATAGGTCAAAGGGAACATGGCCGGATTTTTCCTGTTCTTTCTGGACACCTTGGGCGGAAGCCTGGATGGGTTATTCCTTCAACAACCAGGTTTGTTTCAGGGTCATGATCCGTTTCAGCGACTGCTCGCCCATGGCAAAAAGGCATGGATCATCCGTCAGCTCACGGGTAATGCACGCATGGGCTGCCTCAATATCCGGCCCCTTGTGACAGATGAGCCCCATATCCACATCCGAGATCAGCATCTGCCGGATCACCGTTTGAATATCATGGAAAGGCTTGATGGCGCCCATATCCAGATCGTCGGTCATCACCACACCCTCATATCCCAGGGTTTTCCGCAAAAGCCCCTTGGTGACGGCGGGGCTCAAGCTGGCAGGCCAGACCGGATCAATGGCGGCATAGCGAATGTGGGAGAGCATCAGACCCGCCACACCCGCAGAAATGGCCGCGTTGAACGGTATGATGTCGGTACGGGTCAGGGTGGGAAGATCCGTATCCAGATCCGGAAGTGTTTTGTGGCTGTCCAGAACCGTGCGGCCAATTCCGGGAAAATGCTTGCCCACAGCCATGATGCCATGGGCCTGGAATGCCTGGATCATGGTTTTTCCCATGAACGCCACCCACTCGGGGTCACCGCCAAAGGCACGTCTGGACATGATGCTGTCAACATCCGGATACGCCACATCCAGTACTGGCGCCATGTTCATGTTGATCCCCATGGCACCAAGATCTGCCGCAGTCGTATGGGCAAATGCTTCCGCATCCGCAGCGCTGGTCATGGCGGGGTTTCCGGGAAATGATTTAAAAAAAGAAGCAGGCAGCCGGGATACGGTCCCGCCTTCCTGGTCAATGCTGATGAACAGCGGCGGAATGCCAGCATCGGAGGCTGCCATCTGGCAATCGCGGCACAAACCAGCGATCTGTTCCGGCGTTTCCAGGTTCCGGGAAAAAAGAATCAACCCGCCTGGTTTGAGGGTCCGGATCAGCCATCTGAGGTCATCATCAAGCTGGGTTCCATCAAATCCCACCATCAGGCGCTGACCTGCACGGTCTGTGAGTGTCTGGCACATGGACATCAGGCGCATCCTATAATTATATGCATGAGTTAACTCGTTTCGCTGTCACTGTAGTGTGTTGCAGATCGAGATCAAAGGTGCATAGGGACAATAAAGCAAAGTTATTTGGGGTTGTTGCAGACCCGCTTCAGTTTGGTGGGGCTATCATGCCATGGCGGATTTTGCGAATCAAGGGAAAAGCCGCTTGCAGAACAGCGCGTATTTCATGAAAATCATTCAAAAATACAAGCGGGCGACCAGAGACAAGGGCGCAATAAACTGCGCCCCTACGAGGTGCGAAAATACCTGCACATGATTGAACATGACACACCCATGCGTCCAGTTTCGGTCGTTCATCCGTAGGGGTGCGATTCATCACGCCCTGTTCTTTTCAGATAAAAACAAACATTCACGCGCCCATGAGATCGAATTTTCGTGACCTTAAAAAGATAAATGTGTTGGCGTTGTAGAGTATATACTCCGCATCTTCAATAAAGTGCCATTTTGAACGCGGCTTCATCCATTTTCCGTCATTCCCGCACAGGCGGGAATCCAGTTAGAAAGTATAAATTTTTTTGTTAAAAAAATGAGCGTATATTTTTAAAAATCAAGCAAATTCAGTCTATTATATTTTACTATGATTTTGCCACGTCGAAACCTAAAAACACTTTAAATTAAATTTTACATAATAATTTAAACTTGTTAATGATAAAAATGGCAGTAAAAATGGGCTGAATAGTTCCTTTTAATCTTGTATTCAACGGAAAAGTCAAAAAATGAAAAAATCCTTTGCACCGTTTCTTTCCCTGTTGCTGGTTTTCCTGCTGGGCGGCTTTTTTCCCGCCCTTGCCCAGGAAAAAACCCACACCAATTCCATCGGCATGGAATTTGTTTTGATTCCTGCAGGCTCATTCAACATGGGCTGCAACCCCAATTTTGAGGATTGTTATGATGATGAACACCCCCAACATTCAGTCACCCTCAGCCAGCCCTTTTACCTGGGAAAATACGAGGTGACCCAGGAACAATGGCTGGCGGTGATGGGCGGGAATCCCAGCAAGTTCATGGGGCGGAGCAATCCAGTGGAGCAGGTGTCGTGGAACGACGTACAAACCTTTATCCGGCAACTGAACGAGAAAGAAAGCACAGGCAGGTATCGTCTGCCCACGGAAGCGGAGTGGGAATACGCGGCCAGAGCGGGCAGCACCAGCACCTATTGTTTTGGAGATGATGCGGATCAGTTTGGCCAGTATGCATGGTATGACGGGAACTCCGGAGACAAAACGCACCCTGTCGGCCAGAAGCCGCCCAACAGATGGGGCCTGCATGACATGCACGGCAATGTGTGGGAATGGTGTCAGGATTGGTATGGAAAAAACTATTATTCCAACAGCTCCAGTACCGACCCCAAAGGGCCGTCTTCCGGCGAGGACCGGGTCATCCGTGGTGGGAGCTGGGACGACCTTGCGAGAAACTGCCGGTCAGCGTTCCGGGGCATCTACTCACCGGAAAACCAACACGACAGCCTGGGTTTCCGACTTGCTTTCTCCCCAGGGCGGTAGGCGGTAGGGTGGGTGAAGCTTCGCGACGCAAAAGCTTCGGTTGAGTTCGTATGTTGCGCAAACGCGGTATGTCCATATGAAATGAGGGCGAAGCGTATCCCACCATTTTCAATACGGACAACATCCCGCCCGGTGCCGATTTGTATGACACCGGGCAAAAAGAGGACGCCCCCCATGTGCCGGTAACCCCATCAGATGATGCGGCGAAAGTTCATGGGGGGCTTTTCTTTGGCACAGGATTATACCGCGCATCTTCAATAAACTGCCCTTTTGAACGCGACTTCATTCATTTCCCGTCATTCCCGTGCATGCGAGAATCCAGTTAAAAAATGGCGTGATACAAACCCACAGAAAGCGCTTTTTAACGTAAACTCAAATCGTTACATTTCTTCAGAAGGCACTTTCGCGTCCGGTGGAGGATTTCTCGGCCTGTCTGCCTTCCGCATATTGTCGTTCGCCGTAGGTGCGAATCTGCCTGCAGATGCCGCGGAGAATTCCCGCATCGCCTGCGCGAAGGCCAATCCGGGCAAAAAACCGGCGAATACGGGACATCCAGTAATCGGGATTTTCCGGGTTCACATAGCCGATCCGGACAAGGGTCTCGGTGAGTTCAGCATCAAGGCGGTCCAGTTCCGCCCGATTGGCCAGACGCGGCGTGGGAGGTGGAAGGTCCGGGCGGCCGGCTGTCGAAAGGCAGTAGCAGATCACCATCACAGCCTGGGCCAGATTAAGGGAGCTGAAGTTCACGGTGGGAATGTTGACGGTCTGATGGCAATACTTCAAGTCTTCGGCGGTCAGACCGCGATCTTCCGGACCGAAAACAATGGCAATGGTGTTGGTCAGGGAAAGGGGAATCAGGTTTTGGGCAAGGACCTCGGGAGATTTGATGACCGGCCGCTGACCGCCCAGCCGGGCGGTGGTGCCGATCACATAGTGAAACGGTGATAACGCGGTTTGCAGATCATCACAGCGTCTGATCGTATCCACAACCGGACCCGCCGCATGTGTGGCCAGCCGGCGGATCCGCTCTTCATCCCAGATACCGGGACTTACCACGATGAGCTGTGAAAATCCCATGTTGCGCATGGCCCGGGCGGCGGCCCCGATATTTTCCGGATACCGGGGCCTTTGCAGCACAATGGCCACATTGTCACGGTGAATACCGACCGTCATCAGGCGTTTATTTCAAAGGCATTAAAAAAATAACTGATTTCAAAGGCGGCAGATTCGGGAGAATCTGATCCGTGAACCACGTTTTTTTCAATATCCGTGGCAAAATCGTGACGGATGGTGCCGGGCGCAGCTTCCTTGTAGTTGGTGGCGCCCATGAGATCCCGATACCGTGAAATCACATCTTCTCCTTCCAGCACCATGACCACCACTGGCCCGGAAGACATGAAATCCGTCAGACTGCCAAAAAAAGGCCGCTCTTGATGAACCGCGTAAAATCCACTGGCCTGGGCCTTGGTCATGTGAAGCATTTTCATGGCAATAATGGAAATCCCGTTTTCTTCAAATCGCTTCACAACCTCGCCCACAAGGTTCCGGGAAACACCATCGGGTTTGATGATGGACAGTGTTCTTTGCATATTTTTCCTTTCTGAAAGGGGTTTCGGATGCCGACAAATCAAAAAATGGACGGCAATTCCGACAAGGCAAAAAGTTCGGGGCTGCCAT
>JAJDJS010000060.1 GCA_030267325.1 Desulfosarcina sp. OttesenSCG-928-A07 | reverse complement strand
ACGGGACAACATTCTCTACGGTCGTCCCGGTGCTGCTGAAACCGCCATGCAAGCCGCGGCCAGACGGGCCAAAGCGGAAGGCTTTATTGAAAGGCTGGAAGATCCCCAGGGCAGAAAGGGCTACGATGCCCATGTGGGAGAACGGGGCGTAAAACTTTCCGGCGGTCAGCGCCAGCGCATCGCCATTTCCCGGGTCATGCTCAAAGATGCCCCCATCCTGCTTCTGGATGAAGCCACCAGCGCACTTGACTCAGAAGTGGAAACCGCCATCCAGGAAAATCTTTACCGCCTCATGGAGGGAAAGACCGTTGTGGCTATTGCCCATCGCCTTTCCACCATTGCCGCCATGGACAGGCTGATTGTGGTGGAAGACGGCCGTATTGTGGAAGAAGGAAACCACGAAACCCTTCTTGCAAGGGGCGGGGTGTACACCCGGCTCTGGACTCACCAGAGCGGCGGTTTTCTGGGAACCCGTGAAATCCCCGCAGAACTTCCGGGAAATGGCAAAAAAAATACCGGATCAGACTGAGCGCCCTTCCACCAAAACACACCCACCCCAAACTGCGACAGCAGGTTCCGGAACCAGACCATGCCAAGCGCCATTTTCCGTTGACAATGGATCACTAGTCCTATATTTGACTTATGAGTTATAACAAAAGCCATAATATTGAAAGGTTATATTTTTAACAGGGAACAAGTGGAGACATTCGGCCAACTGCGGCTGCCGGATTTCTCACTTTTTTCCCATACCAAGGAAGGTGAAATGTGGAGATTGCCGTATTGATCAAACACGTTCCGTCAACTGAATCTGCTGTGGACATCGCCGATGGCGGTGTTGCGGTCAAAACCGACGGAATGACATGGGTGATGAACCCTTATGATGAAATGGCCGTGGAAGAGGCCCTCAAAATTCGGACCGCAGCAGGCGGCTCGGTTACGGTATTCACACTGGGCCCGGAAAAATCCGTTGAAGCCCTGCGCACGGCCCTTGCCATGGGCGCGGACACGGCAGTCCGGATTGATCCTGAAGGAAAATCCCTGGACAGCCTGGGTGTTGCCCGGGTTCTGGCCGGCGAGCTGAAAAAAGGCGCTTTTGATCTGGTGATCGCCGGCCACCGGGCTGTGGATGATGATGCTTTTCAGGTAGGACCGGCAGTTGCCGAGTTTATGGGCATTCCCCATATCTCCATGGTGATTGCCGAGGAGATCGCCGATGGCCGGATCCGCTGCACCCGCACGGTTGAAGGCGGAACCCTGGTACTGGAAAGCCCGCTGCCGGCCCTTATCACCACCCAAAGGGGCCTTAACGAACCCCGATACGCCAGCCTGCCGGGCATCATGAAAGCCAAGAAAAAGCCCATTGACACCCGCTTGGTTTCCACCACCGGAACCGATCCGGGCGAGCCCATTGTGCGTGTCATCGGTCTTCACCTGCCGCCGGTACGAAAACCAGGCCAAATGGTTGACGGCGACAGTGCCGCTGCCAAGGCCGCTTCGCTGGTCCGGGCGCTGCGGGAAGATGCGCGGGTCATCTAAAGGGCTTAAAAAAAAAGAATGAAGGAGAAAAACATGGCACAAGGTGTTCTGGCCTTTACTGAAACCATTGACGGTGTACTGAAACAGATATCGTTTGAAGCCGTTTCCACAGCAAAACAGATCGCCGAAAAAATCGGCGGCAATGTATCAGCGGCCATTTTAGGGACAGATGGAGAAAAAATGGCGCCCCAGGCCGCGGAATACGGTGCGGACCGGGTTCTGGTGGCCCAAAGCCCGCATCTGGATGAAAACCACATTGATGCCTGCATTGATGCAGCCGCGCAATTGATCAACAAAACAGACCCAGCGGTTGTGGTGATCGGCGCCACGGCGCGCGGAAAAGATATTGCCGCCCGGCTGTCGGCCCGGCTGAATGCGCCCCTGGTTATGGACGCTGTGGCCGTAGACGCGGCGGATAACGGCGCCATCACGGTCACCCGGCCCGTATACGGCGGAAAATTGCTGGCTGATGTGCAGGTTTCCGGCACACCCGCCATCATCGCCATCCGGCCGCGGGCTTTAAAAGCGATTTCTGCCCAAGCTGCAGGCGAAGTGGAAATGGTTGCCGTGGACATTTCCGAAAGCCCGGTCACCCTTGTTGCCAAACACATGGATACCGGAAAAATCGAACTCACCGAAGCCGATGTGGTGGTAACCGGCGGCCGCGGCATGGGAAGCGGTGATTATACCGTGGTGGAAACCTTGGCTGCGGTTCTGGGCGGGGCTGTGGGGGCATCCCGCAGCGCGGTGGATGAAGGCTGGCGGCCGGTGTCCGACCAGGTGGGCCAAACCGGGAAAGTGGTGTCGCCCAACCTGTACATTGCCTGCGGGGTTTCCGGTGCAATTCAGCATCTGGCCGGCATGGCGTCCTCCCGTGTGGTGGTTGCCGTCAACACGGATCCGGAAGCGCCCATCTTTTCCAAATGCGATTTTGGTATTGTGGGTGATCTGTTCGAGGTGGTGCCCGCCATTACGGCAGAGGTGGAAAAAATAAAAGGTTAACGCATCGCTTTTTAGTTTGGATTTTCATTTGATTTATTTTCAAAGGCTGCCCATAAATTCCGGCAGCCTTTTGACTTTTTCAGGGCTTGTTGATAGAGTCAAAAGCTCTTCATGATCTCATACCGGATTGAACCATGCGGATTTACATTGAGCAACTGGGATGCGCCCGTAATCAGGTGGACGCCGAAACCATGGCCGGGCAGCTGCGGTCCGCCGGACAGACCCTTACTTTATCACCAGATGAAGCAGACGTCATTGTGGTCAACACCTGCGGTTTTGTGGAATCCGCCATTAATGAATCCATTGATGCCATCCTGGAGCTTTCTGCATTCAAAAAACAAGGACATTGCAAGCGCCTGATCGTGACCGGGTGTCTTCCCCAGCGGTTCGGCCCGGATATTGCCGAAGCACTTCCCGAAGTAGACCAGTTTCTGGGAACCGGCGCGTTTTCCCGTATTTCCGAGGCAGTGGCAGGCTCGCTGTCCCAATCTGTGGTGCTTCCGGACCCGGACACCATTTTTGTTGATGCGCCTTTTTCCCGGGAACGGGATGAGCCCCATATCGCCTATCTCAAGATTGCCGAAGGGTGCAGCAGCCATTGCACCTATTGCATCATCCCCAAACTGCGGGGACGTCAAAAAAGCCGGCACCTGAACCGAATCCTGGATGAAGCCCGTCACCTGATCGCCACGGGCGCCAAAGAAATCGACCTGGTGGCCCAGGATACCACCGCCTATGGCCGGGACCTTTCGGAATCCATCGGGTTTTCCGATCTTCTGTCCCATCTGGCCAAACTTTTCCCCGATACCTGGATACGGTTTTTATACGGTCACCCGGAAAGCATTACCGACGATGTGATCCGGACCGTGGCTGACCATGAGAATCTGTGCCCCTATTTTGACCTTCCGGCGCAGCACGCATCTGATGCCATTTTAAAAAAAATGGGCCGCCGATACACCCAGGCAGACCTTTTGAACCTTTTTTCACGGATTCGGCAAGCCATTCCCCATGCCGCTCTCCGCACCACCCTGATTGTGGGGTTTCCCGGAGAAACCCGGACGGATTTCAATATTCTGATGGATTTTGTCAAACAGGTGAGATTTGATCATCTGGGTGTATTTACCTACTCAGATGCCGAGGATCTGCCTTCCCACGCCCTGCCTCACCCTGTATCTGGAAAAACCGCCAAGGCCCGAAAGGGCGCCATCATGGAAGCCCAGAGCGCCATTTCAGCGGATAACCTGGCCGCCATGGCGGACCAGACCCTTTCCGTCATGGTGGATCGTCAGGAAGAGGGCGCGCTTTACACCGGCCGGACCCAGTGGCAGGCACCGGATGTGGACGGGCTGGTTTATATTGAAATTCCACCGGATGTTCCAGCGCCGACTATCGGCGACAGGGTGAGTGTCCGCATCACCGAAACCATGCACTATGATCTGGCCGGAACCCTTGTATCATGCCCATGACATTTTCCGCGAAACGCCCATGACTGACCCCAAAAAAACCGACCTCAAAACAAAAATTCTGTCTGCGGTCCAAGGCGACCTGGCCGCCATTGAAACAGCCCTGACGCGTCATCTGGCCCCCCATTTTGAACTGGTATCCCAGGTGGCGGGACATATTCTGTTTGCCGGCGGAAAACGGTTCCGGCCCCTCCTCACCTGCCTTGCGGCCCGGCTCTGCGGTCTTGACGATCCCAAAACCGCTGAGTTTTCAATTATTTTTGAATACCTCCACGCCGCATCCCTCTTGCACGACGATGTGATTGACGAGGCAGACATGCGACGGGGACGGCCGGTGGCAGGCAAGGTCTGGAACAACGCCATTGCCGTGCTGACCGGTGATTTTCTCATGTCCAGGGCCCTTTCCATTGCCATGGACACGGGTATCCACCGCATCCTCAAAATCATTGCCGATGTAACAAACAACATGTCCCAGGGGGAAATCCAGCAACTGGCCCGAAAAGGCGATGTCACCCTGACCCAGGCCGAGTACCTGGAAGTGATCCATTACAAAACCGCTGTCCTGTTTGAAGGCGCCTGCCATGCCGGCGGCCTCCTGGCCGGCGCGGATTCTTCCCGGTGTGAGGCGCTGTCCACCTATGGCTACCATCTGGGCATTGCCTTTCAGATGGCGGATGATCTTCTGGATTATACCCAGGATCTGGCCACACTGGGAAAACGAGCCGGAGCGGATTTGCGGGAGGGAAAAATGACCCTGCCCCTGATCCACGCCCTTTCCCGGGCATCTGAAAAAGATCGGGATCAGATGGTGTCCCTGGTGGGAAAACCAGACTTTTCCGATGGGGAATTTTCCGAACTGGTTGAAAAACTTTACCATTATGAGGGTATCGCCTATACCCAGGCACAAACAACACGCCATGCCGATGCCGCAAAAACCGCCCTTTCGGGATTTAAAGACGGCCCTGATCGTGAACTGTTGATGCTGCTTGTGGATTATGCGCACCACCGCCAATCCTGAACGCCGATCCATCTGCAGACACCCGGTATTTGGCTTGACAGTGCTGGGAAAGGATGGTACTCACGCGCTTTATTTGCTTGAAGGCACGTAGCTCAGGGGGAGAGCGCTTCCCTGACACGGAAGAGGTCGTTGGTTCAAATCCAATCGTGCCTACCACCCACAAAAAGCGGGACTCATGAAAAATATCATGATCCCGCTTTTGTTTTTATTCATGTGCGATCGGTCCCCTCCCCTGCCCATCGATCATTTTCATCCGGTTGACAGTCTCCTTGCATGGGTTTAAGGATGGAAATGGTATTTGTGATAAAGTACCGATCCCATGGTATCTTTCCGTAAAAAGGAGCTTTCTTTGGCAGACTGGATGAATTGGCGACGTTTTTCACGGACTTTTCTTTTACTGCTGTCTCTTGTGATTTTCTGGACGGTTTTGGGCATGACACCCATACCGGAAGCACCCCCAGAATCAGACTCTCATGGCACGCCCAAAGCTGCCATGGAGACCTTTTTGGCCACATTTGATCCGGTGATGGAAGGTGAGACGGTTATTCTGTCGTTTACCATCACCAACGCGGGCAACAGTCCCCTTGAAATTCGTGAGGTGACAACGAGTTGAGGTTGCTCCGTGGCCTCTTATCCGGGGCAGATCCCCGCCGGTGGCGAGGACATCATCCGCATCAAGGTCAACACCCGGGGTTATGGGGGAAGACAGCTGAACAAACAGGTCGTGGTGTATACCAACGATCCGGATCAGGAGCGTATTGCCCTGACCATTTCCGGAGCTGTAAACGACCTTGTCACCCTGTCGCCCGCCCGTGTGCAGCTCACAGGCGTTGTGGGCAGCGATATTCACCAGACCGTTTTCATTACCGGCGATGCATCGTTCCCCTTCCGGATCGTTGATGTTAAGGCCACTTATGGGGAAAATATCGCCTTTGACCTGAAGCCCAGCCTTGAGTCCGGTAAAAACGCTTATTGTTTATCGGTTAAAAACACAAAAAGAACAGAAGGGCGATATTCCGACACCCTGACACTGACCACGGACAGTCCTGCCAAGCCCCAACTGACTGTTCGTGTGTATGGCAACATCTTTCTTTCCCCAGAGTCGGCGGCCCGCTGAATCGTGTAAGGAGCGCTATCATTGTGAAGCCCCCCAAAGTTGTTGCCTTTGATTGTGATGGTGTGATGTTTGATTCCCGCAACGCCAACCAAGCCTATTACAACAACCTGCTGCATTATGTGGGACTTCCGGAAATGACGCCTGAACAGGCGGCCGACAGCCATATGCAGACTGTGGATGAGGCCCTCGGCCATCTGATTCCGGATCCGGAAACCCGAAAAAAAGCTGATGCCCACAGGAAACAGATGGGATATCTGCCGTTTTTAAAACTGATGGAGATGGAGCCGGATCTGGTTCCCCTGCTTCACAAGCTCCGTCCACGCTATAGAACTGCTGTGGCCACCAACCGGACGGACACCATGGCCCGTGTGCTGGCTGAAAATCATATCGGTCATCTGTTTGATCTGGTGGTCTGCGCCAATGATGTGCCGTCGCCCAAACCCCATCCCGACATGCTGAACAAGGTGGCGGCGTATTTTTCTGTGATGCCCCAGGAGGTCGTGTATGTGGGCGATTCCAAAGTGGATGAAGCTGCTGCCGCTGCCGCAGGTGTTGTTTTTGTGGCATACCGGAATCCGGAACTGCGGGCAATCCGCCACATCACCCATCTGGCGGAGGTGGAGGACGTGTTGGCGTTGATATAAAACCGAACCGGAGCGCAAGAAAATCCGAAAGGAGTCGGCCTATTGACCTCAAACTTTGTGGAAAAGCTGAAAGAATCGGGCATTTCGGTGGCTCCGGTCATGGTGATCGTACTGGTGCTCCACTATACCATCGCACCCCTGCCGCCCGGACAAATCGCCCAATTTATATGTGGGGGCATCCTTCTGATTCTGGGCTTGGGCGTTTTTCTGGTGGGAGCGGATCTGGGGATCAGCGCCTTTGGCCAGCGCGTGGGGGCATCTCTGGCCTACCGCCGAAGTCTGATCCTGATTCTGGTTGCGGTTTTTTCCATTGGCTTTGCCATCACCATCGCTGAACCCAACATCCAGGTCCTGGTTGGCCTTGTCACCGATGTGGCGCCTTCCATTCACAAGACCACACTGCTGGTCATGATCGCGGTGGGAGTGGCGCTTTTCCTGACGCTCGGGGCCCTTCGCATTGTTTTCCAGATTCCCCTTCGCATCCTTCTTTTCTGTTTTTATGGGCTTGTCTTCTCACTGTGCGTCTTTGTCCCGCCCGGATTTGTGGGTATTGCCTTTGATGCGGGCGGATCTGCCACAGGTCCTGTCACCGTCCCCTTTATCATGGCCATGGGAATCGGTATGGCCGGAACGACCAAAAAAAAAGAAGGGGATGACAGCAGCTTCGGACTGGTGGGCATTGCTGGGGCCGGTCCCGTGGCGGTAGTGGCCGTCATGGGGCTTTTTTTTTCAGGCAATATGGACGCAATTGAATCCGATGCCGCCGTTACTGGCACATCCACCCTGGTTTCCCATTTTCTCGGCATTTTCCCCGGGGTGATCAACGATATTCTGACGGCTATTCTGCCCATGGCCATTTTGTTTACGATTTTTCAGGTGGTCCTGTTTCATCTTCCGGCCCAACAGGTCAGACGTATTGGCTTCGGCTTTTTTTATACCTTTATCGGGCTGGTGCTGTTCATGACCGGTGTCAATGGCGGTCTTGTGACGGCCGGCCGGTCTCTGGGCCTTTCTTTGGGCGGTCTTGCCGGTGGTTGGGCTTTGTTTCCCATCGGACTGCTCCTGGGTGCGGTGATCGTTTGCGCGGAACCTGCGGTCTGGGTGCTGAACGAACAGGTGGAAACCATATCCGGCGGATCCATCAAACGGTCCATGATGCTGGCCTCCCTTTCCGTCAGTATTGCACTTGCGGTTTCCGTCAGCATGGTGCGGGTCATCACCGGCATGAGCATCTGGTGGGTACTTTTTCCCGGCTATATGCTTGCCCTGGTGCTGACCCGATACTGCCCGCCGCTTTTCACCGCCATTGCCTTTGACTCCGGCTGTGTGGCCTCGGGGCCCATGTCCACCGCCTTTATACTGTCACTGACCCTTGGCGCTTCTTTTGCGATGGGCGGCAACCCCACCACGGACGCCTTTGGTCTGGTGGCCTTGATTACCCTGGCGCCGCTGATTACCGTCCAGGTCATGGGGCTGATCTTCAACCATAAAGGAAAACAACAACCGGAGGCAAAATCATGAGTTTCCCGTTTATCCCCTCCCAATTGCTGATCTGCATCGTGGGCCGGAACCATGGCGAACCCCTGATGGCGGTGGCCAAGGCAGCAGGCGCGAGGGGAGGGACCATTGCCTATGGCCGGACCCTTTCCGAAAATCGTCTCATTTGCGCCCTTTCCCTGGGAGACATTCATCAGGAAGTCATGTTGACGCTGATGGGAGAAGAAAGTGATGCCGTTGTGTCGGCCATTTGTGCCGCGGCTGCCAAAGAACCCAAAAAATATCAGGGAATCGCAATCCTCATGGATGTTGCGGGAATGATGGCCCGAACGCCCTCGCCTGATACGGAGTGTACCGCCGAAATGACCCGCACCGAGAGTACAGAAACAGGGAGAAAACAAATGAAATCTGACCACCAGCTCATCACCATCATTGTGAACCATGGGTTTGCGGATGATGTCATGGCCATTGTTCGAAAAGCCGGGGCCACCGGCGGCACCATCATGAACGCCAGAGGCACCGGAACCGCCGAAGATGTAAAGTTTTTTGGAATCAGCCTGGTTCCCGAAAAGGAGATGCTGTTTGTTGTGGCGGAAAACGAACGTGTGGCGGCGATTCTTCAGGCGGTGGAGCAAATCCCCAACCTGTGCCAGCCCGGCGGCGGTATCGCCTATACCATGGATGTGGAAAAATTGATTCGCCTCGGGGGTTGTAAAGGATAACGCATGGAAAACGCGAATATCGCGTAAGATCTGCATCTTTCCATGCAACAACGCCGATTTTATGCTTACCTTGACAGGAATCACGTGCCCGCGATCTGTGCTGTTTTGTTATTTTTCCCGCTCCGGTTCTCTGCCGCCCGCCGCCTTGTTCTGAAATCCGGGACAGATCAATCCGAACACCACGCCCGAATTCGTCATTATATACAATAAATTCATTTTGTTATACTTCTTTAGCTGACGCTGTCTATCCGCTCTTTATTTTCCATTATCATC
>JAJDJS010000006.1 GCA_030267325.1 Desulfosarcina sp. OttesenSCG-928-A07 | reverse complement strand
AAGGGGAAGTCCGGACGAAGAACCGGTGTCCACATCCAAAACCAGGTTCCCCACAGCATTGGTGCCGAAGCCCTCAGCCGTCACAATGCGCGCTGCAAAGACATGGCGGCCGCCGGAAAGTTCGGGAACATCAAAAGTCCAGTTGCCATAGGCATCCACTTGCGCGATGCCCAGGAAGATTTCGCCGTCATAGATCCAGATCTGGTCCCCAGGCTGCAGTCCCGTTGCCACACCATTGAGCCTTGGGGTGGTATCGTCTGTTTCTGTACCTGGGCTGAACTCTCCCTGTTGCGGTCCCACGTTATCCGTGTAGCTCACTATTTCGACAGAATACCCGCTCTGGGTGTCGTCCGAATCCGCAACAGCATCCCATGCAGCTGGAAGGTTTTCTGACAGAGCCGCATCCGCCTCATAGGGCGCGTACCCGGCCATGACGGTCTGGCCCGACTCCTGAACAAAGAGAACTTGCCACAGGGAGCCATCGCTTTCCTGAAGTACTAATATGTTGTCTGTAACGCCGTTTTTGGCAAAAAAATTATCAATCCGTGTTGTACTGCCGTTGGACAGTCGGATGACCAAGTCGTTTGCATCCCGGAACATTGCCGTAACTTGCGATCGCTCAACCTGACAAATCATGGGCAAAGAGTTGGAGCTTGTAGAAGAAATACTGTTCAGGGTTTCTTGCGTCATCGTTGTTCTCCTTAATAAAGTATAACGTCAATTGGAACTTTAGTGGCGTAGGCATTGAGATCGGAATGCAGACTTATAGAACTTTTAAGTAAAGAAAAATTATCACGACAGCCCACCACACTGGCTGCACTCCACACACAATTATGCAAAGAGTGTTCCAAGATAAAAAAAATTAAACTATGCTTATATTTCAATGAGTTATATTCGATCATTCAAAGAGATAGTAAAAAAAATGGACAGGAAACAGAAACGAGATGTCAGGGTTTTTTTCTCTGCTTTGGGAATGCGTAAATTTTCGGGGGGGGTGAAGGTCTAGTGTCCAGAATGGCAGGATAAAAGAAAAAGAGCGAACCAGTACTGGGAAGGGATTTTTTGGGCATCGGGATTGTTCACCACAGCGCCCTGAAAGCAGCCCAATACTATTGAATTCATTTAAAATATTTATCTATTGAGAGTGTTTTCGGATCGTGGAATGTTGCGGCATGTGGTCCCAGAATCGATCGCCGCATGGGGGTGGATCGTGTTTGCAGGATAAAGCTCGTCCGCAGGACTCAGTTAAAATTATTGTAACGTACTGTTTTTATATATAGAAAAAAATACTTCTGCCTTTGCTGAAGTTTTTCTGTCTTGCCCTGCGTGGTGTCAGCATGAAGCACTTTTTCGCCGGTCGGTTCGTATGCTTCTGGAAAATGACAAGCCCCGGGTGGAGCTGTGTTATCGGTCACAACCCTGTGTTGACTCAGGCGACTGTATGCAGCGCCGCAAGTACGGCTTTCCCAAAGGTCTTTACCTGCCAGTGGCGAATTCCGTCAATTTTTTCAAGCGCCGCCATATCCGCCGGCCGGCGAATCGCAATGGCCGTGAGCAAAGCCCGGTTGAAAAGCAACGCCGGGTCCAGTCTCAGATCAGCGGCAACATCATCCCGCCACGCCTTGATTACCCGGACCCGCTCGGGAACCTCCGGGGACAGCATGGGTTTGGGCTTTTTCGGATATCGGGGCAACTGGCTTTCTGGCATGGACCGGGCTTTTCTGACAATTTCGGAAAGCACATTACCGTAAACCCGTACCTGCCGGGAACTCAACGCACCGCTTTCCACCATGGATGAGGGGGTGTCTATCATTTCAGTGGCGATTTTAAGCATACTGGCATTAGAAAACACCTTGAACAGCGGACGGTCTTTCTGCATGGCCAAAGACCGCCGGTATTTCAACAGATCTTCCAGGACGGCCAGATTTCGCCGGGGCAGCCGCCCCGCCCCCCGGAATCGCAAAATTTCCAGTCCGGTTCCGTTCTCCACAGACCGAACACCGGAAAGGTAAAGGCATTCTTCCCGGACCCATTCCAGCCGGCCAAGGGCCTCAAGTTCAGTCATCAGCATTTGGGCCAGGGGAACCAAATACACCACATCAGAGGCCGCATAGGCAATCATCTCATCGGGAAGCGGGCGCTGGGACCAGTCCTTTTTCTGATATCGCTTGTCCAGTTGAACCCCGAACCGCTGGCCCACCACCGCTTCCAGGCTGGTTGCTGTTTCTCCCAGAAACATGCTGGCCAGTTGGGTATCAAAGAGATTGTGGACCTCAATGGAAAAATCCCTGTAAAGGGACCGCACATCATAATCTGCGCCGTGAAATATTTTGCAGACCGCCGTATCGGCGAAAATCGGGGCCAGGGGGGAAAGATCAGGAACCGCCAGGGGATCTGCAACCGCCGTGATATCTTTTCCGGCCATCTGGATCAGACAGACCTTTTCCTGGTAGTGAAACATGGAGTCCGCCTCCAGGTCCACGGCCAGCATTTTTTCTTTCCGGATCATGGACGCAAACCATCGCAAGGCATCATCTGTCCGAATCACATGAAAGGCCGGTACCGCCGCATCATTCATATTTTTTACTTGACCCCACAGGGCAATTTTCTTATTTTAGTAGGTTGTATTTTTATCAACGAACTTAAGGGGTCCGGCGGCATTTTGCCCTTTATCCCTTACTGTCCGGATCGTGAAAACCCCTGCAAAGGGCCATTTGGCAACACCAGATGGCCACGGAAGGTTGATGAACATATATGGTACATATCACACTTCCCGATGGAAGTCGAAAATCCTTTGATCATTGTCCCACGGGTCTTGCTGTGGCCAAAAGCATCTCTGACGGCCTGGCCCGGGAGAGCGTGGCCATGGAAGTGGACGGCCGGCTGACAGACCTTTCCGCCCCCATTCAAAAAGATGCCACGATCCGCCTTATTACCTCCAACGATCCCGAAGCCCTTGGCATCATGCGCCACAGCGCTGCCCATGTCATGGCCCAGGCCATCCTGACCCTTTACCCGGATGCCAAACTCACCATCGGTCCGGTGGTGGAAGATGGGTTTTATTACGATATTGATATGCCGCCCCTGTCGGAAGAGGCCTTTCCGGCCATTGAAGCGGAGATGAACCGCATCATCAAAGCAAAAATTCCCATTGAACGCCGCGAAATCAGCAAAGCCGAGGCCCTTTCCCTTTACCGGAACGAGCCCTATAAAACAGAGATGATCGCGGATCTTGCCGATGGGACCATCTCGCTTTACCAGCAAGGGGGGTTTTTTGATCTGTGCCGAGGGCCCCATGTGCCCCATACCGGTTTTGTCCGGGCCGTCAAACTGATGCGGGTATCAGGCGCCTACTGGCGGGCAGATCAGTCCAAGGCCCAGCTTCAGCGGATTTACGGCACGGCGTTTTTTGATAAAAAAGCCCTCAAAGCGTATCTGTATGTTCTGGAAGAAGCCAAAAAACGCAACCACCGCAAGATCGGCGCGGCCATGGACCTGTTCAGTTTTCATGACGAAGCGCCGGGCATGGCGTTTTTTCATCCCAGAGGCATGGCCCTGTGGAATGCACTCCTGGAATTCTGGCGGGATGTGCACCGGGCCGCCGGGTATGTGGAAACCCAAACCCCCATCCTGCTTCAACGGAGTTTATGGGAAAAAAGCGGCCATTGGGAAAACTACCGGGAGAACATGTACACCACCCAGGTGGATGAGGACACCTACGCCATCAAACCCATGAACTGTCCCGGCGGTATGCTTTTGTACAGCACCCGGCCCCATTCCTACCGGGAACTGCCCATTCGTGCGGCGGAAATCGGGCTGGTCCACCGCCATGAATTGTCCGGCGTGCTCAACGGTCTTTTCCGGGTGCGGGCGTTTCACCAGGATGATGCCCACCTTTTTATGATGCCAGAGCAGATTCAGTCGGAAATTCTGAACCTTCTCCGCCTGGAAGAGACGGTGTACAGCAAGTTCGGACTGGATTTTCACCTGGAACTGTCCACCCGTCCGGAAAAATCCATTGGTTCCGACGCCCAGTGGGAAATCGCCACAAACGGCCTGAGGTCTGCGCTGGATGCCTATGGCAAGGACTATCGCATCAACGAAGGCGACGGTGCTTTTTACGGCCCGAAAATCGATCTTCACATTAAAGACGCCCTGGGACGGACCTGGCAGTGCGGCACCATTCAACTGGACATGAGCCTGCCGGAACGCTTTGATCTTACCTATGTGGGAAAAGACAATGAAAAGCACCGCCCCATCATGCTCCACCGGACGGTTTTTGGTTCCATTGAACGGTTCCTGGGCATTCTCATTGAGCATTTTGAGGGAAAATTTCCTCTGTGGCTGGCGCCGGTGCAGGCGGCAATTTTGCCCATCAACGACGATCTGATTCCATTTGCCCAATCCCTGGGTGACACCTTGCAAAACGCCGGCTTGCGGATAGAGGTGGACATCCGCACCGAAAGTCTCAACCGCAAGGTCCGGGAAGCACAACTGGCAAAAATTCCGCTGATTCTCACCTGCGGCACCAAAGAACAGGAAGCAGGCACCATATCGGTCCGGACCCTTGACGGCACGGTTCGCTACGGTATTCCCCTGGATCGGTTTGTGGACCGCGTTTCCGCCCATGTGGAAAATCGGCGTCTGGAACCGATTATTTTCGAGGAATAGCCCGATATTCCGGCCCTTTTTTCTGCCATCCGGAATTGGCGCGCACGTGGCCCATTCCGGATGGTATGACCCCATGCTTTCCAAAATCCCCATGACCTCCATCCGCCGCCTGCTATCCACATGGTTTCCTATTTTTATTTTCTGCGTCCTGGTTTTTGTCCAGGCCTGCTTTCCCTCACTGGATAAGGGGATTTCTTTTCCACTGAAAGACAAGCTGGAACACGCCTTTGTCTATGGTCTTCTGGCTGTTCTTTTTTTCCGGGCCTGCCGAATCACCTGGCCCCACCTGCAGGCGCCGAACCTGATTCTTGCGGCCAGTATCGGCTTTGCCGCCCTGTACGGCGCCATGGATGAACTGCACCAAGCTTTTGTGTCCACCCGCCATGCCAGCCTGCTGGATCTGCTGGCCGATGTGGCCGGCGCCGGGGTTGGCGCGTTTCTGGCTCGGATCTTTTATTTCAAGCGTACCGGAAAACAAAAAATTGAAAACTCCGAAACATGACGGCTTGTCTTTGTTGTGACGTTTTCCCAAAGTTTTGATATAAGCAAAAAATCCATGATGACGGCAGCACCCAAAATTTGAATTGAATCACAACGCAGATATATGAGGACAGAGATGACATCTTCACCATCTGTTTACCCGAAAGTGGTTATCAGCGGCACCGGATTGTGGACGCCGCCCCATGTGGTGACCAATGAGGAGCTGGTAACCGCCTACAATTCCTGGGCAAACCGGTATAACACCATTCATGCCAAGGCCATTTCCGCCGGCGAAATGACAGCCAAACCCGAAGGTTCCGCCGCGTTCATCGAAAAAGCCGCCGGTATCAAACAGCGGTATGTTTATGCCAAAGAAGGCCTTCTGGATATTGACCGGATGCGGCCCATTTTATCCGAACGCCCGGAATCGGCTCTTTCAGATCAGGCAGAAGTGGGTGCTGATGCCGGCCGGAAAGCCATGGAGGCCGCCGGGAAAACCGCTGACGACATTGACGCGGTGATTGTTTCCTGCTCCTATACCCAAAGGGCCTATCCGGCCATTGCCATTGAAGTTCAAGACGCCCTGGGCATTCAGAACGGCTTTGCCTTTGACATGCTGGTGGGCTGCTCAGCCGGCACATTTGCCCTTCACCGGGCCTATGAGATGGTCCGTTCCGGAACCGCCCGCACAGTCCTTGTGGTCAACCCGGAAATGATTTCCCCCCAAGCCAATTATTGCGACCGGGACAGCCATTTTATTTTCGGTGATGCGGCCACGGCCCTTGTTGTCGAAAGGGAAGAGACCTTTACATCAGCCCATGGTTTTGAAATTCTGAGCGCCCATGCCCAGACTCGGTTTTCCAGCAATGTCCGGTCGAATTTCGGTTACTTCAGCCGCATCACCGATGCGGATCCCTTTTCCGCCACCAACCTGTTTCATCAGAACGGCCGCCGGGTTTTTAAAGAAGTCTGCCCCATGGCCATCCAGCACTTGAGCGCCCATATCGGGCAGTACGGACTGGCGGCATCAGACATCCGGCGCTGGTGGCTCCACCAGGCCAACAGCCATATGAATGAAATGATCTGCACCAAGCTCCTGGGACACCCAGCCAGCTTTGACGAAGCGCCCATTATACTGGATCAATATGCCAACACCGCCTCGGCCGGGTCACTCATCGTCTTTCACCTGTATCATGACGATCTTCAGTCCGGTGACCATGGGGTGATCTGTTCCTTTGGTGCGGGGTATTCCATCGGCAGTCTAATATTGAAAAAAAGATGAGGCATCCGAAAACCCGGAATCAAAAGCACTTCAAGCCACACCAATCCATCGGTCAAAACAAAAAACGGGCGCGGTTTTTATTCAGTTGAGAAAATCCGCCTGAATGATCCGGTACAGATCCGCACCGATCGCCAATCCGATATTGATAAATTGCGGGCCATACTGCTGGCCGGTACAAGAGCGAAAGGTTTCCCGGATTTTTTCCAGGACAACCATTCCCTGGGGATAATGGTGGGCAAAGGTGGTAATGGAGGGGCTTGCAAGCTCTGTCATATCCCAGAGGGTGTGGGAAAAATTGTCCGGTCCCCATCGGAATTTATCCGCATCGTACAGACAGTCGGAAATCAGGCGCTCCAAGTCGGTTGCGGGCGGAGTAAGCCGGGTAAAGGCCTCATGATTGCGGATGGCCAGACAGATCGCGTCGACCTCCGTATCCTGGAAGGAAAAGGAAGAAATAATGCGACGGGTGGTTTCAGCGCCTTTTTCTGCATGATTTTTCTCTTTCCGGCAGATATCGTGCAACAGCCCCGCACACTGGGCCAGAAGCAGGTGGCGCCAGACCTTGTCACCCGTATGACCGTGTTTCCGGCTTTCAATGATCGTAAGGGTTCCCGCGTCAATGGCCACGGCTTCTCCGTGGCCCATGCCATGGCCGAAATTGTTTTGAAGCAAGGGCAGGGCCATTTCTCGTACTTGCACAACAACCGGATCCGTGTGGTAAAATCGCCGGGCATCATCCGCCTCTGCCGCATAATCCCGGTAAAAATCGGGTGTGGCATGGCTTGCGACCAAGTCACGGGCGATTTTTCGAAGTTTCAGATAGATGGGGGCCATCTTCAACAATCCGTGACAGCAGGATATAAAAACGCCGGTTTCCCACAAAGGGAAAGCCGGCGAGGTCTGACATCGGGCATGGTTTGGATAAATCCCTGTTTCCTTAAAGATCCACGGACAATCCATAAGGTGCGCCGCAAATTTTCCATCGGCTGTTTTCCTTGATGAGACTGAGTGTTTCTTCAAAGGTATGGATTTTCCCAATCCGAAACAATCTGGCCACATAGGTAAAAACCGGATGGATGCAGGTCCGGCTGGTGCCTTTTACATAAATGGTCGCGGTATCGCCGTCATGGGCAAGGACCCGGGTTTCGATATGAAGAATGCTCTGTCTGGCCATGCCGACATCAAACCCCCGCAGTCGGGCGTCTTCGGTCCGGGCGTAAAGGGTATCGGCAATCATCCCGCCTTCGGACTTGTTTCGAAGCTCGTCACACAGGTATTGATCCATCTTGGGGTCAAGACGGAGCCAGGCCTTTGAAAAATCAATGGCCGCTTCTGTGGCGGTTTGTTTGCTGTCCGCACAGATGAACGCCGCCTGAAGACCTGCTGCCAGTACGAGTGCCAAAACCCACCATCCTAAAGCACCACTTCGTTTTTTCATGATTTGTACCTCCTTGAACACCCCTGCCGCCGGAAACAGGCCACCGGTTTTCCGGCCAAATGCGTCAGATCAGACTTTCCAAAGAAAATATGAGTCCACTCCTTATACCCCAGAAACACAGGAAAATGCGAGGATTATTCATTATCGAAAAAAATGGATATCATAAATTGTTCCGTCAAGACAAGCCCCATGACACAAGGGCAATGGCTTAAGACAGGATGTTGCGAGGTCTCCATAAATGCCGTTTTTCAGGGTGAAACAACCTCACCCAACCACTCATCATGCTCGGGTAGCCCCCGGGTTAAGCCCGAGAATGACACAAAACCCAGTATCCAAATGGATATTATCCGTACTTTTTTCAAGCGATTGCCAGGTAAAACGCCAGACTGTCCTTGTCTTTCACTGAAAATCACGGTATTTGACCTGTCCACACGCCCCTTCCGCTGTATCCGGCGCCTCTGGCGCCGCGGTCATTCACGAAAAAGACGCGAAAATAAGGAAATACCATGACCACCCATGAGTCCATTGAATTTGATGTGCTTTTTGTTGGCGGCGGTCCTGCCAATCTGGCCGGTGCCATTCGATTGATGCAACTGGCCCGGGAAAAAGGCCTGGAACTGGAAGTGGCCCTCATTGACAAAGGCGCATCCATGGGCGCCCATGCCATCAGCGGCGCAGTGATGAATCCCATCGCCATGGCCGAGCTTTTTCCCGATTATCAGAATCAGGGGTTTCCCGTTGAACAAACGGTTCGCGGGGATGGTTTTTTTCTCCTGACATCCCGGAAAAGCTTCAGGCTTCCCATCACGCCGCGCCAGATGCACAATGTGGGCTTTCCCATTGTCAGCCTGTCACGGGTGTGCCGGTGGATGGGAGAAAAAGCCGAGGCCATGGGCGTGAATATTTTTTCCGGTTTTAACGGAAAATCACTTCTGTTTTCCCGGGATGGAAAAACCGTGGAAGGGGTCCGGACCGGGGACAAGGGACTGGATAAAACCGGTGCTCCCAAAGGAAATTTCGAACCCGGCATTGATCTTAAAGCAAAAGTGACGGTTCTGGGAGAAGGGGCCCGGGGGAGCCTTGTCAAATCCCTGGCCCACCAGCTGCCCATCCGGTCCGGCCGGATACCGGAATTATTCGAAACCGGTATCAAAGAGGTGATTCAACTGCCGGAGAATCATTTTTTGACCACCCAAAATTTTAACGATCTTCACACTCTGGGGTTTCCCCTGGGACTGACGGGAACGCCGGGCGGCGGCTTTGTCTATGAGATGGCGGAAAACCGCATTGCCCTGGGGTTTCTCGTGTCTCTGGGATACACAGACCCAGCCCTTGATATTTATGACACCTTCAGGCGGTTCAAAACCCATCCCCTGATCCGGGACATTATTCGCGACGGGAAAGTGATTGAACAGGGTGCCCGGGCCGTGTCCACCGCTGGCTGGTTCAGTATCCCCGAGCTTGCGGCCGATGGCGTGCTGATCACGGGAAATGCCGCTGCCCTGCACAGTACACCTGCCATCAAGGGAATCCACCTGGCCATGAAATCAGGGATGCTGGCAGCGGAAACCCTTGTGGACGCTATTGCCGCCGGAAATACCCGCCGGGAAGGGCTCTTGTCGTATGCGGACAGGCTCGCTGACAGCTGGGCCGGCGCCGAGCTGCGTGAAGGCCGCAACTATGCCCAGGCCCTCTCCAAAACCGGCCCGGCCCGATGGATTCATTTGGCAGCCCAGTATGTTTCTAACGGAAAAGGGCTACGGGATCATCTGCCAGCAACAGATGACGCCGATACCTTAAAAACCCAGAAGCCCGCTGACAAGGCAATAGAAAAAACCGAATTTCCGCGTGACGATCCGTCCATGGTGGATAAACTCACCGGCGTCTATCTGTCCGGAACGCTTCACCGGGAAGATCAGCCCTGCCATATCCTTATTCACGATCAGCGCCTTTGTGTGGACCGCTGTTATGCCGCCTATGGCTGTCCCTGCACGCGGTTCTGTCCTGGTGATGTGTACGAGATGGAATTCCGGAAAGACGGTGAGGGCATCACCGGCATTAAATTGAATTTCACCAACTGTCTGCATTGCAAGACCTGTGATATCAAAGATCCGTTCCGCAACATCACCTGGACCTGTCCCGAAGGGGGAGACGGCCCCCATTACAAACAGGCCTAACCGCCCAGCTTGAAAAATGCAGGAGAAACCATGAAACCAACCGTAGCGCAACCACCGGGAATTGTTCTTCTGCTCCACGCCGCCGTGGTCAACAAAACCACCCTCACCCCTTTGGCCCGGCGGCTTACGGCCATGGGGTTTGTTGTTCACAACCCGAATTATCCCAATCGTCAGAAAGATGTCCAGGGTTGTGCCGACCATGTGCTGCCGTTTTTTTCACACCTGGCAGAAACCACCAAAGACCCCATTCATATTGTGGGGCACTCCATGGGCGGGCTGGTGGCCCGGCGGATGCTGGCCCTGTATCAGCCGGAAAATTTCGGCCGCCTGGTGACCCTGGGAACCCCCCACAAGGGAAGCCCCCTTGCCGACGTGCTCCAGCACCAAACCTTTTATCAAAAACTGTTTGGCCCAGTGGGACAGGACCTCACCACCGACCACGACCTGACTTGGGCAGGGCCTTGGCCGCCGCCTTACGATATCGGGCTCATTGCAGGAAGCCTTCCCATTGGGCCAGGCACATTTTTTCTTCCTTGGCAGGGCGACGGCACCGTGCTCCACATCTCTTCCCAGCCTCCCGGCGGAACCGATTACGCCCGGGTGCCGACCACCCACACCACCATTCCCATGCTGGAAAAAACCGCCCGGCTCATCGCCCGGTTTCTGATAACGGGTCGATTTTCAAAATAATGTTGCGGCGGATCGCGGGTCCAAAGGTGCGAAGTGCTGGCAAGCGTTCTATCGCTCCCTGGCCAGCCACATGGCCGACCACCCCTTTTCTGAAAGTATGCTTTTGGGGAAAAAGACAGGCGGGGGATACGCATCACGGATAAGGTGAATCTCTTCGTCTTTGATGCCGGATAAAATAAGGTGTCCGTCGGCTTCCACAATTCGGTCCAGGACAGATTGCAGACTGATCAGGGTCGGCATTCTCAAGTTCGCCAGAACAAGCCCGTATGTACCCGGCAAGGTGTCGAGGGGCTGGTTTTCAACACGAATTTTCTCTTCCAGATGATTTTCCCGGATATTCTGACGGGCCTCATGGCGGGCAGCGGGGGAAGTGTCGACAGCCAGTACGGACTTGACGCCCATGGCAGCGGCCACAAGTGCCAGCACACCGGATCCGGTTCCAATATCAAGGCAGGAGATGGATGCGCGACAGGGGGAAAATTTTTCCGAATGCAGGCACGCATCAATCAGTTGAATGCACAACCGGGTCGTGGGATGCTCGCCGCCGCCAAATGCCGCCCCCCGGATCAGTGAAATAACATAGCGTGAAGTTGTCTGATCCGGACTGGCGTGGAATTCACAGGCATGGGGTTTGAGCACAACGTGGCGAGATACAGAAACCGGCCGCTCATAGGAAAGCGCGATCACAGAGCGGCCGAACTGGTGAGCATACCGCAGGACCCGGTCATTCATCAAGGTTTTGACAAGCTGTTTCAAACACCTGATATCATCGGCAGACCGGATTCCAAACGCCTTTTTCAGGCCACTAAAATCAACGGTTTCCCGGGCTTCGGAAACGAACCGGACAATGTCGGACGTGCTGATGCGCATGGAAAAAAAGGTCCATCAAGATAATCCGGAAACAGCCCGGAAGCCGGAGAAAGAAAGCGCCAGCCATCGGCTTTATTTTTTGGCAGCGCGTTCCCTTTCGATCAAATCCCGGTGCCAGAGGGAAAAATCGTACATGGCCAAAAACCGGTCATCGTCATTCACAAGGCCAATGGCTATCTCCAGAACACCGCGACCATAGCTGTTTGAATATTGGTCCAAGGTTCTGGATTGCAAAAACTCGCGGACCAGTTGCTGGGCAGTTCGGTTTCCCTGACCCTTTCGGATATCAATGGGATCTTTTGGGGCCTCAAAGGGATCCCATTTATCGTAACCAACTTTTTCCCGGATATGCTTCTGACGCCTTGGCGACATGGCATCATAAACTGCCTTTTTTTTTTCATCCGCAGACATTTCTTCTGTCATCGCAAAGCCTCCTGCCCGGTTTCGGTACAGGACGCGCTATCAGGACGAATGCCCAGATAGGTGTCGTCAAACACCGTTAGCACCGCCATGGATACGGGCATCAGAATACGGTCCATTTCCTGGTGGGACGAGTTGAGCAGTCTTACCATGTCCGCCGACAGTTCGTGGAGCTTGTTCTGCACCGCATCCAGGTTCACGGTGGGATAAGGCACCCCTTCCTGGAATTCGGACTTGCCGCAGGTATGCCCCTTTCCGCCGATGGATGTGGGAATGCCGTACAAACGGCAGGTAATGGGACGATCGGCATACAAGTAACACTGGTCATCACTGTTCAGCAGGGGGCATCTCAACCGTTCCGCAGCCATTTCGAAGAGTACCTGATCTTCTGTTTTTTCTCCTGCGGCGACCGCCTTGAAGGCCTTTCGCTTTAACCGGTACACATCCCGGTCAATTCGATCAGCTGCATCCAAGATTGTTGCTTTTGTTGCTTCGGGAAGCGAACTGGAAAACTTTTCGTTGATGTAATAGGCCTCCACCAAGGAGAGATCAAACAGGGCATAGCAGCAATCCGAACAGGAAATTTTACAGGTCACACAATCGGGAAACTGCTGACGCGTGGACTCATAGATGGCGTCCACCTGGCTGACAACCCGTTCGTACCGGTCAAGGATTTCCGAAAGCCTCTTTTTCATGAGCCGACTCCTTATAGCAACATCGTATCGTTACAGCGGGACAAGATACGTGTTTCACGTGGAACAAAAAATTCATTTTCCAATGCAAAACCGGCTGAAAATTTCATCATAAATTTCATGCTGGTCCGACTGGCCGGATATCTCGCCAATGCGGGAAATGGCAGCATTAATGAGGTCCGAGATCATATCCAAAGGCAGATGAGTGTCGCAAGCTGCGACACAGGCTTCCATTTCCGCCTCAACCTGTTCAAGTATTTTTTTGTGCCTGAGATTGGGAATTCCAGCCGACAGTGCAGAGGGCGGAAGCGCACCTGCCGCTACCTGGCGGACGATGGCTTTTTTCAGCGCGTCAAGCCCGTGTCCGGTTGTGGCAACGGTTTTCACACACAAAACCCCTGGCGGAATCTCTTTTGCAATGGCATGAACCTGTTCTTCACTGCAACAATCCGTTTTATTGATCACGGCGATCACGTTGTTTGGACCATGAGTCAGAAGAAAATCCTTTTCAAATGACCGCAGACCTCTTGTTGCATCCACAACAAAAAGCACCACATCCGCACGGTCGATGCATTCCATGGCCCTTGCAATGCCGATGGCTTCAACCGGATCGACTGTATCATGAATTCCGGCTGTATCACAGGCAACAACGGGAATTCCATCAAGTGACAGGTATTCTTTCAAAAGATCACGGGTGGTGCCGGGAAACTCGCTGACAATGGAGACTTCCTGATCCACCAGAAGGTTCATCAGGCTTGATTTGCCGACATTGGGGGCGCCGGCAATGACCAGGACCAGACCGTTTTTATAAATGGCTGTTTCCGCGTGCCGCTGCAGAAGACACCGGATGTGCGGGATCAGTTCCTGAACAAGGGTCTCTCGGACAAGGGGCAGGCAAGATTCGGCATCAACGGCATCTGTATCTTCGAATTCAATGCCGGCCTCGCACCGAGATCGCAGGGTCACCAGTAGGGTCGTAATATCCGAAATGGAATCGCGAAAAGCGCCTGTGAGTTGGATTGACGCTATCCGGGCAGCAGCTTCGCATGGCGCATGAATCAGGTCAATGACCGATTCCGCCTGGGAAAGGTCAATTCTGCCGTGCAAGAATGCGCGTTTTGTGAATTCGCCCGGCGCCGCCAATACCGCGCCTGCATCCATGACTGCGCCCAGTATGCGGTCCATATTGACCATTCCGCCATGGGACTGAATTTCTGCCACATCTTCCCGTGTGAAGCTGTGGGGCTGTTTCATATAAAAGGCCAGGGCTTCATCAATAAAGGCCCCGGATGCGGGATCATGGATGCGGCCATAATAAATGCGATGGGACACAAGGGCCGGTTCGGATTCGGCGGCCGTTGAATCCGGGCCCGCTTTTTTGTTTGGAACAAAAACCCTGAGGAGAATGTGCAGGGCAGCCGGCCCGGAGAGTCGGACCACACCGATGCCGGCGGGGCCTGGTGGTGTTGCCATGGCGGCAATGGTTTCGTTCATGGATAGTGTTGGATCACCATGGTTTCAGTGTTTTTCCCGACTTCCGGCAGGTTGCTGTTTTTTCGGGAAAATCATCAGTTTCCGGTAATATCCCTCTCCTACACTGTGGGTGCGGATTCCCTCTTCATCTTTTAAATGCAGGTGGACAACCCGCCGGTCATGGGCGTTCATCTGGCCGATGGTGACGGGCTTTTTATTTTTCTTCACCTTGTCTGCCATGCGCCGGGCCAATTGTTTGAGACTGGCCTCTCTTCTTTCAAGATAATCGGCAACATCCACGACAACCCGGAATCGGTCCGCATTTTTTTTATTCACCACTTTTTCTACAAGGTATTGAATAGCCTCAAGGGTTTGGCCTTTTTTTCCGATCAAAATGGCATTGTTGCCCTCGAAAATCCTGAAAAAAAGCGTTGGCCCGGTTTGGGTGGCGTCAATCATCGCATCCTCGGAAAGCACGTGAACAATCCGTGTCAGCGTCTCCCGTCCGGTTTCAATCGCCTCGGATCCCGGCGTCGCTTCAGCATCCGCTTTGTCTGCTACCGCAGTGGCATCGGATTTTTGCGGAGACTTCAGTTCTGTCCGGAGCGATCTGGCGGTTTTTTGGCCAGCGCTTTCGGATTCTTTTTTGATCGCAGCCTGAACTCCTGTATCATCCGTGTCTGCCGCTGCAACGGCATGGTTTTTTTTTGGAGGCTTAGGTTCTGTCCGGCGCGGTTTTGTCGTTTTTTTGGCAGCGTTTTCAGCTTCTTTTTTGACTGCAACCCGAATTCTGGCTTTTTTAACACCAACCAGCCCAAAAATACCGGATGAACCATAGGTCAAAACTTCGTAGCGAAGCTGTTCCACGGGAATATTTAATGCCTTTCCCGCCTCCGCCAGCGCGGACTCAAGATTTTTCCCTTCAAATTCCAGTGTATTCGACATCCTCTCCCTCAGCGCCTATTTGCATTTCTGCTGAATATAATACTGCTGACAAATGGAAAAAACGTTGTTTACAAGCCAGTACAAAACCAGCCCGGAGGAGAAATTGATAAAAATAAAGGTAAAAACAATCGGCATCAACATCATCATTTTTGCCTGCATGGGATCGCCCGGCGGGGGTGCCATTTTTTGCTGTAACAACATGGTTGCACCCATAATCAACGTCAGAACCGGAATACCGTAGGGCGGGGCCATAAAGGGAATGGAAAACCCGAACTGAAGCAACCGGTCCGGCGCAGACAAATCGTTGATCCAGAGGAAAAAAGGTGCGTGTCTTAATTCAATGGCCTGGTACAACATCTGATAAAAGGCAAAAAATACCGGAAGCTGGAGCAGCATGGGAAGACATCCGCCCAGGGGATTGATTTTATACGTCCGGTAAAGGGACATGATCTCCTGATTCATCCTCTGCTTGTCGTCCTTGTATTTTTCCCGAAGCTCAAGCATCAAAGGCTGGAGTTTTTTCATGTCATTCATGGATTTGTAGCTTTTGTTTCCCAGGGGCCACAGCAGGATCTTGATAAAAAGGGTCAGGACAATGATCGCAACCCCATAATTGGGAATAACCGTGTGGATTTTATTCAGAACCCACAGGAAGGGCTTGGCAAGCAGATTGAAGAAGCCAAAGTTCAGCGCCTTTCCTAGGTTGTGCCCCAGACTGTTGAGGAGATCCATGTTCTTGGGACCCATAAAAAGATAAAAGCTGAATTCCTTTCGGGATCCCGGCGGAATCTCAAAGTCAGGATTGACCAGTTCATTGACAAGGGTTTGGTCATTGACCGCCAGTTTCATGGTGCCATCCACCGGGGTTTCCGGTACCAGACAGTAAATGAAATATCCGTCATCATTGGCAATCCACTGAATTGTACCGGCGAATTCACTCTTGTCCTTAATTTTTTTAACCTTGATTTGCTCCAGGCTGTTGTTGATCAGCGCGGAAGGTCCGGTAAAGGCGTATCCGGTGGTGTCTCCCACCGGTTTCCGGAGAGAAAGGGAAAGGGCATCATGAAGCGCGGTTTCTCCATAATTTTCAATTTCCACACGGTAATCAATCAAATAGGATGTTGGATCAAACCCGAAGACCTTTTTGACCTGTACACCTTTGTCTGAAACCCAGGTAAAGGTGACGGTTTGTTTTTCTTTTCCCACAACCACTTCATCCGTATCCACATCAACGGCATAGGTTGCATGTTCCAGACCCGGGAGTGAGTTCCGGAGCAGTGCGGACTGAAGCACGCTGTCCGTAAACCCTTGGGGAACCAGGTTTTTCTCGGAAGAATCCGGCGCAGCGGTTTCCCTGTACTGATTCAGCACAAAGGCATGAAACGTGGCGCCCCAGGTTGATAGCGTAGCCGTATAATAAGGAGTGCGCACAGTGATTTGCTTTTCTTCAGCATCCGGCACCATCGGTTGTGGAACAGGCGGTATGGGCTCAGGGGGTTCTTCCACCGCTGTCTCCGGCTTTGCCACTTCCTGCTGCGAAGAGACGGCCGCGTCCTCCGGGTCCACAGGCGCCTGTGATCTTCCGCCAAAATACATGCTCCAGATAACAAGGACGATAAATGACAGGCCGATGGCCAAAAACAGCCGAAGTTGTTCCATACAATTCTCCTTGGCGGTCTACTGCGAAAGGCACTCCCATGGAAAGGAAAGAGCCTCTGAAATGGCAAACCTTTCGGATTTCCGGCAATCTGATGAAAAACAGAATCCGTGGATGCTGACCGGATTTTCGTTGGATTTCATGGGAGATCGTGTCAGATTGTTCATAACGGCCATGTCCGTTGAAAGCGATTACAGGCGGGAAGCATCAAAAAGGGTCGGGCGGTTCAGGAAACGCGTCATGGAACAAGATCAACTCCACCCGGAGAAAAGGGGTGGCATCGGACAATCCGTTTAACGGAAAGAATACCGCCCTTTATTCCGCCGTGGCGTTTGATCGCCTCATACGCATACGCTGAACAGGTGGGAAAAAATCGACATGTCGGTCCTGTCAGGGGCGAAATGAAAATCTGATATCCCCTGATCAGCAACAGAACCCCCAATAAAATTGGTTTACTGATGAATTTCAGCATATTGACTTTTCAATGGACATCAGACACATTGACAGTTCCTGCTGGAGAGTGGCTGTATCATGCTTTCCGGCAGCGGTCCGGACAATGACATTCACATCCCAAGCACCATGAAAACGGGTTCTGTTTATTCGAAAATACTCGCGAATGATCCGTTTGATTCTGTTCCGTTGTACGGCTTTTCCAAATTTTCTTGAAACCGTTATTCCCAATCGCAGTCGGCCGAACGTGTTGTTTTGATACACAAAAACAAATCCCCTGCCGGAAAGCCGCTTCCCATGTGTGGACAGTCTTTTGTAATCGCTTGTTTTCCGTATTCGGTCGGCTTTGGTGAAGCGGTTACCTGCCCCTTTTTCCATCTGCCCCACGCTGTCCTGCGTTTTTTCTTGCCCGGTCATGTTGAAAAAAGGGTATATCTCAACAGATTAAAGCGCCAGCCGTTTTCTTCCCTTGGCCCGTCTGCGGTTAATGACGCGCCGCCCGGCCTTGGTTGACATCCGCTTTCTGAATCCGTGGGTTCGCGCACGTTTGATTCTGCTGGGCTGATAGGTTCTTTTCATGATGTACATCCTTCATTCTGTCGATAAACTACATCGGCAATGGTTTTTGTTGTGCAAATTAAAAAGGCGATGATAATCACAAGGAAAAGGCGGTGTCAAGAATCAAATCAAAGGACCGGGAAATCACGCCTTTTCAGGTTTTTTTTGTGATGTGTCATTCTGTCTATCCGGATATTATCGGGACGGCGGCCGGTGGCCCCGGGTAATCTGAGCATAGGCGCTGTGGTTGTGAATGGATTCAAAATTTTCAGCGCTGACGAAAAACCAGGTAATATTGTCGTCCGCCATGAGTTTTTCAGCCACATCCCGCACCACATCCTCGACAAATTTGGGGTTGGTATAACCCCGTTCGGTGACGCTTTTTTCATCCACCCGTTTGAGAACGGAAAAGACATCGCAGGATGCGCAGGATTCAACCAGCTCAATCATGTCTTCCAGCCAGATAAATTTCTTGAACCGGGTCTGGAGCTGAACCACACCCCGCTGATTGTGGGCGCCTTGCTCGGAGATTGCCTTTGAACAGGGACAGACCGATGTGATGGGAACATTCACCTCGGACATGAGATCCACTTCATTATGGGAATTACTGGTGCCGATAATGCGGCAGTTATAATCCATCAGTCCCGGCGCACCGCTCACAGGTGCCTGTTTTTCAATAAAATAAGGAAAGCTCATCTCAATGTGGGCGGATGCGGCGTTCAGGTTTTCTTTCATGGCTTCCAGCAAAACAGAAAACTTCTTCAGGGAAATTTCCGGCTTGAGCAGATGGAGCATTTCCACAAATCGGCTCATGTGGGTTCCCTTGTATTCATGGGGAAGGTCCACATACATATTAATGGTAGCAATGGTATTTTGGGAACCATCCCGGCGGTCCTTGACCCGGATGGGATACCGGAGGCTCTTGATGCCGACCTTGTCAATGGGAATGTTTCGGTGATCTCGTTGGTTCTGGACATCTTTCATGACTGTTTTCCGGGTGAAGATCGTTATTTGAGCAGATATTCTGGCTTCACATGGCTCATGGCCCGGTAGATGTTGCCTTTGATTTTGCTGTTGGATTGATACAAGCCCAAAAGCATGGCTTTGATTTCAGACCGTTTAGTTTTTCCGGCCGAAGGGCAGACATTGACAAAATCGGGAAATTGCTGCTCCCGGGCAAACTGCCGGATGCAATTTTCATCCACCATGGAAAGGGGCCGTATCACGGAAAACCGGCCGCCAAAAAAATCCTGCCGGGGAACCATGGTACTGATTTCTCCGGCATAACAGATATTGAGAAAAAAAGTTTCAATGATGTCATCTTTGGTGTGGCCCAGGGCCAGGATATGAATGCCCAGGCCATCGGAAATTTCAAAAAGCCGTTTGCGCCGGTGCCGGGAACAGAGGAAGCAAGGGTTTTCACGATTTTCCGGGCTGTGGGCCAAAGGGCCATGACGGCCATGATCCACAGTAAGGGAAAGGCCCATTTCCCGGCAGGTTTGGGCCAAAGCCGGTGCCATTCCGCCGGGAAATCCGGGGTCCACATAAATGGGAAACAACTCGTAGCCAATGCGAATCCGCTTTTGTCGCTCGGCCAGCGCCCACAGTAGCGTGAGACTGTCCTTCCCGCCGGACACGCCCACCGCAATCCGGTCACCATCCCGGATCATGTCATACCGGGAAATGGCCTTTCCCATCAAGCGGTTGATGGTTTTGTAGGTATGGCTGTACCGGGTCACGGGCTTCTGGTTTCCGCTGGATCGTCAATCGCCGGTTTCGTGCTTCTCCACAATCCAGCCGGCGGCAATTTCCCGCAAGGCCACAACAATATCTTCGTTTTTCGGCGAACTTACCAGATATTCGGACCCTTCACGAATCTGCCGTACCCGGGCCGCCGCCATATGAACCAGTTTAAACCGGTTCGACACTTTTTCCAGACAATCTTCCACTGTAATTCGCGCCACCCATTTTCTCCTGATTAAAGGATTTCCACCAATTCGTATATCCGCTTTCCACCCGGCGCGTTGAGGACAATCTCCTCTCCGGGTTTTTTCCCGATAATGGCCTGTCCCAGGGGAGAGGCCACCGAGATGCGACCTTCTTCGATATTGGACTCTTCCGGTCCTACTAATTGATAGGACACATCTTCACCGGTTTCAACATTTTCAAGGACCACGGTACAAGCAAATACCGCCCGGTCCTTGGGAAGATCGTCCACATCAATCACTTCGGCGTTTCCCAATTTGTATCCCAGTTCACTGACCCGGCCTTCAATAAAGGCCTGCCGTTCCTTGGCCGCATCATATTCGGCGTTTTCGCTTAAATCTCCATGGGATCGCGCCTCTTCAATGGCCTTGATCACTTTCGGTCGTTCAACGGATTTGAGGTACTCCAGTTCTTTTTTTAAGGTCTGGTACCCCTTTTTGGTCATGGGTATTCTTTCCACAATGGATACTCCTTGCTCTCCACCTGAATTTACTGTTGGTGTTTCAATATACGAATTTTTCTTCCGGACGCACGAAAAAACAGAACCCAACAGCACACGTGCCATTGGGAGGTCTGTGGGATTTCGGGAGCCAGTTACGTCAGTTTCGGCGGGTTACCATTTTCCCAGAACCGTTGCGCCCGCTTGAACCCTGTCGCCAGTCTTCACACGAAGTTCCGTCTGGTCCGGCAAATAGACATCGAGCCGTGAGCCAAAACAAATCATGCCGAACCGCTGCCCCCGCGACAGCGTGTCGCCGGGCTGAACCCGGCAAATGATGCGGCGGGCAATGAGTCCTGCAATCTGAACAAATCCCACCCATTTACCATTCGGGCTTTCCAGCAAAAGGGCGTTGTGCTCATTAGCGGCCGAGGCCTTGTCCAAGTTGGCGGAAAAGAATTTTCCGGGATAATAGTCCACTTTCCGGATAATCCCCTCATGGGGGACCCGGTTGACGTGAACATTAAAAACAGACATGAAGATGCTGACCCGTGTACAGGGTCCGGGAAAATAGGGCGTCTGGTCAACAGGTTCCACCCGTATGACCTTGCCGTCGGCCGGCGAGACCACCAAGCCTTCTTCTGTGGGCACAAGGCGATCCGGATCCCGGAAAAACCAGCAGATACATCCGGTGACCAAAAGGCCCAGGATCGACAGACAGACAAGGCCCAGAAGGGCGAAGATGGCTGTGACAAAAGCCGACGCAAAAATAAACGGATACCCCGGCCTGGCGACAGGAAATGCCGTCTGACTGGGGAGATCCGACCACTTGTGGGATGTCATGATAGCCTGTCCGATGAGAGGTTATGGATTACAAAAATTCTGGAAAAGCGATTTTTCCCATCCCTTTTAGCGGGTTACCTATATCCAAACCCAATGGGTCTGTCAACACCCACCCGAACCTTTCCGGGCGACAGCGTCTTATGGGTTTTAAGATTGGCGCATCAGTTGCGCTCTTGCCAATACTTACAAAAATGTTGCAAATTGGTGCCTGCAAAAATAAGGGTCGAAGGAAACCCCCACTCCGCACGTCAACGATACAACGAGGACGCCCCATGGTGATGAAGTCCATTGAGCACGTCACGCTCCTCTATGAAATTTCCAATGCCTTAAACGCGCATCTGGATCTCAAAACATCCCTGTACAAGGTGCTGGATCTGCTTTCCTCGGCTTTTCAGATGGAGCGCGGAACCATTTCCATTCTCAATCCCCTAAGAAATGAAATCAGTATTGAAGTGGCCCACAGCCTTTCCAAAAGCGCCATGGAGCGGGTGACGTACAAACTGGGGGAGGGGATTATCGGCCGGGTGATCCAAACCGGAGAGGCGGTTGCTATCCCAAAAATCAGCGAAGAGCCCATGTTTCTCAACCGCACGGCATCCCGTCAGATCAAGGGAATGGGGGAGATTTCCTTTATTTGTGTGCCAGTGCAGAAAGGCCGGCAAGTGGTGGGGGCCTTAAGCGTGGACCGGGCCTGGGACCCGGAGTACGCCCTTTCCGACGGCACCAAACTGCTTTCCGTGGTGGCCACCATGGTGGCCCGCCACGTCATCAATCTGGAAACCATTCAGCTTGAAAAAGAAGCGTTAAGGAACGAAAACCAACGGCTCCGGGAAGAGATTGAAAACAAGTACCGCATTACCCAGATCATTGGCAACAGCAACAAAATGCGGGAAGTCTTTCAGATGATCAGCCAGGTGTCCCGCAGCAATGCCACGGTGCTGATCCGTGGGGAAAGCGGCACCGGAAAGGAGCTGGCTGCCAATTCCATCCACTACAATTCCAATCGCTCCAAGGGGCCTTTCATTAAAGTAAACTGCGCCGCCATTCCCGCCAACCTCATTGAAAGTGAGCTTTTCGGCCATGAAAAAGGCGCGTTCACCGGCGCCATCCGCCAAAAACCCGGCCGTTTTGAGCTGGCCCACAAGGGAACGCTTTTTTTGGATGAAATCGGCAGCATTGAACCCGATGTTCAGGTGCGATTGCTCCGGGTGCTGCAGGAACGGGAATTTGAGCGGGTGGGCGGGCAGAGATCCATCAAGGTGGATGTGCGGATTATTGCCGCCACCCAAAAAAATCTGGAACAGGCGGTGGAAGACGGCACCTTTCGCGGAGACCTGTATTATCGCCTCAATGTGTTTCCCATTTACATACCACCGCTTCGGGAACGAAAAACCGATATTCTGCTCCTGGCAGACCACTTTCTGGAGCGGTATGCTGAAGCAAATGGACGGGCGGTAAGACGGCTTTCCACACCGGCCATTGACATGCTCATGGCCTATCACTGGCCTGGAAATGTACGGGAACTGGAAAATTGTATGGAGCGGGCCGTGCTGCTGTGCGAGGAAGGGGCGATTCACAGCTACCATCTGCCGCCGAGTCTTCAGACCGGAAAAGAAAGCGGCACGTTTTCCGATTTTTCCCTTGAAGCGGCAGTGGCGGCCCTGGAGCGGGAGATGATGATTGATGCTTTAAAAAATACCCGGGGGAACATTACTTTGGCGGCCGAGGCCCTTAAAACCACGGTCCGGATATTTTCCTACAAGGCAAAAAAATTCGGCGTGGATTACCGGAATTATCGGTAGAAAACGAAACAAGTCCGACGGTCGCGTATCCCACCGAAACAGCAAAATCCTTTTTAGGGTGGAATACGCTTCGCTACCGATTTCATATGAATATTTTTGGCTTTATCCGAAACATTCCTTCATTCAAACCTGGTGTGTTGCGAAGCCATGCCCACGAGATTTCACATCTTATTGAATTTGTTTATTTTTACAAATAGCCCTGAATATTCTCCCCGTGTTATGCCATAGGGGATCCAGATTCTCTGCAGCGATGGGTCAGCCAGCCGGAACGCACACAATGGACTCTTCGGCGTGGGTCAACTGTTCGAATCCATCGGGTGTGACCAGATGGGTGTTTTCAATCCCCACAACCCCCACATCCGGGAAAATCATCTTGGGCTCCAGCGCAATGGTCATACCGGCTTCCAGTGCCATGCGCTGGCCTTGGGCAATCACTGGCAGCTCGTCCAGTTCCAGCCCCACCCCATGGCCGATAAACCGGACCCGGTTCTCGCCTGCTCCCATGAAATTTTCCGAAATTCCCCGCTGGGAAGCAAAGGCCATCGCTTCTTGGTAGAGATCGCCGGCAAGGGCTCCGGGTTTTCCCATGGGTTTGAGGCGGGCCTGCATTTCCAGGATGGCGGTGTGGGCGGCCACCATTTCCGGAGACGGTTCTCCCAGGGAAAAAATACGCGTGCTATCGGCCAGATACCCTTTCCAGGCAAAGACATAATCCAATAACACCAGATCGCCCGGCTGGATTTTCCGGAATCCAGGCCCCTGGGCTACAGCCGGACTCACGGACGGACCGCCCGTGGGTGAAGGAATACAGCTCGGCACGGCTGCTGACGGACCCGCCATCAGGTGCCCGTAAAACATCTCCGCGCCCCACATGCGCATCCGCACAAGGCCCTGATGTCCCCGGCGACGGGCTTCGGCTTCCACGCGTCCGGCAAGATCGACTTCCGTCATGCCGACCTTGAGAAGGCTCGGCATCATTTCCGTCACCTCATCGGAAAGCGCAGCAGCCTTCCGGATAAGATCCACCTCATAGGCTGATTTTATGGCTCGAATTTTTCGGATGGGGCCGGATATATCCTGAATTTCCACGTGGGGAAATATCTTCTTGTAATAAAAATATGTACTTGCCGGCATCACATCCAGCTCCATCCCCATGATGGTCGGGGGTTTCAGCCCGTTTTTTTGAATCAGGTCCATCACGGATTTGGGGCTGTCCAGCTTGATGAGGGTGCCAAGGGGGGATTCCATGCGGGCCCGCTCAAAGTTTTTATGCACCATGAACACCGGCTCGCCCTCAGCCGGAATGTACAGATGTCCTTGCTGGATGGTGCCGGAAAAATAAAAAAGATCCGTGTTCTGCAAAATCATGGCGCCGTCAAGGCCCATCTGGTTCAGGGATGCCTGAAGATGGGCAATGCGCGGGGTGATTTCAGACAGTGGCGTTGAAATCGGAAGGTCCATGGGAAAGCATCCTTTCTTTTTTCTGGAGAGTCCGATGAGTTGGCGACATCAAGACTCTTTTCCTGTCGCAGGGCTTTTCGAATTGCATTCGGATACGAAATCTCAGGCATCCAATGGGGTATTACGGCTTTTCTGCCTGTCCGATGCGGCTTGCCGCGAGATACCCTTGATGCACCGCGTCAAAAGCCGTTGCCACAGACAGAGCGTCTCCGGCCACCTGACAGGGGATGCCCATTTTCTCAACCCGGGATTGAAGGGGGTTGTAAGGGACGGCGCCTGCTGCCATCACCACGGTGTCTGCGGGAATCAGCCGGCGGTCGCCGTCCCTTTCCACTTCAAGGCCTTTCTCTGTAACGGCCGCAACCTTGGCGTTGGTCAGAGCTGTCACGCCCATCCGTGACAGTTCCTGGAGCATTCCCCAGCGGGTGGAACGGCCGATGCCATCGCCCACATGATGTCGCATTTCCACCAGGGTTATGTTTTTAGTTCCCCGGGTGGCCATGTGGAAAAGGGTTTCCGGATCTTCCGCCCGGTTGGTCAGGAGGAATTTGACCCCTTCGGCGGATAGTGTTCCTTTTTCAGCCAGAAAAAGCGCGGTTTCCACACCCACCGCGCCGCCGCCGATAATGGCCACTTCTTTTCCGGTAAAGGCTTTTCCGGAAAGCACATCCCAGGCCTGGACCACATGGGGAAGATCTGCGCCGGGAATGGGAAGCACCAGGGGCCGCGCGCCTGTGGCCAGGATTACGGCAGAGGGTGCGATTTCCCGGATAATCGCCTCGGTCACAGGCTCGCCCAGGTGCAGGGTAATGCCGGCCAGTTCCACCTGTCGGGAAAGGTCCTTGGCCAGACAGGCAAATTCGGATCGTCCCGGAGGCGCGGCCGCCAGATGGAGCTGGCCACCCAGCTGCCACGCGGTTTCATACAGGGTCACCTGATGCCCTTGCCGCGCCGCTTCCAGGGCCGCGCTCATCCCTGCGGGTCCGCCGCCGACAACCAGCACGTTTTGGGGTTTGGGCGCTGTTTTTTGTGTGCGGGTGCCTTCATGCCCGGCCCTGGGGTTGCACAGGCACTCCACATATTTGAGCTGGAACAGGTGATCAAAACACCCCTGGGCGCAGCCAATGCAGTGCACAATGTCGGATTCCTGTCCCAGGCGGGCTTTTTCCGGCAAAAAGGGATCTGCGATAAGGCTTCGTCCCATGGCCACCATGTCGCACATGCCGTCGCCAATCATTTCGCGGGCAGTTTCCGGATCGTTGATGCGATGGCTGGCAATGACCGGGACATCTACCTGGTCGCGGATGTCTCTGGCCAGGTAGGCAAACACCCCTCTGGGAACCGAGGAGACAATCTGGGGAACCCTTGCTTCGTGCCAGCCCACATTGATGCACAGGGCATCCGCCGGTCCGTGGGCCAGCGCTTTGGCATAGGTTTGAAGCTCTGCCCGGCTGTTTCCGTCGGGCATGAAATCATTGCCGTTCATCCGGACGATCAGGGGAAAATCCGGTCCCACCGCCTTCCGAACCGCCGCCATGACTTCAAGTCCAAAGCGCATGCGGTTTTCCAGGCTGCCGCCGTATGCATCGGTCCGGTGATTGGTGAGCGGAGAGAGAAATTCACTGATCAGGTATCCCGTACCGCTGAGCACTTCAACGGCATTGAAACCTGCTTTCCGGACCCGGACGGCGGCAGCGGCAAAGGCGTCAATGGTTTCACGGATATCTGTTTCCGTCATTTCCCGGGGCATTTCCCGGGTCATGCGGGAGGCAATGGGCGAAGGGGCAACCGGCGGGCGGCCGTCCATAAAGATGGACATGTTGTAACGACCCGCATGGTTGAGCTGAACCACACTTCTGGCACCATGGGCGTTGATGGCCGAGGCCAGCCGGGAAAGACCTTCGATAAACCGGTCATCGTGGGCACCGATGTTCTGGCTGTTTCCCGAGGCTTCATCCACTGTGGCAAATCCCACGCAGATCATGCCGGCGCCGCCTCTGGCGCGTTCTGCATAAAAATCAATCAGTTGATCGGTGACTTCAAAGTTTGACGCCATGCCAAGATGCATGGCCGGAAGGTAAATCCGGTTGCAAACCGTCATGTCATTAATGGTGATGGGCATAAACAGAGGATCTGTCATGGTTGACTCCAGGGTGATTTTGTTTGTGAACGATTGGGGGAATTTACACTGCCCCAAAGAAACACCCTTTCACCGGGCTGTCAATGGAGGGCTGGAAGATCTGGAAAACGCCGTCCAGAGAAAAAAAGAGTTATTCGATGATTTCAAGAACCGCCCGTTTTTTTGTCTTGGCGGAAACCGCGTTTAAAATAACCCGCAGAGCTTGGGCCGTGCGCCCTTGCTTGCCGATAATTTTGCCCAGATCCTCTTTGGCAACGGTAAGCTCAAGGACCGTGGTCTGGTTTCCCTCCACCTCTGACACAGAAACCGCCTCGGGCTTGTCCACCAAGGATTGCGCAATATAGGTCACCATGGATTTCATTGAGATCGCCTCTCTTTCAGTGTGTGTTCCAGTCATTTTCATGTCCATATGCATGGGGTCAAACGTTCTTTATGGCATCTTTGAGATCCTGTTTTTCCGACAAAATATTTTTCATCGCCTTATATTAACTGAATTTCATTTTTTAAACAAATAAATAACTCCGCCCAAAAGTTCAAGCATCATCATAGAAACCCTTAGAAAAATGTTTGTAACTTATCTGTAAATAAAATTATTTGATATATAGCGCTGTCATGGAGGTAGCCCCCTCGTGGTTCAATCATTTTCGTGAGCTGGCTCTTCGATACGAAAAAACGGATTTATCAGATATGGCCTCAGAATACTGGCGGCTGCCATGATCGCTCTGAGAAAGATCATCACTATTTATGGATAATCTATTATTCTTGTCGATGGTCATCATGGGATTGTTTTGGCCGCCCATCTTTTTGAAAATGAAGTACCAGATGAGAATGAGCGGAATAAAGGGCAAGAGCATGCCGATGACCGTATCAAAGGCATCCCACGAGGCGACGGCGACGCTGAAGGGGACTTCGGCTTTTTTGTAAAGCCTTATTGAACCCGCGAAAAATGTTCCACCAGGTAATCCACGAACAGCCGTACCCGTTTGGGAATCCGGTTGCTGGGCATGACTGCGGTGATATCGAAACCCGGCACGGTCCAGTCCGGCAGAATAGGTACAACCTCAAAGGGTACGAATGCTTTACCGATTCGATAGTAAAGCAGATGGAAAGGTACGGATGTCAGCGGGTTTGTCACACTCGTGGCCAAGACGGTGGCAATCTTGTTGCCTTTGACCAGTCACGCCAGAATCGCGGTTAATGATGTTTTTGAACCATATGATGATCTTGCTTATAGCCTCCTGGCTATTTGCATGTAGTGTTTATACAAAGGCACAAACCTGCCGCTTGCATTTTTTTTCCACGGTTTTGTCTTGCCGCAGTAATGGATGATCACCGTGTTTCCCATGACCCAATCCATATCTTTGTCGCCTCCGCTGGTCAGAAAGTAGGTTTCAAACCGGCGGGAATCATAGTTGTACAAACTGTCGTCCAGGGGCAGAATGGCGTCACTGTATAAAGCATTCAAAACGTCCTGGTCGGGGAGGATCAAACCATCCTCATTGGCCCGAACGTAATCGAAAATATCCTGTTCCTTTATTCTCCCTCGCTGTTCTTCAAGATTCATAAGCATGACGCCGGAATTAAAATACCCTTGGGCTTCAGGCGTACCGAGGCGAATTCGATTGACGTGCTTGGCAATGTCGGTAAGGCCCGTGTGTGCGGCAGCGGCGAACAGTGCGGACCCCATGTCCGTGCCGTACAGCCCGTCAATCGAATTTATGATGAGAATATCCGGGTCAAGATAAAGGATTTTGTCCAGTGTGCCGGGCAAAATCTTCGAGGCCAGGAGTCTGTAGTACATGGCCTTCGAGTAGTAGGCGGTCACAGGGGCATCGGCGAAATCATCCTTGTGCAGCCGGGCAGGAATCAGCCGCATCCTGAGCCTGGCGCAATAAGTGGCTATCTCGTCAATATCAGCGTCAGCAATATCCGAATGGACAAGATAGACGTTGTAATGTTCCGCCCCCCCATTCAGGCGAAGTGACGCGAGCATTGTAGCAACATGGCGTAGATAGTTGGCGTCCACTGTCACAAGCAGGTTCATTGCATCCATGCTGCCTCCTTTCCTCGGCAAATGACATTGCCATGGTAGCCGGGTGAATCATGGTCCGGCTACTTGTGTGCTCTAAGCGCGAGGCGCTCCTTCAATCTTTTCCGCCAGTTCTCGCATGCGGTCGCCCGTGATGACTTCTTCCTTCTGCAGAACGCCCGCCACTTCATGCATAACGGCTTCATGGTCGCGCAGAATGCTCTGTGCCTGCTTCTGAGCATCCACAATCAGCTTGTGGATTTCGCGGTCAATGGCAGCAACGGTGTCGGAACCAATATCATTCCTTGAGGTAGCGAAGCTTTGCAGATACGCACCGGTCGGAGCCGCATAGCGAACTGGCCCAAGCTCGCTGGACATGCCAAACTCCGTAACCATGCGCCGGGCGAGTTCTGTTGCCCGTTCCAGGTCGTTGGAAGCGCCTGTGGTCGCCTCGCCGAACACGAGCAATTCAGCGGCCCGGCCCCCTAACATAACGACCAGGCGGCTCTTGAGCGCATTCTCGCCCATCAGGTACTGATCTTCACTCGGCATCTGCATGGTGTAGCCGAGCGCGCCCTTTGCTGTGGGGATAATGCTGATCTTGTGTACCGGATCGGCTTCCGGCTGATAGAAAGCAGCCAGTGCATGCCCGATTTCATGGTATGCGACCTTGCGCCGCACTTCATCGCTGAGCGGAGCCTTACGTTGGAGCCCGGCGACCACGCGCTCCACGGCAAGGTCGAAATGCTTCATCGCCACCTCGGTCTTTTTATCGCGCACAGCCAGAAGAGAAGCTTCATTGGCAATGTTGGCCAAATCCGCGCCGGAGAATCCCGGCGTAACCTTGGCCAGATGATCAAGACGCACGTCAGCGGCCAAAGGCATATTCTTGGTGTGAATTTTCAGGATGTGGAGCCTACCTTCTTCTGTGGGCAACACCACCTGGATCTGGCGGTCAAAGCGACCGGGGCGAACCAGGGCTGGGTCGAGTATTTCGGGCCGATTGGTGGCGGCCATAATCACGACGCCGATGTTGGACTGAAATCCGTCCATTTCCGCGAGCAGTTGGTTCAGCGTGTTCGTCTGTTCGCTGTTGCCCCCGCCGGGTATGGCACTCGACGTGCGGGACTGGCCTATGGCGTCTATTTCGTCAATGAAGATGATACAGGGGGCCTTCTGTTTGGCCTGTTCGAAAAGGTCGCGAACCCGCGCAGCGCCGACGCCCACGAACATTTCCACAAAGCTGGAGCCGGTCATGGAGAAAAACGTAACCCCGGCCTCCCCGGCGGTAGCCTTGGCCAGCAGAGTCTTGCCCGTCCCCGGAGGGCCGACGAGCAATACTCCCTTGGGGAGCTTGGCGCCCATGGCCTTGAAACGGTTCGGCTCTTTCAGGAAATCGATAATTTCCCGCAATTCAGTTTCTGCCTCCCCAACGCCGCCCACATCGGAGAACTTCACTCCTGTCATTTCACCTTGAATTTCCTGAGCCTTGTTCTTGCCGATGGTCATCATGGGGTTGTTCTGGCCACCCATCTTTTTGAAAATGAAGTACCAAATGAGCATGAGCGGAATAAAGGGCAAGAGCATGCCGATGATCGTATCAAAGGCGTTCCGCGAGGCGGCGACGCCGCTGAAGGTGACTCCGGCTTCAATGAGGCGCTCTACAATGCCGGGATCATCCACCCGCACGGTGTTACGAACCGAGGACGAAAGCCTGGAAATATCGCTGCCTTTCAAGGTGTAAACAATGCGCTGGTCTTCCAGTGTCACTTCGTCGATTTTTTCGGCCCCAAGGTCCGCCAGAAATTCGCTGTACGGCACCTGAGTGTTGGAAACAATCATGGGCTTGTAAATAAATTCGCTGAATATCCACATGACAAGAGGCATCATAAGGAAATACCCAACATTGAACCCTTGTTTTTTATTCATAGCCTGCTCCTGTATTCATGTACCCGGTTCTGTCCGTAAAGGTGCTTCGTTTCCACAATATTATTTCAAAGTAGTCGTGTATATGATCACAATTAAATTGTCGGTTTCATAATTGAAAGTATGGAGGATGATGTAAAAACGCCCGACAACGGGCGATAAGGACGCGAAATACGCTGCTGAAGGAAACAGCTAACGCAGACAAGGGGGAATGGCTCTACGGGAAAAGTGTCCGGGCGGTCGGCAGGCTCTGATGTCGGATGGGGCGATGTACTTCGTTTTTTTGTAAAGCCTTATTGAACGCGCGAGAAATGTTCCACCAGGTAATCCACGAACAGCCGTATCCGTTTGGGAATCCGACTGCTGGCCATGACCGCGCTGATATCAAAACCCGGCACGGTCCAATCCGGCAGGACGGGGACCAATTCGCCCCGTTCCACATGCGGAGCCGCCACATGGGCCACAGACCAGGCCACTCCCGCTCCGGCCAGGGCGAGTTCCAGCGACAGTTGCAGATTATCCACCCTGTGCGCCGGGCGGATAGTAACCTTTTCGGTAATTTTCCCCCTGCTCACGGGCCATGCCTCATCAGCCAGCGTCGGCGCGATGCAGGGGATAGTAGCGGCCAGATCTTTCGGCGTTTCAGGCAAGGGGTGGTGCTGAAGCAGTTTGGGTGATGCATACAGGCGCGGAGTCAGGGTCACGAGCTTGCGCACGATGAGATCGGAATCCGGCAGCTGCCCGGTCCGGATATCAAGGTCGAAGGGTTCGGTATACAGATCGACCCCACGGGCGGAAAACTGTCCGGTTAGCTGAATGCCGGGCCATTGGGCGGCAAAGCCGCTGACAACCCCCGCCATATACAGATGGTACACCTCCGGGTGGACGGAAAAGCGCACCGGCCCGCGCGGCTCTTTAATGTCGCTGAACAGTTCTTCCAGGGAGGCGTCCACCTCGTCCACAACAAAGCGATAGCGTTCATAGAGCGCCTGTCCGTATTCGGACAGCTCGACCTTTCGTGTTCTCCTGTAAAAAAGAGGGACACCCAAGACTTTCTCCATGCCCGCAATCCGCCGCGATACCGTGGGCAAAGGAATATCCATAGCCTCGCTAGCCAGCGTGAAGCTGCCGTACTTCGCAGCCTCCACGAAAAGAGGAATATCCCGGAACAATTTTTCCGTGATGCTTTCACTTTTGAAATCCATGCTTTCCTCCGTGTCATGTACCCCCAATAATCAAAAGTGTAGTTCTTGTCCATACGCATCAGCAATCGCGCCAATGCGAGATGGCATAGCAAAAAGAGGTGAGTGGACATGAAAAAGCAATGGATAAAGAAGCCGGGCATATTGGTCGTAATGGCGATAGTCGCCCTGAGCGCCTTCTGGGCCGGATCTATCGTTCTGGACAAGAGCACGAATTCCGACGCCCTGGCGGCGGAGAGGGCCGCTCCTCCCGCGTATCACTATGAAACCATACAGCCCATGAAGGTGACTCTTACGACCGAACTGCCGGGCAGGGTCTCCGCCTTCATGGTTTCCGAGGTTCGACCGCAAGTGAGCGGGATCATCACAGAGCGTCTGTTTACCGAAGGTTCGGACGTAACCGCCGGCCAGGTATTGTACCAGATTGATCCGGCCATTTATGAAGCGGCTCTGGGCAACGCCAAAGCGGCATTGGCCAGGGCGGAAGCCAACGAACAGGCCGCTCGGCTGCTTGCGGATCGCTACAACAAGCTTGTGAAGACCAACGCGGTCAGCAAACAGGAGCGGGACGACGCCGTGGCCGCGTACGGTCAGGCCCGTGCGGATATTGAAGCCGCGCGCCAAGCTGTGGAAACCGCCAGCATTAACCTTGGTTACACAAAGATTACCGCGCCGGTTCCCGGACGGATCAGCCGCTCCCAGGTCACGCCCGGCGCTCTGGCCACTCAGCATCAGGCCGACCCGCTAGCCACCATCCAACAACTCGACAAGGTCTATGTGGATGTTACCCATTCCAGCAGTGAACTCCTCAAGCTGCGCCTTGCTCTTGCCAAGGGCGATCTCAAGACCGGAAACCCAGGTTCGGCCCGGGCCAAGCTTCGCCTTGAAAACGGCGCCATATATGCACGTCTGCCCGATGTTTCCGCGAGGGATCAGAGTCCGCAGGAAATAGAAGGCGATTTGCTTTTCTCGGAAGTCACCATTGAGCAAAGCACCGGCGTAGTCGCCATCAGGGCCTTGTTCGACAACCCGGACAAGATTCTGCTGCCCGGCATGTATGTGCGTGCCGTGATGGAGGAAGGAACGCGCGAAGACGGCATTCTTGTGCCGCAAAAGGCCGTGATGCGCGACACGCGCGGGCGCTCCTATGTGTATGTACTGACCAGGGAAACGCCAAGAAACGCCGAGACAACAAGCAATCTCGCGAATGACAGTTTCTATGTCGCCATGCGCCATGTGCAGATTGATCGCCACTACAACAATATGTGGCTGCTTTCCGCCGGGCTTGAGCCGGGCGACAAGGTTCTGATCCAGGGGCTGCAGAAGGTGCGTCCCGGCCAGCTCGTAACCGGCATCGAAGGCGCTTCCTCAAGCGACGACGACAATAATGAACAGGCGAGGTAACGGTTATGGCACGCTTTTTCATCGACAGACCCATCTTCGCCTGGGTGATCGCCATCCTGATCATGATGGCAGGCGCATTCTCCCTGGCCACAATGCCCGTTGCTCAATACCCCAATATCGCCGCTCCGGAGGTTCTCATAGTCGGAACATACCCAGGAGCCTCGGCGGAGACGATTGAAAATACCGTCACCCAGGTTATCGAGCAGCAGATGAAAGGGATCGACAACCTGATTTACATGTATTCCAGCAGCGACTCATCGGGCGCCATCCTGATCAACTTCGCTTTTGAAGTGGGTACGGACATCGACATCGCCCAGGTGCAGGTGCAGAACAAGCTTCAGCTCGCCATGCCCCGGCTTCCTGAAGTCGTGCAGCGGCAGGGGCTTGAGGTCATCAAGTCCACCAAAAACTTTCTTATGGTCCTGTCCCTGTATTCCGAGGACGGAAGCATGGAGGAAACGGATATCGGCGACTATCTCGCGACCTATATCCAAGACCCCTTAAGCAGATTGCCCGGCGTTGGCGAAACCACGCTTCTCGGTTCCCAGTACGCCATGCGTGTTTGGTGCGACCCGGCCAAGTTCGAGCAATACAAGCTCAACCCGTCCGACATTGCCCTCGCCATTCAGGAACAAAACGACCAGGTTCCCAGCGGCAAGGTGGGCGCTTCCCCCGCCATTCGCGGACAGGAAATCAACATTACCCTGAAAACGGCCTCGCGACTGCAAACCGTGGAGGAATTCGAAAATATTTTCCTGCGCATCAATGAAGACGGCTCCACCTTGCGGCTCAAGGATGTGGCCAGAGTGGAACTGCATAACGAACGTTACCTTGTGTCCAGCCGTTTTAACGGCCAGCCCTCGGCCGGGTTCGCCATCAAGTTGTCCCCAGGCGAGAATGCGCTGGAGGCCACCAAGCATATCAAGGCGGAAATGGAAAAGCTGTCCAGGTTTTTCCCGCCCGGACTGAAGTACGACTACTCCTACGATACGGCCCCGGTGGTGGAAAAGTCCATTGAAGCCGTGTTCCATACCCTTGTGGAAGCCATTGTGCTGGTTTTCCTGGTCATGTTTCTTTTCCTGCAAAGCTTCCGGGCTACAATCATCCCGACCGTCGCTATCCCGGTGGTGCTGCTCGGCACCTTTGCGGTCATGAATTTCGCGGGCTTCACCATCAACACTCTGACCATGTTCGGCATGGTTCTGGCCATTGGCCTTCTCGTGGACGACGCCATCGTGGTGGTGGAAAACGTGGAACGCCTGATGGTCGAGGAAAAGCTCAGCCCCAAGGAGGCGGCCAAAAAGTCCATGGATCAGGTCACTGGCGCTCTTGTCGGCGTGGCCATGGTCATCTGCGCGGTGTTCGTGCCTATGGCCTTCATGAGCGGTTCCAACGGTATCATTTTCCGCCAGTTCTCCATCACCATCGTCACGGCCATGACCTTGTCCGTATTCATCGCCCTGGTGCTCACCCCGGCCATGTGCGCGACTATTCTGCCGGACAGAATCCATCACGCGACGCAAGGTTTTTTCGGCAAGTTCAACCGCTGGTTTGAATACGTAACCGTACGCTACCAGCGCAAGGTCAAGCGCACACTTACCCGGCCCCGGCGTTATTTCGCCGTGTTCGGCGTCTGTCTGGCATTGGTCGGCGTGCTGTTCTTCCGCCTGCCTACCGGCTTTTTGCCCGACGAAGACCAGGGCTTGATGGCCGTTCTCGTGCAAATGCCTGCCGGATCTTCCATGGAGCGCACCTCGGAAGTTCTGGCAAAGGTGGACAGGTATTTCATGGAAGAAGAAAGCGATGCGGTCAGAACGGTTATGTCCGCATCCGGATTCAGCTTCAGCGGTTTCGGGGAAAACACGGGCCTCGGCCTTGTCATGCTTAAGGACTGGAGCGATCGCAAGGGCGAACATCTTCACGCTTCAGCCGTTACCAGGCGGGCGCAGCAGGCTCTTTCACAAATTCCCGACGCCAACATTTTTGTCTTCATCCCGCCGCCGGTCATGGAACTCGGCAGCGCGACCGGCTTTGACTTCGAATTGGTGGACCAGGCGAGCATGGGACACGAGGCTCTGATGGAAGCGCGGGACACCGTGCTGGAAAAAGCACGCAAGCACCCGGCCCTGACCACGGTGCGCCATAACGGGTTTGACGACGTTGAAGAATACCAGTTGCAAATCGATATGGCCAAGGCGGGAGCGCAGAGCTTGCGCAAGGGGGAAATCACCTCCGCCATCGCCGCATACTGGGGCAGCCATTACGTCAACGACTTCACAGACAAGGGCCGCACCAAGCGCGTGTTCCTGCAGGCGGAAAAGGAATACCGCATGCAGGCCGAAGATCTGAACAAGTATTACGTGCGCAACGCCAAGGGCGACATGGTGCCGTTCTCCTCCTTCACCTCTATGCACTCCTCCTATGGCTCTCCCAGGCTGGAGCGGTACGGCGGCGTTCCTTCCATCGAGATTCTCGGCGAACCGGCACCGGGCTACAGTTCCGGGCAAGCCATGGCCGCGATGGAAGAAATAGCCTCCGAACTGCCCGGCGGCTTCGGGTACGCCTGGACGGGCATGTCCTTTCAGGAACGCCTTTCCGGCGGGCAGGCACCCATCCTGTATGCCGTGTCCATTGTCGTTGTCTTCCTCTGCCTGGCCGCGCTCTATGAAAGTTGGACTGTGCCTCTTTCCGTATTGCTGATCGTGCCCTTCGGCGTGCTCGGGGCGCTGGCCGGGGTGTTCCTGCGCGACATGAGCAACGACATCTATTTCCAGATCGGCATCCTTACGGTTATCGGCCTTGCGGCCAAGAACGCCATCCTGATCGTGGAATTCGCCAAGTCCCTGTATGCCCAGGGCATGGATCTCCTCAATGCCACGTCCCAGGCTGCGCGGCTGCGGCTTCGTCCCATCATCATGACCTCCTTGTGCTTCATCCTCGGCGTTGTGCCGCTGATGATCAGCTCCGGCGCGGGCGCGGGCGGTCAGAACGCCCTTGGGACCACGGTGGTCTTCGGCGTGTCCGTAGCAACGGTGATGGGGCTTTTCTATACGCCCCTGTTCTATGTGGTCGTGACAAAGTTCTTCTCCCGCAAGAAGAAGGACGGATCGGCTCCTGAAGCACTGCCCCAGCCTGAAGAAAGAGAGGAAATCCATGCGTAAGAGAACAATAACTATATCGGATTTCAAGGAGTCTCTCGCAAAACGCATCAGGGCATTATTGCCGGGAGCGGTATTGTCAGGCCCGTTTCAGGGCGGCATCCGCCATGACCTTTTTGTTTGTTACAACACCCAACACCAGTTGCGGGTCTATACTCCACCTGAATTGAACCGATACTTTGTTTTTGAAAGAAGAATTCCCTTTACAGAAGATGAGCGCGTTTTCCTGGATTGCGTTATACGGGGCACATTTGACAACGTATGTGCCGGCGCCGGGTCGATTGATGAAAGCATGGCAACGTCCATAGCCAAAGCAGTATCGGCATACGCCGCGCCGGATTGCCCGGAGACGGCGCTGGGAATCATTTCTCTTTATGAAGCATGGCGCAAGCAGCCCAACAGCGGCCGGTCACATACGACCGGCATCAAAATGGCGTGCAACAAAAACGTCCAGAGCAATTTCTTTGACATTGCGAAGCAGGACATTGTCAAAAGCCTGGGGTCAAGTCCGGATACCCTGTTGATCATTGATGCCAACGGGGCCGTTCACGGCCTGGAAAAACTCCCTCCCACCAGAGACAGCACCGGGAGACAGGAAATACTGTCTCCGGATGTACATGCCAATCTGGCGGTGTGGGCCAATTCACGGCGAAAACTCGCCGTCAGATTGACTGAAGACGGAACAATACTGCTCTTCAGCCGTGGCCGTCTTCTTTTTTTCAAACAAGACGCATACTGGCTGACCTTGCCGCACACATTGATCAATACCGGCTTCTGTACGGAAGGGATAGAAGGCGTTGCGCCTGAAACGCTTAAAGCCCTGTACCTCACGGCTCTGGATCTGGCCGCAGGAAAAACATCCTCGCGTATTGCTCTTGTCCTCTTTTCTCACGGAGAAAATCTGGCAGCGAAATTACAAAAAGCAGGCTGGCGGCATACATCCCGAACAGCCTCCACGCATGCCAAGCTACTGTCTGTTCTGGTGAATACCCGCAAATTTTACGAAATTCCCAGAGCCATAAGAGGCGAGCTCTGCTCAATGGGCGGGACACTGTTTCTTGATGGAGAAGGCAATATTCTGGGTCTGGATCCGTTGGGAGACAAGATTTTTAAAGCGGAAGCCGTCGGCAACGCTTCAAACGGTTTTTTTCCTGGTCGCGGCTATATGGAGCTGCTCAATGATAGCCATAAATTTAACTTGCATCTGGCCATTTACTGATGCCGAAGATATGCAACGCCGGGGAGAAAACGAATGAAAAAGCCCAGATTTCATATAACATTGCTACGATACGGCCTCGTTCTGGCTTGTCTTTGCTGTCCCGCAAACGCGGTTGCCGGAGAATTTTCTCTGGCAGGAGCTGTCGCCCACGGTGAAGAAAGTTCGCAGGCATATGATTTCTATATTCAATACACATTCGACCCCTGGTACGAAAGCGAAACAATAACCCTGAAACCATTGGCCACAGGCGGAATCTCACTCTGGGAAAGGTCGGACAAATCCATCTGGGGCGGCAACGTCAACATTGGTTTGATGCTTCAGTTTGCCGGAGGTGAAAACTGGCGTTCGTTCATCATGGGAACATTCGGCATGACCGTTCTATCAAGCGAAGAGTTCAATGACCTCAACTTGGGATGCCGGGAACAATTTCGCAGCAGAGGCAGTTTGGGGATCAGTTTCGGAAAAGAGCTCAAGCATACACTCAAATGCGATGTCACGCATTATTCAAATGCCAGTATGGCGGGTAACAATGATGGCTATAACACCATCGGGCTGTCGTATGGGCTTGCTTTCTAGAGCATTTTCCATTTTAAAATGCTCTAATAACCGTCGTATACACCGACTGCCTCGCTAACAAGTCGCCCCTAAAAAGCATCTTCTAATTGAAATTATTGAAAAAGATACCATCTTTGGGCATATAAATTTGCAAAAAATCACCATTTCCCCAAGAACTTTCTTGCGAATTTTACGCCTATGAAACCCAAACAATTCTGAGTGATGCCGGCATGATTTTTTTCAAGCTGCTCCGGGTATTGGAGCAGCTTTTTGTCCTTTTTTTGAATTTCCGCTTTGGCGGCCGTTTGACAGACCCTAAAACGAGACGTTTCGCTTATTTTGGAGAATAAGGTTTTTCAAGATCGACTATTCAGTCCATGTCTTCCTGAAAAGTTTTTTCCAGGGTTTCTGTATGCCGAAGCCCGGCGCTGATTTCATCACGCCGCGTCTTCAGTGTATCAACGGTTAGCTTCATTTCATTGAGCTGGGTGATCATTTTTTGCCTGCCGAGCCGATCATCTCCGATCTGTTGCATGAGCCGGGAAAGATCCGCGCCATGATGCTGAAATCGCGACATCAACTGGCGGTGAAGGGCAGCTCCGGCTGCATCGGCCAGCTTTACCAAATACTGAAATTTGAGATTTTCCCGGTAATTTTTAAGATGAAACAAAACAGACTGGCAGGTTTCCTGCTTCATCCGTTTAACCGCTGCGGAAAGGGCCCTCACCGAATCCTGGTAGTCCCCGGCTCCACCGCCGGACCGCCTGAAAAGCCGGTGCAGCAGGCTGATCACCTTGTGGGCGCCCAGACGCATCATTGCTTCGGATTTGATCTGAACCGAATACCGCAGGGTGGCTGACAGAGACGGCAGGGAAAGACCCGCGGTATTGCGAAGTTGTGCCAGCTCGGGCCGGATCTGGATAACAGGCACGCTTCCTGAAGGTTCTGATGTATCAGCGGAAGTATCGTCCACAGCGCCCGTGTACCGGGCCATGGCTTCATCAATAATACTGCCCAGGGGACCGGCAACTTCATCCAGGTACAGGGCCATATCGTTTTCCTGGTCCCGGATGAACCGGATCACCTCGGGATTGACGGTTTCTGCCATATACGTGTCCACGGTGTTCCGGAATTCCTGAAATACAAGGCGTAAGGTCTGGGTAAACCCAACACTTGCCAGGTGTTCGGCCTGGCGCGGTCCATCCACCGCATAGTTCCGGATAAAGCGAATCAGACCGGCCACCACCCCATCGCCGTATTCGTCAAAAAACCGGTCAGCCCCCTGCTTCATGGTGGCTTTGACCTGATTGAGCGCCCCGTCCAGGGTGTTTCGGGTGGTGAGTTTCAACCGGTCGAGCCGTCCGCGTTGCTCCCGGGCAGCATCCACAAGGCCGCCATCCTTATCCGCAGTGAGCAGGTCGTGGTAAATCCTCGTCCAGTTCTCGATGCCGGAAATCACCGCACCCAGCCGCTCCAGGTGGCTTTTGAGCAAAATGGCATTGCGTTCCCGGCCCAGGGTTTGCGCCAGAAAAGACTGAAATCGTTTTTGTTCGGCAATGCAGAAAGCCGCCATGTCGGTTTCTCGCTGCCAGTGTTCCAGCCGGTCACGATCGCGGGGAGAAAGCGTTGCTTCTGTTTGTTCCATGAGCCGGAACAATGCAGAAAAGGAAAACATACGCGGATCAGTCAGAAGAATACGCAGATCCGATTCAATCCGGCGGCAACTGTCCGTAAGGGATGCCAAGGTCTCATGCTCGTTCAGGTCATCGTTCACCACCACGGTGACCATATCCATCATACCCATGCGGCGAATCATGGATAAAAACCGGATATCAGCCTGGCGGACACCGGTCCGGCTGGTGACCACATAAACAATGAGATGCGCCTGGGCCAAGTAATCCTGAATCATGGCCATGTGAAAGGGATTGGGGGAATCACTGCCCTGGCAGTCGGCAATCTCAGCGCCGCTTCCCAGCCCGGGAAGATCCATCTCCAGCAGCACATCATCAAGATACACAGCCAGCGCATCATCGCCGACAAAATCCCGATGCCGGGAAAATGCTTCATTTTCAAAAACAACTGTGCAGGGATCATCCTGCATATGGTGAAAAACCCGGTCATACCCATTCAGACAACACGACAGCACCACAGTCCCGGCGCTGCGGGTATCACCTGTAATCAACTGATCCACGGCAAGCATTTCCAGCGCCTCTGCCAGAACCCGGCGATCTTCCGCATCTTTGAGATCAAAAGCCTTGTTCCCGCCGGAACGGTGCGCCATCAGAAGGAGATCCGCAGCCTGGTTGACCTCGGCATTGATCGCCTTCCATCCTTTAAAGCGCAGACTTGCCCGCAGATGATCACCGGCCCTGACCCGCGTTACAATGGACGTTACCACACCTGCGCCCCGTTTCAGAAAATCGCCCCCCAAAAGAGAGTTGACCAAGGTGCTTTTCCCGGATTTGATGGCGCCGACCACTGCAACCCGAAGCTTGTTGTCCATCTGCCCGGAAAGGGCCTGGCAGGTGCTTTTCCACCCGGATAAACCATCATCGTTTTCCCCGGCAATCATTCCGGCCGTATCCAGAAACGCCGCCGTATCTGCGACGAGCCTGGAGAGTTGATCTTTTAGCGTATCAAAGAATGGCATATCTGTTTTGTCTCATCTTCTCCAAACAGGCCCGCACGCGTCTCGACATCTGCACGAACCCACGCGGCATTTAACGGGAGCAGCTGCCCGCGAACATACAATCGGTTGTAAGTGTTAAGCAAATGCTATATAAACGGGCGTATCGCAAATGAGGTTGACCGTTTCATCGGCACATCATGCCGCCCATCTATTTATATTATACCCATCGGTTTTTATAGTGGTCAGGGCTGACAGCGCAGGCTGTTCGAGGGAAAACCGATCCATGTCAGAAAAACATCCGGAATGTCCATTGTACAATCCGCTGAACTGCAAGGAGTATCACAATCCCAAACTCTGCGCATTTGTCAGAAAGGACAGGATGTGCCTGAAAAAGAAAAAGCCCGACCAGAAATCAAAAGAAACGATGGACGTCTGATATTTTTAAGCCCCTCGCCGCCTTTTTTCCGGCCTGTTGTCGCTTCTCTTGTTTGTCTTTGTCGACCCGACAGGCAGCCTCCAATAAAGTGTAACGGTTTGAATTTGTTCGAAACAATAAAATTGGGCCATGTTTGAGACAGCATTATCCAAGCTTCATGCAGACCCTGCCATATCGGAAAGCTGTTCCGGATCAATCCCCAATGCCCGGATCGCCGCTTCCCACCGGGTGTCCACCGACAGCGAGAAGATAATTTCAGCAGAACCGGCGCTGGTGATCCAGGTGTTATCGTGAAGTTCACGTTCCAGTTGACCGGATCCCCATCCCGCACTTCCCAGTGCGACCAGAAAATTTTCCGGTGACTCACCGGCGGCAATGGCTTCAATAATATCCCGTGAATTGCTTAAAGCCACAGACGGCGTGATCATGACGCTGTTTTTCCACTCAAACGGCGCTTCATGAAGAATGAAAATTTCGTTCGGACGAACAGGTCCGCCGCCATGAACCGGAACCCGGGAGATATCCGTACCCGGCGCTATTTTCAGGGCATCAAAAACCATCTTCGCACGAATTTTGGGATGTACCCGGTTGATCACAATGCCCATGGCGCCATGGGCGTTGTGTTCTGTCATAAACGTAACCGTGCGATAAAAATTGGGGTCTTTCAACCCCGGCATGGCGATGAGAAACTGCCCTTTCAAAGACCGTAACGACTCGACCATCGGTTTGTTTTCCCCTGTTTGTCAGATGTCCATGGCGGATTTCACCGGCCATGCGCCCATCATCATGGATTCAGCCGAAAACGATTTCCTGGAACCACCCCTTTTTGATCAAACCAACCCCGGTTCATTTCCAGGGCATAACGGGCCGGAGCAGAAGAATGCACCGGAACCTGGTTTTCCGGCTCCATCTCCTGAATTTCAAGAATACGGCCATCAGCGGAGATAAAGGCAATGGAGAGCGGAATCACTGTATCCTTCATCCAAAAAGAAAGGATCTGATCCTGGCCAAACACAAACAACATGCCCGTGTCTTCGGCCAGAAACGTTCGATGCATCAGGCCTTGGTTACGCTCCTCTGCTGTGATTGCCAGTTGAACCCGAATACATAGTTCGCTTTTTTCCGGACCCCGATCAATCACCATCTCCCGGTATACGGGCACGGATCCGGCCTGTGCCGCAAAACTCCCCGCAAACAGCATCAGTGCGAAAAAAATAAAAATGGCTCTGTTTTTTAACATCCGCGTCCAACGCTCAGGATCATGATGGGGTTTTAACCTATCGGCAAAAAGGACGGCGCGGTTTCAGTGTCAGCCTTCCCCACCTCAGCACCGGCACATAACAGCGCGCTGTGCATTGCATCAAAAGATTTTTAAACTTACCGGCCATCCCGGACAAAGGCAAGAAAAAGCTTGACTTGCCATTATTCGGTTTGTTAGACAGCAAAATCATCATTCAACATGAGAAGAGTATTTATGCCTGTTTCCGTTATCCTCATTATTGGCCTTATTCTTATCCTCGTCGTGGGTGTAGTCATCCGCAACGGGGAGACGGGGACGATAATGACCTGACACGGCAATTTGAGAAGAAACATCAAAATCCGTTATCTCCCCTGAGGCGATAACGGATTTTTTTTTGGAAATTTTTTGTACAAACCAGCGGAAAGGGATCGGAAATGAAAAGCGATGCGGTGAAAAAAGGAATTGAACGGGCGCCCCACCGGAGCCTTTTAAAGGCCATCGGGTATACAAACGCTGAAATCCGGCGGCCGCTCATCGGCATTGCCAATGCGGTCAACACCGCCATTCCCGGCCATGTGCATTTAAATACCCTCTCCGAAGCGGTCAAGGCCGGCATTTATATGGCCGGCGGAACACCCGTTGAATTCGGCACCATCGGTGTCTGCGACGGCATTGCCATGAACCACACGGGCATGAAATATTCCCTGGCCAGCCGAGAGCTGATCGCCGACACCGTTGAAGTCATGGCCACCGCCCACAGTCTGGACGCCCTGGTGCTGATTCCCAATTGCGACAAAATCGTACCCGGCATGCTCATGGCCGCGGCCCGGCTGGATCTGCCGGCCATCATGGTCAGCGGCGGCCCCATGCTGGCGGGCGATCATCCGGAAACTCCCGGAAAACGGCTGGATCTCATTTCCGTGTTTGAAGCCGTGGGCGCGGTTAAAGCCGGGAAAATCTCCGAGGCCCAGCTTTCGGCCATTGAAGATGCGGCCTGTCCCACCTGTGGTTCCTGCGCCGGCATGTTCACCGCCAATTCCATGAACTGCCTTACGGAAGTCATCGGCATGGGACTTCCGGGAAACGGCACTATTCCGGCGGTGTATTCGGCCCGCGTGCGCTTGGCCAAACAGGCGGGCATGCAGATTCTGGAGCTTTGGGAAAAACAGATCACAGCCCGGAAAATCATGACGCCCGAGGCGTTCCAGAACGCCCTGACCGTTGACATGGCCCTGGGCTGCTCCACCAACACGGCCCTGCACCTTCCGGCCATTGCCCGGGAAGCGGGAATTTCCCTGGATTTGTCCATGATCAATCCCATCAGCGAAAAAACACCGCACATCTGTTCCTTAAGTCCGGGCGGGGTCCATCACATTCAGGATCTGAACCGGGCCGGCGGCATTCCGGCGGTGATCCGGGTATTGTCAGATGCCGGGCTGATGAACACCGGATGCCTCACTGTCACCGGCAAAACCGTCGGTGAAAACACGGCCCATGAAAAAGTCCGGGATCCGGAAGTCATCCGCAGCGTGGATCGGCCCTATCATGTCCAAGGCGGCCTTGCCGTGCTGCACGGCAACCTGACGCCGGATGGATGCGTGGTCAAGCAGTCTGCCGTGCTTCCTGAGATGATGCGCCACGAAGGCCCGGCCCGGGTTTTTGATTCTGAAGAAGACGCCACTTCTGCCATCATGGAAGGCCGCATCCAGAAAGGCGATGTGGTGGTGGTCCGCTATGAGGGCCCCATGGGCGGACCGGGCATGCGGGAAATGCTCACCCCCACCTCGGCCATTGCCGGCATGGGCCTTGATGCCCATGTGGCCCTGATCACCGACGGCCGGTTTTCCGGCGGATCAAGGGGCGCTGCCATTGGCCATGTTTCACCGGAAGCGGCCCAGGGCGGTCTTATTGCCATTGTTGAGGAAGGCGACCGGATCAGGGTTGATATTCCCGGAAAGACCCTGACCCTGAAGGTGGAGGAAGCGGAAATTAAGCGGCGGTTTTCCCGGTGGAAAGCGCCGGAACCCAAAATCACGACCGGGTACATGGCCCGGTATGCCCGGCAAGTGTCGTCGGCCAGCCAGGGCGCGGTGGTGGGGTAGACAAAAATGTGAGGTGCGCTGTCATTTGCCGATGTCCCTGTTTTTTACTGAAAGCCCATTGTGTACGAAGGAGTTCCCATGAAGCTCACCGGAGCCCAGATATTGATGGAAGTTTTGAAAGAAGAAGGCGTGACCGATGTGTTCGGTTTTCCCGGCGGCGCTACCATTGACATGCACAACAGTATTGTCAAAACCGATATCCGCCACTATCTGGCCCGCCACGAGCAGGGCGCGGTTCATGCGGCCGACGGATATGCCCGGGTCACGGGAAAGGTCGGCGTTTCCATTGTTACGTCCGGTCCCGGCGCCACCAACACGGTCACCGGCATTGCCACCGCCTATACAGACTCCATCCCCTTGGTGGTGATTTGCGGCCAGGTGGCCACCCACCTCATCGGAAACGATGCGTTTCAGGAAGTGGACATTGTAGGCATCACCCGGCCCTGCACCAAGCACAACTACCTGGTGCCGTCGGTGGAAGAGCTGCCCCGCATGCTGCGGGAGGCTTTTCATATCGCCCGATCCGGCAGGCCCGGTCCGGTGCTGGTGGATATTCCCAAAGATGTCCAGAAACAGATGACGGTGTACAAGCCGCAGCAGAAAGTCCGGCTCAAATCCTACAACCCCACCTACAAGCCCAACATCAAACAGATCCAGAAAGTGGTGGATCTGATCATGGAAGCTGAGCGCCCCATCATTTTTGCCGGCGGCGGCGTCATTTTATCAGGCGGGGCAGCAGCCATGACCCAACTCGCCCACAGCACCGGTATTCCCGTCACCATGTCCCTCATGGGGCTGGGCGCGTTTCCCGGAACCGATCCCCTGTCCCTGGGCATGGTGGGCATGCACGGCACTTACCGGGCCAATATGAGCACCGCCCAGTGCGATCTTCTCATCGGCATTGGCGTGCGGTTTGACGACCGGGTGACCGGAAAGACCGATTGTTTTGCCGACCAGGCCAAAATCGTCCACATTGACATTGACCCCACCTCCATCCGCAAAAATGTGCCGGTGAGCGTGCCGGTGGTGGGAGACTGCAAAAACAGCCTGGAAATGCTCAACGCGCTTCTGGCTGATGTGGATCTGGAGGCCCTGCGCAAACGCCATGCCCCGTGGCTGGAAACCATTGACGGATGGCGGCGTCAATACCGGATGGCCTATGCCCAGGAACCGGACGGGGACATCAAACCCCAGTTTGTGGTGGAAAAACTCTATGAGATCACCCGTGGAAACGCCATCATCACAACGGAAGTGGGGCAGAATCAGATGTGGGCGGCCCAGTTTTACCACGTTGACAGGCCCCGCCAGTTTATTACGTCAGGGGGCCTTGGCACCATGGGATTTGGCCTGCCCGCGGCCATTGGCGCCCAGGTGGCGTTTCCCGACGCCCTGGTGGTGGATGTGGCCGGCGACGGCAGCATCCAGATGAATATTCAGGAAATGGCCACCGCCATGCAGTATCAGCTTCCGGTCAAGGTGGTGATTCTGAACAATCGTTTCCTGGGTATGGTCCGGCAGTGGCAGGAACTGTTTTACGACAAATGCTACGCCTGCACCGAACTGGATCACGCCCCGGACTTTGTGAAACTGGCCGAAGCCTTTGGCGCCACAGGATTCCGGGCCACCCGCTCCGATGAAGTGGAAGCGGTTTTGCGTAAAGGCCTTGAAACGCCGGGGCCGGTGATTATGGATTTTCAGGTGGCCCGGGAAGAATGCGTGTACCCCATGGTTCCGGCCGGCGCACCCATCACTGAAATGCTGCTGGTGTAAAAGGAAAGGCGAACCATGACGGAAGAAAAACATATCCTGACCATGCTGGTGGACAACGAGCCGGGTGTTTTGTCCCGGATTGTGGGCCTTTTCAGCGGTCGCGGATTCAATATTGAAAGTTTGTGTGTGGCGGAAACCATTGATCCCCGGATTTCCCGGATCACCATCGTCACCCAGGCCAATGAACCGCTGGTGGAGCAGATTGAAAAACAGCTTCGAAAACTTATCAATGTGATCAAGCTCAGGGATCTGACCGGATCCGGCTCCATTCAACGGGAGATGGCGCTGATCTGCGTGCGGGCAAAACCGGAACATCGCGATGAAATTCTTCGCATTGTGGATATTTTCAGGTGCAAAATCGTGGACATGGGCGCGGAGTACTACACCATTGAAGCCACGGGAACTGCTGAAAAAATGAAGGCGCTGACCAACCTGCTCAAACCCATTGGCATCAAGAAAATCGCCCGTACCGGAACCATTGCCCTGCTCCGGGAACCCAGTTAAACCAGGAGTTAGTCTGTAGGGTGGGTGGAGCGAAACGAGGCCGCCAGGCCAAGATTCGCGTATCCCACCGAATGGAGAAAAATCAGACCCAGTCAGATAATTTTTTGCCGATAACCGAACAACCCGAAAACAGCTCACTGAAGGAGTCATACCATGGCAATTATTGATTTTGGCGGAACCCCTGAAACCGTTATTACCGACACGGAATTCACCGTGCAAAAAGCCCGGGAAACCCTTGAAAACGAGGTTGTGGCCGTGATCGGCTATGGTGTGCAGGGGCCTGGACAGGCGCTCAACATGCGAGACAACGGCATTTCCGTGATCATCGGACAGCGGGAAGGCACCGCGTCCTGGGACAAGGCCGTGGAGGACGGCTTTGTGCCGGGCAAGACTCTGTTTCCCATTGAGGAAGCGGCCAAAAAAGCTACGATTATTCAGTATCTCTTGTCCGACGCGGGTCAGGTGGCCCTGTGGCCCACCATCAAAGCCTGCCTCAATGACGGGGATGCCCTGTATTTTTCACATGGATTCGGCATTGTGTACCGGGACCAGACCGGCATCATCCCGCCGGAAAATGTGGATGTGATACTGGTGGCGCCCAAGGGCTCCGGCACCACGGTGCGCACCAATTTTCTGGACGGCAGCGGCATCAATTCCAGCTTTGCCATTCATCAGGATTATACCGGCCGCGCCGAAGCCCGCACGCTGGCCCTGGGGATCGCCATCGGCTCCGGGTATCTGTTTTCCACCACCTTTGAAAAAGAGGTGTACAGCGATCTGACCGGTGAGCGCGGGGTTCTCATGGGATGCCTTGCCGGTGTAATGAATGCCCAATATGCGGTGCTGCGGAAAAACGGCCACAGCCCCAGCGAAGCCTTTAACGAAACCGTGGAAGAGCTGACCCAGAGCCTGATCCGGCTGGTGGCCCAGAACGGCATGGACTGGATGTATGCCAATTGCAGCACCACGGCCCAGCGGGGCGCGTTGGACTGGGCGCCCAGGTTCCAGGCGGCGGTGGCCCCGGTGTTTGAAGATCTCTACAAAAAAGTGATTTCCGGTGAAGAGACCAAACGGACCCTGGACTGCAACAGCGCGCCCGACTACCGGGAAAAACTCAACAAAGAGCTGGCGGAAGTCCACAATTCAGAAATGTGGCGGGCAGGTGCGGCAGTACGGTCCCTGCGGCCGGAAAACAGACGCAAATAAAGGAAAAAACAGAGCGCATCGGTTTTCTTCCTCTCCACCCTTTGGGGACAGGGTCGGGGTGAGGCCTGAAACAGATGCCGGTTCTGTCACCTTTGTGCGCCAGGAGAACATACAAATGGACCCGATCTTTGTCTACGACACCACATTGAGGGACGGCACCCAAGGTGAAAACGTCACCTTTACCGCCGATGAAAAGCTCAAAATCGCAAAACGCCTGGATGACATGGGCATTGCCTATATTGAAGGCGGATGGCCCGGCTCCAACCCCAAGGACATGCGGTTTTTTGAACTGGCCCGGAAAGAACGGTTTAAAACGGCCCGGATCACGGCCTTTGGCGCCACCCGAAGACCCGGTATCAGCGCGGCGGAAGATGTCAACCTTGCCGCCATTTTGGACAGCGGTGTGTCCACGGCGGCCATTTTCGGCAAAAGCTGGTCCCTGCATGTCACCGGCATCATGGGCCTTCCCTTGTCTGAAAATCTGTCCATGATCCATGACAGCGTGGCCTTTCTCAAGGCAAACGGCAAAGAAGTGGTCTACGATGCGGAACATTTTTTTGACGGGTTCAAGGAAGACCCGGACTACGCTGTCCAGACCCTGAAGGCCGCCTTTGACGCGGGCGCGGATTTTCTGGTGCTGTGCGATACCAACGGCGGCACCCTGCCCCATGAGATGCAAATCCTCATCCCATCGATCCGGGACATCATGGAAGCCCATGCAGCGGGAAAACGCCCCCTGAAACTGGGGATTCATTCCCACAACGACTGCGGAATGGCCGAGGCCAACGCCATCACGGCCGTCAACTGCGGCGCGGTCATGGTCCAGGGCACCATCAACGGGTATGGCGAACGGTGCGGAAACGCGGATCTGACCACGGTGATTCCGGTATTGTGCGAAAAAATGCACCGGCCCTGCATCCCGGCTGAAAAACTCCGGTGTCTGAAAAACCTGTCCCGGTTTGTCAGTGAAACCGCCAACATCGTTCCCCTGAATGTCCGGCCTTTTGTGGGACGCAGCGCCTTCAGCCACAAGGGCGGCATCCATGTGAGCGCTGTCATGAAAGAGCCCCGGGCCTATGAGCACATGGATCCTGAAAAGGTGGGAAACCGGCGCCGGGTTTTGATGTCCGACATGGCCGGCAAAAGCAATGTGGAGTACAAGGCAAGGGAAATGGGCGTGGATCTGTGCGCGGGCGGCTGCGACAGCAAGACCATTGTGTCGAGAATCAAGCGAATGGAAGAAGAAGGCTATCAGTTTGATGTGGCTGACGGGTCCTTTAAAATTCTGCTGGAAAAATTCACGGACCAGTTCACCTCGCTGTTTGACCTGGACTCCTTCCGGGTGACGATTGAAAAAGACGGCGACACCCCCTGCTCCGCCCATGCCACCATCAAGATCAGCGTGGGGGGTACCCATGAGATCACCGCCGCCGAAGGAATGGGACCGGTGAGCGCCCTTGACAATGCCCTGCGAAAGGCGCTGGGAAACTTTTATCCGGATCTGGACTCCATGCATTTGGTGGATTTCAAGGTTCGCGTGGTGGATGGCCGGGAGGGGACGGCAGCAAAGGTCCGGGTGTTTATCGAATCACGGGATTCGGATGAGGTCTGGACCACGGTCGGCGTGTCCGAGGATATCATTGAGGCGAGCTGGCAGGCCCTGACCGACAGTTTTCAGTTCAAACTGGCCAAGGAGGCGGCCAAAAAAGCCCAGGCCGCCATCGCCGCCGGTGTGTCGTACAATCCGCCTGAAGGTGTGGCCTGCCGGGTGTAAAAGAGAAGTACGCAGTGCGAAAAAATATCCCTTTCCTCCAAGTGGTCTTTTTTGGAGGAAAGTCGGGGTTCAGGGCGAGGAAAAAATTTCAAATGAAACTGCGACAGCTTGATATAAAAGGCTTCAAGTCCATTGACGGTGATGTCGGGCAACGCATTCCCTTTGGCGATATCACGGTGCTGCTGGGGGCCAATGGTTCTGGAAAGAGCAATGTGCTTTCCTTCCTCAATTTGTTGCAATGTCTGGCCAAACAGGAATTGGCGCAGTTTGTGGGAAGACAGGGGGTCAGCCGTTTGTTGTTTTATGGACCGAAAAAAACCGGCGCCATCACATTCACGGCTTTTTTTGATGATGGGGCTGACAACCGGTATGAAGTCAAACTGCCATTCGGACTGCCGGACAACCTTTTTATAAGCCATGAAAAAATTCAATTCGGACAATACAACCCTGCAACACGAAAAAACTTCCAGGCGGTACATCATCAGGGCAAAAGCGGGGAACAAATCCTGTCCGAGATGTATTATTTGCCGACTATAGGCGGAGAATCCAGCCTTGCACACGATGAGCGGGAAACAAGCAGGCTTGTCCATGAATTTTTGTCAGGCATCCGAACCTATCAGTTTCATGACACCTCGGATACCGCGAAGATAAAGGATCGCGGTTATGTGGATGACGCCAAATATCTGCGCCATGATGCGGGTAACCTGGCGGCATTTCTGAAGATGCTGAAGGAAAATGGCTCTTACGAAAAGTACTACAGGCGGATTGTCCGGCATATTCAGCGTGTCATGCCTCAGTTCGGTGATTTTGACCTGGAGCCGGTTCCCGGTGCCGGAAACTACGTTCGCCTGAACTGGAAAGATGCGTCCGGCAGCGACTATCTGTTCGATCCGCACCAGATATCCGATGGTTCCCTGCGCTTCATGGCCCTTTCAACCTTGTTGCTCCAGCCCCCGGATCTGCTGCCCCGGTTTATTGTGCTGGATGAGCCCGAATTGGGGCTTCATCCGGCTGCCATTGCGGAATTTGGCAGTCTTGTCAGAATTGCCGCAAACAATACGCAGGTGCTTCTGGCAACGCAATCCACGCGTCTGATGGACGAGTTTGATCCTGAACATCTGGTGGTTGTTGAACGCGATGCCACACGGCACTGCTCCATCTTCAAAAAACTGGATGCCGAAGCTCTGGAAGACTGGCTGGGTCGCTACAGCCTTTCGGAATTATGGGAGAAGAATGTACTCGGAGGCCAGCCGTGATCCGATTGCACATTATTGCCGAAGGCCAGACAGAACGGAATTTTGTCAACACGGTACTTCGACCACACTTGGCTGAATTCACCGTTTTTGTGGATGCCCGTTGTGTCTTGACAAGCAAAGATCGACGAAAGGCGAAGGTGTATCGCGGCGGTTTGTTAAGCTATGAAAAAGCCAAAAAAGACATTCAGGCATGGCTGAAAGAAGATTACCATGGAGAATGCCGCTTCTCCACCATGTTTGATCTCTATGCGCTGCCGGATGACTTTCCGGAATGCGCGGAAGCCAGCACACAAAAAGATCCCTATGAGAGAATCAGAATTCTTGAAAAAGCCATGGCTGATGATATCAAGGACAGTCGTTTTGTCCCGTATATTCAGCTTCATGAATTTGAAGCACTGATTCTTTCCGACCCGCAACAACTGGAATGGGAATATCTGGAACATGACACACCGATTCAGAACCTGATCAAGATGGCTGGGACACAAAACCCGGAACTGATCAACGATGGACAGGAAACCGCGCCTTCCAAACGCATCCTCAAAGAAATACCAGAGTACGATAAAGCCACTTCCGGTGTTGCGGTTGCCAGACACATCGGGCTGGAAAAACTCCGCGAGAGGTGCCGCCATTTTGGTGAATGGGTGTCACGGCTGGAAAATCTTGACAGGCCGCCATCATAACTGGCTGCATCACCAAAGCGCAGCTTCCGTATTTTTTGAAGCACCGCATCTGCCCCACTGACAAACAGCGCAGCACCATGACTATAAAATTTATGGAACACCCCATGAAATTCATACCGAAAGATAAAACCAAGGACGTGGAAAATGCCGCGGGATTCATCACCAATTATATCCCGCGGCCCATGCTCGGCATTGTGTGAATTCTCTGTTTTTAAAAGCGATCCGGAGTACCGGCAGTTTACCGAACTCCAGTCAATTCTGAATTTTTGAAGTCTTTTATCGGTAAGGAGAAAACACAAATGACCGAGATCATTAAAATATTTGACACCACCTTGAGAGACGGCGAGCAGAGCCCCGGCGCCAGCATGAACACCAACGAAAAACTGCGGCTGGCCGTTCAACTGGAAAAGTTGGGCGTAGACGCCATTGAGGCGGGCTTTCCCGCAGCTTCCGAAGGCGACTTTCAAGCGGTTGCGGAAATTTCAAAACGCATTAAAACCTGTGAAGTGGCAGGTCTGGCCCGGACCAACAAAGAAGACATTGATCAGGCCTGGGGCGCGATTTGCCATGCGGCAAAACCCCGCATACATATTTTTATCGCCACCTCGGACATCCATCTGGAACACAAGCTGCGGATGTCCCGGGAAGAAGTGTTGCGCGCCACAGTGGATGCCATCGCATACGCCCGGAACTTCACCGACAATATTGAGTTTTCCGCAGAAGACGCCTCCCGCAGTGACCGGGATTATCTGTGCAAGGTGTTTGAGGCAGCCATTTCCGCCGGCGCCACTGTCGTCAACCTGCCCGACACCGTGGGCTATGCGGTGCCCGAGGAATTTTCCGAGCTGGTCCGCTATGTGATGGCCCACACCCCCAACATGAACAAGGCCATTTTGAGTGTTCACTGCCACAATGACCTGGGCCTTGCCACAGCCAACACCATTGCCGCCATCCAGGCCGGCGCGCGCCAGGCGGAAGTCACCTTGAACGGTATTGGTGAGCGGGCAGGCAACACGTCTCTGGAAGAAGTGGTCATGGCCTTCAAAACCCGCCGGAATTTTATGCCCTTTGAGACAGCCATCCGGACCGAACACCTGTATCCCACCAGTCGTCTGGTGAGCATGATCACCGGTATTCTGGTTCAGCCCAACAAGGCCATTGTGGGCGCCAATGCCTTTGCCCACGAATCCGGGATTCATCAGGACGGGATGCTGAAAAATCCCATGACCTATGAAATCATGCGCCCCGAGACCATCGGCATCAGCCAGAATCAACTGGTTCTGGGAAAACATTCCGGCCGCCATGCCCTGCACACCCATTTGAAGGGCATGGGCTATGACCTGTCCGACGAAGAATTAAGTGTCGTTTTCAAGCAGTTCAAAAACCTGGCAGACAAAAAGAAAAACCTGGTGGATGAGGACCTGGAAGCCCTGGTGACCGAAGGGGTTCTGAGAAGCGCGGAAGTCTTTTCCCTGGAATACCTGCATGTGACCTGCGGCACCACGGTTCTGCCCATGGCCAGCGTGCAACTTTCCATCAACGGCCGGTCGGTGAAAGATGCCACCTATGGCAACGGCCCCATTGATGCGGCGTTCAATGCCATCGCCAAACTGACCGATGCCAAGGCGGAACTTTTGCGATTCACGGTCAGCGCATTGACCGGCGGCACAGACGCCCAGGGCGAAGTCACGGTCCGCCTGCGGGAAAACGGCCTTGTGGCCCTGGGCCGCGGCTCTGACCCGGATATTATCACTGCCAGCGCCAAAGCCTATATCAACGGATTGAACCGCCTGGAATACCTGAAAGCCCACCCGGTCAAAGCGTCACAGACGATTTGATCCGAATGATCTGATGCGGATATTTGCTGAAGATCGCCAAAACCAATTGATTCCATACGGCCATTTTGTTTTTCTGAAAACCGGAAAACAAAATGGCCGGTTTTTTTGACGGACTGCCGATTGACAATGTTTTTTGGTTTTTCCCATTGCGGCGGGTTTTCCTGACGCCCTATGCTTGACCCAGGATAACAATTGTATACAATGTACTGCGACGTATTCTGTTACGACAATGTGCCAATCGCAATTTTCTGAGGGATATTGAAAAACGAGCGGGTCCATCAGCGAAGATACACCATACGGCAGGATGCCAAAAAAAAGATCACTGAATACATCGAAATTTTCTATAATCATCAAAGGCGCCAAGCTCGGTTGGGCTATCTTTCACCAGCTGTTTTTCAAAGAGCAATGCTCTGGCTAAAATTTGGTGTCCGCTATTTCCGACCGACATCAAATTTGATGGTAACCGTTCACGTTTTCAAATCCGCAAACAGCCGGAACAATCGGATTGGAACTGTAGAAAAATGGCGATGAACAAAGAAAAACTCGACATCACAAGCCTGAAAAACGCTTTAAACGCCTTCAGCATCAGTTTGAATGTATACAAGCGCCTGGTGCATGGGGATACACCGGATGATGAGCGTAACGTTCTGCAATCCGGCGTTATCCATGCCTTTGAATATCTCTATGAGTTATGCTGGAAGTTTATGAGGCGGTGGCTGAATCTCAATGTAACGCCAGGCATTGCCGATGGTATTACGCGGCGGGAGCTGTTTCGCCTGAGCGTGGAAAATCAGTTGATTGCCGATGTGAGCCAATGGATGGCATTTCATCAGGCACGCAATGAAACCTCACACACCTACGACCAGAACATCGCCGAAGAAGTTTTCGAGCAGTCATGGGCGTTTTTATCTTGTGTCCAGGACTATGTGGGACGACTGGAACAGAAAATATGATTTGTGTCTCCCCGGATGAACTGGCCACGATAATAGCCATCTTGAAGGCCCATGTGCCGTTTTGCGAGGTACGGGCCTTTGGCTCCCGCCAGAAAAGAACAAACAGGGATTATTCCGATCTGGATCTGGCGGTTGTGGGCAGCGAGAAACTCCCTCGTTCTCTCATGGCGGATTTGCGGGAAGCCTTTATGGAATCCGAGCTGCCCTACCGGGTGGATCTGGTGGATTACCATGGTGTATCCAAAGCATTTCAGGCAATTATTGATGCTTCCAATGAAATTGTATTCAACGGTGCCGGATTGGCGCCGCCCCCTTTTTCATCCACTTGATTTATTCCCTTTTTCAAGGCAATGTGCCGGCCCGGACAGCATCGGGAGCGATTCGGGTTAACCCTGTAATCCGGAAGGGGCCTTGCGTGTCCGTCCCCTGTGCCACACCAAGACACGTTCACCGTTTCCGGAGAACACCATGAAACAAGGAATGCTGGCGGGCTTTTCCGCCTATGTGGTTTGGGGGCTGCTCCCCCTTTACTGGAAATTGTTTGAGCCTATTCCGGCCGTTCTGGTTTTGTGCCACCGGATTCTCTGGTCCTTTATCTTTCTTTTTATCCTCCTGGCCCTCATGGGCCAGGTTCGGCCGTTTCCTAAACTCTCGCCCAAGGGATGGGGCATTTATATCCTTTCAAGTCTCATCATCGGCCTGAACTGGTTTTTGTATATCTGGAGCGTCAATGCCGGACTCATTGTGGAAACCAGTCTCGGCTACTTTATCAACCCGCTTTTTTCCGTGTTGCTGGGGCTTTTTTTTCTGGGTGAACGGCTGCGCAAAGTCCAGTGGATCGCCCTTGGGCTGGCCTGTTCCGGGGTGATTTATATGACAATCCGCTGCGGAAGGCTTCCCTGGGTGGCGCTGGTCCTGGCTTCCACCTTTGCCCTGTACGGGTTTGCCAAGAAAAAAGCACCCCTTTCCGCCACTTCCGGTCTTGTTCTGGAAACCGCCTTTTTGCTTCCATTGGCTCTGGGGCTCATCACCTGGAATGAAATCAGCGGCCCGCACACCCTTCTGGAATCGAACGTCAAAACCCTTCTGCTGCTTGCCAGCGCCGGTGTGGTGACCTCCATCCCGCTGATTCTCTTTTCAAGCGCGGCCCATCGCATCCCCCTCTATATGATCGGTTTTCTTCAGTATATTTCACCGACCATCCAGTTTCTGCTGGGCGTTTTTGTTTACCATGAAACATTCGGCAAGGATCAGTTGGTGGGATTTTGCCTGGTATGGGCGTCTGTGATCATTTTTTGTCTGGAAGGGCTTTTCACCCTGAAAAAACGCCGGAATAACGCCGTTATGCATCAACAAGACGTGAAAAAGGCCGCCTGATAGAGGGAAAGGCAAAAAGACAGGCTTAAAAACCGTTCACACCTGTCCGCCGGTTCTTCCTGTTTTTTGATTCACGCAAAGACGCGAAGTTTGTGTGTCTGCTCACGACACGTTGGCGTCCATCTACCGGCAGAAAATTCCGTTTTACCGAAACTCGCTTTCCAAAAGAAAGTGGTAGGTTTTGTCAAACAGCGTTGCCCGGTACCAGTGGTCGTTATCGTACCGGACAAGGTAGTGGAGGGGGTCTGAAAGCAGTTGGAACCGGACAGTTTTATAGTTGAAATCATGCAGCTTCAGGGGAATGAAGGTGTAGTCTGGATAGGCCACCAGAAACACCCGGCTGTCGTCCGTGATGGCATATCCGTAAAAATTCTGCTGTTTGTTTTCTGAAATCCGCATGAACACCACATCCTTCACATCACCGGGCAGGGGAAGCCGGGTGGCGGTCACCGCATCATTCTGCCGCCGGAGATTGAACAGCGCGCCTTTTTGGTCCTTGATAAAATATCCCCAGTCATAGGGTTTCATGTTGGTGGTTTTGCCCCAGATGTCCTGAATGGGAAAGGAAAGACCGGCGTTTTGGAGGACCTGGTTGACTTCTTGGGTAAGGGGCAGGTTGATGTCCGCGGTGTCACAGTCGTAGACCCGCATATGGTCTTTTTTGACCACAAGGCTCTCTTCGGGAAAAGGAATCACCCCCACATGGCTTTGGGGATTGAAAAACGGATACAACTGAACTTCCGGTGAACGAATCATGTCAAAATCGTACTGAAGGCTCAGGCGGGAAGACTGGATGCGGTCTTTGTCAAACACCTCGTCTTCAATCACAATGGGCAGTTTCCCCTGAATATCCAGGTTTTTCCAGAACACAAAGGGAAGGGCCGCTTCATAGGCCGCCTTGTCAAACCGGACGCTCTGTGTGCCGTATTCAAACTGATGGCCGATCCCGTTTTTCTGATACACAAAAGTGCTGAGCAGGGGTGAATAAAAAATATAGAATTTTTCCTCTGCCTGGGGAAACTGCCTTTTCCAGGCATGGGTCCCCATTACGCCGATCAAAAGGGCCAGCAACAGATAGCCGGAAAGATAAACGGGGTTTGTGAGGGTTTTGGTTTTGACGCTGAGAAAACCGTCATACACCCCCCACGCCAGCCAGAGCAGCGCCACAACCCCCACAAGGTCAACACTCTCGTATCGTTCTTTTACAAACAAGACGGAAAACACCACCGCTCCCAGGAGCCTGACGACCCGTTTCCCGTCTTTTTGCTCAATGATGGCGCCGGAAAGTCCCAGATACATACCAAAGGCGGGAATCAGCCAGAACAAAACGTCCTTGACAGCCACCTGCACCACTTCGGCCGGATACATGCGGGACACGGAAAAAACAATGAGGCTGCCCAGAAGACCGCAGACCAGCGCCAGAAAAAAGCTTCCGATGCAAAGATGCCGGGCCACCAGTCCGGGCAGGGGCACCGGCAAATGGGTGAGAATGCGGACCCTGTTCCGGATGGCTTCGGGCAGAAACTGCACCAGCGCCAGTATGACGCCGGAGAACACGGCAAACCAGATGCAGGATGCGTAGGGTTTGTCTTCCAGTTGGGCAAAGCGGTACCACATCATGGATTCCGGCTCCACGGATTTGAAGGCCAGATCCAGCCGGAACCAGAAAAAAGCGCCCAGTCCGACGGCAAAAATCACCAGCCCCAGGACCGCCCACCGCAGCTTTATCCATTCTTTTCTGAAAATCGCTCGCCAGTGCATTGGATCGTGTCGTCCCAAGTTTGTAACTTCTTTTACTTGTTTAATAAATTCACATTGTTATGATTTTAGGGGCACTGTCTAATATTTCCCCACATAACCCAGAAATTTTTCCTCAAAGGTCAGCGGAACCGGTTTCAGTGGCACAGATAGTGTCCGCTCCAGTGCGTCAGCTGCCAGAAAGGAATAAATCCGGGTTTCACCCATGAGGGTTTCTGTCCGTAAAATCCCCGGTGTTTCCGGAATGGACGCAGATGTGGCATAGCACCGAAAATCGTGGCAGAATGTATCCATCCGGCCCTGGTAGACCGGCATTTTCCGGTCAAGGATCACAATACTGTCCACCAGGCTTTCCAGGTCGCCCATGATGTGGGAGGTGACCAGAACCGTTTTATCTGTTCCGCTGAGATAGTCCTTGAGATAATCAATGAAAAGCCGCCGGTAGCCGGCATCCAGGCCCATGGAGTAATCGTCCAGAATCAGGAGATCCGCATCCTGGGCAAACACAAGCCCCAGAATCACCTGGGATTTCTGCCCAAAGGAAAGGGTGGAAAGCTTCTGGGTGAGTTTGACATCCATCAGGGAAACCAGATCGTAGAATACCTGTTTTTTCCAGGACGGGTAAAAGGCTGCAAAAAACGGCTCAACATCGCAGATGCGCATGGCATCGTATGAGATAAAACCTTCATAAAGAAGGGCGATCCGCCTCCGGGTTTCGGGCGGCAGGTTGTGGGAAGGCTCGCCGAAAACCAGGCAGTCGCCTTTTTCGGGCCGGAGATAGCCCATGAGAATGTTGATCAGGGTGGATTTTCCAACGCCGTTTTTTCCAAGCAACCCGAAGACAGAACCCTTTTCAACGTCAACGGAAAGTCCCTGGTAGATTTTTTTGTTTCCATACCGGTGGTGCAGGTCCTGGATGGAAACAATGGGCGCACCGGTTGCTTTCATCCGGATTTGCCGTGGGAACCGGTTTCGTCTGAAGGTGGGGAGGGATTTCCGGCGGGTGGACATTGTCCGTCACCGCAACTGCACCCGCAACTGCAGCCGCAGCCGCCTCCGCGTGTGGTTTTGAAAATGCGGCGGCCCAGATAAACCACCGCACCCAAAAAGACAAGACCGATAATAAGGGTTTCAGCCATTTTTATTCTCCCGGAAGACAACTGGCAGTGACGGCGAGTGGATACGCTTCGCCTTCATGGCATATGGATGGACGATCCGGATGGATGGGCGCCCTCTCCCCCAAAAGATAATATCGGGGGAGAGGGAGAAAGCTTCTGGCGGGCATCGTTTTTTTGCAAACAATACTTATTTCATGTCTCTGGCCTGAACCCAGATCACGGCATCCTGGCTGAGCTCCTTGCCTTTGTATTCCGTATCCGGGCCGGCACCCAGCGCGGCAAATCCCCACCATCCGGCCTTGGGAATACCAAAGGTGAATTTGCCGTCCTGGTCGGCCTTGATGCCGATGGTCACAAAGCTGTCCTGGGGCGCTTTGACGTTGGCCGGGCCCATGGCGTTTTTCTCTACATCCACATCGTGGTTGAGGTATTCCACTTCAATTTCCGCAAAGGGAACCGGTTTTCCGGCTGATTTCACAATGCCGGAAAAAGTGGACCCGGTCCAGATGGCGTAGGGTTTGGTCAGGGGAACGATTTCCGCCTTAAGTCCCAGCTCGCTGTCCCAATCCGTGGGAAGGCCGGCCACGTTGACGATGGTTTTGGTGATCTGCTGAATATAGGCATCTTCATTGGCTTCATAATAGGGCGCAGGAACCATGGCGAGCACATGATCGCCCATGCCTCTGGCCCGGTATTCCGAGGCAAACGCCTGACCGGCATTGGCATTGCCCTTGAAGCTGATTTCCTTCAGCGTACCCATCAGATCGGTTTTTTTCCCTTTGTGAACCCCGTAAAACGCTTCGGGTTTCAAAAGGGTTTGGCTGTCATGCTGTTTGCCCATGTCCATGGTGTGTTCATCGGCAAAGGGGTGGGTAAACACATGGCGAAGCTGAAGGGTTCCGCCTTTTGTCAGTGCGGATTCGGGTGTGTAAAGCATCTGAAAGTGGGCGAATGCCGTGGATGCAAAAAAGATGGAGCCGGCTGCAAGAGTAACGATGAGTTTTTTCATGATACGCCTTTCTGGTGCAGTAATAAAACAGAGGGAAAGTGTCGGACCGAAAGGAAAACACCCGGTGTGCCGCCTGTCCGGCCGTATCCTGTGTTTTCGGGTTATTCCGTGATGTCTTTGCCGTCAACCACCACGCCGTGGCCTTTTCCGGCATCAAAAATCACCACATAGTCGCCGCTGGGCTTGGTAAAATTGATGTCGCCGGTCTCGCTGAATTTGGCGGAGTGAATGGCTTTGCCGTTCTGCTCCACCCGGACATCCACACCACTGGCGCTGCTGCCGTCACTGAAACCACCTTCGCAGGTGATGGTACCGTCGCCTTCGTCAAAGCAGGACATCAGTGCTGTATGGGCAAAGGCCGGCGCTGAGGAAAAAACAAAAACCAGGCAAAGGGCAAAAATTTTTTTCATGTTGCGTTTCCTTTCTATAATAAGGGGAGAGATTGATGCGAATCTGATTTTTTCGGGCTGAGAAGGCCCGTCAATACGGCAATGAGGACAACCACAAGGTAAAAACCGCGCATGGTTTCCACACCGGTCCAGCCAAACTGGATCGCCAGGAAAAAGAACAGCGCGGACAGGATAATTCCCATGGTTACGGGAAAGAAAATGGCAAAGAGCATCCAGCGGTAGGAACCGGTCTGGAGCTTGACCACGACCATGGAGGCAATACACGGCGGCGTGAGCAGCATGAAGATCAGCATGACGGCGGCGTGGACCGGTGTATAAGCCCCGTCTTCGGCCAGTGCGGCTTCGGGGCTGATATCGGTTTTGCCTTTTTCATAGATAGCGCCAAGGGTGGCCACCGCGCTTTCCCGTGCGGCAAAGGAACTTAAAAAAGCCACATTCACCCGCCAGTCAAAACCGGAAAACCGGGTTACCGGCTCCAGTATGCGTCCCAGGCTGCCCAGAAAGGAGTTCGTTATTTTTTCGTTTTTAATGGCAACCTGAATCTGTTTATTGACCGTGGAAAGATTTCGAATCGCCCGGTTCAGTTTTTTGGCGTCACTGTCTTCACCCCGGAGAATGGGAAAAAGATCCGGATACGTGGTTTTGAATGCCGCATCCACAGCAGCTGTGGCTGCCCCAGACTTGGCCTGCATGCGCTTGGCCCGGTAACCATCATAGGCGTTGATGAGGGTGTATATTTTTTCCGGCGGGTCCAGCACGTCGTGATAGGCGGTTTTTTCTGATATATCGGTGAATTTTTTCAGCTCCGCATCAGCCCTTTCCCGGAATCCGGCCATTTTTTCAGCCGGCACCCCCGGATACTGGAGCAGAACAAAAAGCACCACAGCCACGGCCACCACAATGGTCATGACCTTTTTGATATACAGCCAGACGCGCTGGAACGCCTTGAGCACCACGCCCTTGAGCGTGGGCAGGTGATAGGCGGGAAGCTCCATCACAAAGGGCGCGGTTTCCCGGTTTTTCAAAAATACCGAAGTGAGGAGCCTGGCGATGATCAGGGCGATAAAAAGGGTGACCGTTGAGATATAAAACATCATCTGGGACATGTGGCCTTCAAAAAATGCGCCCAGAAGCAAGGTATAAAAGGGAACCTTGGCCAGACAGTTCATGTAGGGAACCGTCAGGATCGTGGCCAGCTGGGCCCGTTCATCGGCAATGCCCTTGGTGGCCATGATGCCGGGAACCGCGCACCCGCCCACAAAAGCACCGCCCAGTACCAAGGGCAGGGTGGACTGGCCGTGCAGGCCGTACCGCTTGAAAATGCGGTCCAGAATAAAGGCCATGCGGGGCATGTACCCCACATCCTCCAGAATGGCGATCAGGGCGAAAAGAATGAGGAAGATCGGAAGATAATTCAAAAGGGCCAGCACACTGTTGGTCATCCAGATGCCGAAATCCGTTAAGAGCGGCACATCAATAAACTGCGGTGCGGGCAGCCACGCGATCACCTGGTTTTTGACGGCAGCCAGAAGCGGCCAGGAATAGTCGGTGAGTTTGTAGCCGCTGACAATAGAGAGCTGATAGATCAGCACAATGACAAGGCCCAGGATGGGAAAGGCCAGCCATGGATTGAGAATCACCCTGTCCATCCGGGCGGTAAAAAGATCGCTTTGTCCGGATTTTTCAGTGACGCACGCACCATATATTCGGGCCGCCAGGTCATAGCGGATGCCCGCGATGATCTGGTCCACGTCGCTGTCCCCTTTGGCCTCGGCATCCTGAACATGGGGCGCAATGGTATCTTTTGGAACCCCTGTTTTTTCCAGCACCACATCATCCCCCTCAAGGGCCTTGATGGCCAGCCAGCGCCGGGAAAAGGGTGTTTGTTCATGAAAAAGAGTTTCTATGGCCGCGATATGGGGCTCAAGAACGCTGTAGTCGATTTTAAAAGCTTCGGGGGTGAAGGGGCCGGATTCAAAAGGTTCGGTGTTTTTTACGGTTTCGTGGCTTGCCGCCAGAATCGCCTGGAGAATGTCATTGCGTCCGATTCCCTTGGCGCCGATGGCGCAGACCACCCGTGCGCCCAAGAGGGATGAAAGTTTTTCCGTATCAATGTGTGCGCCCCGGCGTTTGGCCACGTCCATCATGTTGAGCACAACGACCAAGGGTTTTCCCAGTTCCAGAAGCTGAAAAGTGAGATAAAGGCTCCGCTTCAGGTTGGACGCATCCACAATGTTGACAATGATGTCCGTGCCTTCATCCAGCAAAAAGCGTTTGGCCACCCGCTCTTCCATGGAATAGGTGCTGAAGGAATAGGTGCCGGGCAAATCCACCAGTTGAAATGTCTCCCCCTCGTATTTCAGGGAAGCGCTTTTCTTGTCCACCGTAACGCCGGGATAATTGGCGATATGCTGGTTGACACCGGAAAGCAGGGTAAAAATGGTGGATTTGCCGCAATTGGGCTGACCGGCAAAGGCAACACTGATCATAGAGCCAGCACCTCAATCAACCGGGCTTCGTTTCTTCTAAGGGTCACCAGGTAATTCTGAAGTGATATTTCGATGGGATCCCGCAGGGGCGCGTTTCGCACCATGAGGATTTCTACTCCTGGCACAAATCCCATGCTGATGAGTTTTTGTTTAAGCAGGCCGTCCGCATTGCAGTGGCGGATAATGCCGCGTTGGTTTTTCTGAAGAGATGAAAGGGTGGTGCAGGGTTGAGCGATGGTTGACATGGATTCTCCTGAACGACAAAAATGGATGTTTCGTTAAACCAAAAAATATCAGTGGTATTAAAACCAATAACAAGGGTTGTCAAGCTCAAGATGTTTTTAAGCCAACTAAATTTTCTTTGGCCTTTGATTTTATCGCGGAGAACCCGCTGTGCTCTCTCTTTTTTTCAAAAATCGGCTTGCATACGTTTCCATCGGCGCTGCCAAACGCTATACGCAACAACGCCATTAAGCTGTTTTTTTATTTACCTTCATTGTCACTGCGTAGGCAGGGTCCAGCCTGCACAGGAATGACGGAAATTGAATAAAGCCGCGTTTAAAATGGTATTTTATCGAAGCGGTGCAGTATATTTTTACTTGACAAACAAAACATGATCATTGAAATGAAGATGGTTCATAATCAAAAACCCATACAACTAAAGGCGGTGACTTATGAAAAAGTATTCATTGCAAAAACAAATCGTTCAGGTGGTGTGCATGGTATGGCTGATGGTTTTTTCCGCAGGGGTCTGCTTTGCTGCAGAATCAGAGGCGGCTGAGACGAAAAAGGACAATGCTGCAGAAGCAACGGCCATTGAAACAAAAAGCAGTAATACCATCAATATCAACACGGCAACAGAAGAAGAACTGGTCCGCCTGGACGGTATTGGACCGGCCATTGCCAAACGCATCATTGAACACCGGAAAACCTACGGCTCCTTTGAAAAACCCGAAGACATCATGAATGTCAAGGGAATCGGCCCCAAATGCTGGGAGCGTAACAAGGACCGTATTTCCATTTAACCGGAACGGTGCCCCTCACCATCGTTTTCCCCACAAAATCTGGTGCGTGCTGGCCTGCAATAAACTGACCAGGCGGGCGAGAGCCGGGACGATCGGGCCGTGGCGCTGGAAGTGGCCCGCAAGACGGACTGAAGCGTTTCCATGGGAAAACTGGCAGGCCTGCCGCAACTGGATGCTGGAGCCCTCGGGGGCGGGGCTTGATGAATTTATGGACGGAGAAATCCTTTTATGAGGAAACCGGATTTCCCACGCCCAACGGGAAGGTGGAGCGAGAGTGTTCACACGCAAAGAAGCAAATTTGCATTTTAAATGCTGCCTTTGTGTAAATCTTTTCTATCCTTAAGGTGAACACTCTCCGAAATCATTTCATCTTTATAAAGCAAAAAGTTTTATTTTGTATAATAAATTTAAATGGTTCTATTCAATCAGGGGATACTGTCTAATGAGGCCACCAGCTTTTCGGATGTCATGACACGCAGCAACGGGTCCAGGGGATTGCGGCGATAATTGCCCAGTACCTGCTGGTGGGCCTCGTCAGACCAGGTGGCGGAGCAGTCTTCCAGAAAAACCGCCTTGTATTCATAACACAGGGCATCCATAACCGTTGCCAAGACACAAAACTGGGTGGCAATACCGCCCACCGCGCACAGGGTCACATTCCGGCTTTTTAGCCAGGCATCCAGATCGGTTTTGAAAAAGGCCGAAAATCTGGGTTTGGGAAGCCACAAATCCTCGGGCTGCATGTCCAGTTCATCGGCCACTTCCGCGCCTTTGGACCCGGCGATGGAATGGGGATTCATCCGGCCTTTGAAGAAAAAATCATCTTCCTGAAACGCGTCTGTGGAAAACACAACGGGCCAGCTGTGTTTCCGAAATTCGGCAATCAGGCGATTGATGGGCGGAACCAGTTTTTTGGCCGTGGCCGTGATGGGGAAATGGTGGGATTCGTCAAAGGTGTCCTTTACCATGTCGATGATGATCAGTGCCGGTTTTTCTGTCATTCTTTTTCTCCACGCGCGTTAAGTTGGCTTTTAAGGGAAATGTCTTAATCCTATGATCAGCGCCAAAATGATGCAGCCAGACATTATCGGGCAGGGGCACCGATCGTCAATCCCGCCGGTTATTTTCCTGTTTTGTGTGAAAGCTGCTTCAAGTCCCGGAAACCCCAGCCCCATGCCGCGTCGACGAAATCGGCAGATCATGTTTTAATTTTTCATCCATTTCCGCAAGATCCAAGTGGCCATTTCAACAGCTTCTTTTTCCGTAGCACCATGAACCCTTTGAAAAAAACGATGGGTTGCATCGGATTTCCTTTCACACAGGGGGTGAGCTGTTTTTATTTACCTTTAAGGCTTTTTCACTGTCTTTTGGGAAAGAAGCGGAAAGACAAAAAAACGTATCAGGTCTTTGGAACGCGTGCAATGCGTGATATTGTGAAGCATCAGATCAAAACGAAAAGAGTCGGAACTGCCCATGATCACACCGCCGCCGTTTCCATCTTCATCTTCTCCCGCATCAAACTGGCGCTACCATGCCGGCATGCTTCTGGCGTCTTTTCTGGTGGCCACTTCTTTTCCCGTGGGTAAAACCATCACGCCGTTCATGGACTCCGGCGCTTTGAATGCCATTCGCTTTCTTCTGGCAACCGTGCTTTTCGCGCCCTATGTCCACCGGAAATTCGGTATCCGGTTTCCCGGCATTCGGGGAGTTCTCCGATACAGCCTGCTCAGCGCCTGTCTGGCAGGGTTTTTCTGGCTGACCTTTATTGCCCTGCGCTACACCGACCCCCTTCACACCGGCGCGTTGTTCACCATTACGCCAGGTCTTGCGGGGATTTTCAGCTGGTTCCTGCTGGGAGAAAAAGCGGGAACAAGCCGTATCCTGGCTCTGCTCCTGGCCCTTTTCGGTGCCCTGTGGGTGATTCTCAGCGGCGATCTTTCCCGCCTGATCGCCATGTCCTTCAACCAGGGCGATCTGATTTTTTTAGGTGCCTGCCTGTGCATGGCCCTGTATGGCCCGTTGATCCGGCTCCTTCACCGGGACGAGCCCATGGCAGTCATGACCTTCTGGACCATGGCCACCGGCGCCTTCTGGCTTTTTCTGTTCAGCACGCCTGCCCTGATCACCTGCCCCTGGGCCCAAATTCCGGAAAAAGTCTGGGTCGGCATTGTTTATCTGGCCATTTTTACCACCATTGTCACCTTTTTCATCACCCAATGGGCCACCCTGGGATTGGGGCCCACACGTGTCACGGCCTACTCCTATCTGTATCCGCCGCTGGTGATTCTCATCAACCTGGGACTCGGCCAAGGCCTTCCGCCCCTGAAAACCCTTATCGGCGTGGCAATCATTCTGCCGGCCATGGTTCTGATCCAAAAAGAAGACAAATCGATAAAACACGTGGGTGTTTAAAACCAAACCCCTTGGGTTCAGAATCCGCCCCAATGTCAGCTTCAATAATGGGCGTCCGCATATTCCAGCCATCCGCCGGCCGCCACCAGCTCCCGGTCAAATCCGGAAATGGAAAAAGAAACCGTCTCAGATGCGCCATCTGCTGAAAACACGATGGTATGCTTTTCCATATCAACACTGGCCGTTGTTTTTTTACCCGCAAAGCGTAAAAACAGGTGGTCAATGGTCTGGGCAGGCAATTCCACGGCCATCATGCCGCAATTGTACATATTCTGACGAAAAATCCGCGCAAAACTCTCCCCAACAACCAGATCAATACCATTGACTTCCAGGGCCCAGGGCGCATGTTCGCGGGACGACCCGCAGCCGAAATTGGCCCGGGTGACGATCACCGCCTTTCCGGAAATGTCCGCCTTGGGGTCAAACCCTTCCAGCTTGAGATCTTCCAGAAGATTCGGGCCCAGGGCTTCCCGTGAAATTTCCGTAAGATACCTGGCCGGCAGAATTTCATCGGTATTGATGTCCGACCGGTCCAGAAACAGCACTTCTCCGCCAAAGGATTTCATTTTTCGCTCGTTCCTTTCTCGCTGAACAGCGGTGAGTTGGCAATGCTGCCGGAAAGGGCAGTGGCTGCGGCTGTGGCCGGACTCATCAGATGCACCATGCCGCCCTTTCCCATACGCCCGTTGAAATTCCGGTTGGTGGTGGAGGCGCAGACCTCTCCTTCGGCCAGGACCCCGTTGCTCATGCCCAGGCAGGCCCCGCAGGTGGGATTGGTCACGCACACGCCCGCATCCATAAAAATCTGGATAAGCCCTTCTGCCAGCGCTTTTTTATAGATCTCTGGCGTGGCCGGGGAAACAATGGCCCGGACAGAAGGATGAATCCGTCGACCGGCCAGAATGGATGCGGCAATGCGAAGGTCGCTGATGCGGCCGTTGGTACAGGAGCCGATATACACCTGATCCACAGGGGTTCCGGCCATCTCATGGACCGGACAGACCTGATCCGGCTTGTAACCAAAGGTGGTCAGCGGAGAAAGGGAGGACACATCATGTTCCAGAATGTCTGTATACGTAGCGTCCGCATCGGGAAGATATCTGGAAAAATCCGCCATCGCCGCTTCGACAGACGCATACGCGTCTTTGATAAAGGGCCACAGATAGTCAGCGGTGACACGGTCAGGCGCGCAGATGCCGCAGGTTCCGCCCGCTTCAATGGCCATGTTGCACAGGGTCATGCGGGATTCCATGTCCATGGCCGCCACCACTGGACCGCCAAACTCAATGACTTTATGGGTGGCGCCGCTGACCCCCAGGCGCTGGATAATGGAAAGGATCACGTCCTTTGCAAACACGCCGTCCGCCAGATGGCCGGTGATGTTGATGCGAAGGGTTTCCGGGGTTTTGAAGGCACACACGCCCTTTAAAATGCCCACCTCAATGTCTGTTGTGCCCACTCCTGCGGCAAAGGCGCCGAATGCCCCATGGGTACAGGTGTGGGAGTCGCCCATGATGATGGTGTATCCGGGCCGGACAAATCCTTTTTCAGGAAAAAGGGCGTGGCAGACGCCATTTTGGCCGATGTCGAAAAAATCCGTAATCTGATGGCGGCGGGCCCAGTCCCGCAGAATTTTTCCCTGAACCGCAGTTTTGGCGTCCTTGGCCGGCGACACGTGGTCGATGACCACTTTGATGCGGGACGGGTCAAACACCCGATCTTTGCCGCGCCTTTCCAGGTCCACAATGGCCGGCGGTGTCGTGATTTCATGGCAGAAGACCGCGTCCAGCCGAATCACCTGGATATCGGAATCCGGGCTGTTGATGCGATGATCATCAAATATTTTCTGGGCAATGGTTTTTCCCATACGCCTTGACCTCCGAATACATGCGTTAAAAAAGGCGGTTTTAAAAACCACCTGTTTTCGAAACTGGGGTGTCAGCACGGTAATCTATCGATATGGCGATAGTATATTATCACGCTGAGCACAATTGTTTTAATCGACATCAGATTCATCCGCTGAAGCGGTATCATTGGTTTTCCGGCTCGTCTTTTCCCGATGGTTTGGCATTCAGTCGTCCGCCATGGATTTCAGGGCAATACAAATTTACCTCTTTGCATGTGAAAACGCGTTTTCTGTCTTTGCGTGAACACTCTCGAAAATACTTGCAAAGAAGGCGGGTTTGACCTAATACACCGGCACACTTTGTCTCATCCGAAAAGGGTGCCCGCCTGATTATTTTGATTTTGCCCCCGTAGCTCAGTGGATAGAGCAATAGATTCCTAATCTATGTGCCGCAGGTTCGATTCCTGCCGGGGGCACCAAGGGGTGGGGCGTCGTGTTGGCCACATCTTCGGCCGTCTCCCCCACTGAATTGAGAATGGAAATTCATCGGCTTTGATGAATACGAAACCGCAAATCACCCAAAAAGCCGCGCCCGGAGAAGGTGTTCCACGGGCGCGGGAGATCTCGCCATCCAGATAAATCCGAAAAGCGAGGATCGGGCCGGATCCATAGGGTCCGGCCCCAAAGCCTTATTCAAATGACGCCTTGGACTTTGCCTGGTCCCTGAGGGTAAATTTCTGAATTTTTCCGGTGGAAGTTTTGGGAATGGCGGAAAATATGATCTTTTTCGGCACCTTGAACCGGGCCAGATGCTCCCGGCAATAGGCAATCAGATCCGCTTCGGTGGCCTTGGCCCCAGGGCGAAGTTCGATAAAGGCACAGGGCACCTCCCCCCATTTTTCATCCGGCGCGGCCACCACCGCTGCGGTGAGCACCGCCGGATGACTGTACAGCACATCTTCCACCTCAATGGACGAAATATTCTCACCGCCGGAAATAATCACATCCTTGGAACGGTCCCTGATTTTCACATACCCGTCCGGCTCGATCACAGCCAGATCGCCGGTGTGGTACCACCCGCCGCGAAAAGCCTCATCGGTCATGGCTTTGTCTTTCAGATAGCCCTTCATGACGATATTGCCCCGAAACATGACCTCTCCCAGGGTTTTCCCATCCCACGGCACAGGTGCAAGGGTTTCCACATCCAGAACCGTAACCGCCTCCTGGGCATGATAGCGCACGCCCTGGCGGCCGTTTAACCGGACCTGTTCGGCAAGGGGAAGATCATTCCAGCTTTTGTGTTTGGCACATACGGCGGCAGGTCCATAGACTTCGGTCAGGCCGTAAACATGGGTCAGATCAAAGCCAATGTCCGCCATTCCCTTGATCATCGCGGCCGGCGGCGGGGCAGCGGCCACTGAGCCATACACCGTGTGGCTGATCCCCTGGCGCATGGATTCCGGCGCACTGGCCAGCATGGCGTGGACAATGGGCGCGCCGCAGTAATGGGTGACGCCATGATCCCGGATTTTATCAAAAATCAGACCCGCCTCCACCTTCCGCAGGCAGACGTTCGTTCCTGCATTGGCGGCAATGCTCCACGGGAAACACCAGCCATTGCAATGGAACATGGGCAGCGTCCACAGATAAACCGAATGCGGCGGCATGCCCCAGCTGACAATATTGCTCAGGGCATTGAGATACGCCCCGCGATGGTGATACACAACGCCTTTGGGGGCGCCGGTGGTGCCGGACGTGTAATTGAGCGAAATGGCGTCCCATTCGTCATCCGGTGTGACCAGGGAAAAGGTTTCATCGCCCGAATCCACCAGCGCTTCATATTCCAGGCTGCCGATACGCTGACCCGGACCCTCATATTCCGGGTCGTCCACATCGATCACGATCAGATCCGGCAGGCCCGCCAGCCTGACCGCCTGAGCGACAGTTTCGGAAAATTCACGATCCGTGATCAGGGCTTTGGCTTCCCCGTGCTTCAGAATCAGGGCGATGGTGTCTGCATCCAGCCGGGTGTTGATGGTGTTGAGCACAGCCCCGCATCCGGGAACGCCAAAATGGCATTCAACCATTTCCGGGGTGTTGGGCAGCACGGCAGACACGGTATCCAGCTTTCCGATGCCCAGCTTTGTCAAGGCCGAAGCCAGCTTCCGGCAGCGGCGGTACGTCTCTTTCCAGGTATAGCGGCGTTTTCCATGGACAACCGCAGGATGGTCCGGATAAATGCTGGCCGAGCGGTCAATAAATGTCAGCGGTGACAGGGGAACATAATTGGCGGGCGTTTTGTCCAGTCCGACCGTGTAGGGAGATGCTTTTGGGGATGCCATCTGTCGATCCTTTCGTATGGGGTTCGTATTGTGAATGTTCGGTTGAAATTTTCCGTACCGATGAAAAACATAATTTACATATAAAATTTTACAAAAAAAATGAATACAATTTTAAAAACAGACTGATGTTCACTCCTACAACCGACAAATCCCTGCAAAACACCCCCAGTCTTGGAAAAAACCGACTCATCGCGTATAAGATTGAATTTTATGTCCATATCAGCTCCCCAACCCATGCAGCCCTGACAGAAAGACCGATTTTCCCATGACCGTATCCCTTCATGCGCAACTGCAATCCCGGAAAAATGAGCGATGGGCCGCCTTGTGCGCGGAAATGGAAAATTGCGGACATACGCTTTCCTCCGAGGCCGATGGCGTCCGCGCGTTGCGGCAGGCTGTTGGCTTCAGCGAATTTGTTTTTTCAACCTGTCTTTGTCACCCCCAGATGACGGCCGATCTTCTTGACAGCGCGGATCTGTTCCGCTCCTGCACACCCGACGAGACCCATCATGAAGTGACCCGACAGGTTGAGGCGGCCACATACGAGATTCCGCCAGGATCTTCCGATGCTGTCATGCCGCCGCTAAAAACCGCTCTCCGCGTATTCCGGCGACGGGAAATGGTGCGGATTGCGGTACGGGATCTTTCCGGTATCAGCACCCTGGATGAAACCATGGCCGATATTTCCGCCCTGGCCGAAGCGGCAGTCAACAGCGCCGTGAATCTTCTGTACACCCACCTGTGTCAAGCGCTTGGCGTACCCAAAGATGAAAACGGCCGGGACCAGCGGCTGGTGGTGCTGGGCATGGGAAAACTCGGCGCAGCGGAGCTGAATTTCTCATCTGATATTGATTTGATTTTTGCTTTTCCAGCTGACGGAAAGACCCACGGCAGGACCCGGAGCGTTTCCAATGACGTGTTTTTCACCCGATTGTGCCGGCTGTTGATTCAGGCCATCGGCGAGGTCACGGTGGACGGGTTTGTCTTTCGTGTGGACACCCGGCTGCGGCCCTATGGCGATGGCGGCCCCATCGTCATGTCCTTTGACCACATGGAAGATTACTACCACACACAAGGCAGAGAATGGGAGCGCTACGCCCTGATCAAAGCCCATGTGATTGCCGGCGATCCAGTGGATGGCGATGTGCTGCTGAGCCATCTGGGGTCCTTTGTCTTCCGCCGGTATCTAGATTTTGGCGCCTTTGAATCCTTGCGGGAAATGAAAGCCAACATCACCGCCGAAGTCCGACGGAAAAAGCTTGACACCAATATCAAGCTGGGAAGCGGCGGCATTCGGGAAATCGAGTTTTTCGGCCAGATATTTCAGCTGATCCGCGGCGGTATTTTCCCCGCGCTCCGGCATCCGGCCATTCAAACCATTTTGGAGGTTCTGGCCCATGAAGACATTATCCCCATGGCGGTCTGCCGGGAACTGACAGACGCTTATCGATTTTTACGGAACATCGAAAACCGGCTCCAGGAAGAAAATGACCAGCAAACCCATGCCTTGCCGGGCGATCCCTTGTCCCGCCTGGCCCTTTCCCGGTCCATGGGATTTTCTTCCTGGGATGCGTTTTATGGGGTTTTGGAACATCACCGCCACAAGGTCCGAACCCATTTTGCCGGACTTTTGGAATCAGACGCCGAGGCCACACACGGAAAAACACCCCTTCCGTCTCTGGACATCCGGTTTGTCGATGCCTGGACCCTGTCGCTGACCCCAGATGAATGCCGCCAGCTTCTGGAAAAGGGGGGCATGCCGGACAGCGGCGCCATCTCTGAATCCCTTACGGCCTTCAAATCCGAGCCCGGCATTCGGACCCTGACCGAAACCGGAAAACGGCGACTGGACCGGCTCATGCCCCGGATTCTGGACATGCTTTCAGGGCATCATCATCCCGGCGTCATCCTGGACCGGGTGCTGAACCTCTTCCGCCAGATCCAGCAGCGGATCAGCTATTTTTCCCTGCTCACCGAATACCCGGTGGTTCTGGATCATCTGATCCGACTCATGGCCGCAAGTCCCTGGATTGCCGATTTTCTCGGTCGTCATCCCGTACTGCTGGACGAACTCCTCAACACCGGCAGTCTGTACACACCGCCCACGGCCGAGGCCCTGCGAAAAGAGCTCGTCCGCCAACTGGCCATGACGCCCGATGATGATCCTGAATACAAAATGGATGTGCTGCGGGTTTTTCACCAGGTCAATGTGCTGCGGATTGCAGCTTCAGATATCACCAGCGTGCTGCCCCTGATGAAGGTCAGCGACCATCTGACCTGGGTTGCGGAAGTCATTCTGGAAGCGGTCGTCAATCTGTGCTGGGATGATCTGGTGGCAAAACACGGCCGGCCCGCCTGCACCCTTTCCCCAAACGTCTGCGACCGGGGATTTGCCGTGATCGGGTATGGCAAGCTGGGCGGATATGAGCTGGGATACCGGTCGGATCTGGATCTTGTGTTTCTCCACGCCGCTGATGGCGGAGAAACCCTGGGCGGTGCCCATCCCATCGACAATGCGCACTTTTTCTCCCGCCTGGGACAACGGGTGGTCCATATGCTCTCCGCCCATACAGCAGCCGGCACCCTTTACGATATTGACATGCGGCTTCGTCCCAACGGATCCGCCGGTCTTCTGGTGAGCCATGTGAAGAGCTTTGCGTCCTACCAGAAAGAAAAGGCCTGGACCTGGGAGCATCAGGCCCTGATCCGGGCCCGTCCCATCACAGGTGATCCCATGCTTCTGGATGCGTTTTCCAAAATCCGGCAAGAGGTCCTGTGCATGCGCCGGAATCCGGACACCTTGCAAGCCGACGTTCGCGACATGCGGGAGCGGATGCACAAAAACCGGCCGCCCTCCGCACCCGGACGATTTGACATCAAGGAGGATCCCGGCGCCCTGGTGGATATTGAATTTCTCGTCCAATACCTGGTGCTTCGGTACGCAGCAGAGCATCCTTCCATCACCCGCTGGACCGACAATGTCCGGCTCCTCCGGGAACTGGCGGAATCCGGCATTCTGGAAGACCAGATCGCCCATGCCCTTCGCCAGTGCTATCTGATTTACCGGTCGGCAATTCATCGCCTCAACCTGGCTGACCGGTCCACCCAGATCAATGCCCACAGGTTCCGGCGGCTCCGGACCTTTGTCCGGAACCTGTGGAAAAAGCTTCTGGAATCCTGAAGCAAATCCCAGCATAAAATCTGTTTCAGATCACAGGAAGGATGGAAAAGTGGTGGCGCAAAGCCAAAAGGCCGAGGCTTGCGTATCCCACCGAATCTTGATGACGAGATACGCTTTATCGCTGTGTCAGATACGCCGCAGATCGAGTTCGCGGCCGCCGGGCAGCCGGCGCAGGGACGGATTGGCCGCTTCCAGTTGGTCCTGACTGGAAATCACGGCAATGGCGGATTGTGTGGTGTCAGGGGAAAAATACCGGCCTGCCGCTGCCAGAATCGCCGCTTTGTCCAGTCTGAGCAGTTTTTTCCGGCTTTCCAGCCGCATCTCATCGGTAAGGCCGATCATCTGGCGAAAAAAAGCTTTTCTGGCCGCAGTTCCGGGCGGATCGGGCTTGTCCATCTCCGAGCAGACCTGGAGAATCGCCTCGTTCACATCGGATTCCGTATAATTACCGGAGCAGATGAAGTCCGATGCGCCCTGGTACACCTTGAGGGTATTTTCAATGTGGGGATCCCGGTAGGAGCCAAAGCTGAAAAGACCATCTTCGGCATTGTAAAGGGCAAACCCGCCATAGGCCCCCCCCTTTTCCCGGATTTCCCGGTGCAGGTAAAGGGATCTGAGCATTTTGGCGATGACTGCAAGGGCCGGGCTGTCCGGGTGTTCCAGCCGGACCACGGGAAAGGCCTTGGCCACAAAGGAAACCGCTGTGGAAGTGCTCCACCCCTCGGCCGGAAGGGTTTCCGGAACTGTCAGCACCGGCGGTGAAAAACCGTTTTCACCCGCACTTTTCAGGGCATCAAAAAGCCCTGTGGCCTGGGCAGCGGCATGGGTCAGGGCCTGGGCTTCTCCCACCAGTGCCAATTTTGCATTGTCCCGGCAAAAAAGAATGCTGCCGATTTGTCGCAATGCGTCCGCCAGCCGCGCCATGCTTTTGTCGTCAGTATCTGCGGAAAGCGCCTTGACGGCGCGGAGATGATGAATCCCGCCCCATAATTCCTGAAGCCGGGCAGAAGGCGAGAAATTCCGGGAAGCAAGGGAAATGGCCAGGCGATGGCCGTTGTGGACCACTGCGGATGAAAGCCGGGTCTGGTATTCCAGAAGCAGCTGGCGGAGCCGGGCATGATCGGAAAATACGACTTGGGTTGTCAGCTCCCGAAGAATGGAGAAAAGGGGTTCCACATTGCGATTCAGGCTTTTCCCGGAAAGGGCGACAAAGGGCAGGCACGCGCCCTTTCCGTCAAACCGGGTGTGCACAGTGGACATAAAACCGATACCGCCGGTGTAACGGTCGATCAGGCGGGCCACCTGGGTATAATCGTGGGTTGCGGACCCCACTTTTGAGGCGCTGTAACAAAAAAACGGAACCAGGGGCAAAAGATCCGGTGAAATGTGCCCGGCTCCCAGCACGCCGGAAAAATAAAAAATTCCCGATGTGGGCTGGTCACAGGACCACAGGGTGGGCGTCACGGTTTTGTGCAGAATCCCAAGACCGGTTACCGTTTCCGGAATATCGGTCCGGGTCAGGGTGGGCAGGCAGTTGATATCTTCGGGTGACTCCTGGCGCTTTTTAAGTTCTGCGGCATCTTCCCGGATACGGTCCTGGGCCGCCGTATCCAAGCGGGAGAGTTGGTCGGCCAGTTCCTTTTCCACCCGCAGCCGCTCGTTTTCCGCCATCTGGGTGTCCGGCACCAAGGTGAGCCGGACCCGGTGGGGATTATCCAGAAAATAGCGGTGAATCCGGGATTCCAGAAACCCGCCGTCCCCAAGACACTGGCGAAATCGCTCCAGATCCGCGTCCAGACTGAGAATCCGTCCCGGATCGCCCCCATGGAGCCAGCTGCCCACAATGGCGATGAGGATCTTGATGCCATAGGGATACGGCGTATTGGTCACTTCCTTGCGGTGAAACTCGATCTGGTGAATGGCTGATTCCACCAGCTCCGGGTCAATGCCGGTTTGGGCCAGGGTTTTCAGTGTATCCAGCACAAGGGCTTCAATGGCCGGCGCGTCTTTTTCTGTCACATCCTTGAGCCCCACGGCAAACAGGGTGTCCCGGTTTTCGCCGTCAAACCCCGTGCCATCGGAAAGTGCGGTGCCCATGCCGCTGTCCATCAGGGCTTTTCGTAAAGGAGAGGCCGCGTTACCGATGAGGATCTGCTCCAACACCGAGGCCACCAGCATTTCAAAGGTGTCCTCAATATCGGAAAGCAACCAGCCCACACTGACCTGACACTTCTTTGCGATGTCTTCACAGGGATCCAGCGGATAGGTATGGGAACAGGTCCGGGCAGATGTCCATCTGGGCTGCCGGGGAACCTTGGTTCGCGGATCAATCCGCTCAAACCGGGAAAGCACTCGGTCTTGGATAAAATCCAGATGATCGGACAAGGGAAGGTTGCCGTAGGTATAAAAATAGGCGTTGCTCGGATGGTAGTGGCGGGCATGAAACGCCTTGAGCTGGCTGTGGGTCAGGGAAGGGATAACTGCCGGATCGCCGCCGGAATTATACCGGTAGGTGGTATCCGGATACAAAACCCGAAGCAGGGTGCGCACCATCACCTGATCCGGAGAAGACATGGCCCCTTTCATTTCATTGTAGACAACGCCCTTGTAAACCAGGTGAGAACTTTTGCCTTCGCCCTCAACTTCGAGGCGGTGACCCTCCTGTTTGAAGCTCAAGTCATCCATGAGCGGGAAAAACGCCGCGTCCAGATACACGTCCATGAGGTTGTAGAAGTCTTTCCGGTTCTGGGTGGAAAACGGATATAAGGTCCAGTCCGACGCGGTAAAGGCATTCATGAAAGTGGACAGGCTGCGCTTGATCATTGAAAAAAAGGGATCACGAACCGGAAAGCGTGCGGATCCGCACAAAACCGTATGCTCCAGAATATGGGCCACCCCGGTGGAATCTTCGGGAACTGTTTTAAAGGCCACGCCAAATGTGTTTTCCGGATCGCTGGTGCTGATGTGGATATGGCGCGCCCCGGTAGCTGTATGGGTGAGCCGGTACACCCAGGCATGAATATCCGCAAGGGGCGCCACCATGTCCACGATGTAGCCGTTCTTCTGCTGTCCGGCGACAACGCCGGGGTTGATGCTGTCCGCTTCGGTCTGCATGATTGATCTCCAAACCTTTTTCTGGGGGAACGTGGAACGCGATGAAAATCGGTTGGGCGCTAGGCTGTTGCCCTGTAGCTGCCCCGGTTGATCCGGGAGATTTTTCCCATCTGATTCAAACGATAAATGATATTGCGCAGTTTCTTGTCATCAAAGCCGGTTCGGTCACGGATGGTGGAAATGGACGTCGGGGCCTTGTTCTGCCGGATCAGAGACAGAACCACTTCCGTGGCGCTGGAAGGCGCGGCAGTGCCTTGTTTGCCGGCCGGACGACGTGCCCGGGATCGCCCCTGTACAGAATCGGCTTTGACTGCGGCACGGGTCCGGATCATCTTTTCCAGTCGATCCAAGCGTTCACCGAGAAGGTCGATATCCCGTTTGGTGGGCAGGTTGTACTTTTGGATGAAGAACTTTACCATGGCATCAAAGGTTGCGGGTTTACTTTTTTTCTTGGACACAGGAGCCTCCATAAACGTTAAAGTTTGGGGGTAAAAAGGCACTCGCCGATGTTGCCGAAGCATTCCGCCGGCGGATGATATCCGCATCAGCGAAGACTTCATTTTTGGTCGACGGGTCCAAAGCCGCCTCAATGACTGCTGTCACATCTTCGTCCGCTAAGTATCAGGCTAAATGACAACTACCATAAAGTCAACGATAGTCCTCAAAGAGAATAGCAGCGGTACGCAAATTGTTATCTTCTTTCATGGAGAAATGAAGCAAACCGGGGAATTCCGTTTTTCGTAAGATCTTGATATTTAAAAGTTATCACAGATCCCACCGGTGGTGGGTGGCGTCTTTGGGACAGTGTCAGGCCGGTGCCCAGCTTGAAGGTAACGCCATCTTCAAGTCTCACCACAAGGCTTCCGGTCATTCCGGAGAATTTTCCCTTGCCCGGCGTATGGCCGATCACCACGCCGTCCATTTCAGAAAACGGTTTTACTTTCAAAAGATAAGGACTCCGGCCGGAATGGGGCGCCATGGTGGGATGCCGGAGCACCACGCCTTCTCCGCCCCGGGCAACCACGGATTCGAGAAATGCCCGAACATGGGCCGGCCCGGTACAGATCTGTTGGGGAATGATCTGCACATGAGATGCAGGATGGGTTTCAAACCATTTTCTGGCCATCTCCAGGCGGGAGAGAAAATCGCCCGGTGCGGTGGGGACGTCAAAAATCTGATAGGTGATTTCAGCCCAGTTGTCGGAGGGAACGGTATCCTGTACCGTGCTTTGAACAAAGGAAAAGTCGTTTCGTTTCCGCCACAGCTCGCCGTCCAGGGCAAAGGCTGGAAAATCTTTGGTGAACCATTCCGGTGCGTGAATCTTGTTTCCTGTCCGGGTGACAAGGGTGGTGCCGGTCCAGTATCCTCGGATGCCATCGTACTTTTCACTCATCAGCCATCCGGAAACAGACTCCTTTCCCTGATACACACCCGGCTGCTGGAGAGATACCGGCTGGGCAAAAGAAATCCCCGCCAACAGGAAAAAAAGCCATCCCGCAGCAGAAAAAAAGTAAAATCCCTTCCGTATCATGGGTGCGCGCTTCCTGCGGCCCTGCCACTTTACGCCGGCCGTCCCTTATTCTTCTTTGTCCGCATCAAAGGAGATGGTCAGGGCATAGCTGCCGCCTTCAAAACGGCTGCGGATCGGGTAGCCGCCCTTTTGAAACACCCGGAGCATGGCCTGGTTCGTGGCCAGCACATCGGCCGTCATTCCCCGTATCCCCCGCCGGTGGGCCAGCTGGGCCAGCATCCGGTACAGGTGGGTGGCAATGCCCATGCCCTGATACGCCTCGTCCACCACAAAGGCCGCATCCACATAGGGTTTGTCCTGATGACGGACAAACCGGGCTTCGGCGATAATCCGGCCCTGGCCCGGCGGCCCCACCAATCCCACAATGGAAAGGGTATCCTGATAATCCACATTCACATATTCCTGCATCCGGGTGTGGGGCATGGTTCTGATGGGGGTAAAAAAGCGATAGTAAATGGACTGGTCTGAAAATCGGTAGAAAAGCCGGCGCATTTCTTCTTCATCAGACGGCTTGATGGCCCGGAAACGAACCACTGTATCATTTTTGAAAACATGTTGTTCGGCCAGTTCCGACGGGTACAAATGGCAGCTGGCCTTGAGGAAAATCTGGTCCGCGTAGATGATGTGACGGGCTTTGGCTTCTTCCACCAGGGCGAGACGATCGTCCGGATGGGCAATTTCAATGAGGGCCTGGGCACGCTCCCGCAGGGTCCGGCCGGACAGAGAGGCAATGCCGTATTCTGTTGCGATCATGTTCACGGAGTCCGGAACATTCATCAGATTTGGGAAAGCCTCAATGGAAACCTGGATATTGCGCTCGTCATTCAGGTTTCGGCTCGGCAGTGCAAAAATGGTGAATCCGCCAGGAGAGCCCTCTGCCCCATTAAAAAAATCCATGGCCTGTCCGGGACCGGACAGGGTGCTGCTTTTTCCGATGTGCATGGCAATACGGCCGGAAAGGTCCACTTTCCGGGCGGGAAAAATTGTAATAAATCTGGAATTTCGACCAATTTCAAAGGGGTTGAACACTTTGTCGATACTCTGGAATTCCACAATGGGGTTACGGTCCAGCCATTTCATCAGATCCTTGGAGCCAAGTGCATAGCTGGTCAGGGATTTCCCGCGAAAAGTGGTTTTTCGCCGGTTGCTCACCGCGCCGCTGTTGATCAGTTCCATGACCGCATCGGTGATAAAGGGGGTATGAATGCCCAGATGCTTTCGGTTTTTCAGATGGGCGGGCAAGGCATCATATAGGGGCCCCGTTCCAAACGCCAGACAACTGCCATCCTCAATGACCGATGCCACATGGGCGGCAATCCGGTCGAACACCGGCTGCACCGGCAGGACCGGGAAAAGCGGCAGGGGATCACAGCTTTCCACCAGAACGGAAAATTCGCTGATGTGCACAAAGGTATCGCCACCAGTACGCGGCACATCCGGATTGACCTCGCCGATAATGAGCTTGGCCCGTGTCATGACCTGACGGCTCACATCCACGGATACGCCCAGAGAGCACAGCCCGTTTTCATCCGGCGGCGTTATCTGAAAAATGGCGGCGTCAACGGGCACCTGTCGGTTGTTGATCAGGCTGGGAATGGTTGAAAACCGGCTGGGAATGAGATCCACATCCCCGGAAGAAATGGCATCGCTGGCCACCCATCCGGAAAAAAAGGTTTTCAGCCGGAATTTTCCGGACCTGAGGGCGTCCAGGGAAATGGCATCCCCAAGACTCAGGATCTGAATTAAGGTGAGATCCTGCAGATTGGTATCCTTTGAGGCCATAATGGCCTTGATCAGGGTACGGGGCTCGGCCACGCCAGTGCCGATAAAAATGTTCATCCCCGGCTCAATCCGGGAAAGGGCCTGCTGGGGCGTGCTCAGACCCTCTTGTTTTTTGCATTTTTTTGAAAACAGAGTGATCATGGGAATCTTCCGCCAGTATGAAAACAAAGCGCCGGCCCGTTGACAGGCCGGGGCGCAGGTGTCAAGACATTTTGAGAAATGGCTTTATTTTACCACACTGTTCACCATTTGTGTGAAAAATCCGGTGGTTGAAAGTTCTTTCGGCGTTCCTTTTTTTGACGCCGTGAACAAGCTGAATTTTTTCTTGACAACGGTCTTAAGGATACAGTAAACATGAGCCTGTCGACCGGCAGGTAGGCAATTTATTTTCTCCTCTTCCGCCCTTGCCCATACATGACGCCGCTTCATCGGTGTTTCCACATACAAGACGGCGGATTGGTATGGCACAAGGACTACCGGTCGGCCGGCAGATTCCAGTTTTACCGATTCCTTATAATCACCGCTTATCATCGGAGAAGACAATGACTGAAAATCGGATTTTCTGGGAAAATGAGGAAAAGACGCTGGATGAGCGATTGGCCCAAGCCATGTTTCCGGGTGGCCCCAAAGCAGTGGAGGCCCTGACCCGGCAGGGGAAAAAACCGGTCCGTCAGCTGATCCAGATGCTGGTGGACCCTGAAACCCGATTTTATGAGCTGAGCAGTCTGGCCGGATTCGGGGTTAATTATCCCGGCAACATCAAAGATGTCCCTGGCGGAGGCGTTGTAACGGGAATCGGAAAAATTAACGGCAACTGGACCATGATTTTTGCCAATGACAGCCAGGTAAAGGCCGGGTCCTATTTTCCCATTACCCTTAAAAAACATATGCGGGCCCAGGCCATTGCAGAACAATGCGGCCTCAACTGCGTTTATATCGCGGATTCCGGTGGCGCGTTTCTGCCCATGCAGGCGGATGTATTTCCAGATGACGGACATTTTGGGTCCATGTTTTACAATATGGCCCGCATGTCTGCCATGGGCCTGAAGCAAATCACCCTGAGCACCGGCGGCAACACGGCAGGCGGGGCGTACATTGTTTTCATGGCCTGCCAGTCCATCATGATCGAAAACATGTCCTACTCGTTTCTGGGCGGTCCGCCTTTGGTCAAAATGGCCACGGGTGAAGTGATTTCCGCCGAAGATCTGGGTGGGGCCAGGGTCCATACCCAGATTTCCGGCGGCGCGGACCATTTTTGCCGCAATCAGGCAGAAGCCATTTCCCGGGTGCGCGACATTCTGTCCATGGAACCGCCCCAGTCACTCAGCATCCAGCGGTACCCGGAATGCCCGCCGGCAGTATCGGCCACGTCTCTGTATGATATTCTGCCTGAGGCCCTGAACAAAAGCATCGACGGCCGGAGCGTGATCCGGGCCATTGCTGACGAAAGCATTTTTCATGAATACAAACACGACTATGCGCCGGGCCGGGGGGACAACATCATTACGGGAAAAATCCGCATCAAGGGGATTCCGGTGGGCGTGGTGGCATCCAATTCCGTGTCTATCATTTTTGCCGAATCCGCCAGAAAAGCGGCAGAGTGGATTGTCCGGTGCAGCCAGGAAAAAATCCCCCTGCTCTTTGTTCAGAATGCGCCGGGATACATGGTGGGGTCTGAATCCGAACATGCGGGTATCGGCAAATACGGTTCCAACATGGTGCGCGCGGTTTCCTGCGCCCAGGTTCCCCGAATTCAATTGGTGATCGGCCCGGATAACGGCGCGGCCAATTACGGCATGTGCGGCAGGGGATACAAGCCCAATTTTCTGTTCCACACCATGCGGTCCCGGACCGGCGTCATGAGCGGCAGAAGCGCTGCCGGCGTTCTGCTTTCTATCGAAACCCAGAAGCGGGCGCGCAAAGAAGACCCCATGAGCCCCGAGGAAAAAGCAGCCTTTCAGGAAAAAATGATTGCCAAATACGACGGCGAAGCCCATCCGTTTTATTGTGCGTCCAGACTGCTCAGTGATGCGGTGCTGAAATTTTCAGATGTTCGCGACTGGCTGGCCATGGCCTTTGAAGTAAGTCTGCTCAGGCCCATCGGCGATCCGGCCTTCGGCAATTTCCGATTTTAAGGCTGCCAGATTTTCAGCCCCTCACCCCGATCCTTTCCCCCAATAGCCCAAGAAGGGAGTTAATTATGGCAGAAAAATTGTGGGAACCCTCACCGGAAAAAATCGCCAAGTCCAACATGACGGCCTTCATGGATCAGGTAAACCGGGATTATGGGAAAAATTTTTCCGCATATGGAGATCTGTGGCAATGGTCGGTGACGCATATCGCGGATTTCTGGCAGGCCCTGTGGCGGTTCGAGGATATCATCGCATCCGCCCAGCCGACCGAAATTGTTGACGATCCCCAAAAAATTCCCGGGGCAAACTGGTTTTCCGGGGCCCAGCTCAATTTTGCCGAAAACCTGCTCCGGTTTCGGGATGACCGAACCGCCCTGATTTTTCGGGGAGAAGATACGGTCCGGCGAACGCTTTCCTATAAGGAGCTGTATGAGGCCGTTGGCCGGACCGCCGGTGCCATGAAAGAAATGGGCATTGCGCCGGGTGACCGGGTTGCGGGATTTATGCCCAATATGCCCGAAGCCATCATCGCCATGCTGGCTGCCACCAGCCTGGGCGCGGTTTGGTCTTCCTGTTCCCCGGATTTTGGCATCAAGGGTGTTTTGGACCGATTCGGCCAGATCCAGCCGCGGGTACTGTTTACGGCAGACGGTTATTTTTTCAAGGGAAAGGCCATTAGCTGCCTGGACCGGGTCAAACAGGTCCTGGCCCAAATTCCCGCCATTGAAAAAGTGGTGGTGGTTCCCTACACCCAGTCTGATGCGGATATTTCCGATATTCCCGGAAGCATTGGGTTTGGGGATTTTGCGCCGAAAACACCGTCTTTTCCGGAATTTATCCAGCTTCCCTTTGAGCACCCCCTTTACATTATGTATTCTTCCGGCACCACAGGCCTTCCCAAGTGTATGGTGCAAAGCGCCGGCGGCATTCTGTTGAACCAGAAAAAAGAACTTTTGCTCCATACGGATCTTTCCCGGGAAGATGTGCTTTTTTACTTCACCACCTGCGGCTGGATGATGTGGAACTGGCTGGTGTGCGGGCTTTCCGTGGGTGCCACCCTGGTGTTGTACGACGGCAATCCCTTTCATCCCGGACCCCATGCGCTCTGGGAAATGGCGGAAACTGAAAAAATATCGGTTTTCGGCACCAGCGCCGGGTATCTGGCCGCCTTGATGGCAACCGGGATCAAACCCCGGGAAGAATTTGATCTGGCATCCCTCCGGGCCCTTCTCTCCACCGGATCGCCTCTGTCCATCGAGGGGTTTCATTTTGTTTACCAGGACATCAAAGCCGATCTCCAGCTGGCCTCCATTTCCGGCGGAAGCGACATCAACGGCTGCTTCATGCTGGGCAATCCCACCGGCCCGGTTTATGCCGGCGAACTCCAATGCCGGGGCCTGGGCATGAAGGTGGAAGCCTTTGACGAGAGCGGACAATCTGTCATCAACCAGCAGGGGGAATTGGTCTGCACCGCGCCGGCGCCGTCCATGCCGGTTTTTTTCTGGGATGATCCGGATGGGGCAAAATATCATGCCGCCTATTTTGATGTGTATCCGGGTGTGTGGCGTCACGGCGATTATATCGACATCAACGAGCGGGGAGGCGTTGTGATTTATGGACGGTCTGATGCCACCTTAAATCCGGGCGGGGTTCGCATCGGCACGGCGGAAATTTATCGCCAGGTGGAAATGCTGCCGGAAATCGCCGACTCCCTGGTGGTGGGGCAGGACTGGAAAAACGATGTGCGGGTGATTCTGTTTGTCCGCATGGCAGACGGCACGGAATTGACCGACGCCCTGAAAAAGACTATTTGCCAGACGCTTCGCGCCAATGCCTCGCCCCGCCATGTGCCGGCAAAAATTATTGCAGTACCAGATATCCCCTATACCCTGAACATGAAGAAAGTCGAGATTGCTGTCAAAAAAACCATTCAGGGAGAGCCGGTCAAAAATAAAGATGCGCTGAAAAATCCGGAATCCCTGGACTTTTACGCCGCAATACCGGAACTGCAAGCCGACTGAAAAAAAGCCTCTCCCGCCAGCCCAATGGCAGGAGAGTGTTTTTTGCTTTTAAAATGAATTTAAATCATTTAATGTTTCTTCTTGTATTTTCTGGAAAGGCCGTTCGGCAAAAATGCCGCCGGCAGTTTTCTCCCGCTCTCCCAAGCGGTTTTGCCGGGGGAAAGGGAGGCTGATCATCAGACAGCCGCATCATTGGGGGATCTGTCGCCAAGTATTGGAGAAAAAAAATGAAACCTGTGTCTGTCAGCACCATGAAGGAACTTTCCAAAGAAGAAAAAGTCCGGCTGGCCGGCGATTTTTTCCATCGCACCATCGTGCATTACGGCCTGTGGTTTGCCGAAGTTCGTCACCAGATGGGGCTGGAAAAGGCCATTTCCCTGCTTTCCGGGGTTTTTTCCCGTTCCAGCGATATTCAACTGAACCGGCTGGGGAAAACCCTTGGGTTTGACGTATCGGACGGTCTTCCTGAGGTTTTGTCACAACTGCCCGAAGACCGGATCGACGCCCTTCTGGATGCACTGGCCATCAACTGGCTGGCCAGCGACGGGGTATGGTTTCAGGCCGTGGAATTCGCCAGCGGCATGAATGACGCCAAACGGTGCAACGATTCCTGCTGGGCCCATTTTTCTCCCGTGGAGGCGAGCCTTGTCCGCAATGTGCTGGGGCTTGGGCCGGCCCCCGGACTGGAGGGGCTCAAAAAAGCCCTTGGCTTCCGGTTGTATGCCCGCATCAATACCCAGTGCATTCAGGATGACGGCCCTGACAGCTTTATTTTTCAGATGAATGTCTGCCGGGTGCAGAACGCCCGGAAACGGAAAGGACTGGACGATTATCCCTGTAAATCCGGTGGTCTGGTGGAATATGCCACCTTTGCATCCACCATTGACCCCCGGATTACCACCGAGTGTATCGGATGTCCGCCGGATCCCCACCCGGAAGACTGGTTTTGCGCATGGCGGTTTTCAATCAACCCCTAGTCGGCCGACCCGCAGTCTGATGATTGCGCCGTGGCGGCCCCATTCAGCAAATCTCAGCCATAAAGGAGCGTTTTATGCAACGACCCACATTTGAAGTCGGGAAAACCACCGTCGGCCAACTGCTGGACACGGTTGCCGACCAGTTTGGCAATAATCCGGCCGTTATTTACCATGAGCTGGGACTTCGCCATACCTATTCGGAATTTCGTGATATCTGCGCCAATACGGCCAAGGGGCTCATGGCCCTTGGCCTTGAAAAAGATGACAAAGTGGCCATCTGGGCCAACAATGTCCCCGAATGGCTGTACAGCCAGTTTGCGGTGGGCAAAATGGGCGCGGTGCTGGTCACGGTCAACACCAGCTATCGGGCCTTTGAACTGGAATACCTGCTGAAGCAATCGGATTCAAAAGTATTGATCATGGTGGGCGGCGTCCGGGAACCAGACGAATACGTCAAGGTGGTGGAAGAGCTGTGCCCGGAAGTCAAAACCGCCGGCTCCGGAAACTTCTCATCCTCCCGGCTGCCGTTTCTGAAACATGTGGTATTTATTGGCGACAATCCGCCGCCTGGCATGATGCCATGGAAAACGCTGATGGAAAAGGGAAGCGGGGTTTCAGATGCGGAGCTCAAAAAACGTCAGGATTCCCTTGATCCGGATGAGGTGGTCAATATGCAGTACACCTCCGGCACCACCGGGTTTCCCAAGGGGGTGATGCTGACCCACACCAACCTGGTGGGCAACGCCAAAAGCACCGGTCTTGGCATGGGGTTTTCCACAGCAGACAACCTGTGTATTCCGGTTCCCTTGTTCCACTGTTTCGGCTGCTCCCTGGGCTCCATGACCTGTGTGGCCAGCGGCGCCTGCATGTCGCCGGTGCTTCAGTTCAAGCCCGATGTGGTGCTGAAAACCATTGAAGCGGAAAAGTGCACCGCAGTCCATGGCGTGCCCACCATGTTCATTGCGGAACTGGAAGAAATGGAAAAAAACCACTATGACACCTCCACTTTACGGACCGGCATCATGGCCGGATCCCCCTGCCCCATTGAGGTGATGAAAAAGGTGACCACCCAGATGGGCGCCTCTGAAATGACCATTGTGTTTGGTCAGACCGAATCCTCGCCCAACATCACCCAGACCCGGACCGACGATCCTATGGAACTTCGGGTCTCCACGGTGGGCCGGGCCATTGCCAATGTGGAAGTCAAAATTGTGGCCCCTGATGGTGACGGGACCCCACTGCCGCCCAATACCCAGGGAGAGCTGTGCAGCCGGGGCTATCATATCATGAAAGGGTATTATAAAATGCCCGAGGCCACGGCCCAGGCCATTGATGCAGACGGCTGGCTCCACACCGGCGATCTGGCGGTGATGGATGAAAACGGGTATTGCCGTATCACCGGCCGTATCAAGGACATGATCATTCGGGGCGGAGAAAACATCTACCCCCGGGAAATCGAGGAGTTTCTTTATACCCATCCCAAAATCCGGGATGTCCAGGTGGTGGGCGTGCCCAGTGAAAAATACGGAGAAGAAGTGGTGGCTTATGTCAGTCTGAAAGCAGGCGAAAAACTTTCCGAAGCAGAGCTCAAAGCCTATTGTGACGGAAAAATCGCCTACCACAAAATTCCGGTGGGTTTCTTTTTTGTGGATGAATACCCCACCACCGCATCCGGAAAAATTCAGAAATACAAGCTGCGGGAACACGCGATCAAGACC
>JAJDJS010000059.1 GCA_030267325.1 Desulfosarcina sp. OttesenSCG-928-A07 | reverse complement strand
CAGACAAATCGTTTCTCATTAAACCCAATAAAGACTGTCGAATCATTCATGCACATATACTCTGAAACAGCACATGGGAGTGATGCCATATCTACAGAACGCGTCTCCTTGGTATCGTATAAAATTTTCCTGCCGCTGCTCTGTCTTTGTCTGAGCCTGTGTCTTTCTGCCTGCGGAACCTATCCCAACTGGATTCCCGCTTCCGGTCCGAGCCGGGAACAAATCCTGGATGCGCAGGGTAGCCAGGATGCTGATGGTATGCCGGGGATTTTGTTGCTTGAGGTGGATGACGGGCTGGCCAGAAAACTTGCCGACAGCAAGAAACTGGATCAGTTTGACCAGGTTTTTCCCAATGGAAACACAAACAACTATTTGGTTGGGCCCGGTGATGTCCTTGAAGTGTCTCTTTGGGAAGCGCCACCGGCCATGTTGTTTGGTGCCATGCAGTTTGATGCCAATACCGGGGTTACGACAACGGGCGCTGTCACGTTCCCATCTCAGATGGTGGGGGCGGACGGTACCATCAGCATGCCCTTTGCCGGTCGGGTGCAGGTAAGAACGAGAACCACAGCCGCCATTGAAAGAGAAATTGCCCGTCTCCTGGAGGGAAAAGCCAACGAACCCCAGGTGCTGGTCCGTGTCATCAAAAATAATACAGCCAATGTAACCGTTGTGGGTGATGTCAATACCAGTGCATCTGTACCGCTCACCCCCAGGGGGGAACGGTTGCTGGATGCCTTGGCCGCCAGCGGCGGGGTGAAAAAAGAAGTAAACCGTACGGCGATCCAGCTTTCCAGACAAGGGGTGACCGCCACCATGCCGCTGGAATCTGTTATTCGTGATCCCAAGCAGAATGTTCCCCTTAAACCCGGTGATGTGGTCACGGCACTGTTCCAACCCCAGAGTTTTTCGGTTCTCGGTGCGACCGGCCAGAACGCAGAAATTCCTTTTGAAACCCAGGGCATTTCCCTGGCCCAAGCCTTGGCGCGCTCCGGTGGGCTGGTGGATGACCAGGCAGATGCCAGGGGCGTTTTTATCTTCCGCTTTGAAGAAGCATACTTGGTGAGCCCCGCCACCACGATTACGATACCGAAGGAGAAGGCCGTTTCCCCAGAGCGCACGACAGTGGCCAGCGCGACAACGGTTCCTGTGGTGTATCAGGTGAATTTGCGCGATCCAGCATCTTTTTTTGTTACCCAGAACTTTCCCATCCAGAACCATGACATCATTTATGTAGCCAACTCGCCATCCGCTGAGTTTGAGAAATTTTTAAGGTTGATTTCCATGCCCGCTGTTACCATCCGAACCTTGCAGCAGTTTTAAAGATCATGTCCACCGCACTTCGGAGTCCAATTGCCATCACATTTTTTGTGTGGCGAGCCATTTTCTTGCGTGAAGCCCTGGATCGCTTGTTCCGCGAGCGGGCCGCGTGGTTCTGGCTGCTCATCGAACCGGTGCTGCATATTGCCTTTCTTGCCATTCTATGGACGGTAATTCGTCTGCGTACCATGGGGGGCATTGATGTTGTGGTCTGGCTCTCCGTGGGGCTTCTGTCCTTTTTTTTCTTTCGGCGGACCGCCATGCAGACCATGTATGGAGTGGACTGTAGCCGGCCGCTCTTCGTATACCGGCAGGTCAAACCCATTGACCCGACCGTGGTCAGGGCTGCTTTGGAGGGGTTTTTGATGGTGCTGGTGTCGGCCATTGTGCTGGTAGGCTTGGCACTGCTCGGCCACATGGTTTGGCGGCCTGACGATCCTTTGATGATATTTGTAGCCACATTCGGGCTATGGCTGTTTGGGCTTGGCTTTGGGCTCATCACATCGGTTCTGATCATGCTGGTCCAGGAATTGGAACATATCTTCAAAATTGTAATGCTGCCCCTCTACCTCATTTCCGGTGTGATCTGGCCCCTTGCCAGCATACCCCCCAAGTACCGGGAGCTGTTGCTGATCAATCCCGTTGCCCATGGCCTGGAAGCGGTACGGCTGGGATTCAGCCACGCTTACCATGCAGTTCCTGAACTCAGTTTGCCTTATCTGTATGGGGCGGCAGTTGTTTTTATTTTTGTCGGTTTACTGCTGCACAGGGCCTATGCCTTACGTTTGGTGATGCAATGATTTGTGTCGGAGATGTGTATAAACGCTACCAGACACCCCACGGGGTAGGGCGCTGGGTGCTTTGCGGAGTTAGCTTCACCATACCGCCGCGGTTGAGTGTAGGGCTCATTGGCGCTAATGGTGAAGGCAAATCCACCTTGTTGCGCATCATCGGCGGAGTCGATGAACCCAACAAAGGCCGAGTAAAGCGGTTGTGCCGGGTTTCATGGCCCATGGGCAGCGGCGGGTTGGAGCCTACATTGACCGGCAGACAGAACGCAAAATTTGTCTGCCGCATCCATGGACATGAAAACGATCTTGCCGACAGATTGTCCTTTATCCAGGATTTTGCCGAAATCGGCAATGCATTTGACGCGCCGGTCAACACCTACTCATCGGGAATGCGGTCCCGTCTTCAGTTTGCCATGTCCTTGGCCTTTAATTTTGATGTGTATATTTCAGATGAAGTAACTTCTGCCGGGGATGCGCGTTTCAGAAGAAAAACGGCCAACGCCTTTAAGACCATAGCCAAGCAGTCAAGTGTGATTATGGTCTCCCATGCTGAAGGGACACTCAAGGACTTTTGTGAGGCCGGTATCTGGCTGCACCAGGGAAAGGCCTACTGGTTTGATCAGATTGACGATGCCCTCAAGGCCTACAAAGAAAGCATCGCGGCATGACAGAATCCCATACTTCCAAAGAGGGAGCGCCCGCCAATACTCCGGAGATGAGCGATTCGCCGCTTCCTTTTTTCGTCCGCCTGTTTCGCCTGCTGATCCGCCTCGTCCTGGTATCGTCACTGCTTACGGTGCTTTATTGGCTGCTCTTTGCTTCAGATCGCTATGTTTCGGAAGCCACCATTATCATTCAACGCACGGATTTGACAGGCGGGCAGGAGTTTGATTTTTCCCAAATCCTGACTGGTGCAGGGGCGGGGAGCCGTCCGGATCAATTGCTGTTGCGGGAGCATCTGCTCTCGGTGGACATGCTCCAAAAATTGGACGCTGCACTGAACCTGCGGGCCCATTACAGCGATTCACAGTATGACATCATTTCCCGTATGTGGTTCAAAGATCCTGAAATTGAATGGTTTTACCGCCATTACCTCTCCCGTGTGACAATTGAGTTTGATGATTTTGCAGGTGTTTTGCGCATTCGGGCCCAGGCCTATGATCCCCAAATCGCCCATGCCATCACCACCTTGCTGGTGGAAGACGGTGAAGAGTTCATGAATCAGATTGCCCATGAACTGGCCACGGTCCAGGTGACTTTTTTGACCACCCAAGTGCAGGCGGCCCAGGATAGGCTCATGGAGGCGCGCAGCGTACTCCTTGACTTTCAAAACCGGAAAGGGGTGGTGTCGCCCCAAGCCACTGCGGAAAGTATCAATGCCATCATTGCCAGGCTTGACGCCCAGCGAACGGAGATTCAGACCCAACTGGCCGCACTGCCCGCCCTGCTGGATAAAAACCATCCCAATATTGTGCGACTTAAGCAGTCTTTGGAGGCGGTAGAAGGGCAAATCGCACGGGAACGGGCCAAACTGGCGTCACCATCCGGGAAAAAACAGGCACTCAACTATACGCTTGAAGAATTTCAGCGCATTGAAATGGCTGTGACCTTTGCCCAGGATATCTACAAGACCGCTTTGGTGGGGCTGGAGCGGGGCCGGATGGAGGCTACGCGCATGATCAAAAAAGTATCGATTCTGCAATCGCCGGTCATGCCCGAATATTCCACCCAGCCACGCAGATTGTACAACTCTGTTGTGACCCTCCTGCTTGCCGGTCTTCTGGCCGGTATCCTGAAATTGGTGGAAAGTATTATTCGAGATCACGTTGATTGATATAGATGAGATGGCTCAAGTACCGCACCTCAGTCTTATTATTCCCTTTTATAACCAGCGGGAGACGCTGCCATACCTGTTTGATTCCATCGTGGAAAGGGCATTCCCCGGTCTGGAAGTCATTGTTGTGGATGATGCATCGGATGGGGGATGTGCGGATATTGTTGGCCAATACGCCCAAAAAGGACTGCCTGTCAGATTGACCCGGCATGAAAAAAGACAATACACGAAAAATGCCCGTATCACTGGAATTGAGTCTGCCACGGGAAAGTATGTGTGTTTTGCCGATGCCGATGATGTCCTGTGGGGGGACTGCCTGCACACCCACATGATGATGATGGAAAAAAATGGGGCAGATGTGCTTCACTTCAATGCCGTATTTCTGGAGAAAGATTACTCGGAAAAACAACTATGCCACTGGACCCTTCCCCCTGCCAGAGCGCTTTATGGAAAAGAAATTTTCAATGCCTTTGTCCACCATAATCCCACCCGGGGGCCATCCGTATGGTGCAGGATGTTCACGCGGGAACTGTGTCTGAAAATTATCCCTTTTGCCAGAAAAACCCATGTGCTTCGGTATGGGGAAGATCTTCTGCTGACAACGCTTCTTCTGTTTCATGCAAAAAACTGGCTGGGCTCGGAAAAGACAGGTTATGGATACAGATGGGAACCCGACAAGCCGGAAAGAATCCCCGGACGGCTGGCAACCCTGTATTATATTCTCACCGAAGTGGTGCCTTATCTGGAAGTCAATGGATGTGAACCGGATGTATTAAGCGCATTTCAGCACTCCATTTTTGAGCAGATAAAAATCTGGGCGGACAAACTGGGGTCTTGGTTGATTGATGATGCCGGAAAATTTGATGAAACGCGTTTTGACAGTATGTTTTCTCATGCTGGGTGCGAAGATTTCCTCAAAATACTGATGTTGTGCCGCCATTTGGAACTTCTGGCGGAACAGGAAAAAAACAAGGAGCGTATGAAAAACAGAAAGACTCTTTCTTTTTGGAAAAAAATATCAAGGAAATGGGAATATAGAGATAAGCGCAAGAGGCCTCAATGAAAAATGGGAAAATATTGGTTGTCGGCGGTGCTGGATATATTGGATCCCATGTCGTTATGGAGCTGATAAAACACGGATGGGATGTCGTCATTCTGGATAACTTTTCAACCGGTAATATCCGGCTGGTCCACCCTGATGCTTGTTTGGTAAAAGGGACGTTGGATGATGTTAACCTGCTGGACCAGCTCTTTGCCGAGCATAAGTTTTCTGCTGTTATGCATTTTGCGGCATTTTCGCAAGTCGCTGAATCTGTCAGAGAACCACTCCGCTACTACCGGAACAACATCTCCGGGACAATCAATTTGCTTGAGGCTATGATTCGGCACAGCATTTTGTATTTCATCTTTTCTTCAACAGCCGCTGTATATGGTGACCCGGAATGCATTCCTATTCTGGAGACACACCCATGTCGGCCGTCCAATCCTTATGGAAGGACAAAGCTGATGATTGAGCATCTGTTATCAGACTGCGACGCAGCCCATGGTTTCAGATACATGACTTTAAGATATTTTAATGCTGCAGGTGCTGATGAATCCGGAACCATTGGTGAAATGCATAATCCGGAAACCCACTTGATTCCCATTGTGCTTGAAGCCGCTGCGGGTCTTAGAGAGCATGTTTATCTGTACGGCACCGATTATTCCACACCGGACGGCACTTGCATTCGAGATTATATTCATGTCAGCGATTTGGCTGGAGCCCACCTTTTGGCATTGAAAACATTGTTGAATAACGGAAAAAGCAACATCTACAATGTTGGAAATGAAACTGGGTATTCCGTAAAAGAGGTGATAGAAAAAGCGGAAGAAATTGTCGGAAAACGCATCCCTGTAATTGAAACAAACCGTCGCCCCGGAGATCCAGCGACTCTCATTGCAAGTTCGGAAAAAATCAGAATGGAATTGGGATGGACACCAAGCTACGGATCGCTTGACGCCATGATTTTAACAGCGTGGAATTGGCTTGCGCAGAGTAATAGGTCAAACAATGCGAAGTCGTATCAAAAGAGGCAGGCATGACACAGGATGTGCGTATCAGGGAACTGACTGAAGAAAATGAACTCCTGTTTAAACAGCTTCATGTGGTTCAGGAAGAATTGGAGAAGTATCATTATAAGCTCAAGACGTACGAGCAGCGGGTAGGGACGGACATTGGCTTTGGAGAGTGGAATTCCCGGTTTCTGGAGGTGCTGGCAGAAAACCAAAAATTACAGGCTTTGGCAGAGTTGTGGCAGCAGGTATCGCAGGTGGAAAAACAAAACAGCCTGCCAAGCCGACTTGGCGACATACTTATTAAGGGGGTGGGTTCCACCGGAGCTTTTCTTTCCCTCCCGGGAAAACTGCGTAAAATGTGGAAAGCCTTGGAACAGACGACGTCGCCTGCTGCTCTTGGTGGACAATCCTTCCAGGAAGTCATTGACGCGTATAACGCAGACGGTATGAACGCCGTGGAAGAACTGCTGGATTCGGTCTTTATTTCTCCCGCTATGCGTGCCAATGCTTATACAGCTTTGGCGCGGCACCTTATGCCCAGTGATGTGAAAAAAACTGCGGAAATCGCACGGCTCGCCTATGAAACCGACCCCCGTCCCTTCCGACTCAAGTGGCTCGCCTTCCGCATGCATGATGCTGACGATGTTGTTACTGCGGATGCCATGCTGGAAATTCTGCCCGCCGATATAGCCATGACCGATTCGGAACAACGGAAAGCCATGCGCATCCACAATGAATCAACACAACTGCGGAAAAAGAATGCAGCAAAAGATGCAGTTGTCCGAGACTATAAGAATGCAGAAAACAAGAAGATCGCGCAATTAACCAAACAGGTCGAAGAGTACCGACACGAGGAAGAACGACTGCATCAGCGGCAGGATGAATTGCAAAAACTTGCAGACACCCGCCAAGCTGACCTCAAAAAACTGCAGGTACGTCTGGCTGAACAGGAATCGTTGACTGTAAGGTTTAAGGAAGAAAACGATGCGTTACAGGTACGCTTGAAGGTCACCCAGTTGGCAGCCAAACAGGTTGAAGAACACCGGAGTGAAGAAGGACGACTGCGTCAGCAGCAAGAGGAATTACAAAAACTTGCAGGCACTCGCCAAGTTGACCTAAAAAAATTACAGGTACGGCTGGCTGAACAGGAAGTATTGACTGTAAAACGTAAGGAAGAAAACGATGTGCTGCAGGTACGTTTGAAGGAACTGACTGAAGAGAACGAACTCCTGTTAAAACAGCTTCATGTGACACAGGAAGAATTAACTGAACAGGAATCGTTAACCAAAATCCGTATCAAAGAGATTGGCACGTTGCAGGTATTACAGACTGATCTGCACGCGCAGGCCGACAATCACAAAATGGAAACAGAGGCTCTGCTGGTACGTCTGACCGAACAAGAGGCGTTGGCAGTGAGCCGCGAAGAAGAGGTTGATGCCTTGAAGGCGGCGCAGGATGAAATTCAATCGCTTGCTGACAGCTACAAAGCAGAGGCTAATGCGCTGCAGAAGCGCTTGACTGAACAGGAGTCGTTAATCGAAAGCCAAGTCGAAGAGATTACAGCGCTGAAGGTATTGCGGACAGATCTGCAATCACTGGCCGATAGTCACAAAATGGAGGCAGAGGAGTTGTGGATATGGCTGGCTGAGCAAGAGGCGTTGGCTGCGGATCGCGGGAAAGAGGTTGACTCTTTGAAGGCGGCGCAGGATGAAATTCAATCGCTTGCTGACAGCTACAAAGCAGAAGCCAATGCGCTGCAGGTACGTTTGGCTGAACAGGAGTCTCTGCTCGACAATTACAACCACAAGACGAAGACAGAGGATCTGCAGGTTCAGCTGGCTGAACAGAAATTTTTAACCGAAAGCTATGAAGATATTGACATGTTGAAGGCATTGAAAGCCTGTCTGCATGTTCAGGCCGAAAATCGCAAAATGAAAGTAGAAGATCTGCGGATACGCCTGACTGAGAGGGAAGAGAACAACGCGATGTCGTTACGCTTGGGTGAAATAGAAAAGATTGACGCACTTAAGGCATTGCGACCCTATCTGCACGACTTGATCGATAGTCATGAAACAGAAGTGGATGCAGTACGATTGTGGCTGACCGAGCAAGAGGCATTGGCCAATGAGCGCAAGATGGAGGTGGATAGGCTGAATGTGCAGGTTGATCAGATGTGCAAACTCTATCAGGAAGAAGTCAGACTCGTCACAGCGCAACAGGAAAAAATTATTTCAGCAATAATGTCGCATGAGTCAGTGTTAACCAGCTGTTTCGAAAAGCAGAAATCTGAACTGGAGCGGATACATAAATCTCTAAAATCATCAAGCAAACAGGAAATAGACAAAGCATTTCAACAGTCTGTAGCCTATGATGGGCTGAGCGAATATTTCAAATCCGGAAAATTGCCGGAAGTGGTTCCGTGGGAGCGTGGTTGGCCTGCAAGTCCTGATTTTATTCTCTGGATGGTGGAACTCATAGATCGAAATGATTATGATTTGATTTTAGAATTTGGATCAGGAATCACTACGCTCTATACGGCAAAAACGCTTGTCACCCGAGAAAAAAAGAATGCTTCAGAAAAAAAGACAAGCTCTGTTACTTTTGATCATCTGGAACAGTATGCCCTGCAAACCAGGGATATTCTCTCACAAGCGGGGTTCGGCCAGCGCGTCAATGTCATTCACGCGCCTTTGCAAGAATATACGGCCCCTGACGGGACTGCTTATCAATATTATTCCTGCCAGGATTCTCTGGCAGAACTGTCCTCTCAATACAAATCAACTGATACACATATGCTTGTTATTGTAGACGGTCCTCCCGGTGGGACCAACAAAAACGCCCGCTATCCCGCTTTTCCGCTAGTAATGAAATATTTTGCTCCGGCTCACATTGACTTCTTGCTTGATGATTACATCAGGCGTGAAGAAAAGGAACTTGCAAAAATGTGGCAAGCTGCATGCGCTACTGCAGGTATTGAGTACGCGGTTATTGAAAAGAAACTGGAAAAGGAAGCACTTTTGTTGAGGATTGCTGCATCTTCGATGCCTGACCCAAATCCGGACGGAAGCGGTTGCAGCAGTTTCGCTGTGAATGCGCACGCATAACGTGCGTTAATCCGTCCTGGCATAGGTAACACAAGGTTGATGGCGAATCAGGATCGCTCACAGAGGGGTGTATAACATTGGCTGATGAACTTTTACTGACTTTCGCTGAACATGGCGGGCAGTTACGTCAGCGGGTGCAGGATGGGTTTGTTCCGATGCGCTGGCAAGAGCAAGAGGTGCGTGTACATAAGGCTTGCTGAACAATTCGCAACGCATATCAGTGTGAAGAATTCAAATTTCATCCATTTCATAACGCCATCCAGAATAGTATAAA
>JAJDJS010000058.1 GCA_030267325.1 Desulfosarcina sp. OttesenSCG-928-A07 | reverse complement strand
GCGTGGATTGAAACCGCCAAGCTTATTTGAGGGTCTGAAGCCCTCCTGGTCGCTCCCCTCGCGGGAGCGTGGATTGAAACTCGGATGGAAAGGCATGAATTTCACTGTGAACGGGTCGCTCCCCTCGCGGGAGCGTGGATTGAAACCGCTCCGAAGCTTTGAAAGCGTCTCGTTTAACCGGTCGCTCCCCTCGCGGGAGCGTGGATTGAAACCCTGCCGGAATAACTGACAATATCTATGCAGGACGTCGCTCCCCTCGCGGGAGCGTGGATTGAAACAAGTTGTACCGCAACCTGGGAGACGCCATTGATTAGTCGCTCCCCTCGCGGGAGCGTGGATTGAAACGCTCCCCGTCCGGCCGAAGCATAACGCCAAGAAGGTCGCTCCCCTCGCGGGAGCGTGGATTGAAACTGATGTCGGCCTCCGCAAATGCTTCCTTCAGGCTAGTCGCTCCCCTCGCGGGAGCGTGGATTGAAACAAGAGACGAAAGAAATAGAACACTTCTTCAAGAGGTCGCTCCCCTCGCGGGAGCGTGGATTGAAACACATGCCGTGATAAGTCCTATGTATCCACCCGAGTCGCTCCCCTCGCGGGAGCGTGGATTGAAACGGTCTATGTGCTCCACAAGGATACATCCTCATGGAGTCGCTCCCCTCGCGGGAGCGTGGATTGAAACAACAAGGACACCAGGGAGCTTATCATCAATGACGCGTCGCTCCCCTCGCGGGAGCGTGGATTGAAACCAGGAAGTACAGGCGGGGTAAAGATCCCGATTCGTCGCTCCCCTCGCGGGAGCGTGGATTGAAACAAATCCCCGTCTAAATCAGCCGTTCAGTCGTTGGGTCGCTCCCCTCGCGGGAGCGTGGACTTCCACCTCCAAGTTCGTGCGCCCTGCCGGGCGTACAACGAAAAAAAAGGGTTAAGCGGAATCCGCCTAACCCTTTAATTTTTTTGGCGCGCCCGGCAGGATTCGAACCTGCGACCTACGGATTCGTAGTCCGGCACTCTATCCAGCTGAGCTACGGGCGCAAAAATTTGGCCTTTTATTAAGCCAAACCTGTATGGATGTCAACAGCGGATCCACCGTATTTCAAGGTTTGGAAAGATCATTCCGCTGGAATTGCGGATATCCGAATCCCGGATGCCTGAAACACAAACAACGGCCCGTCTTTTACGTCCAAGTTAGGCCGTTGTTTCATGTGGACAGCTTTCCATTCCCAGATTTTATTTATCCGGGCATGCATTCATCAGATATCATAATACAGATGAAATTCATGGGGATGGGGACGGAGGCGCACAGGGTCGACTTCATTGGCGGTTTTGTACTCGATCCACATATCGATCACATCTTGGGTGAAGACATCGCCCTTGAGCAGAAAGGCCTTATCCACGGCCAGCGCGGCCAGGGCCTCATCCAGGGAGCCGGGCGCGGAAGGAATTTCCGATAGTTCCTCGGGCGGCAGGTCATAAATATTTTTGTCCAGGGGATCGCCCGGATCAATCTTGTTCTGAATACCGTCCAAGGCGGCCATGAGAATGGCGGAAAACGCCAGATACCCGTTACAGGACGGATCTGGTGTGCGGAACTCAATGCGCTTGGCCTTGGGCGAGGGTGAATACATGGGAATCCGGATGGCGGCGCTGCGATTCCGGCTGGAATAGGCCAGATTAATCGGGGCTTCATATCCCGGCACCAAGCGTTTGTACGAGTTGGTGGTGGGGTTGGTGAAGGCGCACAGGGCGCCGCAATGTTTCAGAATGCCGCCGATGGCCCAGAGCGCTTCCTGGGAGACGCCGGCGTATTTGTCACCGGCAAAAAGCGGTTTTCCCCCTTTCCAGATGCTCATATGGGTGTGCATGCCGCTGCCGTTGTCGCCGTACAGGGGCTTGGGCATGAAGGTGACGGTGTGACCGGACCGGTACCCCACATTTTTGAGCACATATTTGAACCACATGAGCTGGTCCGCCATTTGAACCAGGGGTTTGAAACGCATGTCGATTTCAGACTGGCCGGCGGTGGCTGCTTCATGGTGCTGACATTCTACCTCAATGCCCAGTGACGCCAGCACCAGCATCATCTCCGAGCGCAGATCCTGAAACTTGTCAGACGGCGGAACCGGAAAATAGCCTTCTGTGTATCGGGTTTTGTATCCCAGGTTCGGGCCTTCATCCCGGTGGGTGTTCCAGGGCCCCTCAATGGAATCAATAGAGAAAAATGAAATATTGGGCTCACTTCTGTAGCGGATGTCATCAAAAATAAAAAACTCCGCCTCCGGACCGATAAACACCGTATCGCCGATGCCCGTGCTTTTCACATAGGTTTCCGCTTTCCGGGCAATATTGCGGGGATCCCGGCTGTAGGATTCAAGGGTGATGGGATCAAAAATATTGCCGATCATCACCAGGGTGGTATCCTTGAAAAATGGATCGATTTTTGCCGTGGACGGATCCGGGATCACCAGCATGTCGCTGGCATTGACAGGCTGCCACCCGCGAATGCTGGAAGCGTCAAACCCGAATCCATCCTCAAAACAGCTTTCAGTCAGCTCGCTGGCCGGTTTGCTGAAATGCTGCCATGTGCCGGGAAAATCCATAAACCGGATGTCAACGACTTTGACGTTGTTTTCTTTTGCCATGGCCAGTACCTGTGCTGGTGTCATTTGTCCTCCGAATCATTCACTAGGGTTCTTTATTCTCTGGTATGCACAAAAAATCCGGTCAGAGGGCGTCCCGTCCTTTTTCGCCCGTACGTACTCGGATCACTTCATCCACGGGGAAGACAAAAATCTTGCCGTCTCCAAGTTTTCCGGTCGTTGCGGCCTTCTGAATAATGTCCACCACCTCGCCGGCCCGCTCCGTATCCGTCACAATCTCTATTTTTACCTTTGGGACAAAATCCACAATATATTCCGCGCCCCGGTAAATTTCCTTGTGCCCTTTCTGGCGACCGTATCCCTTGACCTCGGTAATGGTCATACCGTGAATACCGATCTCGTTGAGGGCTTCTTTTACATCATCCAATTTAAAGGGTTTGATAACAGCCTCGATTTTTTTCATTTAACACCTCCTGTAGGGTCTGTCAGAACCGTCCGGATGGCCGCCTTGAGGGCATCGACTTCAGGCTGGGTATCCACTCTCTGGCCATCAAAGTCACGGACGTAAAACACATCCACCACCTGATCCACCTTGGTTGCGATTTTGGCCACCCAGATATCCAGTCCCAGGGCCAGAAGCGTGTCGGTGATCCAGAACAAAAGACCAGGAACATTATAGGTGATGATTTCCACAATGGTATAAAAACTGGTTGTCTCATTATCCACCACTATTCGGGTGGGCCGCTCGGCCGCAGCGAAGGAAAACGGCGCCGCGCTGTTTTTCTTTTCTGTCAGCGCCGCCCCCAATACGGCCCGAAGATCCAGCCGCCCGGCAAGGGCCTCTTCCAGTTCACGGCGGGTGCGTTCCCACCGTTCATCTTCAAAAATCGGGTCCGGCGGCGGCTTTACGGTAAACACATCCAGGGCAATATTATTCCGCCAAGTAAAGACCTGCACATCCAGAATATCAATGCTGTTCAGGGTAAAAACACCGGCAATCCGGGAGATCAGGCCCGGACGGTCCTTGGCGCAAAGGGTGACAATCCGGGTGTGGGCTGTTTCATCCCGATCAATGCGCCAGACAAAGGGATTTTCCCCAAGGGACGCATAGAGCTCCAGATGCTCGGGAATTTTTTCCACGGGTGCATATACAATGTACCGGGGAGACATGAAATTCAGAAGAGTTTCAAGGGGTTCCGAGGTATTGAGAGTTCCGAAAAGCTCAAGGATGGCTTGGCGTTTTTTCTCCACAAGGCGAACGGCCCGGCCGAAGTTCATTTCTCCGCTCTCTAAAATGTTGCGAGCCTTGAAAAAAAGATCCCGGAACAATGAAGCGGTCCATTCGTTCCAGGCTTTGGGCCCTGTGGCCATGGAATCGGCCACGGTAAGGAGATACAGCATTTTCAGCGTTTCCATATTCCTGACGGTTTGGGCCAGCACAATGGCCGTTCTTTCATCATTGATGTCACGCCGGGTAGCGGTATCAGCCAGGAGCAGGTGGTTTTCCACCAAAAATACAACGGTTTTGATATCAACCGGACGAAACCCTTTTTCTTCCAGAATTCGTTTGGCCATGAGCGCACCCCGTTTCGAATGGCCGCGGGCTGGACTTCCTTTTCCGATGTCATGGAGCAGGGCAGCCCAGATAAGCGGTTTCTTCCGTCTGATGGACCCATAGATTTCAACTGCCAGGGGATCCGGCGGAAAAGGAGGCCGTGCGCCAAAACCACGCATAATTTTAACTGTATACAAAAGGTGCCGGCCAACAGGGTACAGGTGATACTGGTCAAACTGAATCCGGTTTACAATGTCCCTGAACTCGGGAATGAAATGCACGAGAAACCCGGTACTGAGCATCTGGTTGAGCACCTCAAAGGTCCGGCTGGACCGGGTCAGAATCCGGTCAAACCGCTGGACCACCTGGGGATCCGAACGGAACCGGTCATCCATGAGATCGCTGAAATCTGAAATGAGCCGCTTGGCCTCGTTGCTCAGGGGCGCTTTCTGGGCCGCGCTTTCAGAAAAAATATCAATGAGCAGCAAGGGGTTGCGAAGGATTTTTTCCGGCGCCGTGAAGCTGAGCATGCCTTGGTTGAAGGCAAGGCCCTTGATTGTCGCGGTTTTTAGCTTTGAATTTTTCCGTTGAAAACGTTTGCGCTGCTCCATTTCGTACAAAAAAAGGGAAAAAAGCTGTTTGATATACTCCATGTGGCTGTGGAGCATTCCTAAAAGACGCTCCACCGGCAGGCGGCCGCCAAGTTCTGGAATATGCATTTCTTCGGCCAGCCGGACCTGTTGTTCCAGGTAGAGCTGGTCTGCTTTCCGGCGCATCATCAAGTGGTAGCGATTCCGGATATTCCAGATGAAATCCAGGGACTTGATCAGATCCGTATAATCATCGTGGGAAAAGTAATCGTAAAAGGCCAGGTCCGCACGGGTTTTGATGCCGGCCCGAATTTTGGCAATCCACAAAAGGGTGTGATAATCCCGGAGACCGCCTTGGCCTTCTTTGAAATTGGGTTCCAGAAGATAAGCGGAATCCCCGAACCGACGATGGCGCTGGTGATTGCTCTCCACCAGGCTGGAAATGATGGCATCGGTCCGGGGCTGGATCAGTCTGGTCCGGAGCTGGGTGGTCAGCTGAACAAAGAGCGTGGACATGCCGCAGATAAAGCGGGCGTCCAGCATGGCGGTGAGGGATTCCAGATCCTGTCGACCAAGGGTAAGACAATCCCGGATGGAACGGGTGGCATGGCCCACTTCAATGCCCAGATCCCACAAGGGATAAAGCATTTCCTCAACCAGGGCTCCGGCTGACGGCGGCACCCGTTTTTCAAAGAGAAATAAAAGGTCAACATCCGAATACACACATTGTTCACTGCGGCCGTATCCCCCCAGCGCCACAATGGCATAGGGATTTTTGGCAATGTCCAGACTGAGTCCCACCGTGCTTTTTTCGTAACACCGCCGAAAATAATCGTCCAGGAGACGGGTGTGGTCTTCCAGAAAAGCGGGTGCATCATTGTCAACGAGCTTTTGGACAAGGGCTCCCCTCTCTGTTTTCAAAATGGCCGCAGCTTCTTCCTGGGGTGTTTCGGGGATATATGATTGTTCAGGCACAGTCATGATGGGCTTGTGGATTGGCGTTTTTTGGGTAACAGCAAACAGAAGCCAAGGTTCGATTTGTTATAATTATCTATTAAACCAGATTGATGCATCTTGTCACGGAATTTTTGTTTTTTAAATCATAATACAATTATGTAATAATTTTATCGTGATTTAACAAATTTGGAATTTTTCGGCATTCCGGAATTGGCGGGCTCAGTTTGGGTGGTCTGGCTTTCCCAGCCGCCCATTGCGGTCTATTTTCTCCATAAATTCAAGGCTGGAAATTATTCCTTGAATTTTGCTTTTGATCTCCATTAAGGTGAAAGGCCTGTAGATAAACCCATCACCAGGGCGGTTTTTCGTCCTGACAGGAGCCCTTCATATGACTGTTTCAAAAAAAATCAATGAAATGATGGCAGGTGGCTCGTGGATTCGAAAAATGTTCGAAGCCGGCGCCAAACTCAAGGCGGTTCATGGGGATGACAATGTGTTTGATTTCAGCCTCGGCAATCCCAGTCTGCCGCCACCCGAAAAATTCACTGTAGCATTGCAGGAAACCGTGAGCACCTGCGGTCCGGGCGATCATTGTTATATGCCCCAGACCGGTCACCCTTCTGTCTGCGAATCCATTGCCGCCTACATGACCCGTGAGCAGGGTGTGCCCCTGACAGGCGGGGAAATCATCATGACCTGCGGCGCGGCTGGCGCCCTCAACGTGATTTTCAAGGCGCTTCTGGATCCAGGTGATGAGGTGCTGGTGCCGGCACCGTGTTTTGTGGAATACAAGTTTTATGCGGACAACCACGGCGGTGTGCTAAAATTTGTCAATACCCATGCGGATTTTACCCTGGATCTGATGGCCATGGAGGCGGCCATTACCCCAAACACCAAAATTGTCCTGATCAACTCTCCCAACAATCCCACCGGCCAGATTTACAGCCATGACAGCCTTGTCGCCCTGGGCCGGCTGCTTGAGCGGAAAAGCCGCGATATGGGCCATGTGATTTACCTGGTTTCCGATGAGCCCTACCGGAAAATCGTGTTTGACGGCGCGGTGGTTCCCTCCATTTTCCAGTGCTATCCCCAAAGCATCATTGCCACGTCCTATGCCAAGGACCTGTCCATTCCCGGCGAGCGGATCGGATTTGCCGCCATTAACCCGGCAGCCGCCCACAAGGATGAAATCATGGCCGGCATGGCGCTGGCCAACCGGATTCTGGGCTTTGTCAATGCACCGGCCCTGATGCAGCGGGTGGTGGCCTGCATCCAGGGCGTCCATGTGGATATGAAGGAATATGAACGCAAGCGGGATCTTTTGTGCGACGGGCTTTCTGATGCGGGATACGATTTTGTCAGACCCTCGGGTGCGTTTTATCTGTTTCCAAAAACACCCATCAGTGATGATGTGGCCTTTGTCGGCGCCCTTCAGGAAGAGCTGATCCTGGTGGTGCCGGGCAGTGGATTTGCCGGCCCAGGCCACTTCCGGATTGCGTTCTGCGTGGATGATAAAACCATCATCAATGCCATGCCGGGGTTCAAAAAAGTCATGGACCGGTACAAATAACCACGATCGGCAGGATCACCCGGCCGACGCATTTTCAACAAGGAGGATGCTCCATGAAAATTTTAAAGATTGATCATCTGGGAATCGCGGTCAACAGTATGGAGGAGGGGAAGTCTTTTTGGTCCGGCATTCTGGGATTGGATTTTAGCGGAACGGAAACGGTTGCGGAACAAAAAGTCACCACCGGCTTTTTTCCGGTGGGCGACAGCGAAGTGGAACTTTTGGAATCCACGGCACCCGACGGGCCTGTTGCCAAATACATTGAAAAACGGGGGCAGGGCATCCAGCATGTGGCCTTCCGGGTTGAAAATATTGAAGAGGCCCTGGCGGAACTCAAAGCAAAAGGCGTGGCCCTCATTGACCAGGAGCCCAGAATCGGCGCGGGCGGGGCAAAAATCGCCTTTCTCCATCCCAAGGCCACCCACGGCGTTCTGGTGGAATTGTGTCAGCGGGATGATTGAAAAAATTCGTTTTAAACCGATGGGGGAAGCGCTCTTGTAAACCGTTTCCCCTTTCCCCCTTGCCGTTCATGGAAAAGGGGAAAGGGGATGTCACACAGGTCCTATTTTTTTTCAGCTTCAGCAGTCTTCTTTTTGGTAAAGGCCTCAACCCATTTATCTGCCGATTCTTCCGCATCTTTGACCTGCCCGGGTTTCAGATCCTTTTTCAGCCCGGCAATCACGTCATCCAGATCATTGGTGCGAAGTCCGCCCTTCTGGGCAATCAGGTACCAGCGAAGGGCTCCGGCTGGGTCTGGTTTTTTGCCGATACCGTCTTTAAACATCACGGCAAGGTTTTTCATTCCTTCCAGATGTCCCAATTCCGCACTTTTGACAAACCAATCGCGGGCTTTTCCCGCATCTTTTTTCTGATCATACATGCCGTTCAGATTGATAAATCCCATTTCATTGGCAGCAGCTCCGTTTCCGGCCTGGGCTGCTTTGGTGATAAATTCGATTCCCTTGGCATTATTTTGGGATACGCCCCGACCTGTAAGATAAAATGAGCCCAATTTGTATTGGGCCGGAGAAAAACCCTTTGCTGCGGCTTTTTCAAAATATTTCATTGCCGTGGACAGATTGGCGGTTGTCCCCAGTCCTGTCTCATAGCAGAGTCCGGCTCGATAATTTCCATCTGCAGACCCGGCGTTACCTGATTTTTCGTACCAGGACAGGGCCTGGGTGAAATTTTTCGGCACACCAATCCCCTGCTCGTACAAAACACCTAGGTTCAGCATGGCATCAACGTCATTTTTTTCTGCTGCCATCATCATGGCCAAGTAAAATGATTCCGGTGTGACGGTTCGGGGCGGTTCCACGGGATCGGTTGTGCCGGAAGCTGCCCACCCAGATGCCGGGAGTAAAATGAAAGAACAGAGGACCATCATACAGAAAATCAGTTTGCGCATTGTTATTCTCCTTAATAAAAGTTGGGTAAGAGGGGCTCTGAACAGTATTATAGTGGAACATTTCTTTATCAGGGAAAAATAATTGGGGAAACTGGGTTTGATAAAAAATTTTATCCGTCAGTGCCCTCTTGAAAATATAAGGCAAACTTTGTTTTGAGGAAAGTGTAAATCCGCCATCAGATCCCTGTCATGTGTTAGATAGTGTTGTCTTGAGTTTGTAACAGTTTAAAATCATTGAGTATTGAAAAATCCCGGGATTTTGTTTTATGCATAAATTCAAATAGTTATGATTATTAAGGTGACACTATCTAATAACTGATAATTTTATCCGCCTTCATGATCAGGGTGCGGAGTTCCATCATATTTGATTTTTTAATATACTCATCTTCATTCACACCGTGAATGCCCATGGACTTGCCTCAGGCTCCCAGGACGCCTTCGCTTAAAGAAAAAATCTTTGCCAACTCACGGATTGGAAAAGTTTCTGAATCTCCAGCGTAAAGGTCAACACCAGCACCGTTTAAAAAAATATTCACGTCATCGCCGCCATTGAGAAGTACATTCCCAAGCCTGACGGCATTCCATTTGATCTCCGGATCGCTTGTACTAATGATTAGCAGAACATTCATGTCCGTATCTCCTATGAGTTGATATGACAGGGGAAAACCTATAAACGTCGTCCTGGCGGCGGCAGAAAGCCGAAATATTCCGACCGAGTTT
>JAJDJS010000057.1 GCA_030267325.1 Desulfosarcina sp. OttesenSCG-928-A07 | reverse complement strand
GCTGGCTGTGTTTTTCAAAAGCGTTGCGGCGGGTGCAGGGCTGTTTGTCTGGCCCTGACCGGACGTCTGAATGCCGGGGAGGCGGATTGCCCGGTCCATACCCCAAAACATACTGCGCACCGCCAATAAGTCGCTGTTTTCAGATTTTGAAACCCAGAGGTACGATTCATCGCGCCCTGTCTGATGTAGGGGCGCCTCGCGAGGCGCCCCTACTGAAATAATGCGTTTAATGGCGTTTTTGAGTATAGAAGAAAATCATGTTCACCTACTGGAACGCATACGAAATCGACGGGTCTGACACCTGTTACGCCATCGTCACACCGGAGCGCGAAAAGTGCGTGGAAATCGCCATGTACTGGCTCAGCCTTAAGACCGTGGACCGAAACAGGCCCGTGACCGCTGTTCTGCGCAGTACGTACAAGCCCTATTCGGACAGTCTGAAAAGTGAAGAAGCGTCCTTTTCCCATGAACAACTGGATCAGCTGGCCGCCCTGTTGCGGGCGCCCCAAACGCATTCCTGTCGCATCAAATACGACTATGTGCCGGAAAACCGCCTGTACCCGGAAGTGTTTCGGGACGTTGTCGATCTGGTGGCGTCAGTGGAATCAGGTCAAAAGCGCCCCATCAGCAATCCGGTGTTTATGAACGAAGCACCGTTTCGGGAAGAAATGGACCTTTTCTTCCATCCCAAAGCTGCTGTGAATGGATATGACGGCTGCCCGGTTGATATCACCAGTGAAGCCTACACCTTCACCGTGCGTGAGAAAGACTTTTTTGCCATCAGTGTCGGTATCGGCCTGGGCGCGCCCTTTGGCAGTGCGGCCTACAACGTGAAAATGCTTGCCGAACGCTTTCCGGAGCTTGAAATCGACTTTTCGGCGGTGATGAAAGAAATGCTGACAGAATGCATGGCCGGCAAGCAGCTGTATGAACGCGTCAACCTTGGATTGGTGGACATCACGGCTTTTCTGGAAAGACTGCTGGCCCATGGAGAATTTGCCTTTGCCGAGCCCTGGCCCAGACAGGAAAATCACCAACGCGACCAGCCTGTCCTGCGGGAGATGCCCTACAGCATGACGTGTTGGAATCCAAAGCTGCATGAATACGAGGTTTATGACGCACAGGGAAATCGTCTCAATGCGCCTGATGAGCACCTGGACCGGGACAAAATCCTGCACGGTCTGACAGGCGGCAAACAAATCCTGACCATTGGAAAATATGCGGATTTTATTCACAAACTGGCTGGGACAAGTTATTTTTCTGACGCGGAATTCACGCGGTTGAGCATGGTGGAGGTCATTTTCAGGCCCCGGTCCGACACCCACCCGGAACTGTCGGGCGCGATAAAATTCAGGCGCAGCAGGGGAAAAGTGGAGCTGCTGATGGATCTGCCACGGGCCGACTGCGCGGAAATCCGCCGCTGGTACAGGATCTGAGAGCCTTGCATCCGGTCCTTTGGACATGGGGTTCCAACCTGTTGGTATAAAAAATATTCCGGATGGCGGGCGTCAAAGACAGATGCGGGAGTGCCGGCCTGTTATTTCAAAAATCATGTGAATGACGTTCCTGAACCCACACGATCGCCCATCCCCAGACAGACGTCCTGTCGAGCGATTATACACGAAAACAGTGATGTCGGCCGGAAATAACAGACACCAAATTTTTATAAGGTCACAGGTGCTCTGGACATCATCAATGGAATGTGATTTCTTGTTTCCTTTTGCAGTGGCCCGCCTTCACCCGGTGGGTGAGCCTGTCTTTGTGCGGTTGGCGGGGGTTGTTTTTCCCGTCACGGCTTCATTTTCCCTTTTACCTGAATGAGGAGGCTTTATGAAAAAAACCTTCAGTTTGATCACCGTCATGCTTGTATCTTTGCTGTACACAGGCGTCGCTTCTGCGGCGGATGTCAAGATCGGCCTCATGGCGCCGATAACCGGGGCCTTTGCCAGCGAAGGTCAGGACATGCAGAAACTGCTGGAACTGATGGTAGAAGAAACCAACAATAGCGGGGGCATCAACGGTTCCAAGGTGGAACTTCTGGTTGAAGACGATGGCTCGACCCCCCGTTCCGCCGCCACGGCCGCCAGCCGCCTTGTGGCCAAGGGTGCTCCGGTTGTCATCGGTACTTATGGTTCGGCTGTGACCGAAGCTTCCCAGGATATTTACGATGAAGCCGGGATCGTCCAGATCGGCACCGGCTCCACATCCATCCGCCTGACCGCCAAGGGCATGAAGCGCTTTTTCCGCACCTGCCCGCGCGACGACGAACAGGGCCGCGTGGCGCAGGAAACCTTGCAGAAGCTCGGTTACAAGCGCGTCGCCATCCTGCACGACAACTCTGCCTATGCCAAAGGCCTTGCAGATGAAACCAAAGCCCTGATTGATGCCAAAAAGAGCGCCGAGATCATCTTTTTTGACGCCCTGGTACCCGGCGAACGCGACTACTCCGCCATCCTCACCAAGCTCAAGGGTGTAAACCCCGACGCAATCTTCTTTACCGGCTACTATCCCGAAGCCGGACAGCTTCTGCGCCAGATGGCCGAAATGAAGTTCTCTATCCCCTTGCTCGGCGGCGATGCCACCAACAACCTTGATTTGGTCAAAATCGCCGGTCCGGCTGCCGAGGGCTATCACTTCATTTCCCCGCCCATGCCCGCCGACATCGACAACCCGGCCGCCAAGGAACTCATCAAGGCCTATGTGGCCAAGTACAAGAGCCAGCCCAGCTCCATCTGGGTTGTGCTTGCGGGCGATGCCTACCTGGTGCTGGTGGAAGCCATCAAGCATAAGGGCCCGGACGCCGGAGCCATTGCCGAATATCTGCACAAGGACCTCAAGGACTTTGAAGGAATGACCGGCAAGATATCCTTTGATGACAAGGGCGACCGGGTGGGGGACATCTACCGCCTCTATAAAGTTGACGAGAAGGGTAATTTTATCCTGCAGCCCAAATAATTTGGGGTCCGGGATATTCTTTGCGTCGGGCTCTGCCCCGAATCCCGCTTAAGGAAACAATTTCATCCAGGTCCTTTCATGCCCGGGAAATCGGCAACACATGACGATTTCCCGGAAACTGGGCCAGGGGAAAAATATTTCCCAACACTCACCACCAGACCCGGCCTCAGCCAGGCCGGGCATGTGTTTTCTCTCCGCCAACATCAACCGTAAGTGGACCTTATGGAAGAGTTTTTTCAGCAATTGACAAACGGACTGGCCGTGGGAGGGATTTATGCCCTCATTGCCCTTGGCTACACAATGGTCTACGGCATTTTGCGTCTCATCAACTTCGCCCACGGCGATCTTTTTACGCTTGGGGCCTATCTCGGCTTTACCCTGCTGGTTTCATGGGGACTATCGGGCGTGCTGGGCGGTCTTGCCGTGGCCGGGGTGCTCATTCTTTTCGCCATGGGGCTTGTGGCCATCGCGGGCTGCCTGCTTGAGCGGATCGCCTACCGGCCCCTGCGCAATTCTGACCGTCTGACCGCGGTGGTTTCCGCCCTCGGCGCATCCATTTTTGTGCAGAACGCCATCATGCTGGTCTGTGGCGCCCGCAGTCAAGTCTACCCCACCGGCATTCTGCCCACGACGATCATCCCCATTTTCGGCGTGGATGTGTCGGCCATGCGTTTTCTCATGTTCGGCTTTTCCCTGCTGCTCATGCTGCTGCTCTACGGGTTCATCCACAAGACGCGCCTGGGGGCAGCCATCAGGGCGGTGGCCATTGACCAGGACGCGGCCAAGCTGATGGGCATTGACGTGAACCGCATCATTTCCACCGTTTTTCTCATCGGCCCGGCCCTGGGCGGCGCGGCCGGTGTCATGGTGGGGCTGTTCTACGGCCAGATCACCTATGACATGGGTTTCTCCTTCGGTCTCAAGGCCTTTACCGCCGCCATCCTCGGGGGCATCGGCAATATCCCCGGCGCAATGGTGGGCGGCATCCTGCTCGGGGTTATCGAGGCCCTGGGCGCGGCCTACATCTCCATTGCCTGGAAAGACGCCATCGCCTTCTGCGTGCTGATTCTCATACTGATCTTCCGGCCCACCGGCATACTGGGTGAAAGGGTGGCAGAGAAGATATGAATGCCAGAATCATCGATCATCCGCAGTTTTCTCTTTTGGTGGGAGTTGTCTTTTTCATGCTCATGGCCATGGTGCCCACAGGCCTTGAGCTGAGCGGCGTCTCCGGGGGAGGCATTGCCCAGCTTGACGTGCTGAATAAAATCGGCATTTATGCGGTCCTGGCCCTGTCCCTGAACATCATCCTCGGACAGACCGGCCTTTTCAACATGGGCCACGCCGCCTTTTTCGCCGTGGGCGCCTATACCACCGCCATCCTCAACACCATGTACCAGTGGCCGGTATTCAGCACCATGCCGGCTGCCGGCTTTCTGGCCGCTCTCTTCGCCTTTCTCGTGGTCATGCCCATCATACACCTGCGCGGCGACTATCTGTTGGTGGTCACCATCGGCATCGTGGAAATCGTGCGCATCGCCCTCATGAACAACATCTTCGGCATAACGGGCGGCCCCAACGGCATCTACGGGATCGCCCGGCCCGCGCTGTTCGGACTGGTGTTTTCCAGCGTCAAACTCCAATATTACCTCATTTGGTCCTTCACGGGCATCAGCCTGTTTCTTTTTTATCTCCTGGAGCATTCGCGCATCGGACGGGCCTTCAACTACATCAAGCATGACGATCTCGCCGCCGCCGGCTGCGGCATCAATGTGGCCCGTTACAAGCTCATGGCCTTTGTGCTCGGCGCCTTCTGGGCCGGAATGGCAGGCACCCTCTACGCGGCCAACATCCGCACCATCGAGCCCATGTCCTTCAACTTCTACGAGTCGGTCATCCTGTTCGCCATCGTCATTCTGGGCGGCTCAGGGAGCAATGCTGGCGTTATCCTCGGCGCCTTCCTTCTGGTGGGATTGCAGGATCTTTTCCGGGGTTTTGACAGTGCCCGCATGCTCTTTTTCGGCGCGGCCATGTGCGCGATGATGGTTTTCCGTCCCCAGGGCCTTTTGCCGCCGCGGCGAAGGCGCTATAACGCCTGGCAGCTGGTGGGCAAATTTGCATCCGCGATCAGGCGGTCATATCCATGCGATGAAGACAAGAGGAATGACCGATGAGCCTGCTCAGTCTGAAAAACCTGTTCAAAACCTTTGGCGGCCTGGTGGCGGTAAACGGCGTCAGCTTCGAGGTGGATGAGAACGCCATCATGGGCCTCATCGGACCCAACGGCGCGGGCAAGACCACGGTATTCAATGCCATCACCGGCAACTACAAACCAGACAGCGGCGAAGTCATCTTCGACCGCAAGCACATCACCGGCATGCCCACCCATGAGATCGTCCGCCTCGGCATTGCCCGCACCTTTCAGAACATCCGCCTGTTCAAGAGCATGAGACTGGTGGAGAACGTGCTGGCAGGCTGTCACTGTCGCATGAAGGCAGGGGTTTTTTCTTCCATCCTCCGTCTTCCTTCGCAACGGAAGGAGGAAGCCAGGGCCGTGGAACGATCCATGCGCGAACTGGCTTTTGTCGGCCTGGACAGCCAGTACAACAACCTGGCCGGGAATCTTTCCTACGGTAACCAACGCCTGCTTGAGATTGCCAGGGCGCTTGCTTCTGACCCGCGTTTTCTGATTCTCGACGAGCCTGCCGGAGGCATGAACGATCAAGAGACCGAAGACCTCATGGAAATCATCCACGCCATCCAGGGCCGGGGCATCACCATTCTGCTGATCGAGCACGACATGAATCTTGTAATGCGCATCTGCAAGCATCTGGTGGTGCTGGAATACGGGGCGGTCATCGCCGAAGGCACGCCCGAAGAGATCAAGAAGAATCCCCTGGTGATAGAAGCCTATCTGGGCGCGGAGGAATGATGTCTGAACATTACCTTGAACTGCGCGACCTGCGCGTGCGCTATGACAATGTGGAAGCGCTGCACGGCATCAACGTGCGCGTGGGAAAGGGAGAAATAGTAGCCATCCTCGGGGCCAACGGCGCGGGCAAGTCCACAACCCTCAAAACCATCAGCGGCCTGATGAAGCCGAGCGACGGGGGCGTCTATTTCAAGGGCAAGCCCCTGCATACCCTGCACAGCCATGAGATTGTCCGCCTCGGCATCACTCACGCCCCCGAAGGCCGCCGGGTGTTCAACACCCTGACGGTCATGGAAAACCTGGATCTTGGCGCGTTCACCCGAAACGACAAGGAACGCACCGCCTTTATTCTGAACTGGATTTTTGAACTTTTCCCCCGCCTCAAGGAAAGGGTCGAACAGCTCGCGGGCACACTTTCCGGGGGCGAGCAGCAGATGCTGGCCATAGGCCGGGCGCTGATGGGCGATCCCAAGGTTTTGTTGCTGGATGAGCCCTCGCTCGGCCTTGCCCCGATTCTTGTGCGATCGATTTTTGATTCCGTGCGGGAGATCAACGAGCACGGCGTTACCGTCATTCTGGTGGAGCAGAACGCCCGGGCCGCCCTTAAGCTGGCCACGCGCGGCTATGTGATGGAAGTGGGCAATATCCTGATAGAAAATTCCGCTGCGGCGCTACTTGAGGATCCGGAGGTGCAAAAAGCCTATCTGGGCGGCAGCTGATACCGAAATTGCGCGTTGGCCCTCCAGCGATCATTCCATTTGATATTGAAGCGGGATTTAACGCTTATCGCCCCTAATCTGAAAGAATTTGACCGAATTCCCGGCTTGCGGTGTGAAACATGGGTCAATAGGTAGACTGACTTCCGAAAACACCAGGAAAATCTTCTTGAATGAAAATAAATCCCCATATATCTGAAACACGTTTTGAGCCGCCCTCAATTTCCCTCAAAGGCCGGTTTCCCTTTTCCCTGGCCTGTCCATCTTTTGTTTATCCGGCCGGGTATATGGAAAATATCCGCCTTCTGGCGCCGGTTGTGGACGAGATTGAGCTGCTTTTTTTTGAAAGCCGGTCCGAAACCGATCTTCCTGATCCAGCGCTGATTCAGAAGCTTCACGCCCTGGGGCAGGAACAGGATCTCACCTATCATCTTCATCTGCCCATGGACATTGATCCAGGCCATGAAAACGCCGCCATTCGGAAAACAGCCATTCACACCCTTTGTGAACTCATCGACCGGACCGCCGTATTAACGCCCGCAACCTTTACCCTGCACCTTACACAAGGTGCTGACTGCCCTTTTCTTCCCCGATGGCAGGCCCATGCCATGGAATCTTTAAAACAGGTCCTGGACAACCGTTTGCCCAGCCGTCTGATTTCCGTTGAAAACATTGACGATCAGTTCAATGAGGTCGCGGCGCCCATTGTTGAGGCCCTGGATCTGTCCGTGTGCATGGACACGGGCCACCTGATGCTGTACCAGATGGACATAAACGCATTTTTTCAGCAGTGGCAGGACCGCATGACCATCATTCATTTTCACGGTGTGGCCGACGGAAAAGACCACCAGCCACTAGACAATCTTTCATCAAACCAGGCAAAAACCTGCCTGGAGATTCTCAATTCCTTTTCCGGAACCGTTTCCCTGGAAGTGTTTTCCATTGATGCCCTGAACCCATCCATGGCCTGGATGATGGACCATGCAGACCACCTCAAGGCCAAGTGATCCCCATGCGTTCTTCTGCCTCTCGGGTTGAACTTCTGGCACCGGCCGGAACCCCGGAAAAACTGGAAATTGCCGTTCATTACGGCGCAGATGCGGTATATCTGGCTGGACAGAACTTCAGTCTGCGGAATTTTTCGGCAAATTTTTCCGAACCGGAATTATACGCCGCCCGAACCTTCACCCAGGACCACGGCGTCCGCATGTATGTGGCGGTCAATATCTATTCCAGGGACCGTGAGACCCATGCCATCCGCTGTTATCTGGATGTGTTGGGAAAGGTGAATCCCGATGCCCTGATTGTGGCGGATCCGGCTGTTTTTATGCTGGCCCGTAAACACCTGCCCCACATTTCGCTCCATATCAGCACCCAGGCCAACACCACCAACACGGGCACTGCCCGATTCTGGAAAAACCTGGGCGCATCCCGCGTCAATACCGCCCGGGAGCTCAATCTTACGGAAATCCGGGAAATGGCAAAGCACAGCGGAATAGAGATTGAAGCCTTTGCCCACGGTGCCATGTGCATGGCCTATTCCGGCAGGTGCCTGATGTCGGGGTATATGGCAGGCCGGGAAAGCAACCGGGGAGAATGCTGCCAGCCCTGCCGGTTTCACTATACCGTGATGGAGGAAACCCGGCCGGGCCAGTATTTTCCTGTTTTTGAGGATGATCGCGGCAGTTACATCTTCAATTCCAGGGATCTGTGCATGATTCACCACATTCCCGAGATGGTGGATGCAGGGATCGCATCCCTTAAAATTGAAGGCCGGATGAAAAGCATCCACTATCTGGCCAGCGTGGTGAAAGTCTACCGGGAAGCCATTGACGCGTGGTATGAATCTCCGGAAACATACACGGTCCGGCCCGAATGGGATGAAGAACTGACCGCTGTCAGCCACAGGGGATATGGCACTGGATTTTATTTTGAAAATGCCTGCGAAACCATGATGAACACGGTGAATCGGGTTCATCCGGGATACCGGTTTGTGGCCCAGGTGCTTTCCCCAACACCAGATGGGGGAAACCGGATTCTGGTGAAAAACCGGATGCTTGAAAACGAAACGGTGAATGTGCTGTCTCCGGGTGGTCCCACGCGGCTGGATCGGATTAAGCAAATAGTGGATGAAAACGGTGTTCGGCAATCCGTGGCCCAGCCGGGCAGCCGGGTGGTTCTGTACCTGGACACACCAGCCAAAAGACTGGATCTGATCCGGTGTCCACCATCGGATTTATAAGGCAAACCCGTTATGATCAGTGTGGCCGACAACCTGCGCATCACGATTCCGGCTATTGCCAGAGCTGTTGAAAACAAAGATCCGGCGCCTGTGCAGAAACTTGTCGCCCAATGCCGGGATGCAGGCGCGCATGCCATTGACATCAACAGCGGCCCGCTTTCCCGTTATCCAAAAGACAAGATGCGCTTTCTGGTGGAAACAGTCCGCGCTGTAACGGATCTTCCCCTTGTGCTGGATACCTCAAACCCGGACGCCATGGCCGCCGGGCTTGCATATTCTGGGGGAACCGTCATCATCAACGGTATTTCCCTGGAGCCGGAAAAGCTTTCCCGCATTCTTCCCCTGGCCCTTTCCCATGACTGCGATGTGATCGGGTATTTGCTGGATGCGGACGGCCATGTGCCTGCAGATACGGAAAGCCGGATGGAAGCGGCGGTTGCCCTTTTCGGCGAATGCCAGGCTGCGGGCCTGTCGCCGGACCGGCTGATTGTGGACCCGGTGGTGGCGCCGCTTTCGTGGCCGGATGGAAACCATCAGAACATAGCCATCCTGGACGTCGTCCGCACCCTTCCGGATCTTCTGGGATTTCCCGTCAGAACCATTGCCGGACTTTCCAACCTGACCACCGGCGCGCCGGACAATTCCTATCGCCGCATCCATCAGCAGGCGTTTCTTCCCATGCTGGCCGCAGCCGGTGCTTCGATGATATTGATGAATGCGTTAGACCCAGGCCTCATGACCATGGCCAGGGCCTGCGAAAAAATCCGAAACCAATCGATCTTTTCGTGGGAATAGAAAATTAAGGGCCGCCGGAATCAATACCCAAACGGGCGCGGCTGTTTAT
>JAJDJS010000056.1 GCA_030267325.1 Desulfosarcina sp. OttesenSCG-928-A07 | reverse complement strand
TGCTATATGCAACAACGCCATTAAGCAGTTCTTTATTTACTATTATCATCACCCCCGCATAGACGGGGGGCCAGAAAATCAAAAGGATAATATTCATTTGTATGCTGGATCTCCGCTTTCACGGGAATGACAAGAGTTGGGTGATGGGTAGAATTCTGAAAAAACGTCATTTATTGAAACCGTACAGCACATCCTGAGTTCAATCGATTGCCCTGATCGAAGATATACTCAGGAACTCCATTAAATTCATTTTTTCAAACAGAACGCGATGAATCGCGCCCCTATGTTTCAAAATCTGAAAACAGCAACTTATTGGCGGCGCGCAGTATAACAAGACCATTTCTATAAAATCTGTCCCATGGTACACAAACATCTGTGCTGCGCCCATTTATCTGTAACCTTCAAGGAACCAACTGAAAATGGCTGTCAAAACAGGATTGGATGTTTTTCTGGAAAACCCGTCGGCCTGGACCCGTGGAGAGCGACTGGGGCTGCTGTGCAACCCCGCGTCCGTTGACAGCAAACTGGTTCATGCCCGACACCGAATCACCCATGTGCTGCCGGGTCGCCTCACCGCGCTTTATTCCCCCCAGCACGGTTTTTTTGCCGAAAAACAGGACAATATGATTGAGTCCGACCACGACACGGATCCGGCGACCGGGCTTCCGGTGTTTTCCCTTTACGGTGAGACGCGAATTCCCACACCCGCCATGTTTGATCCCATCGACACTCTGGTGGTGGATCTTCAGGATGTGGGCACCCGGGTGTATACTTTTATCTATACGCTTTCCTATTGTATGGAAGCAGCCCACAAAATGGGAAAACGGGTTATCGTGCTGGATCGGCCCAATCCCATTGGCGGCCAAATGGAAGGCAATCTCCTCACGCCCGACTGTCAATCCTTTGTGGGGCGATATCCCATTCCCATGCGCCATGGGCTGACCATTGGTGAGCTGGCCATTTTGTTCAACACCACATTCGGCATTCAGTGCGAGCTTGATGTGGTGCCCCTTCAAGGCTGGAACCGGTCCATGATGTTTCGGCAAACCGGACTCCCCTGGGTGGCGCCGTCTCCCAATATGCCAACCCCGGAAACCGCCATGGTGTATCCGGGGCAGGTAATCTGGGAGGGAACCCAGGTTTCGGAAGGACGGGGCACCACCCAGCCCTTTGAATTTTTTGGTGCGCCTTTTATTACGCCGGAAGTCCTTCTGGAACAACTGAATGTGGAGCTGCTTTCCGGCGTCATTTTGCGGCCCATCGCCTTTGAGCCCACCTCCAATAAATGGAACGGAAAAGTGTGCAAGGGGTGTCAGATCCATGTGACAGATACGGCCCTGTATCAGCCCTATGCCCTTTCCTTGGCCCTATACCAGGCGATTTTTCAATTGTACAAAGACGATTTCGCCTACAAATTACCGCCCTATGAATATGAGTACGAACGCCTTCCCATGGATCTCATCCTCGGGGATATAAAACTCCGGCAGGCTCTGGAAAACCAAATTCCCGTGTCCGTGGTTGCGAAGGCATGGGCAGCGGATCTTTCCGGCTACAAAGCAGAGACAAAAAAGGTCTTTCTCTATGGTGACGCGTAAAACATAAAACAGGCGGGCGGCATTGATGCGCGTGACCCTGGTTTTGCAGCCGGCATTTACAGCATTGAATTTTTTCTGAAAACAGCGTAGAAAATATAAAATTCAGGCCACGAGGGACTGAATCCGGAGGTTTCCGGGCCGCCTGCAAAGGTCGGTCACGACAGATTTAAAGCGATCTTCTGATGATTTTTTCAGCATCACATCCATTTTCTCCAACCCGGAAAAATTTGGATGGCGCCAACATGGGAAAGGAAATTTCCCATATGAATATGAAGCAGAACAATGACCGGGAATTGCTCCTGGTTTTTCTTCAGCATATGCAGGTACAGGAAATGGAAAAATTTGTTATGGACCAAGGGGCATATTTTGTGAAACAAAAGCACTGATCCTGGCTTATTGCCGGTTGTTTCACGGAAAAATCGTCCCTGACCGAACGCCTATTTACCCTATCATCTTGTATACGCTATGGATACTACACACACAGCTCCTACCTTTGTCGTTAATGTGGCCGCCCATCTTCGCCAGATGGCCCGGATTTACCCTTACAAACGGGCTGTTGTGTTTCCTGCTGGCAGAGATCCCCATAATCGGGTGGCCTATACGCACCTTACCTTCCGGCAGCTGGACATTGAATCCGATTGCCTGGCCCGGGGCCTTAACACCATCGGCATCACCCAGGGTATGCGCACCATTTTGATGGTCACGCCCAGCCTTGATTTTTTTACCTTGGTCTTTGCCCTGTTCAAGGCCGGCGCTGTTCCCGTGATTGTGGATCCGGGCATGGAACCTAAACGGATGCTGGAATGCCTGGCAGAAAGCCGGGCCGAAGCCATGATCGGCATTCCCAAAGCCCATGTCTTGCGGGTTTCTTCCCCAAAATATTTTAGAAGCGTCCGCATCACCGTAACGGTGGGCACCCGGTGGTTTTGGGGAGGCGCCTCTTTGGCACAGCTCCGGGCTCAGGAGTGGGAACCGTATCCGTTGGTCAGAGCAACGCCGGATGAAGTCGCCGCCATTTTGTTTACCACCGGCAGCACCGGCCCCCCCAAGGGCGTTTTTTACACCCACAGCGTCTTTAACGCCCAGATTCAAAGCATACGGGACCATTTCAGCATCACGCCCGAAGACATTGATCTTCCCACCTTTCCCCTTTTCGCCTTGTTTGATCCGGCACTTGGCATGACCGCCGTGATTCCGGACATGGACCCGACCCAGCCGGCAAAGGCGGATCCCAAAAAAATCATTGAAGCGGTGATCAACCAGGGTGTCACCACGATGTTTGCCTCTCCTGCGCTGCTCAACGGAGTGGGCCGGTACGGGCAGGAAGCGGGCATCAAATTGCCTTCGCTGAAACGGGTCATTACTGCCGGCGCGCCGGCCGCACCCGCCCATATCGAACGATTTGTCACCATGCTGACGGAAGACGCGCAGATTTATACCGCCTATGGCGCCACCGAAGCCATGCCCATCAGCGCCTTTGGCAGTAATGATATTCTCGGCGAAACCCGGCTTCTCACGGAAAACGGATTCGGCATGTGCATCGGCCCGCCGATTTCCGGCGTGGATGTCCGCATGATCCGCATCACCGATGATTCCATTCCCGTCTGGTCCGATGACTTGAATGTCTCGGACGGTGATATCGGAGAAATCGTTGTCCGGGGAGAACAGGTGACAAGCACCTACTACAACCGCCCGGGAGATGACGCACTGGCAAAAATTCAGGATGGGGATACCTTCTGGCATCGCATGGGCGATTTGGGATGGATAGACAAAAAAGGACGCATCTGGTTCTGCGGCAGAAAAAATCACCGGGTGGAAACAAAAACCGAAACCCTTTTCACCATCCCCTGCGAGGCGATTTTCAACACCCACCCCAAAGTCAACCGCAGCGCCCTGGTGGGTGTCGGCCCCAAGGGCAGAAAGCTGCCCGTGGTCTGCATTGAGGCAAAACCCGAAGCCGACCAGTCCCTTCTCATCCAGGAACTCCGGGAACTGGCCAAAACCAGTCCCATCACCGAAGATATCGTCACTTTTTTGTTTCATCCCCATTTTCCGGTGGATATTCGCCACAACGCCAAAATTTTCCGGGAAAAACTGACCGATTGGGCGGAAAAGAAAATGAGAGTAAGGCCGGAAAAAACTGAAGACAGTAATTCGGATATGCTTGACGCCTGGCCCAGATACATGGAAAAAAGCCGGCTGGAGATGATCGGGAAAAGCGCAGTTGAACAGCGTATCACCCAAGATCCCCCAAACTATCCGGAAGACAAGCCCTAAGCCATATCGATATGAACGATCCATCCTGATAATGGGCTTATAACGGATGATGGGTGACGGGCAGGATCGGAAAATCGGTTGGCAATGCCAGCAAACATATGATGGCGGCCACAAACAAAACAACAGACGCAGCCATAAAAATCAAAAACAATACCATAAAGATGAAAAAATGACGGATTCCGGCAAAAATATTCTGGTGACCGGCGGCGGTGGATTTCTGGGAAGCGCCATTGTCCGAAAACTTCTGGACCAGGGCCATCGGGTGTCCAGCTTTTCCAGGTCTCGCCATCCCCACCTGGATGATTGGGATGTGGAACAGCTTGTCGGCGATGTGTTGGATGCGGTTACGGTTGCAACCGCTATCAAAGGCCGGGATGCGGTATTTCATGTGGCCGCCAAAACAGGTGTGTGGGGCGATGAACAGGAATACACCGGGGTCAATGTCACCGGCACCCACAATGTGATTGCCGGCTGCCAATTCGGCGGTGTCCCCTTACTGATCCACACCAGCAGCCCCAGTGTGGTATTTAACGGAACCGATATGGCGGGCGTGGATGAATCCGTCCCCTACCCTTCTTTGTACACCGCACCCTATCCCAAAACCAAGGCTGTTGCCGAACGGGCGGTCCGAAAGGCGGCAAGCCCGCGGCTTCTGACCCTCAGCCTGCGTCCTCACCTGATCTGGGGTCCGGGCGATAACCATCTGGTGCCGCGAATTATCAAAAAAGCCAAAAAGCTCAGGCAGGTGGGAGACGGGACCAATCAGGTGGATACCACCTATATCGACAATGCCGCCCTTGCCCATGTCCAGGCCATGGTTGCCCTTGAAAAAAGCCCGGAACTCTCCGGCAGAGTTTATTTTATCAGCGATGATGCCCCTGTCCGGCTCTGGGACATGATCAACCGGATTCTGGAAGCTGCCGGAAAGCCGCCCGTCGAACGGCAAATGACGCCCAAGACCGCATGCCTGATAGGCGATATAGCCGAATGGGTATACCGCAGGTTCAACATCCGCCATGAACCGCCCATGACCCGGTTTGTGGCCCAGGAGCTTTCCACATCCCACTGGTTTAACATTTCTGCCGCCAAACAGGATCTTGGATACCGGCCCGAAGTTTCCATTGATCAGGGCATGGCGCGGCTGGCAAGCTGGCTGCAGGATTCCCACGCATAAACAAAAACAGGTGACACGATCCAACCGGACATTGAGGAAAAGGACGACGACGCTGGTTCAGGTCATCCATCCGGTGTTTAAAACAGACTCCCCTTCCCCAGTTTTTGGTCATAAGCCCCACATCATCTGCCGGACCGACTCGTCCTGATGGATTTTGGCGGCCCAGCCCTCTTTTTTACCCCGACTGAGAAAAACAAGTGTTTGATGACTACTTTTTTTCTGTGTAAATACTTTTCCCTTTTAAAAATGGAGCACCATGTCTGTCTCAACACACACAGCTATTCGAAATATTGCCATTATTGCCCATGTTGACCACGGAAAAACCACCCTGGTGGATGCCCTGTTTCGCCAGAGCGGCCTGGTTCGCCACGGGCAGGAGATCAACGAACGGGTCATGGACCGGATGGATCTGGAACGGGAACGGGGCATTACCATTGCCGCCAAAAACTGTTCCGTGGTCTATGAAAACGTCAAAATCAACATTGTGGATACGCCTGGACACGCGGATTTCGGCGGCGAGGTGGAGCGGGCCCTGTCCATGGTGGACGGCGCCATTTTGCTGGTGGATGCATCCGAAGGTCCCCTTCCCCAGACCCGGTTTGTGCTTCAGAAAGCACTTCAGGCAAAACTGAAAATCATTGTGGTCATCAATAAAGTGGACCGGAAGGACGCCCGGCCGGATATTGTGCTGGATGAGATTTATGATCTGTTGATTGATCTGGACGCCAGTGAGGCGCAGCTGGATTTTCCGCTTTTTTATGCCATTGGCCGAGAGGGTGTGGCAGGAACCGCACCGGACCGGTTGGAGCGTGATCTTCATCTTCTGTTTGACGCTATTTTAAGTGAAATTCCGCCGCCCCGATTTGATCCAGATGCCCCGTTTCAGATGCTGGTTTCAGATTTGGGGTATTCGGATTACCTGGGCCGCCTGGCAGTGGGCCGGGTGATGGGCGGCCACGCCGAATCCCGGCACCGGCTCATCTGCATCGATGCCAACGGCCTTCACCATCCCATGAAAGTCACCCGTCTTCAGGTGTATGAAGGCATGGATATTATGCCGGTGGACACGGTGAGCGCCGGTGAAATCGCCATTTTATCCGGCATTGACCAGGTGGCCATCGGCGATACCATCTGCACGGAAGAAGCACCCTTTGTCCTGCCCCGCATCAAGGTGGATCCGCCCACGGTCTCCATGCTGTTTACCATCAACGACGGCCCCTTGTCCGGAAAAGAAGGGAAATATGTCCAGTCCGCCAAAATCCGGGAACGGCTGCGAAAAGAAACCCTTCTCAATGTGGCCATTGAGGTGGACGAAAACACGGGAAACCGGGATGCGGTACTGGTCAAGGGGCGGGGTGAACTCCAACTGGCCATTTTGATTGAAACCATGCGACGGGAAGGATTTGAGTTTTGCGTGGGTCGCCCGAAAGTCATTTTAAAGACAACTCCCGACGGTGTCCAGGAACCCTTTGAGCGTCTTTTTGTGGATTGCGACGAAGCCTTCATGGGGGTGGTGACGGAAAAGCTCTCGATTCGGAAGGGCAAGATGATGAACCTCAACAACACGGGTACCGGGCGGGTGCGCATTGAATTTTCCATTCCCTCCCGGGCCCTGATCGGTTACCGGGATGAATTTCTCACCGACACACGCGGCACCGGCATCATGAACGCCTATTTTATGGGATACGGCCCGTATCGGGGTGATTTTCCCAGCCGGTTTACCGGTTCCATTGTATCGGACCGTCAAGGCCATGCAGTGCCCTATGCCCTTTACAACCTGGAACCCCGGGGTCGGCTTTTTATTGAGCCGGGTAATCCGGTGTATGAAGGCATGATCATCGGCGAACATAACCGCGAATCCGATATCAACGTGAATCCTGCCAAAGAGAAAAAACTCACCAACATGCGGGCTTCGGGAAAGGATGAAAATGTGATTCTGTCCCCTGTTCGGCCCATGACCCTGGAGCAGGCCATCAACTTTATCCGGGATGATGAGCGGGTGGAAGTCACACCCGCATCCATCCGCCTGAGAAAGGTCACTCTGGGGGTTAAAGCCCGGTATGTCCAGCGGGGCGAAAAAAAATAACATGGCCGCGCAGGACCCGCCCCATCTGATCATGGCCCCGCTCCGGGGGCTTACCGACAAGGTGTTCCGGGATACTTTTAATCGCCACTTCAAGGAAATAAACGAAGCTGTGACGCCGTTTGTCGCATCCCTCAGCGGCAACAGGCGGCGCATCAAGCCCGCTTATTTAAAAGACCTGATCCCGGAGTCCGGCCCAAGGTGGCCGGTGGTGCCCCAGATTCTCAGCAACAATGCCGATGATTTTATCTTCATGGCCAAGGTGTTCACGGATCTGGGATACACGGAAATCAACTGGAACCTGGGCTGCCCCTATCCTATGGTGGCCAAAAAAAAACGTGGGTCAGGTCTGCTTCCGTTTCCCGATCGTGTTGACCAGATGCTGGATGAGATTCATCAGGGGTTTTCCGGAAAAATATCCGTCAAAATCCGTTTGGGATATCATGCGGCAACCGAAGCCGATGCGCTGATTCCCATTTTTAATCAGTATCCCCTGGCGCGCATCATCATCCACCCGCGCACCGGCGTTCAGATGTACACCGGCACCGTAGACCTTGATGCAGCCTCGCGTATCCTTCCTGGGTTTGTCCATCCGGTGGTTTACAACGGCGACATCACCACAGCGGAAATTTTTCATTCCCTTTCCAACCGGTTCCCCACCCTTTCCCAATGGATGATCGGGCGGGGGCTTCTGTCCGATCCATTCCTGGGAGAGACGATTCAAAGTGGTGTGGCGCCGTCCGCTGCAATGCGCCGAAAACGATTTTCAGCTTTTCATGATGATCTGGTGGAAGGGTATACTGCGCGCTTTTTGGGTCCCGGCCATGTGCTGGACCGGATGAAGGGGCTCTGGGGATATTTTTCCGCCATGTTTCAGGATAAAGAAAAAATCCTGAAAAAAGTCCGAAAGTCAAAATCCCTTGAGGATTATGCAGAAAAGATCAAGGCCCTGATGGACGCGGCAAAGTGGGCCTAAAAGCTTTCAAATTTCCGGTGACGCTGGAAAATCACTGGCACCAGCACTGGATTTGAAGCGGGCAGTGAAGTAAATGACCCGGCGGTGCGAAAAAAACATGCGGTCAAAAAAACGAACAGAATCAGATCTCCAGAATCAGGCCCACCGGGCAGTGATCAGACCCGAAAATGGTGTTGTCAATAAAGGCATCCTTAATCCATCCCTTTTCAACCATATCTGCTGACACAAAAAAATAGTCAATCCGCCATCCAGCGTTGTTTTGCCGGGCATTGAACCGGTAGGACCACCACGAGTACTTCACTGCATCCGGGTAAAGATGGCGGAAGGTGTCCACATATCCCATCTCCACAATACGATCCAGCCACTTCCGTTCCACCGGCAGAAACCCCGAGCGGGTTGAATTGGGGCCGGGATTTTTAAGGTCGATTTCATTGTGGGCAGTATTGAAATCACCCGTGATCACAATTGATTTTCCCTGTTTTCGAAGATTTTCCGTGTGATTGAAAAACGCCTCGTAAAAATCCAGTTTGTACTGGAGCCGGTCCTCTCCCATCTGGCCGTTGGGAAAATAAACATTGAAAAACGTAAAGGCGTCAAACTCCATTTCAATGATCCGGCCTTCATCATCAAACCGGGAAATTCCAATACCGCTTTTCACCGATTTGGGCATCAGCCGGGAATAGGCAGCCACACCGCTGTATCCTTTTTTTTCAATGGAAAAAGAAAATGCAGCTGTATACCCGTCCCTGGTTTTCATGGCATCGGTCAACTGGTCTTCCTGGATTTTGGTTTCCTGAAGCCCGATGATATCCGCGTCCAGTTTGTCCATTGACGCTGAAAAATCTTTTTTCAGTACAGCCCGGTAACCATTGATGTTCCAGGAAACCAGTTTGATGTGTTGTTTTGCGGTCATGGCATTTCTCCAGGTATTCTCTCAAAACAGAAAAACGGAAAAGGCGTGTCAGCGATGCCGATCCACACCGATTTTCGGGCATGTTTCCGCTACCGGACATTTGCTGCAAAAAGGTGAAACCGGCCGGCAAACGGTCTGTCCAAAGGCCACCAGCAGTTCATTGTACCGAATCCAGTGACGTTTGGGCAGCTTTTTGCGCAAGGCCATTTCGGTCTGATCCGGCGTCCGGGTCGTCACATAACCGATGCGGTTGCTGATGCGGTGAACATGGGTGTCCACACAAACCGCCGGTATTTTGTAGCCTTCCACCAAAACCAGGTTTGCGGTTTTGCGGCCCACGCCGGGCAGCTTTGTCAGCTCGTCAAGGTTATCCGGCACTTTTCCCTGGTATTGATCCAGCAAAATCCGGCTGATTTCCACAATTCGGTTGGCTTTGGTGGGATAAAATCCCACCGGATAAATCAGCTTTGCAATCACTTCGGACCCGATCCGGATCATGGCTTCGGGTGTTTTTGCCTTTTCAAACAAACGCATCGCTGCAGGGCCGGTCACCTCATCCTTGGTGCGAAGGGAAAGCAGGGTTGAAACCAGCACCTCAAAGGGCGTTGCCCCGCGATTGGCAATAAAGGTGATAATCGGCGCGTTCCATTGGCGGTAGCCGGTTTCAAGGGCATCGACAAAGGCGTCAATATCAATGGTAGGTTTTTTTGTCATTACCGCTCCATAACTCATCCCGTTCAAAAAAAACCAGTCATTTCTGCGTGGTGAGGGCGCCTCGCGAGGCGCCCCTACAAAAAATTGCCATCCCCCCCGTTCAAAAAGTCCGGTCA
>JAJDJS010000055.1 GCA_030267325.1 Desulfosarcina sp. OttesenSCG-928-A07 | reverse complement strand
CACATCGAAAACAGACTGCATTGGGTGATTGATGTCGTTTTTCGCGACGATTACATGAGGTTGCGAACAGCGCATGGGCTGCCAAGATGGCAACGATCAGGCACTTTGCCATGAACCTTATTCGTGGAATCAAAGACAAAAGAGGTCTCAAGGTCAGAAGAAAAAAACGCGGGTGGGGTGAGGAATACCTCTTAAAAACCCTCACAGATCCACCATGGCCTTTCAAGCGATTGCCCTGGGCGACAGATATTTAACGATTGTCAAACAAGAGGCGGATGGTTAAAATAAGGCCCGATAAATAAAAGTGCGGACAAAAATCATACTGTCTGCTGTCGGTTATGTTGAAAAAGGTCGCCGGTGCGTCAGGTCCCGGCAGCCCGATGCAACGGAAACAGGATCACCTCACTCTATGATGATGCACCAACACACCCTTGCCCGCGCCGTCAGCACATCCGGCGTGGGCGTTCATTCCGGAAAAACCGTCAACCTCACTTTAAAGCCTGCACCGCCCAACCACGGCATCCGTTTTATCCGGATGGATCTTCCGGGCCATCCCGGCGTGACCGCCCATTTCAACAATGTGGTGGATACGAGTCTGGCCACGGTCATCGGCGAGGAGGGCTGTATTGTCTCCACTGTGGAGCATCTCATGGCAGCCCTGACCGGTATGGGAATTGATAATGTCAGTGTGGAAATGGATGATTATGAAGTTCCCATCATGGACGGCAGCGCCGGCCCCTTTGCCGACTTGATTGAATCCGCCGGGATCTGTGCCCAGGAAGGCGCCAAGTGCTATTTTAAGGTGCATACGCCCATCTCCCTGGAAGAGGGCGAAAAATCAGTGACCATTTATCCGGCCGATGCATTCCGGCTGACCTGTACCATTGTGTACGATCATCCCCTCATCGGCACCCAGACCTGCGATTTTGTGGTCACACCGGCGGTTTTTCGGAAAGAGATCAGCCCTGCACGGACTTTTGGCTTTCTTCACGATGTGGAGACAATGAAGCGGTACGGTCTGGGACGGGGGGGGACATTGGATAATGCCGTGGTGATTGACGGGGATAAGGTGCTGAATCCCGGCGGCCTGCGGTTTCCCGATGAATTTGTTCGGCACAAGGCCCTGGACTGTCTTGGCGATTTTTCCCTGATCAGCATGCCTATCATCGGCCATGTGGTGATCTGCCGCTCGGGCCATGCCTTCAACCGCGCATTTCTGGAAAAGTTTTTCAAGGAAAAATCTTCCTGGGAGGTCTGCACTCTGGGCCAGAAACCTGAAACTTTCAGCGGATGAGCCTGAGAAGATGCCGACGCTACAGTTTCCGGGAACCCGAACCCCATGAAAAAGGTCTTACTTTCTTTCAGGTGACCAACGCCGCCACAGGCGAACCAGAACAGAAAAGGTGACCACTGCGCCCAGTCCGCTCAAAAGGCAGGGGATCCAGATATAAGCTGAAAAAGCCGGTTCCTCAGCCACCACCGCAATGCCGTACATGCTGAAAAGAAGCGCGGCCACAGCAATACACAGCACAATCAGCACGATCGGTTCCGCATCGTACCACGGAATAAATTCCTTTTGGGAAAGTGACGGGTTTCTGGGGCTGGTGGCTTTCATGGACCGGCGCTTTGTTCCATGTTTGGCGTTTAAGGATGTGATGGGGTAATGAACTGCCCCTTTCAATGGAAACCGCCTTACCATAGTGTTCATGGTGATGAACAGCAAGAATGCGATCAAGAGCGTCGCGTAAACGATATAACAATTTGTGATTATTGATAAATATTTAAAAAATAAAACTACGTCAACCTATGAATTTTGCCAGACCCATGCACCCGTTACAGGCTAACGTATGCCCCGCATTGACGAATCCGCATCAATGACTTATACACCTGCATTGATGCGGCAGCCAAGTGGGATCAGCGTCTTTTTGAAACGATCCCGGCGCTTTTGGAGCCACCGTTGAAGCATCCATTGAATCCTGATCAAGCTTTTGACAATCGCCTGGGTTGAACATGAACCCGAACAACCAGCCTCTTTTGAAACAATTACCGGGTGTGGACCGGATTCTGGCACATGGTACAGCCGAATATCAGTTTGATACCATTCCCAGATCCATTTTAGTGCCCCTCATCCGGCAGGAGATTGACGACCTGCGAAACCGGATCCTGACCTCAGCAGATCCGTTGCCAGAAACGTTTTTTTCTCCGGACGCCATTGCAACGGCCGTAAAACAGCGGGCCGAACAAAAAATGCGGCCGCAGCTCCGGCGGGTGATCAACGCCACCGGGGTCGTGGTCCACACCAATCTGGGTCGGTCCCTTCTGTCTCCGGCAGCGTTGGCCCCACTTACCACCATTTCCGCGTGCTATTCCAACCTGGAATTTGATCTTCAACAAGGTCGCCGGGGTTCCCGCTACACGGTGGTGGAGGGCATTTTACAGGAACTGAGCGGCGCTGAGGCCGCCATGGTGGTAAACAACAACGCGGCCGCCGTCCTTCTCTGCCTGGACACCCTTGCCAAAGGACGCGAGGTGATCGTTTCCCGGGGCGAACTGGTGGAGATCGGCGGATCCTTCCGGATTCCCGATGTGATGGAAAAAACCGGAGCGATTTTAAAGGAAGTGGGCACCACCAACCGGACCCATCCCAGGGATTATGAACGCGCCATCACACAAGACACGGCCCTGCTCCTCAAAGTTCACCAGAGCAATTACCACATCATGGGCTTTACCGCATCCGTCACCCTGGCGGAACTGGTGAAAATGGGCCGACATTATCATCTGCCGGTGATGGAAGATCTAGGCAGCGGCACCTTGGTGGATTTCTCACGGTATGGGCTGGTCAAGGAACCCACCATTCAGGATTCCATTGCCGCCGGCGCGGATCTGGTGACCTTCAGCGGTGACAAACTCCTGGGCGGCCCCCAGGCCGGAATTATCCTGGGGAAAAAAGAACAGGTCGAGAAAATTCGGACCAATCCCCTCACCCGGGCCCTCAGAATCGACAAGATGACCCTGGCCGCCTTGGAAGCCACCCTGCGCCTGTACCGGGATGAGGCCACAGCCATCCAAAAGATTCCCACTTTGCAGATGCTGACGCTTTCGTTGCCGACCATCCAAAGCCGGGCAGCAGCACTCAAATCCAGTCTGGAATCCATTGGAAACCATGCCCTCACCGTAGCGCTTCTGGACTTAACGTCCAAGGCCGGTGGTGGGGCCTTGCCGCTTCTGGCACTTCCCACCCGGTGCCTGGGCGTCACCGTTTCCGGAATATCAGCCAACGCCCTTGAAGAATGGCTTCGCGGTTATGATCCGCCCATTATCGGCAGAATTGAAAACAACCAGTTCCTCATGGATCCGCGAACCCTTCAGGAGGATGAACCAGAGATCATTGTTCGGGCCTTTTCTGCACTGACGGCACAAATGGATAGCGGAAAATTGGTTAAAAGAAGGTGAATGACAAGATGGAACCCCCCATGAATACGTTCAGAAATCGAAACGCGACCCAGGCGTTTCTTTTCTCATCATCCAAAGATCCCCTGGCTGGAGATTCATCAGCTGGCCCGGAATACCGGGAAGCGGAAATCATGCTTCCGGACGGCCAGTTTCCGGATATGCACGACCGAGACGGTTTGATTGACGCGGTTACCCAAAAAATGGCCCATGTGCCTGCTTTTCAGGTGCTGTCCGTGGACATTGAGGCGGCTGTCCGGGCTGTGGGAACACCCGCAGCCAAGCTTTCCGTCTTTATTTCGGCTGTGGCGCCTTTGGCGGAATTCTGCCATCAGCACAAAGGGCTCTGGGGCCAGATCGGCTGTTTTCGCTTTGCCTGTGCCCTGGAACATGACGGTGACGACGAAGCCGATCTGGCAGACGCCCTGTTTGACGCTTATAAACAGGCAAGTCAGCCCCTGATCACCATGGGCATGGCCGTCTATCCCACCCTCACCGATACCCCCGGCGAAATCATTGACAATGCCGACATGGCCCTTGATCATGGCGCTTTTCTCGGCATCGGTACCCTTACCCGGTTTGATGCGGTGACGATGAACATCAATGGTGACCGGTTTTACCAGGCCGGCGACATGGAAAAGGCCATGAATGCCTTTAAAAAAGGACTGCGCCTTGATCCCATGGATGCCAACCTGCACAACTCCCTGGGGGTCTGCTACGGCATTCTGGGAGAATTTGACAATGCCGTCAGCGCCTTTGAAACCGCCATCGCGCTTTCGCCCACAGAGGTCATGGCCATTTACAACAAGGGGTATGTTCTGCTCTCTCAAGGAAAAACCCAGGCCGCGATGACCTTTTTTATGGAAGCCAATGCCCTTGAGCCCGATGTATTTGAAATCGTGTACCACATCGGCCAGACCCATATGCAAATGAAAAATCCAGACATGGCCCGGCCTTTTCTGGAATCTGCGGTTCGCATCAATTCCCGCTCCGCTCCGGCAGCCGCACTCCTGGGAGAGTGCTTTGAGGCCCTGGATCTTACCGTGGATGCGATCCAGTCTTACAAACAGGCCGTTAAAATCAATCCCCATGATGCGGCATCCCTTTCCGCCCTGGGATACCTGTATGCCTGTGTGGGCGAAAGCCTGGATGTGGCCATGTTGTTCTGTGAACAAAGCGTTGAATTGTCTCCGGAAAACGGCCTTTTTCATCACCGCCTGGGGCGCGTCTGTCTGTTGCGGGACCGGATGGAGGATGCGCTGGCCGCCTTTGCGACGGCCCAGAGCCTGGGATATGACAATACGTCATGGATTGAAACGGTCCGGGAACGGCAGCTGTCGGTCAAGGTTTCGTAAGCCGTACAGGACAAAAACTCATCACCCATGACAGAAACCGTGACATTCAAAAGTACAACCCTTTTTCTTGTTCGTGACCTATTCGTGCTTATTCTAACACTATTCCACCCACTGGATCGGAAAATCTGCCGGTGATGGAGTGATAAAAGTTCTATCTTACCAAGGAGCGTGAAACGATGCCGATTTATGAATATCATTGCAAAGAATGTGGACAGGATTTCGAATATCTGGTGCTGGGCGGCAGCGAACCGGATCATTGCCCGGCCTGCAAGCGGACCTCGGTCTGCCGGATGATGTCCACCTGCGGATTTATGAGCAAGGGCGGCGGCGGGGAAACCGTCAGCCGGTCCGCCGGGGCATCATCATGCACTGGATGCAGCGCGACCAGTTGTTCCAGTTGCGGTCATTGATCCGTCCATGACGGCCGCCACTACCATTGTCATTGGAACACGAGGCAGTCCATTGGCCCTCTGGCAGGCGGGCTGGGCAAAAGATGCCATTCTTGAAGGTCATCCGGAACTTTGTGTGAGCCTGCGCGTTATCAAGACCCAGGGCGACAAAATTCTGGATGTCCCTCTGGCCCAGGTCGGCGGCAAAGGGCTTTTTGTAAAGGAGATTGAAACCGCCCTGTTGGATGGGCACATTGATCTGGCGGTCCACAGCATGAAAGACATGCCCGCCGAAATCCCGGCGGGCCTTTGCATCGGCGCGATCCCAGAGCGAGAAATCCCATGGGACGCCCTGATTTCCAGGAGTGGACATTCTCTGAAGGATCTTCCCCCAAGGGCCCGGATCGGTACCAGCAGTTTGCGCCGGGCCGCCCAATTGCGGCATATTCGACCGGATATGGAGATTGTGCCGCTCCGCGGTAATCTGGATACCCGTCTCAAAAAACTTGAAACCGAATCGTTGGACGCCACGATTTTGGCTGCCGCTGGACTGCGCCGTCTGAAAATGGAAGACCGCGTCACCCAGATTCTGGATGAAACCGTGATGCTGCCGGCTGTGGGCCAGGGCGCGCTGTGTATTGAAATCCGGCAGAACGATCCGCGGGTGGAGGCCATTGTCCGCCCCCTGGATCATCTGCCCACCCGTCAGGCGGTATTGGGCGAGCGGGCTTTTTTAAAACGGCTGGAAGGCGGATGCCAGGTTCCCATTGCCGGTCATGGAAAAATTCATGGGGATGGCACGTTTTCCATCACCGGGCTGGTTTGCGATCTGAAAGGCCAAAGCTGGCTCAAAAAGACCCGGACCAGCGCCCCGGACCAGAGCGAGGCTGCGGGCCTGGCACTGGCAGAGACCCTTCTGGCACTGGGCGCCGGCGAGATTCTGGAAAGGCTTTAACGACCATGCGGCATTCTGAAACCGGAAAAGTATTTCTGGTGGGCGCCGGTCCCGGCGATCCGGGCCTCATCACCCTGAACGGCGCAGAGTGTATCCGCCGGGCGGATGTGGTGATTTACGATTACCTCGCCTCCCCCGAACTTCTTACCCATGCCAGGCCAGATGCGGAACTGATCTATGTGGGAAAAAAGGGCGGAGACCATACCCTTTCCCAGGATGGCATTAATGCCCTGATTGTGGAAAAAGCCCAATCCGGCGCCCTGGTGGCCCGCCTCAAAGGCGGCGATCCCTTTATTTTTGGGCGGGGCGGAGAAGAAGCGGAGATACTGGCTGCATCGGGCATTCCATTTGAAGTCGTGCCTGGGGTAACCGCTGCCATCGGCGCATCCGCCTATGCGGGAATTCCCCTGACCCACCGGGATTATGTGTCGGATGTGGCTTTTGTGACCGGTCATGAAGATCCCACCAAATCCCAATCCGGTATTGACTGGAAAGCCCTGGCCACAGGAATCGGGACCCTGGTCTTTTTCATGGGAGTGAAAAATCTTCCTGTGATCACCACCCATCTGATGGATAATGGCCGGCCTGCGGATACACCCGTGGCCCTGGTGCGATGGGGCACCACCACCCGCCAGAAAACCGTTATCGGAACCCTTTCCACCATTGTAGCGGATGCGCACAAAGCCAAAATCACCGCGCCGGCCATTATTATTGTGGGCAAGGTGGTCGGCCTCCGGGAGACGCTGTCATGGTTTGAGAAACGACCGCTTCTGGGCCGGCGCATTGTGGTGACGCGGTCCCGGGCCCAGGCCAGCGACCTGGTCCGCGTCCTTACTGAACAAGGCGCGGATTGTCTTCAGTGCCCTGCCATCAAAATTTTTCCGCCCACCGACCCTGCCCCCCTGGACAGCGCCATTGACGCCCTTTCCACCTATCACTGGGTGGTATTCACCAGCGTCAACGGCGTGGATTATTTTTTCCGGCGGCTGTTTGAAAAAGGCCGCGATGTCCGTGCCCTCGGACACATCAAAACCGCCTGCATCGGTCCGGCCACGGCCAAACAGCTTCAAAAGAGGGGGCTCACCACTGACCTTCTCCCCCAAAGCTACCATGCCGAATCAGTGGTGGAGGCGTTTTCCGCACTGGACATGGCGGGGAAAAACGTCCTGCTTCCCCGTGCCAAAGAGGCCCGCAGCGTGATTCCGATGGAGCTGCAAAAAATGGGCGCCCATGTGAATGCGGTGACGGCTTACGAAACCCGGCCGGCGGAAAATGACGCGGCTACGCTGATTTCCCGCCTTGAGGCCGGCACTGTGGACATGGTTACGTTTACCAGTTCATCCACAGTTAAAAACTTTCACCAGATGCTGCCGCCAACCCGGGCCCATGACCTGATGCAGGGCGTTACCGTGGCCAGTATTGGTCCGATCACCTCCCAAACCGCAAAGGATCTGGGCTATACGGTCCATATCGAGGCGCCGGTCTTCACCATTGACGGGCTGGTTCAGGCGATTCTGGATGCGGGAAAAACAAAATAATGATCTCTTCCCCTTCCTTGACCGCCCCCCTTACAGACCCGGAACACCGGGCCATCCGCTATCTGCGACTTTCCATTACCGACCGGTGCAATCTCAGGTGTTTGTATTGCGCGCCGGACGGTCGGGTGCCGCGCCTTGCCCATGATCAGATCCTGAGCTACGAAGAAATTCTGCGGGTCGTGCAGGTGGGTGTGGGGCTGGGCATCCGAAAAGTCCGGGTCACCGGCGGCGAGCCCTTGGTCAGAAAAGGCGTGGTGGATCTTTTGCGTCGGCTGGTGGCCATCCCCGAGATTGAAGATGTTTCCCTGACCACCAACGGCGTGTTGCTGGAATCCTGCGCCAAAGCCATTTTTGATGCCGGTGTCCGCCGGATCAATGTGAGTTTGGATTCGTTAAACCGGCAGCGGTATGCCCACATCACCGGCTATGACCGGTTTGACCGGGTTTGGGCCGGTATTCTGCGGGCCCATGCCATGGGGTTTTCGCCCATCAAAATCAACGTTGTGGCCATGCGCCGCATCAATGATGACGAGATTGCGGATTTCGCCAGGCTGTCCATGGCCTATCCCTTCCATATCCGGTTTATTGAATACATGCCCATCGGAAACAGCCGGACCACGGTTCAGGATCAGATCCTGACGCCCGAAATCCAGGACCGTATCCGGGTGCTGGGAGAACTTGTTCCAGTGGAAGGGCAAAAAAATGACGGGCCGGCCCGAAGGTTCCGGATTTCCGGGGCAAAGGGCGAAGTCGGGTTCATCAGTGCCCTGAGCCAGCATTTCTGTGACCAATGCAACCGGCTGCGCCTCACGGCAGATGGCAAACTCAGGGCTTGCCTCTTGTCTGACCGGTATGAGTCCCTCAAAGAAGCACTGCGCAGCGGAAAAGGCGATGCGGCTGTGGCCGATGTTTTCCGGACTGCGGTGCAAAAAAAATGGGCCGGCCACCGGCTGGGAGCAGATGATACCGTACCGGTCACCGAGTTTATGCAAAAAATCGGTGGGTAACCCACCTTTTTAGTTCACATTCCCCCACCCCACCCGCTGAATCAGCGGTCTGAAAAAAATCCCAAAATCGTCTCACCAAACCACTGGGGCGCTTCAGCGGCAATGGAATGGCCGATGCCTTCCGCCTTTAAAAACTGTGCGCCGCTTTTTTCCGCCGCTTCCGCGGCACCGGACACATTAACCAGGGGATCGTCGGTGCCGCAGATGATCAGTGCCGGAACGGTCAGCGGAGCCAGAAGGGATCGCAGCCGGGGATAGGCGGCCATGGCGGAAAGATGGGCAGCCACGGCAGCTTTCCGGTTTCGGCGGGCCAGGGTGGCGGCGATGCGGGGCAGGATTTTTTGGTTTCGGGAAAGAAACGCCTCGCCAAACACATGGGGGACCACTGCACAGGCCAAGGCCTCCATTCCGCCTGCAGCAAGCACATCCGACCAAGACCGGACAATCATCCGGGCACGGATGGACGCCCGAATGCCGATGGAACATAATACAGCCCGGTTGACTGATTGAGGCTGTTTCCTGGCCATGGCATAGCCCAGCAACGCCCCATGGCTCAGCCCCACCAAAAAGACCGGCCCGACACCCACGTGCCGCATCAGGGCCGACAGGTCGTCCAGGTGCAGATCCAGGGAAAGCGGCAGGTCTCCGGCTTCGCTCTCTCCCTGCCCTCTGGCATCATACAAAAGGGAGCGAAACCGGGGCTGAAGGGAACGGGCAATGGTTTTCCAGTACAGGGTTGTCTGGAGGGTACCGTTTAAAAACACCACTGCAGGCGCCAAAAACTCAAACCCAATGGTTTCATAATACAGACTGCATCCGTCCGAAGTCCGAAAATAGGCCATAGCGTTGACATCCGCATTTGTTCAAAAGCCGGGGCAATTGTGAAGGAACACTAAAAACAAGAATACCTAACATCGCGCTGTGCCGGGCACAAGGAAAAATGGCGGGCGTATACCGGCGATAAAATCGTGGCAGAGGAAACAATATATCCCTTTTAATGCGACGCCTCGGAGGCAATGGGTTGGGCGGGATACAGATACATTTTGAGCGTGGCATGGGATTCTGCATCTGAACCACCCGCGTACACCGGAAAACGGAATTGTTCAGCGGAGCACAGCGCGCCAAGGCTATACTCAGAAACGTCATTAAATTTATTTTTTAAGATAGGGTGCGATGGATCACGCCCCTACTTTTCAACAGCCGAAAACAGCAACTTATTGGCGGTGCGCAGTATATACTCCGCGTCGCCAATACGTTTATATTTTGAAAGTTCTTGGGGGCGCCTCGCGAGGCGCCCCTACAGGACCAGCCGCCAGTCCCTGCGCGCCCCTGTCACCGTGATATGGGGTGGATTACGATGCGCCC
>JAJDJS010000054.1 GCA_030267325.1 Desulfosarcina sp. OttesenSCG-928-A07 | reverse complement strand
GGTAACGAAATGGCGGGAAAAAGGGAGAATGCATGGACTGCCACCATGGGTAACGGGATGGGCGTGGAAAGGGAAAATTCGTGGACGACCACCATGGGTAACAAGATGACGGAAAAACAAGAAAACTTCCGGCAGGAACAACATCCAATCATCGAACAGCATCACCCGCAACCATCAGCGCACCACGCACTGCGCACCACGCACCTTTCCCTCATGAACACGGCTGAACAGTCCATGGCTGCAACAGCCGCAGCCCATCAGCAGTTTCTGGATCTTTCTCAGAACCTGTCCAGAACCTTTGCCGAAGCTTTTGACCTCCAGAACCAGCTTCTGATGATGGGGGCCCGGCCGGCATCGCATGGTCTTCCGGATACGTCCGGCCCTGCAACGCCCCCACCCCGGTTTCAGTCTGAGTTTCAGCCTGGGCCTCGGCCCGAATCTCAACCCCGGCGCCAAACAGACCCGGCCCCTGGGCCTTTGCCGGTTCCCGCTGGCCCCATTGCCTTTGACCGGGCCCAGTGCATGGAGTTTGCCATCGGCAGTGTCGGCCGGATGCTGGGACCAGCCTTTGCGATTGTGGACACCCACCCGGTCCGGGTCCGGCTGCCGGATGAGCCCCTGATGCTGGTGGACCGGATCGTTTCCGTGGAAGGCGAAATGCTGTCCATGACATCCGGCCGGGTGGTGACCGAGCATGATGTGCGCCCCGGCACCTGGTATCTGGACGGTGATCGCGCGCCGGTGTGCATCAGCGTGGAAGCCGGCCAGGCAGACCTGTTTCTGTCCGCGTGGCTGGGCATTGACCACCAGGTAAAGGGCAGTCGTGCCTATCGCCTGCTGGATGCGGTGGTGACCTTTCATCGCGGCCTTCCCCGGCCCGGCGAGACCATCCGGTATGACATTGTCATTGACCGGTTTGTCCGCCAGGGCGACACATGGATGTTTTTTTTCCATTATGAAGGCCGCATCGGCGATACCCACCTCATCACCATGAGGGATGGGTGCGCGGGATTTTTTACCGAAGCAGAAGTTGAAAATTCCGGCGGCATTATTTTAACAGAAGCTGAGCGCCGGCCGGTTCCGGGAAAAACCCCCGCAAACTGGCGGCCGCCGGTTCCCATGAAACGGGAAGCCTATACCGATGCCCAGGTGGATGCCCTGCGGCGGGGAGATCTGGCCGGATGTTTTGGCGATGCGTTTGCCGGCGTGACCCTGTCGCCGTCCTTGCGTCTGCCGGACGGACGAATGCGGCTCATCCACCGGATTGTGGAACTGGACCCAGGCGGCGGCCGGTATGGTCTGGGAATGATTCGGGCAGAAGCAGACATTCATCCGGATGACTGGTTTCTCACCTGTCATTTTATGGATGATCCGGTGATGCCGGGCACCTTGATGTACGAATGCTGCGCCCATGCCCTGCGGGTGTTTCTCCAGCGCATGGGATGGGTCTCGGACCAGCCCGGCGCCTGTTATGAGCCGGTAATCGGAAGTGCGGTCCGCCTCAAATGCCGGGGACCGGTTACGCCCAAAACCCGCCATGTGTGGTATGAACTCCAGATCAGCGAAATTCTTTCGGGAGACACGCCGGGCGTGACAGCCGATGCCCACATGTTTGCCGATGGCCGGCCCATTGTGCTGTTTAAAAATATGTCCATGAAAATGACCGGGGTACGGGTGTCTGATATTGAGGCGTTCTGGAAAAACCGGACGCAAATACCAGCGTCCACCCCGTCGGTCCCCTCCCCTGCCCTTTACGATCACGCCTCCATCCTGGCCTTTGCGACCGGAAATCCGTCCGAGGCGTTTGGCGAGCCGTATCGGATATTTGACACCGGTCGCACCATTGCCCGGCTTCCCGGCCCGCCCTATTGCTTTATGGACCGGGTCGTACAGGTCCAGCCCCCGCCGTGGGTGCTCAAGGCCGGCGGGTGGATCACGGCCAAATACGATGTGCCGGCAACGGAATGGTATTTTGCGGCAGACAAAAGCGGGCTCATGCCCTTTTGCATCTTGCTTGAAATTGCCCTTCAGCCCTGCGGCTGGCTGGCCGCCTATGCAGGATCGGCCCTTCGCAGCCAGCGGGATCTGAAATTCAGAAACCTGGGGGGCGAGGGAACCTGCCATCAGCCGGTCGCGCCGGACATCGGCACGCTCACCATCCGGGTCCGCATGACAAAGGTGAGCGAAGCTGCAGAAATGATCATTGAGTACTTTGATTTTGAAGTGCTTTCCGGAAAAGTACCGATTTATACCGGCACCACGTATTTCGGCTTTTTTTCAGCCGATGCCCTGGGGCAGCAAAAAGGACTGGGCGATGCGGATCCCCTGGTCAAAACCCTGAACCGGTTTTCTTCATCTGTCGACGGCGCAGAAAGCCTTGACCCGGATTTTCCCCTGACCCCCGATGATGCCAAGGGACTTGTGTGGTGCGCGGATCATATGATGCCTGGGCTGATGCTTCCCGGAAAGGTCCTTTGCATGATCGACCGGATTGACGCCTGGCTTCCCGAAGGCGGCCCCACGGGTCTGGGATACATTCGCGGCAGCAAAAAGGTGGATCCGGAAGAATGGTTTTTCAAGGCCCATTTTTATCAGGACCCGGTGTGTCCGGGCTCCCTTGGCCTGGAATCTTTTATCCAACTGCTGAAATTTGCCGCCCTCAAAAAATGGCCTGAAAAAGCAGCCGGGCATCAGTTTCAGATCCGCACCGGAAACCATCACCAGTGGACCTATCGCGGCCAGGTGATCCAGAAAAACAAAGATGTTGTGGTTGAGGCCGTCATCACCCATGTTGAAGAGGCGCCCTTTCCCGTGCTGCGGGCAGACGGCATTCTTCGGGTGGACGGTCTTTCGGTCTATAAAATGGAAAATTTTGAACTGGCGGTGGTGGGGGTGTAGGCTAATTGACGGTATACGCCGTACTTCTTCCGCCGCCGGGCAATGGTTTGAGCAGAATCGTAGGGTGGGTGGAGCAATGCGAGGCCGCCAGGCTGAGCGTTGCGCATCCCACCGAAACGACAAAATTCCTTACCATGTCACCAGCGGCATAAACCGCGCAAGCACTTCCCGCGCAAAATCTTTCCCGGTGTTCTCCTTTAAGGCTGCCATACTTCATTCCCGTGCGGACGACCCCAATCAAACTCATGGTGGATGTTCTCTGGTGTGACACCGGCAAGGAGTTCATCCAGGGTGAACTTCTTCGGCATGGATGGGAAGGTTACTCTGAAACCGTCATTTTCTATGTGTAATTCGACCTCAACGCCGCGTTCAATAGCGAGTTCCGTCACCAAGGCTTGCGGCAGACGTATCGCCAGGGAATTGCCCCACTGAGAAACTTTTGTTTGATTTTGCATAGTTCTGTCCTTTGTATATCCAACAGATACACACAACCGAAAGAGAACTGCAAGCTCTGTTCTTCCTCCCCAGGCGGTTTTTTGGGGAAAGGGAGGATTTTGTTTTGCCCCGCTACGCACCCCGCACTTCACGCCTCAAACACGGTATACGCTGTACTTCTTCCGCCGCCGGGCAAGGGTTTGAGCAGGCCTTTTTGCAGCATGTTTTCAATTTCACGCCACGCTGTCGAGCGCGACGTTTTGGTCATTCCCATATATTTACGTGTGGTCAGGCCGCCCTCAAAGCCTCCCGGTCCAGCGTCAAGCAACCGATTCAATACTTTTTTCTGCCGCTCGTTCAATATGGCGTCCGTATGCCTTTTCCAGAATCTGGCCTTGGCCAGAATGTTCTCCACCACGCTGCCTGCCGCTTCAATGGCACGCTCCAGACAACCGAAAAACCAGAGCAGCCACCCGGTGCAATCACCGTCGCCTTTCTGCGTTTTTTCCAGGATGTCATAATAGGCGTTGCGCTCTTTCATGATCTGGGACGACAGACTGTAAAAGCGCATGCCGGTTTTTTCATCCTGGGCCAGAACCATATCCGCAAGGCTTCGGGCCAGTCTGCCATTGCCGTCCTCAAAGGGATGGAGGGTCACGAAATAAAAATGCGCCAGAGCCGCACGGATGATGCCGTCCAGCGAATCCCGACTGTCAGCCCACCAGGTGAAGTACTGTTTCATTTCACCGGCAAGTTGTTCAGGGGGCGGCGCTTCGTAATGCACCGTTTGTCTGCCGAAAGGACCGGAAACCACTTCCATAGCCGTATCGCGCCAGGCAGCGACGCGGATACGCCGCAATCCGGAATAGGGTGCGGGGAACAGCGCCGCATGCCATCCATACAGACGCTCATTCGTCAAGGGGCGATCATGATTGCGTGTGGCATCCAGCAGTACCTGGACAAGGCCGTCCACAGCCTGATCCGCCGAATGGAGCCCCGCATACGGCAGGCCAAGATGTCTTGCAATGGATGAGCGCACACTTTCCCGGTCCAGCCTTTCCCCCTCAATGGCCGCGGTCTGTATGGCGTCCTCTTCAAACGCCACCGCAGCGGCGCGCAAACCTTCGTCAAAATCCAGATCCGCCATCCGGCCGAGAAAACACCCCTGGACTTTACGCACCTCGGCCAGCGGCTGTAAAAGCACTTCTGAATTCCAGGTGAATTCCGGCCATTTTTTATGCTGCCAAACATAGTGAGACATAAAAACCTCATATTGATTTCAAAATATGAAGCGATTATGGCGTGTGTTTCGTTCAAAAACAAGCTGCGAAACCGTACGCGCCGACTTTTTTGCGCGATGGGTCTTGCCAGCACCCCATATCAGCGTTGTGTAAAACGCCTGAAGCGGGTATTAAGAGACAGAAAAATTGGGAAAGTCAGGAAACCGGATTCACCAGAAAACCACGATACGCCGATGGTTGTCCGCTGCCTTCTGAATCCTGTTTCGCTGTTTTCTGACCCGCTGTTTCCTTAAAACAACCCACTAAATCCTGAAATATGACACACGCCTCCACCCGACCCAATCAATTCTCCCTTTACCCGTTTTCCTCCCATTTTATGGATCGAAACGGCCTGGGGTATCATTATGTGGATCAGGGCAGCGGCCCGCCGGTGGTCATGGTCCACGGCAACCCCACCTGGTCCTTTTACTTTCGCCGGATCATCGCGGCATTATCCAAGGATTTTCGGTGCATTGCGCCGGATCACATGGGCTGCGGTCTGTCGGCCAAGCCCACGGATGCCCAGTATGACTTCAGGCTGAAGAGCCGGGTAGCGGATTTTTCCGCCCTCATGGATCACCTGGGGCTTGAGAAGATCACCCTGATGGTCCACGACTGGGGCGGCATGATTGCCATGGCTTGGGCGGTGGCACATCCGGAGCGGATTTCCCGGCTCATCATCACCAACACAGCGGCATTTTTTCCGCCCGGCATCAAAAAAATCCCCTGGCGATTGTGGATCGTCCGGAATCTTGCGCCATTTGCCACGCCAGCGGTATTGTACGGAAATCTGTTTGCCCGGGCCGCCATCCACATGGCCCCGTATAAACGCCTTTCACAGGATTCGGCAAAAGGGCTTTTATCCCCCTACAACAGCCCTCAAACCCGGCTGGCCACCCTGCGGTTTGTGCAGGATATTCCGCTGGTGAAATCCGATCCCGGCTTTGACATCGTGGACCAGACCCAGCGCAATCTTTCGGTTTTGTCCGACATTCCCATGCTGATCCTCTGGGGCCGCCATGATTTTGTGTTTGACATGGATTATTACCGGGAGTGGCGCCGCCGATTTCCGCAGGCCGAGGCCCATGTGTTTGAAAACGCGGGCCATTATCTCAATGAAGATGAACCGGATGCGGTGATTCAGGCAATCAGGGGGTTTTTTTGATGCATGCTGTTCGATGACGAGAGGCAACCCATGTGTGAACAAGACACTGAAAAAAGCCGGACCCGCCTGAAAAAGGACGCCCACCACCTTCAGCGGACTGGAGAAAAACTCGCCGCACTGTCCGAGGCCCAGTTGAGCCGAATGGATATCCCGACAGATCTGGTGGAGGCGATCCTGACCCTTAAGACCATGCGATCCCACGGTGCACGAAGGCGCCAGATGCAGTATGTGGGTGCATTGATGCGCCAGGTGGATGGGGAGGCCATTGATCGAGAGCTGAAAGAAATCGAACAGGGCGCGGCGCTTCAAACCAAAGCGTTTCATCGTCTTGAAGAATGGCGGGACCGGCTTGTGACCGGTGATGACGTACTCATGGAGGAGATTCTGGGTATATTTCCGGATGCGGATCGCCAGCGTCTGGGACAATTGGTGCGCAGCGCCCGGAAAGAAGCCGGAAAAGAAACCCCAAGCCGGCCGGCGCGGCATCTTTTCCGGTATTTGCGGGAAATTTCAAAAGAATGAACTCAAAGAACCGACCCGCCTTTTCTTTTATTTTTAGGGTCGAATGGGGTGAAGAAAACCGAGGCAAGGGCCGACAACCGCATCAGACATAAAAAATCCACAGGGGTTTGGGGATTACAAATAAAAGTTGTTTCTGGAAGGATCCTCATGTTATTTTACAGCGCTTTATTTTTCGTTGGAACAATAGTCGTTCCATGCCAAGATAAAAAAGGACTTTTTCCGCGTGTTTCTGAACAATCCTTTCAGGACCAATCGGTTTAGCTCACCTTGTCTTATAAAAACATGGTCGCCGGCGAGGAACCGGATGTGAAATCATCTCGCATCAGCAGTCTGATTCAAGAACATAAAACCCTGTTCATCATTATTATTGTGGGTCTTTTCCTGCTTGAGCTGGAGATCTTTGCACTGGCAGCCATCAAATCAGGAAGAAAGTCTTGGCTTGAGGTGGTTGATGCGAGTGGCACTGTCATTCATGAAACCAGCGGGAAAAATCTCAATGAATTCAACAAGTACTATTTTGAAAAAACCTTCGGTCCCCTTACAAACTACCAGACCCGCCTGAGAACCGAAACCGTTTCATTTCCGTTTCGGGCCTGGTTTGTTGCAGCCATCTGCATTCCGGTCGGCGCCATGCTGCTTTTCGGATTTGTGGTAAGAGCCTATACGGCTGTTTTCCACGGCAATGACCCCATGCTGTCTGAGCAGGACCGATCAACAGCTGCCGGAACGGGTCATGAAACCCGTCTGGAGGCGATCCTTTACCGGATCAGCCGGATGAACATCTTCATTATCGGGTTTTTGATATTTGTGGGTGTGATTTCATATTGGATCATTCCCAACATGATTACCTATATCGGTCGGACCGGCATTGAGACCCTGATTCGTTTCAAATGGGTGTTTATCACCATTTCCGTGGTGGCTGTGGGAATTGGGGTATGGATTATTTATCTTCGCTATCTCCTGGCCAAAAAAACCATTGAAAGCCGCATGGAAATTGAAAAACACCGATTGGCAATGGAATACCGGGAGTCCACGATAGCGACCCGGCAGCTCACCGCACCTTCGGACAAAGCAGATCCCCAAACGTCGCTGCCATGGGATTCCGATGACCCGAAAAGGCCGCCGTCAGTGGATTCACTTTAAAGTCGCTTACCCATATCCCTGTAAACCTTTTGCATTAGCGTTATGACACAAATTATCACAACCCACAAAAACGCCGATTTTGATGCCTTTGCCTCTCTGGTTGCCGCCAGCCTGATCTATCCCAAAGCCGTGGTGGCCATTCCCAAAAATATCAATGCCAACGTCAAGGCTTTTATTTCCATCCACAAAGATATCTTTGATTATACGGATCGGTGGGACATCCAAACCGGACGGGTAACCCGTCTGATTGTGGTGGATACCAGCGACTGGAACCGGTTGGGGCCCTTGTTCAAGCTGAAGGATAAGCCCTCCATTGAGGTGATTCTGTGGGACCACCACCTCCATGGTAATATTGATGCCCATTGGGCGTGTATTGAACCGATAGGCGCAACCATTACGCTGCTTGTGCGTGAACTCAAAGCTCTTAAAAAACCTATCACGCCAATTCAGGCCACACTTTTTCTGGCCGGACTGTACGAAGATACCGGAAACCTGAGTTTTTCCTCCAGCACCGCCGAAGATGCCTATACTGCCGGATGGCTGCTGGATCAGAAGGCGGACCTATCCTTGGTCAACCGATTTCTGCGGCCTGCCTATGGTGAAAAGCAGAAAGATATTCTCTTTGAAATGCTGAGAAACACCAATCGCCTCAAGGTCAACGGTTATGCCATCAGCATCAGCCAGATCCCCATTGAAGGGCATATCAGCAATCTGGCCCTGGTGGTTCGCATGTTCAGAGATATCATCAATGTGGATGCGGCCTTTGGGGTGTTTACAAACCAGGAAAAAAACGGAAAGTCCCGCTGCATGGTGATTGGGCGAAGCGATAATGAAAGCCTGGATGTGGGGACGCTCATGAAAAGTATGGGCGGCGGCGGGCATCCGGGCGCGGGCAGTGCCATGCTTAAAGGTGTTAATCCCGATGTGGTTCAGCAGATGATCATTGATCTGATTGAAGGCAACCAGCAGTCATCTGTGCAGATCAGTGACCTCATGTCATTTCCTGTTTTTACCATTCCACCGGAGACAACCATGGCCGATGTGTCCAAAATTTTGCAAGAACACGGATGCACCGGTCTTTTGGTGGTGGATAAAAAAGACAAGCTCCTGGGGGTGATTTCCAGACGGGATTTCAAAAAAATCCGAAAGGTCGATCAACTGCAATCACCGGTCAAGGCCTTCATGAGCACCCATGTGATCACCATCGGCCCGGGAAAAAGCCCGTCCGAAGCAGCCAAAATTATGGTGCGGCATGACATCGGCCGGCTTCCGGTCGTGGAAGATGAAAAGATTATCGGAATTATCACCCGTTCTGATGCCATGACCTATTTCTATGATTTGTTGCCTGACTAGATAGTGTTGTCTCGATTTTTCAACATATTGAAATTATTTGATAAAGTGACACGATCTAACAGGCGGCTGTGCATCGCCTCTCACGCTTAATCGCCAACCGCCCTCCTTCCCCAGCTTTCCCCTCCACATTTATGCGTTCTGCGCCCTGCCGGGCGCACCAAAATAAAAGAGCCGTGTGCGGAAAGGCTCCCCGCACACGGCTCGATTTATTTTACGGTCTCAAAGACCTTTTCTGCTACACGACGCTCAAGGTATTGATCAGATCCGTGAGCAAATCCTCTCGTTCTGCCCCATTGGATGCAATGTATTCTGCTGTTATGGCCTCCAGGTTCGGGACATTGCTCAGGTGTACGTCCACTGTTTTTTGTCCGGCATCGGACTCAATGCTGAAGGAAAGAACATTGTCTTCAAGGGAAAGATCACTCACCGTACTCTTCACAAGGGCGCTGAGATCCAGTCGGTCACCTTCTTCGAAGTCAAAATCCATAACCTCGTCCAGACCAATGCCAAGGTGATCGTCGGTCCAGACAAAGGTATCGGCACCGTCATTGCCCCAGATCTGATTGTTGCCTTCACCGGCATAAATCACATCATCGCCACTACCGCCCTTAATCAGCGCATCGTTTTCACCGCCATTGAGAATACCGCCATTTGCAGTACCCTCAATCAGCATCTGTATGTCACTGGAATCAAGATTCTCGGCGTCATCCACCGTATCCTCGGATACACCGACACCGGAAAGCGCAACACTGAACACTTCCATCTGATTGGAAGAAGTGTCCTCCGGCCCAACCCACACCTCTTGCGTTTCTGATACTGTCATCGACGCTACAGTAAAGGATCCGATAGTGGGGATCACCAGAAAAGAACCGATGGCTTCTGAAAATTCGTTTTCCGCAACATCCACACCGCTGAAACTGTTCGAGAAGATGTTGAGGCCGCCAAAGGCCTTGGTGCCCAGATAATCGCCATCCGCACCATAGAAGAAGACAGTTCCCCTTTCACCAAAGGTCACATCGCCAAAGGAGATGGAGAGTTCATCCGTCGGCTGGATCAGGGTCATGAGCACAGCTTCGGTTATGGCGTAGGTCAGATACTTGGCAGAACCGATTTTATTTCCGTCAAAAGAAAGCAGCGTGCCTGCATTGCCGGAAACACCGAGCCCCGAGGCGCTTTTGGAAACTGTGGCGGTATTGGCTTTCATCCATGCTTGCAGGGTACTGCTGTTCAGACCGTCCTCAGCCTTGGAATTAGACCAGCCCCTGCCCTTGAAGGCTGAAACATCACCAAAAAGATCCATGGAGGTACGGAAGTCATAGGTGACGGGCAGTACCTGGGTTTCATAATGGCCGTCAACAGCTTCACTCAAACCATAGGTGTCCAGAAGCATCATCCTCGTACTGCGTGCCCAACCGCTTTCGGCTTGACCGCTATCTCCAATTTGTTCACTAAAGTCATTTACCGCATTGGTGATCCATGTAGAGGATGGTGGTTCATTAAGATTTGACCCCTTAAGGATCGAATCCACCACATCCCTGAACCAATCGGCAGTGGGAAGTTGACCCGAAGAAAGCTGTCCCGCCACATCCTCAAGCACATCCA
>JAJDJS010000053.1 GCA_030267325.1 Desulfosarcina sp. OttesenSCG-928-A07 | reverse complement strand
CGGTGGCATAGGCCAGAATCCGCCCCTGACCATCTTTGAGGGTGCCTTCCGAGACGCCAAGCCGGGTTGACAGATGAATCAGCTTTCCATCTGCCAGAAGATCCTCATCCTTGGGAACCGGTTTCAGCATTTTGATGGCAAGATCAATGGTGGCATAGCCCACGCCCGCCTCCAGCATGCTGTGAACCGCGCATCCGGTGGCGGAATCCAGAACTGTGGCGGCAAATCCGCCATGGACGCCGCCAAGGGGATTGAGGTGCTGGCACCCGGCTTTGGCCCAGAACTGAACATGACCGGGTTCGATCAGAACAATCCGCATGGGGATGATCTGGGAAATGGTCGGGCCCGGATAATTTCCCTGACTCATGTCCTGAAGGATTTCCATTCCGCTGCGATCTGCCGTATCTGACATCTTTCTTTCCTCCTGTGATCTGATTTTTCGATAAAGGAAACATCCTTGGGCTACTGGCAGAGAAAAATATACCTGCGGATGGGGTTACCGGTGATGTCTGATTTCAGACAGCGGAACAGCATAAAGCAACAAGCCGGGTTGTTTCAGCTTTATTTTTCCGGATGGTGACAATGAATTAGTGGGGTTCAAACAAGATACGGTGCTCCACCAGATTCATCCGCTTGATCTTTCCCCGGACAATGATCTGGTCACCGAAAATTCCCACCAGCCGAAACGAACCATCCGGCTCGGGCTCCACCAGATCCACGGATTTCATCAGCAGTTCTTCTTCTCCCTGGTTGTTGATCATATAGGCATTGGCTTCACACATAATCGCGTCTCTCCTCGGGTTCGACGTTTTGGTTACAGCGCCATCACACCTCCCATACTGGGAAAAAGGTCAAAAATAAAGGGTCTGGCCGGGTTTTAAATCCACCCCTTGATGCAGGAGGTTTTGTCGGCTCAGCTCTTTTTTGAGATCCAGGGGCGGCAAATGAACCGGTTCATCGCCCAGACGAAATGCGCCCCAGTGGACAATCATCATTTTTTTGGCCCCAAGTTCGGTAAAGGCGCGGACGGTTTCCTCAGGATTCATGTGGCTGGACCCCATAAACCAGTGGGGCGCATAGGCGCTCATGTTAAATATGGCCAGATCAATGGAAAAATCCGCTGCTAATTGTTCAAACCCGTCAAAATACGCTGTATCACCGGCCACATAAATCACCGGACCACCGGCTGTCCGGATCATGTAACCGCCCCATAAAGAACGGTTGGGACCTTTCAGAGGATTTCTCAGGGTCCAGTGGTGGGCCGGCACCAGGGTGATTTCCCGTTTTCCGTCATAAACGGATTCATACCAGTCCAGTTGGGTACGCCGGCGCATTTTCAGTGCGGAAAATTCCCGGTCATAGCCTAGCGGGGTGATCACCGGGGTTTCCGGATTCAAGCGTCTTAAGGAGGCCATATCCAGATGATCAAAATGGCCGTGGGTAATCAAAATGGTGTCCGGAACCGGCAGGGTGGAAAGGTCAAAGGCCAGGGGCGAGAAATCCTTCACAAAGGGAAACATCCGGCCAAACACCGGGTCAATGAGTAAAGCAGCGCCTTTGTCTCGAATCAACACGGTGGCATGGCGGATGAACGTCACCGAAACGCCCGTGTGGGCCGTTACCGGCTCCCAGTCAATACAAACCGGTGATACAGGCTGGGCTTTCAAGGCATTACGATATTCATTCGGGTAAAAAAAATGCCATGCCAAAGCCTTTAAGAACCGGTTGTTTTCAAAAGGCGCCATGGGGCTCTGGAACCGGTTCCTGTCATGGTGGCGTTTCCGTTCGGAAAGGTCTCGCAAGGACCGTCCGGAAAGGGGCCGATAATACAGGCCGGATGGGGGAGGCGCGGTAATCCTGGACATTTTCAGGGTCAGCTTAGCTCAATATACACATATCCGCCGCCCGTATACCCGATGGGACGGAAAATATGGTGATAATCCGATGAAAGCCCTTTGATGAAGGTGTCCAGCGCCACGTCATAGGGCCGCGGCTGGTCCGGATCCACATCCAGCAGGGTCACCCGGCTGGTTTTGACATCATAGCCGCCCACCGGCGAGATGTGGGGGATATTCAATGTGGGCACAAGGCAGCCCTGGTCAAAGTGGGCGATCAAAAGTCCCCTGCCCTCCCGGTCAAATGCCGTCAGCCGATTTTTCAGCACGGTTTCCCGAAAGCAGGTGGAAGGATCGGTTTTGGCAAAAGACACCACATCCACGGTTTTTACCGGAAGATGGTACACTGCCATACTGGCTTTAACAATCTCGCCCAGAAGCGAAAGGGGCAGTCCCCGGCGGCCCTGATCCCCTTCCGGGCGCATCCGTTCTTTCCAGCGACCGGTTCTGACATGGTCAAGAATGCCGTGCTGGGTAAGGGGAGAAAAATCCGGTTGCGCCAAGGCAGCGATGGCATTGACGCAGGACACCACGCTGGCCACCGAGCAGGAAGACGCATGAAATTGTTTGACGTGGTATTTCCACAGGGCCTGTTTCAGGGGATTCCACGCCGGATCAACATCAAGGTCCTGATAGTGGATTTGATTTTTCCGAAAAGGGCCCCACCCCATCAGCCGATGAAACCCATAAACGATATAAATGGCAGGACGGATCAGTCTGAAAAACACATTCATGGCGATTTCCGAATCAGGGGGTCAATGTTCCAAAATGACCGGCAGATAACGGTCGCTCTCCGATTTTCAAAGTATATCCATTGATGCCCATGGATTCAAGGAAATGGAGGGAGAAAAACCTGGAAGACGCCTCAGCCTGGAAGGGTATTGGCGATCATCTGAACGGCCCCACATCCCCCAGACCTTCACGGATCACGACAGGCTCATCCCCTTCCAGAGAAATCACGCTGGACGGCGCGCCTGGCACCGGTCCGCCGTCGATGATCCCGTCCAGCCGGGAACCGAAATAATCCTGAATCAGCGACGGATCCCGAAAAACCTCGCCGTCCGGGGTCGTGGCACTGGTGGAAATAATGGGATGCCCCAGGGCTTCCACCAGCAAAAGGCAGATGGGATGGTCCGGAACCCGGATGCCGACGGTCTTTCGTTTGGTGAGCATGATTTTGGGAACCAGTTTGGAGCCGGGCAGAATAAAGGTGTAGGGGCCCGGCAAAAACCGTCTCATGGTTTTGTAGGCATAGTTGGAAACCTTGGCGTATTCGCTGATGTTTTTGAGATCCGCACAGATAAAGCTGAAGGGCTGATTTTTGCTGCGCTGCTTGAGCTGATAGACCTTCTCGATGGCGTTTTTGTTCAACAGATCGCAGCCGATACCATAATAGGTATCCGTGGGATAGGCGATGACACCACCGGCGTTTAAAATGCCGGCAACTTTGCGGATCAGCCTTTCCTGAGGAGTATCCGGATTGATGGCATACAACATGGTTGCACAACTCCATCATCAAAAAATAAGAAGACTTCCTTGTTTTCCGGGATTATCCCGCTGCCATGACGCCGATTTCAAGGGCTGACAGAAAAGATTCCAGCAGTTGGGGATTTTTTTTCTGCAACCGGTTTTCAAGAATGGTCCGGATATTTTTCTCAGTACAGAAAAAATGCGATGCTGCCTGCTTTTTTTCGGCCATCGCCAAAAAAAATCCCAGCACCATCAGGTTCACGGATTTGGGCTGGCCTGCTTCTGTGGCCAGACGGTCCGCATCAATCACCACGGCTTCGGCATTGGCAAACGGTTCCATGGGACTTGGACTGTTGACTGCCGCCCACCCGGAAGGCAAAAGATACGGACTGTACTGAAAAAAGGTTTCAGCTTTGAGGGCCATGAGGCCGTCTGCCCGTCCCGGTGTGATGAGGGGACTGGCAAAAGAGCCCACTTTCAGGTGGGACACGACCGTGCCGCCCCGCTGGGCCATGCCGTGGGTCTCGGACGTATGGACCGGAAGATCTTTGGAAATGGCGGCTTCGGCCAAAAGACGGGTGATAAACAAAACACCCTGCCCGCCCACACCACTGATCACAAGTTGACAGGTGGGTGCTGATTTCATTTTTCCTCCACAATCGCCCCTTTGGGGCAGACGGAAATACACACGCCGCAGCCGGAGCAGACCAGCGGGTCCACCTGGGTCCTGCTGCCCTCATCAACGGAAATCAGCGCCGGGCATTCAAAGTGCTGCAAACAGAATCCGCAGCCGTCACACTGATCGGTAATGGTGATGGTTACGGCCGTGTGGGCGGATTCGGACCGGGAGCGATCCAGAATACACGGATGGCGGGCAATCACCACAGCCGGTCCATTTTCCCGGCTGAAGGCCACGGCCTGTTTGACCAGGGCGGTGAAGTCCGCGAGCGCATAGGGGTCGCCCACTTCCAGAAACTTCACCCCGCATCCGTTGACCACGGATTCCAAATCCACCGGCACCAGGGATTCAGTGTTGATGCCAATGGATGTGGCCGGCGTGGGCTGGCTTCCGGTCATGGCCGTGGTGAGATTGTCCAGGATCACCAAAACAAACCGGACATTCTGATGCACCGCATCAATCAACGCAGGGATGCCGGCATGAAAAAAAGTGGAATCACCGATGGTGGCCACAATATCGGGCGGTTTTTCCGCATGGCGGTATGCATGATAAAATCCCGCCGCCTGGCTGATGGCCGCGCCCATGCACAACACCGTGTCCACGGCGTTAAGGTTCATGCCCAGGGTGTAACATCCGATGTCACTGGTATAAATTCCCCGTGGCGCGGCTTTTTTGATGGCAAAGAAACTGGCCCGGTGGGGACATCCCGCGCACAGGGTGGGACGTCGGCCCCGAACCGCCACGGACTCCGGCAGCCGGGCGGCCCGGCCGCTGAATTCCGCCACCAGGCGCTCAACGGTTTCGGGCAGCAATTCGCCCACACAGGGGACCGTGCGTTCCTGTTTGCCACGAACCCGGTGCCGGTCAGCCAACTGCATTTCAATGATACCCGTGGTTTCTTCCAGCACCAGCACGGTTTCATACTGGGACAGGATGTTTTCAATAAAGGCCGTATGCAGCGGAAAGGGCTGGCGTACCTGGTAAAAGGGGAGGATGTCCCACAGCCCCAGGGTTTTCAGGGCTTCTTCCGTATAGGCGGCCGCCACACCGCTGGCAATCACCGCTCTTTTGCCTTGTGCATCGGGATTGCGCCCAAGATTGCGAAAAATCGGCGCTGTGGGCGCATAATCCGCGATTTTGGCCAGTTTGGCTTCCAATTCCAGGTGGAGCTGATAGCGGAACTTGGGGGTTGCGGCCCAGCGAGGCGGATCTTTTTTAAAATTCGGTTTTTGCGGGGCTGGGAGAACCCCTTCAGGCTGCACATCCTGACGGGAGTGGCAGACCCGGGTGGTGGGCCTTATCATCACCGGCGTCTCAAAGGTTTCGGAAAGCCCATAGGCCAGGGCAACCATTTCCTTGGCCTCGCGGGGTGAAGACGGATCCAAAACCGGAATTTTTGCCATCATGGCCATCATGCGGCTGTCCTGCTCGGTCTGGGACGAATGGGGGCCCGGATCATCAGCGCTGATGATCACAAAACCGCCCATGGTGCCCATGTAGGCAGCGCTCATCAACGGGTCTGAAGCAACATTAAGGCCCACCTGTTTCATGGCCACAGCTGTCCGCAGGCCGGCAATACCGCCCGCATAGGCAATTTCAAAGGCCACTTTTTCATTGGTGGCCCATTGAACATGCAGGGTATTCAATCCGTACCGCCGGCGATACGCCGCCACAGCCGAGAGAATTTCCGATGAAGGGGTGCCGGGATAGGCAGTTGCCACGCTGCAGCCGTTTTCAATCAGGCCGTGGGCAATGGCTTCGTTTCCCATCATAAGTTCTTTTTTGTGTTCCTGATTCATTACAAGGGTCCTTGAAAACCGAAAAAATAAAAGGGTGACAGCCCTTATCCATGCCGGCCGCCTTCATACACGGTAGAGAAGAAAATGTCGAGACCCGGAAAAACAGAATTACAGCGGCCTGCGTTCTTTTTTTGCCTTTCCGCTGATTTCGGTCAGGGTCATGGCGTAAACCGCTGTGCGGTCGAAAGAATCGGAAATGGCATCCGCTGCCTTGTCCAGGTGTTCGGGCAGGTATTTTTCGGCAAGCCCGTAAAGGGCGCTGAATTTTTCATCCCTGTCCACAACTTCGCCAACCTTTCCAAAAACAATAACGCTTTCGAAACAGGTGGTGAAATTCTTGTCGTAGACTGCTTGTACCTTTCCCACCACCGTAAAGGAAACCTTGGGGTTGGCGCGAATGTTCTCGATTTTGTGGCCTTTCCGGGCGCAGTGGAAATAGATGTTTTCACCTGAAACCCAATAGGAAAGCGGAACGCCGTAAGGTTGTCCATTTTTGTCAGCAGAGGCCAAAACCCCATATTCTCCCGCAACAAGAATCCCCAGCGCCTCATCCCTGGAGACCGCCCTGTCTTTTCTGCGCATACTTCTTTCTTTCATCTCCACCTGTCCTTTTCCTTAGATCGTGTCACCTTAAAAAATAGAACGACACCATTTGATCTTTATATTACATTACCCCGTCAATGCTGCCTCTGGATGATATGGGTCGTACACAGATTGACACCGGACCGCAAGGCGCTGCACACGCCAGTCCGGATGTGAGGTCATACCTGGCAAACCCCATATGGAGTCAGAATGTGTTTAAAAACCAGCCCGCCCTCAAACCCTTTCGGGAAAAGGCCTGGATGAAGAGACGATCCGTCGTATTTTATGCTGCGAATCGTCAATAAAGGTCTGTTCTGAGAACCCGTTTATTCAATTTCCGTCAGTCCCGCAAAGGCGGGGATCGGCACTCCGTATAAAGCGAAAAAAAGTGCGGATTTCGTTATCATTTTTCATTCTTGTCAACTGATCTGTTTTGCCCTTATAATTTTTCATCGATCCTGTCCGAGCTTGTCAGCTTCACATCTGGATTGAAAAATCCGTCCCCGATGGGGACATCTGCCCATGCGGCGGCAGGAACAACCCGAGGAGATGTATGATGAAAAAACACCGCTACCTTGATTTTCTGTTTAAATCTGTATGGCTTTCCCTGTGGTCTCCGGCAGACGGAAGAGGCCCCGCCGCTCCGGGCGCAACGCATGGCCTTGCACGCGAAAAACAGCGATGGAAATCACCGGTTTTTTCAAAAAAGGCCGGACTCCGCAAAACACTCAATCGGGCTGCCTGCGGAAGCATCTTGATCGCATTGTTCCTGCTTGGCCCGCAAAGCGCCTCGGCTACCGATTATTACTGGAATGTTTCAAGCGGAGACTGGGGACTTGCGGACAACTGGAACCTCAATTCGCAAAACGGTAATCAGTCCACAAATACTCCCACCAATTCGGACGATGTTTACATCAACAACGGCACCGCCAATATCGGCACCGGCATGACCGGCACAGTCAATTCTCTCCGCGTCGGCGCTTCCGGCACGGGCGCGCTGAACATCAGCGACGGCGGAAAGGTGACCTCCGCAAGGGGCATTTCTATCGGATCTTCTGACGGCACGGTCACGGTCGCGGGCAGCGGCTCCGAACTGAACGGCGGCTTCCTCACCGTCGGTTCTTCCGGCACGGGCGTGCTGAACATCAGCGACGGCGGAAAGGTGACCTCCGCAAGCAACATTTCTGTCGGCCTTACCAACGTCTTGGGTCGCGGCAGCGGCACGGTCACGGTCGCGGGCAGCGGCTCCGAACTGAAGGGCAACGACCTCATCGTCGGCGATTCCGGCACGGGTGTGCTGAATATCAGCGGCGGCGGAAAGGTGACTACTTCCGGAAGCTACATTCATATCGGCAGCACTTCCAGCGGCAGCGGCACGGTCGTGGTCGCAGGCAGCGGCTCCGAACTGAAGGGCTTCGGCCACCTCGTCGTCGGCTTTTCCGGCACGGGCGTGCTGAACATCAGCGGCGGTGGAAAGGTTACTGCTTACGGAGTCGCCGCCAATTTTATCGGCGAGAAATCCGGCTCCAACGGCACGGTCACGGTCACGGGCAGCGGCTCCGAACTGAATGTCAACTCCCTCTTCGTCGGTTATTCCGGCACGGGCGTGCTGAACATCAGCGACGGCGGAAAGGCTTCCGGAGGCCGCATTGAAATCGGCTGCTATTCCGGCGCCAGCGGCACGGTCACGGTCGGCGCCGGTTCCACGATGGAGAGCGCCTACGGGGTTTACGTCGGTGGCAGCTTCTTGGCAGCAGGCGGCACCGGTCTCCTGGCGGGCAGCGGCACGGTTAGTGCCAATAACGGCACGGAAACCGTTCTGGTTTACAACACCGGCACGCTTTCGCCCGGCGATATCGCAGGCGAAAGCGGTACATTGAATATTACCGGCAACCTCGAACTCGACGGCGCGACGATGGACATCGACATCGCTTCCGCTTCGAGTTACGACAAAATCGCCGTGACCGGAGCGGTTTCGGGCGCGAACAATATCGTTAACGCACAGTCCGCTGCGGCAACCGGTACCTTCGACATTCTCACAGCGACTTCCGGGGTTGTGTTGACGAACTTCACCCTGGCCGCCGCTACGAACATCGGTTCGCTGGACGGCTATCACAGTTCCCGCAGCCAGGCCGAACTGCTATCGCCGGACGCACAGACTTTGCAACTCATCCTGTCGAACGCAAATAAAACGCTCACCTGGACCGGTTCCGCAAGCGGCAACTGGCACAACACCGGTACAGGCGATGAAAACTGGACCGACGATCCGACCGGCGTTAACGAACAGGAAACCCGCTTCATGGACGGCGACCGCGTCAGTTTCGGCAACGCCGGTTCGGGCCAAACGACCGTCGACCTTGCCAGCACCCTGCTCGTTGCCGACATGACCGTGACCGACAGACAAACCTACACCTTTACCGGCACCGGCGGCATTTCTTCCGGCACGAGCGGCAAACTTGTCGTTAATGGAGGCTCCAAGGCCGCTTTCTCCAATTCCGGCACGAACAACTTCGTCGACGGCACGCAAATCGACAGCGGCGCCACGGTCCAAATTGGAAGCAACGGCAATCTCGGCGGCGACATCGAGAACAACGGCACCCTGGAAATCGTCCGCTCCGGCGCCTATACGCTGGACAACAAGATTTCCGGTTCCGGCACAACGAAAATGCTCGGCGCGGGCACCCTGACCATCGGCGGCGACGGAGACTCGCAAAGCAACGCCTTCCACCAAACGGCCGGCATCGTGAATCTCACGAAGCGATGGAAGGGCAATTATACGCAAGCAGGCGGCATCCTGACGGGCGACGGCACCATCGAAGGCATCTTTGTGTCCGCGAAAGACCTCCGCCCCGGCAACGAAACCACGCTCGGAACGCTCAATGTGAACGGCGACGCCGACTTCTCGGACGCGACGCTGCGCTTCAAGGTCGACGGCACGAATAGCGACAAGATCGAGGTCGGCGGCGACGTGACGATCAGCGCGGGCGGCAAGACCACGACCATCGACATCCTGAACTTCACCCCCGGAACCTACACGCTCCTGACCGGCGGCAATGATTTCTTTAAGAACCCCAACGTGTTCGACGCCTCGCTCCTGGTCGGCGGCTCCGCTATGGGGGCCCGGCAAACCGTCTCATTTGACAACACGAATCAGAACGAGGTCAAGGTCACATTGAGTGCGGGTGCCAACACAACACTCACCTGGGCTGGTGCAGACGGCGATTCCTGGCGGGACTCCAACAAGTGGAGGGATGCCACGTCAGCATTGGATACCTTCCTCAACGGCGACAAGGTCGTTTTCAATGATCTCGGCACGCAAACCATCGGGCTCGGCACCTCGGATGTGACCGTGGCAGAAATGATGGTCACAGGCGGCGACTATACCTTCACCGGCGGAACGATCACGGCGACGACGGATAACACGACGCTGGCCGACGCCACCGGCAAGCTGGTCAAAAAAGGTGGGGGCACGGTCACCTTCAACAACGCCAACTTGTTCACGAACGGAACGGACCTGGAAGGCGGCCGCATCGTGCTCGCCAACGATTCGGCCCTGGGAACGCAGCAGATCCGCATGGATGCAGGCACCTCGCTCGCATTTTCCGGTGACCGTACGATTTCAAACAGCATTCAACTCAAAGGCGACGTGACCTTCGATACCGGCAGCGGCCAGACAACCCTGAACGGTATTATCACGGAAGATGCCGGCAATTTCGGTTTCACAAAGGACGGTACCGGCACCCTGACCCTGACCGGAGCGAACACCTTCACCGGCAGCATCCTCGTCTCCGAAGGAACCCTGACCGGAACCACGTCGAGCATCCAGGGAGACGTTCTTCTCGACGGCCCCGAAACGACGTTCATTTTCGATCAAAATATCAATGGCACTTGGGTGGGCAACTTGTCTTCCAACGCGGCTACGGCAAATGTGATCAAACGCGGCACCGGCGCGCTGACCGTCTCGGGAGACGGAAGCAATTTTTCCGGCTCGACGACGATCGAAGCCGGTACCTTGGTGCTCCAGAGTGCGAATGCCGTGGGCACCGGTACGGAGATCGTCAACAACGCCACGCTCCGGGCCGACTTCGATGGTACGCTTTCCAACGTGCTCAAAGGAGCCGGGACGCTTGTCATCGACAAGGCCGTAACGCTAAACCGGGAGAACGCCGATTTCACGGGAGAAATCAAGGTCAACCCCTCGAACTCCTTGACGCTCGATTACGCAACGGCCGTCGACCTGAAAAACCTTCTTTCGGGTTCCGGGAGCGTTACGAAAACGGGCATCGGCAAGCTGACCCTTTCCGGCGTGAACACGAATACGAACACGGGCACGTTTACGCAATCGACCGGCGACGTCCATCTGGCGTCGAACTGGGCCGGGGATTATACGCAGAATGCCGGAACGACCTTTACGTCAGCAGATGGCGCCACAATTTCCGGCGATGCCGATTTTTCCGGAACCGTCACGCCCACCGGCACGCTGACCATCGGCGGCGATGGGACCTTTTCCGGCGCAACCCTCAACCTCGGCGCACTCAATCCGGCGGCCGTTGCCTCGGCGAGCACCATCACGGTGGGCGGCACGGCTTCGTTCACCAACACAACCGTGATGGTCGATGCCAGCAGCATCTCTTCTGCCGGTACGTATACGCTGATC
>JAJDJS010000052.1 GCA_030267325.1 Desulfosarcina sp. OttesenSCG-928-A07 | reverse complement strand
AAAGATCCCGTTAACCGACCCATTCTGGCCATTGGCGGGGTCATGGCGCTGGTCGTTCTGATTTTGGTCTGGGCCAGTGCCGCCAATTCCGGAAGATACTATGCCATTGAAAAAAAGGGCGCCCTTCAGATCTGGAAAGGCGAATTTTCCCCCACCGGCAAAAAAATTATTACCGTGCTTCCGGGTGTTGCTCTTCCCGAACCTGCCAAAGCGGTTTACGGTGCAGCTGAGCTCTATCCCCTGGCCTTTGACTATTATATGAACAGGGCCGATGCTTTGGGAAATACGCAGGACGTTCCGGATTTTGACGGTATTCAGACATCACTCAAGGCAGCCCTTTCCTTCAGCACCACCCGTGAAATGCAGCGGAATGTCATGGATCGGCTGGATACGATCGACCGCACCGCCCTGACCTACAAGGCAGCTGAGGCCGCCCGTTTGGGAACCATTGAAGGACTGAGTGCCGCTATTTCGCTTTTGATGGAGTCTGCTCAGCTCACAACAGACAAAGCGGAAAAAGACATCATCAATCAGCGCATTGATGCCCATCACGCCGCCATTGCCCAAATAGAAGCTGAGTCCGCGAACAACCAGCTTGACGCTTCTGACAGTTCCGCTGAAACGCACTGACCCTTTTATTGTGTCAATCCACATTGGGGGAATCGCTGGAAATCCTTTAAAGCGGCTCCCCCTTTCTTTTTCACCGCCCGGGTCTTTTAAACATTCAGGCCCGACATAACCTTTTCAGGAAATCACCATGCATAAACTGCTCACCAACAGCCCTGGAGAAAAAATGCTTCTCCTTGGAAATGAAGCCATTGCCAGAGGCGCCATTGAAGCGGGCGTGGCATTTGGCACCACGTATCCGGGAACGCCGTCATCGGAAATTGCCTTGAACCTTTTTCAGGTTTCCCATGAAAGCGACCTTTATTTTGAATACAGCACCAATGAGAAAGTCGCCCTTGAAGTGGCGGCTGCCGCAGCCAACAGCGGGGTCCGGTCCTTTTGCATGATGAAACATGTGGGCCTGAATGTGGCGGCCGATCCCCTCATGACCCTGGCCTATGTGGGCGTCAAGGCGGGCCTTGTGATTCTGACAGCGGACGATCCGTCCTTGTTCTCCAGTCAGAATGAACAGGACAACCGGTATTACGGAAAGCTTTCCGGCCTTCCGGTCCTTGAGCCGTCTTCGGTGGAAGAAGCCAAAGACATGTTCATCTCCGCCCTGACCCTTTCCGAGACCCTGGGACGGCCGGTGATTTTCCGGACCACCACCCGGATCAACCACTCCAGCGCCTTTGTGACCCTGGGGCCCATTTTACCCCGCAACCCCAGGGGCGACTTCAAAAAAGACCCGTTCAATCTGGTCACCGTGCCGGCCATCTCCCGAAAGCTGCATGTCCGGCTCCTGGAAAGCTGGGAAAAAGCCCGGAGCCTGGCTGAAACATCTCCGCACAATTTCGTGGAAGGCGATGGGAAGTGGGGCATTGCCTGCAGCGGTGTCAGCTACAATTATGTGTCTGATGCGGTCCGGGAACTGGGAATTGCTGACAGAACCCGGATTCTCCGGCTGGGGTTCACCCATCCCGCACCGCCTGATCTGGTCAAAACCTTTCTTTCGGGCTGCGACACTGTTCTGGTGGCAGAAGAAGGCGAGCCGTTCCTGGAGGAAACCCTTAAGGCCTTTGCCCAGGAAGCTGGACTCACCCTTCCCATTTCCGGAAAAGGCAAAGACCGGTTCTCCCGGCTTTACGAGCTGGATCCGGCAACGGTCCGAGGCGTGATTGCCGCCTGTTTTGGCGTGGAAAACCGTGCGGGCAAAAAAATGCCGGACCTTTCCGATGTGCCGGAGATTCCCCAGCGTCCGCCCAACCTGTGTGCCGGGTGTTCCCACCGGGCCACCTATTATGTGGTCAAAAAAGCAGCAGAAGGGATGGACACTATTTATCCGTCGGATATCGGCTGCTACACGCTGGGATTCATGCCGCCCCTTTCCATGGGCGATTTTGTGCTCTGCATGGGCGCTTCGGTGAGCACGGCCTGCGGGTTTTCAAAGGCAACGGACAAAAAAGTAATCGCCTTTATCGGGGATTCCACCTTTTTTCATTCCGGCCTGACCGGCCTTGTGAATGCGGTTTACAACAACCACAACTTTACCCTGGTGATTCTGGACAACGGCACCACGGCCATGACCGGCCACCAGCCCAATCCAGGCGTTGATATGCAGGCCCTGAACCTTCAGGGCTACGGACGGGTGTCCATTGAGGCAGTGGTCCGGGCCATGGGTGTGCCCCATGTGGCGGTGATCAGCCCCTACAAGGTGAAAAAAAGCATTGAGACCGTAAAAGAGGCGCTGGATTTCAAGGGCGTCTCCGTTGTCATTGCCCAGGAAATGTGTACGCTTTACGCCAAAACCCTCAAACAACTGAAGGTCCGGGCGTTTAAGGTCACGGACAAATGTAAAAATCACCGGAACTGCATCACGGAAATCGGCTGCCCGGCCTTTTATCTGGATGGAGACAAGGTCCGGATTGATGCGGATGTGTGTGTGGGATGCGCGGTCTGCGCCCAGATCTGTCCGGAAAACGCCATTACGCCGGTGAAATAAGAGGGTAGGGTGAGGGTCGAAAATCAGACAATTTGATATGGACTCCTGGGATGAAAATGCCGTCTCAGGGGACCCATTAACTGGAAATATACGGAAAACCACTATGAAACCAACAAGACTGATCATTGTTGCGGTAGGCGGTCAGGGAAATCTGCTCGCCTCCAAAGTCCTGGGTGAAGCCGCGCTGCTCTCTGGCGTTCCTGTTCGCATGAGTGAAATTCACGGCATGGCCCAGCGGGGCGGTGTGGTTGAATCCGCCATTGTGTTCGGCGATGCGAAAAGCACCATCATTTCCGATGGCGAGGCAGACATCCTGGTGGGCTTCGAACCGTCGGAAACCTTGCGGGCCCTGAACAAGTGCAATGCAGAGACCATTGTCATCACCAACACAGCCCCCCTGCCGCCCTTTACCGTTGCCATCGGCCAAGGCGTTTATCCGGACCTGGATCAAATCAAATCGCTGATCCTATCCAAGACAAAACGTCTCATTGCCCTGGACGCCACTTCGCTTGCAAAAGCCTCCGGAAGTGTCATGTCCACCAATATCGTTCTCCTGGGCGCACTGATCGGAACCGGCCGTCTTCCCATTCCCAAAGAAAAAATGGAAACTGCCATTCGCACCAAAACCAAGTCCGCCTTTGTGGAAGCCAACCTTTCCGCTTTTCAAAGGGGGTATGATGTGGCCATGGCCGGAGAATAAACCTTTGGCCAGGGAAATCAGATGCGCGAAAATGAACAAAGCTGAAGGTGCCGCCTTTAAGGTGGCCATTATTCAAAGTCTTGCTCAATCACTAGACAAATAAAGACCCTGATATAAATTATTTTTCAGGAAAAAAAACAAAAAAAGGATTAAAATCCAACGGATTATTCCTTTTCCAGAAATCTTTTGGCGGTGAAGAAACACACAATTTCCTTGATTTCCGTTTTTGCCGTGTTATTATTGCCGTCAATCGAAGGTTCGTTTCAGTTTGGCGGGCCGGTTTCGTTATGAAAGTGGTGATCATGTTCGTCCAGTGGCACCCTTTATGGATGAAGCAAGAGAATTTTTTTGAAAGGAGGGTGCGCTGACCATGGTTAACGGCGTCGTAAAATGGTTCAACAGCAGTAAAGGTTACGGCTTTATTGAACAGGAAAACGGACCGGATGTATTTGTTCATCATTCCGGCATTAACGCAAACGGGTTTCGGTCTCTCAATGAAGGTGACCGAGTTACCTTTGAGATCGTTCAAGGGCCCAAAGGACCGGCTGCTGCCAACGTAACTGTTGTGTAACATCAATACCCGGTAGAAACTGAAAAAGGGGAAGTGGTCGCTAATCGGTCCGCTTCCCCTTTTTTTGTTCACATCCACCCACAAAGGGGAGGTCTTATGAAATTTGAAGCCATCAAAAAACAGACCCTCATGACCGTACCGCAAAAGGGACCTGAACTTCAGCGTACGGAAAGTGAAATCCGGATGGATCCCCTGACCCGGCGCACCACCCGAATCTGTCATTTCATGCCCCTTTCATGGGAAAAGCCGGATCTGGGCGCACTGGTCGCCAAAGCCGGGAATTGGTGCCCGTTCTGCGGTGACAACGCCCACCAGGTAACCCCCTGTTTTGCGCCGGATCTCATTTCCGAAGGCCGGATGCAAAAAGGGGATATGATGATTTTCCCCAACCTTGCGCCCTATGACAGCATCAGTGCCCTGGCGATTTTCGGCACGCATCACCACTATATTCCCATGACGGATTTCACCCCCTCCCTCATGGCCGAAACCTTTGGCTTCAGTTTTGAATTTTTTCACCGGGTCATTGCCGCCAAGCACCCGGAAGCGGTTTATCATCTCATCAACTGGAACTACATGCCGCCGTCTGGAAGCTCGGTGATTCATCCCCATCTCCAGGTTTTTTCAACCTCCACACCCCCGTATCTCATGCAGCAGGAACTGGACGCGGCCAAAGCCTATCAGGAACGAAACGGTACGGTTTACTGGGACGATCTGGTGGCGGCTGAAAAAGCGGACGGAAGGCGGTATCTCGGACAAATCGGCCGGTCCCACTGGATGACGGCATTTGCACCCTTGGGGGTTGCCGGTGATGTGATGGCTGTGGTGGAAGATATCTCCAGCACCTTGGAACTGACGGAAAAAGACCTTTCTGACATTGCCGAGGGCTTGGCCAGGGTGATGGCAGGCTATGATAAAATGGGCCTTTACAGTTTTAATATGAACTTTTTTACCGGTACGGCCGATGACGGCCACTTCCGGTTTCACCTGCTCTTCTCGCCCAAGACCTATTTTAATGCCGTGCTGGGAACCCCGGATACCGGCGTCCTGCGCAATATGTACAATGAAAGCATCTGCATGGCCCACCCCGAAGAGATAAACGCCCTGCTGAAACCAGACTTTGATGCGGGAAACAGATGAGATGACGGCCCATGCGCCCCCATCGCGTCCCATCTGGCTGGATGGGGACACAAGCACGATAAAGGTGATAGACCAGCGAAAACTGCCCCACCAGGTGGAAGTGATGACGCTTTCGACCGTGGACGAGGTGATTTTCGCCATTCAGGACATGGTGGTCCGGGGAGCGCCCCTTATCGGCGCGACCGGCGCCTATGGGGTGATGCTGGCGGCTGTTTCCGGAAAAAACCTGACGCCGGCGGACCATTTTTCCTTTATCCAGAAAGAATGCGGGCGGCTCAAGGCAGCCCGTCCCACAGCGGTGAATCTCGGCTGGGCCGTGGATCGGGTGCTGGCCGGATTGTCATCAGCAGATTCACCTGCTTCATGGATTGAAACCGCCCGGAAGACAGCTGAGGCCATTGCCGATGAAGATGCGGAAAATTGCCGGCAGATCGGCCTTCACGGCGTCAGTTTGATTGAGGCCCTCAGCACCGGAAAAAGCGGTGCGCCCGTCAACATCCTCACCCATTGCAATGCCGGGTGGCTGGCCTGTATTGAGCACGGCACCGCCACCGCGCCCATTTATGAGGCTTTTCGCCAAAACATCCCGGTTCATGTGTGGGTGGATGAAACCCGTCCCCTGAACCAGGGCGCGCGGCTGACAGCCTGGGAGCTGGGACAGGCAAAGGTGCCCCACACGGTCATCACAGACAATGCCGGCGGATATCTCATGCAAAAGGGCCTTGTGGATCTGGTGATGGTGGGAACGGACCGCACCACGCGCACCGGTGATGTGGCCAACAAAATCGGTACTTATCTTAAAGCCCTGGCTGCCAAAGACAATGGGATTCCCTTTTATGTGGCCCTTCCGTCTTCTACCTTTGACTGGAATTTGACAGACGGGGTAAATGAAATTCCCATTGAATCCCGAAATCCGGATGAAGTGCGGTTTGTCCAGGGCCTGGACAGGGACAAAGTCATTTCCGTGCGGGTACCGCCGTCCCAGAGCCCGGCAGGAAACTTTGCCTTTGATGTCACCCCGGCCCGGTTGATCACAGGGCTCATTACAGAGCGGGGAATCTGCAAGGCCAGTGAAAAAGATATTCGTCGCCTGTTTCCTGAATATTTCTGAGAAAAGAAAAAAACTTCTGGCAGGGTACGATGTTTTTTGGAAATATCTCTGATTATTTTATGGCACTGACTCTTTCTGATTATGGTGACTGGACATCAATTATCGGATTGATGATATCACTGGCGACTTTTGCAACCGTTTTTCTATTGAAAAGACAAATCAAAAGACGGTTTATTTTCCACTCCAACATGGAGAGTTTTATAGAAAAATTCCAACAAGCATCTTTTGATATAGTTAACTGTCTGAATTCTTTTGAAAGAAACAAAGAAACAATTCATGATATAGTAGAAAAAATCAATGTTCATTTGCGTTTTGCTGTTCGAGGTGCAAAAGGAGATTTAAAGAATGACTTGAAAAAAACTCAACGTCAAATTTCTTGTTATACAATTCGAGATAAAATTGGATGGATTTTTTCTCCACAACATCAACATGCAAGAGCTATATCTCGTTCCTTGAACAACCTGGTGGATCAAATAGAATACCATAGGCAGGAATTACAAATATCAGGTGACTAAAAATGACTTCACCCAAACAATACACTCAAATTGTAGATGTTCTTGTCGAGTTGACCCAGACCAAAAAACTCAAATGGATTCGTGAGCCAGCCCCTCAGTCGCTTTTTGTAAATGACAATCGAATCGACCAAATATATAAGACTATTTTCAATGGGAGGCACTTACGAATATATAAAGAATTGTTTCGATATTATACTGACGAGGATAAGTTTTACTATTCTGAGAGAATTGTGCTTGAATTTACAGACGATTCGGGATCGGAATCAATTTTTCAGTTCCCATCTACATCAAACACGTTGGCTTTATTAAATGCAATCCAATATCAAGATGCTGATATAGACAGCTTTATGCATGATCTTTTTGAAAAAAAAATCGGTGTGTAAATCAAATCAGAAGTCAAGAATCAACATAACTATGCTGACTGACCTTGAAAAACGTGTGATCGCCGCCATTCAGGGAGATATTCCGGTGGTTTCCCGGCCTTATCAGGCCCTGGCAGATAAACTGGGAATTTCCGAAGAAGCCGTCATTTCCGTGCTTCAGGATCTCACGGATCGGGGTGTGGTCCGGCGTTTCGGCGCCACATTGCGCCACCAGAAATCCGGTTACAAGGCTAATGCCATGACCGCCTGGCAGGTTCCCGAAGACCGGGTTGAAGCAGTGGGAGAAATCATGGCTTCCTTTCGCACCGTTTCCCATTGCTATCGCCGGGACCCGGCCGAAGACTGGCCCTACAATATGTACACCATGATTCACGGCAAAACCGAATCAGACTGCCAGGAAACCGCCCGCCAGATTTCCGAGAAAACCGGGGTGGACACTTATCTGCTGCTCTTCAGCCGCCAGGAACTCAAAAAAATCTCCATGACGTATTTTCCGGATGACGACTCATGTGAGGCCTGACACTTTTTCTTCTTCCATGACCGCTTCCGCCGCGCCCCGCATTCTTCTGGTCAATCCCTGGATTCACGATTTTGCCGCCTATGATGTCTGGTCAGCGCCGTTGGGCCTTCTCGCCCTTGGCGGTATTTTGCGGGATCATGGCGCGGATGTGGTGTTTATCGACTGCCTGGACCGGTTTCATCCCCAAATCGCCCGCAAACCCGCACCCGACAGGCGCCACGGCCGGGGACCGTATCTCAAAACCCCCATTCCCAAACCACCCGGACTTTCGGATATTCCGCGAACCTGGTGTCGGTACGGAATTCTGCCGGAATGGTTGCACTACGATCTTTCCGTCATGAAACCACCGGATCTGGTGCTGGTCACATCCCTCATGACCTACTGGTATCCGGGCGTTCGCGAAACCATTGACGTGATCCGGTCTGTTTTTCCCAATGTTCCCGTGGTGCTGGGGGGGATTTATGCCACCTTGTGTACAGACCATGCCGACACCTGTTGCGGCGCGGACCATGTGGTGGCCGGTCCGGGAGAAGAAGTACTGCTGCCCCTGGTGGCCCGGCTCACCCACTGGTCACCGGATTTCCGGTACAATGCAGAAAACCGCAACACACTTCCCCGTCCGGCGTTGGACCTGTGCCGTTATCTGGCCCATGTGCCGCTGCTCACCACCCAGGGATGCCCATTTCACTGCGCCTACTGCGCCTCCCGCTATCTGCAGCCGCGTTTTCTGCGGCAGGACCCAAAGCAGGCGGCAGATGAAATTCAATACTGGTATAAAGCCCATGGCGTAAGGGATTTTGCCTTTTATGATGACGCCCTTCTGGTGGATGCGGACAGTCATATCATCCCCATTCTGGAAGCCGTGATCAGCAGCGGCATCACGGTGCGGTTTCATACGCCCAACGCCCTTCATATCCGGTATATCACCCGTCGACTGGCAGACTTGATGTTTCGCTCGGGATTTCATACTCTTCGCCTGGGCCTTGAAACCACGTCTGCAGAAAGTCGACAATCCATGGATGCCAAGGTGGAACAGGAAGAATTTTTTCGCGCTGTCCATTACCTGAAGGAAGCCGGATTCCGATCCGATCAGGTGGGCGCCTATCTTCTGGCCGGTCTTCCCGGTCAATCTGATGACACTGTGGAATCTGCCATCTTAACCGTCAAATCCGCCGGCATCACCCCCATCATCGCCCATTATACGCCCATTCCCCACACCGCCCTGTGGCCCCTTGCGGTTTCCGCCTCCCGGTATGATCTTGCAACTGACCCCATTTTCACCAATAATGCCATTTTCCCCTGCCACCCGGACGGCTTCTCATGGGATCGGCTCACCCGATTCAAGCAGCTGATTCAGGGATAATAAAAAAGGGGTTGGACAGCGGCGGGAAATGGCAGATCAAGTAGAGACGATCTCGGATTACCGCTCTTCTCCGTTTCTTTTCTGTGATAAAGCATTTCAAAATGGGTTTGAGATTTGATTCCCTTTGATTCTTGAGGAATACTTATGCTGAAAACAGAACTTCTTGAAATCATATCAAATGGCGAAAATTCAGGTGTGGAATTCAAGCGCGATAACATTCGTCCGGAACAACTTGCAAAGGAAGTGGTGGCCTTTGCCAATGTACAGGGCGGACGTATTTTACTGGGTGTTGAAGATGACGGCAGAATCATCGGTCTTCAACACGCCAATACCCAGGAATGGGTGCTGAATGTTTTCAGGGACAAGGTGCATCCCCTGATCATCCCCTTTTATGAAGAAATTGGGTGTGAAGATAAAAAACGTGTTGGTGTGATAACCATCTCTCCCGGTATTTCCAAGCCCTATGTCATGCGCCATAACAACCGGGAAGAAATCTATGTTCGCATGGGTGATCGTTCGGAACTGGCGACCCGTGAACAACAAGCCCGCCTGTTCCAGGCCGGAGGCTTGCTCCATGTGGAAGTTTTGCCTGTTGCCGGGACAACCATAAAGTCCCTTGATCTTACCCGGTTGGATTTTTATCTCCGTGAAATCATTAAGGATCCTGAAGTCCCCACAAGTGAAGAAGAATGGATAGATCGGCTTCTGGGTCTGGGGCTCATGGCCGAAGACGGGTTTGGCAACACGGTCTGTTCCATTGCGGGTTTGCTGTGCTTTGGCATTGCACCGCGCCGGTTTTTCAAACAGGCGGGTTTGCGGATCATGGTCTTTAACAGTATCAACAAAGAATATCGGGCATTGTTGGATACAATTCTTGATGAACCCTTGGTCGGTCGCTGGACCATTGGAGAGAGAGGACAAAAACTCCTGGCAGGCGAGGGGCTCATAGAAAAATTTTCTTCGCTGATCCTTCCCTTTGTCACAGAAGAAGCAGCTGAAATTGATGAAAATATGCGGCGTGAAAAAAAGTGGTTGTATCCATGGGAAGCCATCCGTGAGGCTGTGATCAATGCCCTGGCTCACAGAGACTGGACGCGGTCAGTGGATATTGAGGTCACGGTTTATGCGGATCGCATGGAAATCATCAGTCCCGGAAGCCTTCAGAATTCCATGACCATCCGTAAGATGATCGCAGGGCAGCGATCACCCAGAAACACCCTGATCGTCGAGATTCTCCGGGATCATGGGTATGTGGATTCCCGTGGGATGGGAGTTCGCACCAAAATTATTCCTCTGATGCGTCAGTACAATCAGACTGATCCCATATTTGAAGCCACAGAGGATTATGTGAAAACAATTCTTCCCAAGGGAAAGACAGAAAGTCGTCTATCTTCTGGCCGGTATTTCGGATCAATTCGATGATGCGGTAAAAAACTGCTCCCGTGGCACAACCGGAAAAAACACGGTATGGGAAGTTGACCCGACGTTATTTTTTGCTTCAATCCTGATATCGCAACCATCACAAGGCAGAAAAAAGGTGATCCATGGGGCCACACGACATCGCTTTTGATCGGGAGATGTTGGAAAAAGAGCTATCAACCTTGTCAAGAAAGCAGCGGTGCTGGTTTGCTGCCCGGTGCGCCCTTCGCGTTCTGTCGATCCTGGCTGTTCCGCAGAAGGGAGTATCGCGTAGCGACATATTTTATTTTTGGGAAGAACAAAAACGGGCAATCCATCTCTTTAACCTATTTCGCGCTATCAACGCCGCCTACGCTGACGCCTACGCTGACGATGACGCCTACGCCGCCTACGCTGACGATGACGCCTACGCCGCCTACGCTGACGATGACGCCTACGTCGCCTACGTCGACGCCACCGCCGCCGCCGCCAAAGCCGCCGCCCGCGCCGCCACCGCCACGGCCACCGCCGACGCCGCCACCGCCGCCGCCTACGCCGCGACCATCGCCGCTGACTTTGGCGTTGGCGATATTTTACATAAAACCTATAGCGCAGACTTGGCTATAGTCAGGGGAACATCAAGCCTGCCGGAATGGCCGGATTTGTGGCAGGGAGAAAAACTACCAGACAAATGGGATCAGCTGGAGCAAACGTTTATTGAAGGGCTGAGGAACCTTGGTTTGGATTATTGGGCCGAGACCTATGCAGAATGGCGGATGGGCAAGTTTGACACTGCCAAACTGGAGCGCTGCCTGTTCATGCCCGAATCCGTCATCAATACCGGTGTTGAAGCCATGCTGGATTATCTGCGGGCAGAAAAACTGGTAGCCATGGATGAAGCCCGTGTGATGTTTTTGGGGGAAGGCGGAGCCGGCAAGACATCCCTCATCAACTGCCTGGATGGAAAACCCATCTGCCCCAACGAACCGGCCACACCACGGGTTGCCATCCGGCAGCGCCTTGAAAACATCCAAGGCAAGGAAGTACGGGTACATTATTGGGATTTCGGCGGCCAAGTGGTCATGCATGCCACACACCAGTTTTTTCTCCGGGAAAAAGCGATTTATGTCGTGGTTCTGGATATCCGGCGATC
>JAJDJS010000051.1 GCA_030267325.1 Desulfosarcina sp. OttesenSCG-928-A07 | reverse complement strand
GAGCCGTCATCCGCATAAAGGGGCGACAGATCCAGCGGCACCCGCTCGCTTTCCAGACGGGCCAGACACCGCAAAAGTCCGGCGATTTCGCCCTCACCCGACGGATTGGCCGTAACTGCCAGGTGATGCGGCGCGCCGTCAAGAATGCGGTTGATCATCCGGGTGCAGGATCCCTTGGGACCGGTTTCGATAAACACCGTGATGCCATCGTCATATGCCCGGCGGATGGTTTGGGTAAAATCAAACCCGTCCATGGCCTGTTTCATAATGGCATCAGCAATGGTGTCGGCCGTGAGCGCGGCATACGGCGCGGCCCATCCGCAACTGTAGACGGTCAGTCCCGGCTTTGGCGTTGCCGGAAAAAAATGCAGGTACCGATACGTATCTGCCACCGGGCCCAGGGCATCGCAATGCACCGTGATCACGCCGTCCAGGTAGATGGCTTTGCATTCAAGCCGTGAAATGGTTTTTGCCATGGCTGCCGGGGTGCCGGCGATCACACATTCATCCGGTGTGTTGACGATGAGAAGGCGAACATGGGGAATTCGGGAAATCACCGATTTTACAGCTTCGGCCGGCCGGTTGACCACTGCCACCTGCCAGACCACCGGATCTGTATCCGGGATGTGCCAGGCGTTGCGGAGCGCATGGCAGGGACCGGCAAGCTGGGTGGAAAAAAGATCCGAATCCTGCATCCGGAAGAGCATATCGCCGCGATCTTTCCAGATGCCGTGGGCAAACAGGGACGCGGTTTCGCCCAGGCTGTAGCCGATCAGGGCATGGACCGGAATGGAAAACTGGTTCAGTACGCGAGTCATCAGATCGCCGTACACCACCTGGCCGAAAATCATGTTTAAAGGATCAGCCACCAGCCGGTGCTCGGCTTCTGTCCGCCATCCGGATGCCCAGTTGATCTCCCACGGCATCAGCACCCACGGCCGCATCTGGGTTTTGAGCCGGGCAGTATCCTGCGCCATCCGGGCGATAATGCCGGGAAACCGCAATCCCAGGTCGCGGCCCATGCCCAGATAATGGTTGCCGGAGCCTGGATACACCATGGCGATGCGGGCGTTTTTTCCCATGGGTGCGGCGGTGTAAAACACTGACCGGGACAAGGGATCGGATTGTCCGGTTTCAATGGCCTGCCGGGCCTGGGAAAACGTCTGGGCCTGGTTTTCGCTTGCAAGGTCTGACATCAGAAGACAAATCGCCAGTTCATGCCGGGCATCAGCCGGATGGGCCCGCATCCAGCGCCTGGCCATGGGCTGGCAGGCTGCATCCGGTGTATTGAGAAACGCTTCCAGTTCAGACAGACCGGCTTTAAGGTGGCCGGGCGTGTGTCCGGTCAGCACAAAAAGACCGGGCCCATCCGTACTGTCCGGCAATCCTGCAACCGTTGTTTGGGTCCGCGCTTCCTGAAGCAGCACATGGCCGCAAGCACCGTCTATGGTAAGGGCGCTGACCAGGGCGGTGCGGGGCGGCGCGTCCCGGTCCTGATACCAGGGCTGGGATGCTTGGGGCACATGGAATTTTTTTTCAGAAAAAGACGGTGGCCCGGACTGAACAAAGCCGGGAAGGGCGGGCAGGATTTTCCGGTGCAGGCACAGCGCGGCCTTGACCAGAGAAACCAGGCCATCGGCAATGCCCGTATGGCCGAAAAAGGGTTTGGCACTGCCGATGGCGATCTTTTCGGCCGGATCGTCACGGGCTGGATCGCCACTGGCCGGATCAGCGAAAAAGGCATTTAAAGCAGCCTGTTCCATCTGGTCCTGGTCCGGCACCCCGGAGCCGTGGGTTTCGATATAGGAAACCTGGCCCGGCGTTATATCCGTGGATGCAAAACACCGGGACAGGGAAGCGGTGTACACCTCTGGCAGCGTTTTTCCAGTGATGGGATTTCCGCCGCCGGCACTGCCGATGCCCTGGATGATCGCGTAAATCCGGTCGCCTGCGGCCTGGGCGGCGGACAGCGGTTTGATGACCAGGGCCACTGCCCCGTCACCCGGAAGCGTGCCGTCAGCCGTTGTATCAAACGGACGAACCTGGTTGGACGGTGAAAGGGAAAGCCACGGGTTCATCCGGACCAGGTTCCGTCCCTCGCCGGATAAATCCACCGCGCCCACCAGCATGGCGTCAGCTTCTTTGTGGCGGAGCCGGTCCATGGCCACCTGAAGGGCGTGGGTCCCTGATGCCGCGTCCGCACAAATGCCGAAGCTGGGCGCGCCAAAGCGAAATTCCCGGGCCATGCGGCTGGCCACAATGCCGCCCAAGGCCCCCATCACCCGCGGGGCGGTAAGGGGCGGCCCGCATCCATCCCGGAGCGCCTCCAGCCATGTGTCCATTTCCGCTTCATCCATTACTGCCAGGCCATACTGGGTCCGCCATCGCTGAACCGCAGAGAACAACTGCCAGCGCAGGTGAAAATTGGTGGCCTCAAAATCAAAGCCCATGCCCATGACCACGCCCATGCGCGGCCGGGCCTCATGAAGGGCCATGCCACCAGCATCGGCCAGGGCTGCGGCCCCGGCTTTTAATGCCAGAAGCTGCTGGGGCAGGATGGAATCAATTTCAGCAGGCGGAATCTGAAACTCGCCGATTCTGATTTTTACCGTATCCACAAACGCGCCGGCTGGATGAAGGTGGTCAAGGGCAGCGGTGTAGACCGCATTGGCCCCTTTCCATCGACCTTTGGGCCGTTTGCCGATGGCGGTCTGCCCGTTGAAAAAAGCGGTTTCACAGGCAAAAAGCGTGTCCCGTCCGCCGCTTTGAAGGGCCATGCCCACAATGGCCACCGGCTCTTTTTCCGGCGGCGGCAGGGTGACACTGGCTGCGGGAAGGGAAGGGGAGGGGGCGGGATTTTTCCATTCCGCAAACAGAATATGGCCGTTGATACCGCCAAACCCGAAAGCGCTGACAGCGGCCCGCCGGGGCGTTTTTTCATCCCGCAGCGTCCAGGGCGCGGCGTTGGTCTGAACCTGAAACAGCGCGTCCGGATGCGGCGTCTTTAAAAGCGGACTGTCCGGCGGCGGGGTCTGGTAATGCAGACTGGGCGGCAGCATCTGGTGCTTCATGGCCAGCAGCACCTTGATCATGCCGGCAGCCGCAGCAGCGGTGAGCAGATGGCCGATCATGGATTTGACCGAGCCAATGGCGCAGGGAGAATCAGCCCTGGAAACAGATGCAGGCCGGTCTGCCCACAGCTCTGTCAAGCTCCGGATTTCAGTGGTATCGCCGGCAGGGGTGCCGGTGCCGTGGCATTCGATGAGATCCACATCCCAGGGTTTCCAGTTTGCGGCTGCATAGGCAGCCTGCATGGCCCGGACCTGTCCTTTTTGTTCCGGGGCCAGAAGATTGCCGCGCATATCATTGGAAAGCCCGATGCCGTGGATCACGCCCAAAATCGCATCCCCGTGGGAAATGGCGTCTTCCAGGCGTTTTAACACCAGAATGCCCACGCCCTCGCCCACCACCAGCCCGTCAGCGGCCACGTCAAACGGGGCGCACCGGCCGGATGCCGACAGGGCTTTAAGCTGGCTGAAGCCGGTCTGGGTATAGAGGCATTCCGGACGGGACACCCCGCCGGTCACCACCATGTCGGCCCGATTGCTGGAAAGGGCATCACAGGCCAGGGCCACTGCATAAATGGACGATGCGCAGGCCGCATCCAGGGTAAATGCGCTGCCGCCAAATCCCATTTCAGCGGCCAGAAGCGCTGCCGGAAGCCCATCCACCCGGCTGGCCATGGCTTCGGCCCGGCTGATGGAGACGGAGCGGGCGGCTTTTTCTCCAAAAATGCGCTGTTCAAGGGCCTGTCCCAGAAGTTTCCGGGAAAAGGCAGAGGCGCTGTCCGTGGGCAGGGCAATGGCGGCAAGGATCGTATCCACCCGGCCGTAATCCACTTTTTGGGTCATGCAGCGGGAAACCGCCCGTTTGCCGGCAGTCAGGGTCAACTGATGCACCGGGTCGAGTTTTCGGGTGATATCCGGGTCAAGGGAAAACCCGTCCGGATCAAACACAAAATCCGTGATCAGGCAGGCGTTTGGAGAATAGGGATGATCTGGCGCAAGCGTCGTCCGCAGCCGGTCCGAGATTGGTGCAATCCACCGGGACGGCGGAACGGGTTTGGATTGATCGGCTTTGGCAATGATGTTCTGCCAGAAGGCATCCAGAGAGAGGGCCCCGGGAAAAATGCCGTCCATGCCGACCACGGCAATTCGTCGGAAAAGTGAGGTGTTGTCCATATTGCGTGCAGCCGAAAAGGTTCTGAAAATCGCGGGTTGCGGGTTGCAGGTGTCATGTCAAAAGTGGGACAACATAGCCGTTTCAGGTATTTAATGCAACGCTGATCCGGACAGAGGCAGGATAGAAATGTTTTTCTTCAGTCCTTATTAGATCGTGTCACCTTAAGAAATAACGATTTGAATGTATTACATCAAACAAGATTTTTTGATTTTTACAATACTAAATAATTTCAAACTGTTACAAACTCGATCCAATACACTTTTATCACTTCCATCGATTAGTTGAGAAGATTTCCCCACTACCTCATCAAAAATCATCGGTCATCCGGCTGAAGGCGGATTCAGCCATTTTTTTGGATATTTGAAGGAGGGCTTTTCGTTTGTTTTCGTTGGTGGCGGCCTTGTTGTCCTGAACCACTAGATATGTCTCGTCTTCCACAATATCGCCCGACGACCAGATCACCTGGCCGTCAAGGGAAATTAACCGAAGATTCAGCGTGGCCGTTGCCCGTCGTTCCAAGGCGGTTGAAATGCTGGAACGGGAAATCGTGTCTGTGGTGATTCTGGAAAGGGTTCCGGAAAGAACCGCGTCCGCTGATTCCCGGTCGTCGGCAATGGCGGATTTTCGGTTCCGGGTGAATTCATAAATCAGATCGCCGGTAAAGGTACTTTCAATACCTGGTTCGGAGGAACGGTTCTCCAGCATGGTGATAAAAATCCGGGAAACGCCGGCCGGAAACTTTCCACTGCCGGTGAACTGATACCCGCAGGCGGTCAGCACACACACCAGACAAAACAATATTCCTGTCGCAATCTGTTTTTTCATGTCTCGGTTCATTTGCAAGGCTTTTCCCTCTCCACCCCGTTTCGCTCCATCCACCCTACCTACCCATTATCCTATAGTGGCTGTATCGACCTCAGCCTCAATTCAGCTTTTCAGGGGAGCAATTAAAGATGCGTCATGTCCCGCACTTCGCATCACACCACAATATTCACCAGCTTGTTTTTCACCACAATCACCTTGCGGACAGGCTGGTCGGCAATAAACCCGATGATCCGTTCATCGGAAAGCGCTGTTTTTTTCAACGTTTCCTCATCTGTATCGGTTGGCGCGGAAAACCGGCTCCGCAGTTTGCCGTTCACCTGAATCACCACCTCCATTTCATCCCTGACAGTGGCGGATTCGGTATGCGTCGGCCACGGACTGCACAAAATGGACTGTTGATGACCCATGGTTTCCCACAGCTCATCGCAAAAATGAGGAACAATGGGCGAGAGCAAAAGGGTCGTGGTTTCGAGGGAAAATCCCACAGCCGATTTTTCGGGATTTTTCAGTTCAGCGGCGTCATCAATGGCCGACAGCACATTGATCAGTTCCATGACCGCGCTGATGGCAGTGTTGAAATGGAAGCGTTCATCAATATCCTGGGTGACCCGTTTGATGGTCTCGTGGGTTTTCCGGTACAGCTCTTTAAAAGGTCCGCCAAGGCCGGTCGAATCCGTCAGCGGCGCCCACCCGGTAATCCGGGGCAGCCATTTTTCCGCCAGGCGCCAGACCCGCTGCAAAAACCGGTAACACCCGTCAACGCCCTGATCGTTCCATTCCAGATCCCGTTCCGGCGGCGCGGCAAACAGACAGAACAGCCGCGTGGTGTCAGCGCCGTACTGGTCCAGCAGCACATTGGGATCAATGACGTTGTTCTTGGACTTGGACATCTTTTCCACCCGTCCCACGGTAACCGGCTGGGCGCAGAGGGAACAGACAGGGGTTTCATGGTAAGCCACCTGATCCGGAAACAAAAGCCCGTGTTCCGGGCAGGTGATCGTTTCCTTGCAGACCATGCCCTGGGTCAGCAGGCGGGTAAAGGGTTCCTTGAATTTCACCAGGCCCAGGGTTTCCAGCACCCGGGTAAAATACCGGGAGTAGAGCAGATGCAAAATCGCGTGCTCCACCCCGCCGATGTACTGATCCACCGGCATCCAGTAGTCCACGGCTGAAGGGTCAAACATGCCCTTGTCCCAGTGCGGGCTGCAATACCGCTCAAAATACCAGGAAGACTCCACAAACGTGTCCATGGTATCGGTTTCCCGCCGGGCGTCTTCGCGGCCGCAGGACGGGCACCGGGTTTTGGCAAACGCTTCCAGAACCGGCAGGGGTGAGCGCCCGCCGTCCAGGAGATCCGCATCTTCCGGCAGCACAATGGGCAGATCTGCTTCCGGCACCGGCACCACCCCGCAATCCGGACAATGAATCATGGGAATGGGCGCGCCCCAGTACCGCTGCCGAGAAATGCCCCAGTCCCGCAGCCGGAAACTGACGGTTTTTTTGCCAATGCCTTTTTTCTCCAGAAAATCCGTAATGGCACCCATGGCCTCGCGGTTTTTCATGCCGTCGAAATCGCCGGAATTCACCAGGATGCCGTCATCGGTATAGGCCTCTTCCATGGTGGCGCTGTCCAGAATTTCAGCCGGTGGGGTCACCACCACCACCACGGGCAGGTCGTATTTCCATGCAAAATCAAAATCCCGCTGGTCATGGGCCGGCACCGACATCACCGCGCCGGTGCCGTACTCCATCAGGGCAAAGTTAGCCGTATAAACCGGCATCCGCCGGCCGTTAACCGGATTGATGCAGTAGGCGCCGGTAAAAACACCTTCTTTTTCGTAATTTTCAACAGCTTTGGCAGAGCGGTCCTGGAGGGCGATGCGGTCCACAAAGGCCGCAACGTCAGCAGCGTGTTCGGTCTCGGCGGAAAGCGCCGGCACCAGGGGATGCTCAGGGGCCAGACACATGAACGTGGCGCCAAAAAGCGTATCCGGCCGGGTGGTGAACACGCTGATGGAAAGATTGTCTTTTCCTTCCACCGGAAACCGGATTTCCGCGCCCTGGCTTTTTCCGATCCAGTTACGCTGCATGGTGGTGACCTTGTCGGGCCAGCCAGGCAGAAGGTCGCAGTGAACCAGCAGGTCTTCGGCAAAATCGGTGATTTTGAAAAACCACTGCCACAGCTTTTTCTGCCGGACCGGTTTTCCGCATCGCCAGCACAGACCCGCTTCCACCTGCTCATTGGCCAGCACTGTCTGACAGGGATCGCACCAGTTGACGTAGGATTCCTTGCGATAGGCCATGCCGTTTCTGGCCATCTGGAGGAACAGCCACTGCTCCCACCGGTAGTACTCCGGCTTGCAGGTGGCAATTTCCCGGTCCCAGTCATAGGAAAACCCCATGCGTTTGAGCTGCTCGCGCATGGCGGCAATATTTTCATAGGTCCATTTGGCTGGATGGGTATTGTTTTTGATGGCGGCATTTTCAGCAGGCATGCCAAAGGCGTCCCATCCCATGGGATGCAGCACGTTGAATCCGCGCATGCGTTTGTAACGGGCCACCACATCGCCAATGGTGTAATTGCGCACATGGCCCATATGAATTTTTCCGGACGGATAGGGAAACATTTCCAAAAGGTAGTATTTTTCCTGATCCGGCCGTTCTTCCACTTTAAACAGATGATCTGTTTCCCATTGGTTTTGCCATTTGGCTTCAATGACTTTGGGTTGATACCGTGATTCCATGTGTGTTTTAATCCTGTCTTCCCGAGGCTTCTTGCGGATAGGCGTTGATCTTTTTAAAAATATTGATTTTTTTCATAAAAAGATGTTGATGGGTATGTTTTAAAACGTCAATTCATCCCATAAAATGCCCAAAATGGCAATAGATGTTCAGCGCCGTCGGGATATCCTTATTAACCGAAATGCAAGTGCAGGCGCCATTGACCTGTTATTGAATTTATGATCAACACCCTGTATTATACCACCTTAACTCACATCGCCCGAGCTGATTCCTGCTCTGTGCCGCAGACCCGGATTTTTAATTGAATTCTGTCCTCCCAAGAAGGATAAGCCCGGTCACCCCACATGGGAGAACACTTTGAATGAAAATATGATGAATGATCAAACGCTTATCGTAACCGGTGGCGCGGGTTTCATCGGCGCTAATTTTGTGCATTTCTGGATCAAGAAAACCGGACAGACCGTTGTCAATCTGGACAAGCTGACATATGCGGGAAACCCGGAGAATCTCGAATTACTGAAAGGTGACGGCAGACATCACTTGACGGTCGGCGATATTGGTGACCAAGGGCTGGTATCTTCGCTGTTAAAAGCCCATCGTCCATGGGCTATTGTGAATTTTGCAGCGGAAAGTCATGTGGACCGGTCCATTTCCGCACCTGATGCGTTTATCCAGACCAATGTGGTGGGAACTTTCAATCTGATTCATGAAGCGACCACGTATTGGAAAGCGCTGAATGAAGAAGAAAAAACCCGTTTCCGGTTTCTCCATGTATCCACCGATGAAGTGTACGGATCCCTGGAAAAAGACGATCCGCCGTTTACGGAAACCACACCCTATGCGCCCAACAGCCCGTATTCCGCATCCAAAGCCGCATCCGATCACCTGGTCCGCGCCTTTCACCATACCTATGGACTGCCCACCCTGACCACTAATTGTTCCAATAATTACGGCCCGTATCAGTTTCCGGAAAAACTGATTCCCCTGGTGATTCACCGTGCGCTTCAACGTAAGCCCATTCCGGTTTACGGAGACGGTTTGAATATCCGGGACTGGCTTTATGTGGAAGATCATTGTGCGGCCATCAAGACGGTTCTGATGCAGGGAACGCCGGGTGAGGTGTACAACATCGGCGGAAATAACGAAATCACCAACATCAACATTGTCAGGACCATCTGCCGTCTTCTGGATGAACAGCTTTCGCCGGAGGTCGGATTTTCCCATGAATCGCTGATCACCTTTGTTTCCGACAGGCCCGGACATGACCGAAGGTATGCCATCAATGCTGGAAAGATCGAAACCCGGCTCGGATGGAACCCCCTGGAAACCTTTGAAACTGGAATCCGAAAAACAGTTCGGTGGTATCTGGATCATCCTCAATGGGTAGAGAATATCACCAGCGGCGCATATCAGAAATGGATTCAGACAAATTATGAGGACCGCAAATGACCCGAAAAGGAATTATTCTGGCCGGTGGAAGCGGCACGCGGCTTTACCCGGTGACTATCGCCGTTTCGAAGCAGCTTCTGCCGGTTTATGACAAGCCCATGGTTTATTATCCCCTGTCCACCCTGATGCTGGCCGGGATCCGGGAGATACTTGTGATTTCAACACCCCAGGATACGCCTCTGTTTGAGCGCCTGCTGGGAAACGGAAAGGATTGGGGACTTGATATTTCCTATGCGGTTCAACCCAAACCCGACGGACTGGCCCAGGCCTTTATTATTGGCCGGGATTTTATCGGTTCAAATCCCAGCGCCCTGATTCTGGGGGACAATATTTTCCACGGTCATGACCTGGAAAATCAGCTTTCCATCATTAATGAAAAAACAGACGTGTCCACGATCTTCGCCTATCAGGTGACAGACCCGCATCGATACGGGGTGGTGCATTTTGATGAAAATGGAAAAGCCCTCGGCATTGAAGAAAAACCCGAAAACCCCAAATCCAACTATGCGGTGACCGGTCTTTATTTTTACGATTCCCAAGTGGTGGATATTGCCCGTGAAATAAAACCTTCAGCCCGGGGAGAACTTGAGATAACATCGGTCAATCAGCGATATCTGGAAATGGGCCGGCTGGAAGTGGCCCTGATGGGAAGAGGATATGCCTGGCTGGATACCGGAACCCACACCTCTTTGCTGGATGCCTCCCGGTTTGTGGAAATTCTGGAGCGCCGGCAGGGGCTGAAAATTTCCTGCCCGGAAGAAATTGCCTGGCGGTTGGGCTATATTTCCGATGACCAGCTCGAACGTCTGGGCAGTATGATGGAAAAAAACGGATACGGACAATACCTGTTGAGGATACTGAACGCAAAATGAACATCATCTTTACGGAAATTCCCGATGTCTGTGTTATCACTCCCAAGGTATTTGGCGACAATCGGGGCTTTTTTTTTGAAAGTTACAATGAAGCGCAATTTTCCAAACTCACGGGGATCCAACCGTCCTTTGTCCAGGATAACCATTCCCGATCTGTTCACGCTGTGCTCCGCGGACTTCATTACCAGATCCAGCAGCCCCAGGGAAAACTGGTCCGGGTGGTGATGGGAGAGGTCTTTGATGTGGCGGTGGACATTCGAAAATCCTCCCCCACATTCGGAAAATGGGTGGGTGAAATCCTTTCGGCTGAAAACAAAAAACAATTGTGGGTTCCGCCGGGATTTGCCCACGGCTTTCTGGTCTTGAGCGAGTTTGCCGAATTTTTGTACAAAACAACCGATTACTATGCACCGCAATATGAACGGTGCATCCGGTGGAACGATCCGGACCTGAATATCAAGTGGCCGGTTACGATTGCGCCGGTTGTGTCTGAAAAAGATCAGAAAGGCGTTTTCTTCAAAGATGCGGAGGTGTTTGCATGAAAGTGCTGGTCATCGGCGGAAACGGGCAGCTCGGCAAGACACTTTCGGACACCGTTTCCCCCAGCATCGCATTCAAGGCCCTTGACCTGCCGGACATTGACATCACTTCTGCCGAAAGTGTGGAGACGGTGATGTCCCGGGAAAAACCGGATGTGGTCATCAATGCGGCTGCTTACACCGCAGTGGACCGGGCTGAAAACGAACCGGAGATGGCTTTTGCCATCAATGCCAAAGGACCGGAAAACCTGGCTCTTTCCGCAAAAAAAGATCATTTTCGACTGATTCATATCTCAACAGATTATGTGTTTGACGGCACAGCCTGTACCCCCTACCGACCCGATGTCCCCTGCCGTCCTCTGGGGGTTTACGGAAACACCAAATACCAGGGGGAAGTTTTTGTTCAGTCCATTCTGGATCACTTCATCATTCTCCGGACCGCTTGGCTTTACAGCCGATATGGCGCCAATTTTGTCCTGACCATGCTGCGTCTGATGAAAGAAAAAGAAGCCCTTAATGTGGTAGTTGACCAAGTGGGATCTCCCACATGGACCGGAACGCTGTCGGAAACCATCTGGAACATGGTGGAAAAACCGGAGATTTCCGGGATTTATCACTGTTCGGATGCAGGTGTGGCCAGTTGGTATGATTTTGCCGTAGCTATTCAGGAAGAAGCCTTGCGCCTGGGAATTCTGGAGAAAAAAATTCCTGTTTCGCCCATCCTGAGCAAAGACTATCCCACACCGGCAAAACGGCCATCCTACAGTGTGCTGGATTGTACACAAACATGGCGGGATCTTGATATGTCACCACTTCACTGGCGGAGCGCATTGCAAAAGATGATGCATCCGGAAAAACAGGCAGGTGGATTTTAACCGGTTATGT
>JAJDJS010000050.1 GCA_030267325.1 Desulfosarcina sp. OttesenSCG-928-A07 | reverse complement strand
TTATGCTCGCTGATCGAATAGTGTTTTCCGTTCATCCCCTGTATTTCAGTTTTTGAGCATAGTATAAAACGGACATCTTTTGTGCAATTTTCATCTCACGGAGGTGTCCATGAAACAATCCGCGCTCTCCCCTGTCGCATCCCTGTTTATCGCCGCATGCCTGCTTTTTCCGGCTTTTGGACTGTCCGGCTGCAAGGGTGACACCACCACGCCGCCTCCGCAGCCGCCCCTTGTCCAGGTGCGCTGTGCGGCCGTGGAAACCCAGCGGCTGACCCTGACCCGCACCCTGCCGGGCCGGATTTCCGCGTTTACGGTTTCCGAGGTCCGGCCCCAGGTGGACGGCATTGTCCAGGCCCGGCTTTTTGAAGAAGGCGCGGATGTTACGGCCGGCCAGGTGCTGTACCAGATTGATCCGGCCCTGTATCAGGCGGCCTACAACAACGCCAAAGCCACGCTGGACCGGGCCCTTGCCGAGGAAGACACGGCCCGGCGTCTGGCCGAGCGCTACACCCGTTTGGCAAAAACCCATGCAGTGAGCATTCAGGACCAGGATGACGCCAAGGCGGCCTATCAAAAACTCAAGGCGGAAATCCAAGCCTGCCGGGAAACCCTTAAAACCGCTGCCATCAATCTGGGCTACACCCACATCACCGCCCCGGTTACCGGGCGCATCGGCCGGTCAGCGGTAACGCCGGGCGCACTTGTGACCCGGCACCAGGCCTTTCCCCTGGCCAAAATTCAGCAGATCCATCCGGTTTATGTGGATATCACCCAGTCCAATGCCCAGTTGCTGAGACTTCGCCGGGCCCTTTCCAGCGGCGCGCTCACACGCGGCGGCGCGGATTCCGCCAAAGTGCGGCTGTATCTGGAAGACGGGTCTGCTTACCAGTGCAAGACCGAATCCGGGCAGGAACAGTGGGTGGAAGGCGATCTTTTGTTTTCCGACATCACCATTGATGAAAGCACAGGAACGGTTTCGCTGCGGGCAAAATTTGACAATCCAGATGGCATTTTGCTGCCGGGCATGTATGTGCGGGCCCAGGTGGTGGAGGGCGTACTGGAAAAGGCCATTCTGGTGCCGCAAAAAAGTGTGGGCCGCGATGCCCGCAACCAGCCGCAGGTGTTTGTGCTGACGCCGTGCACTGACACGCAGGCAACCGGCGGTGACACATACACAGTGGAGGGCCGGCCCGTGAGCTTTGACCGCTCTGTGGACAATGCCTGGCTGATCGGCTCAGGGCTTGCGGCAGGAGAGATGCTGGTGGTGGACGGCATCCACAAGATTCGTCCGGGACAGGTTGTGCGGGCAAATCAGTGATACAGGGGCGTTTCGTGATGTAGGGGCGCTTCGCGAAGCGCCCAGTTCCTCTTACGTCATCATCAGCAGGGCGGTTCGCGAACCGCCCCTACAGGTACCGCATCGTTTTTGGGTTTTTTTAAGGGAGGCATGCCATGTCCCGATTTTTCATCGACCGTCCCATCTTCGCCTGGGTACTGGCCATTCTGGTGATGATGGCCGGAAGCTTGTCGCTCTTTTCCCTGCCTGTGGCCCAGTATCCGGAAATCGCCTCGCCCCAGGTCACAGTCACCGCCAAATATCCCGGCGCGTCTGCCAGGACGGTTGAGGAAACCGTTACCCAGGTCATTGAGCAGCAGATCAGCGGCATCGACAAGCTGCTGTACATGTCGTCCACCAGTGATTCCAACGGCCAGGCCACCCTCACCTTTACCTTTGAAAACGGCACCAACGTGGACATCGCCCAGGTGCAGGTGCAGAACAAGCTGCAACTGGCCACGCCCCTGTTGCCTGATGAAGTGCAGCGCCAGGGTATTTCCGTCACCAAGTCCTCTGTGGGGGTTTTGCTCATCACTGGTTTTTATTCAGAGGGCGGGTCCATGACCACTGCTGATCTGGGCGATTATGTGGGCAGCAATTTAAAAGATCCCTTAAGCCGTCTTCCGGGCGTGGGCAGCATCAACTTTCTGGGGGCGCAGTATGCCATGCGCATCTGGTGCGATCCGGAAAAATTCCAGCAATATCAGCTCAATCCGTCAGATGTGGTGGCGGCGATCCGGGCGCAGAACCGCCAGGCCACGGGCGGACAGGTGGGCGCCTGTCCCACGGTGGACGGACAGGAGATCAACATCACGGTCAATGCTGCTTCCCGTCTCACGGACGTTTCCCAGTTTGAAGATATTCTGCTGCGCACTCATCCAGACGGCGCCCAATTGCGTCTGCGGGACGTGGCCCGGATTGAGCTGAACGGCGAGACATTCAATACCCTTGTCAAATACAACGGCAATCCAGCCATTGCGCTGCAGTTTCTGTTGGCCGCCGGGGCAAACGCCCTTGAAACCGCAACGGGCATCAAGGAAAAGCTGGCATCCTTGTCCGCGGTTTTTCCGCCCGGCTTCAAGTACGTTCACACCTATGACACCACGCCCTTTGTGGAGATCTCCATTCGGGCCGTGTTCAAGACCCTGGGGGAGGCGATTGTTCTTGTTTTTCTGGTCATGTACCTGTTTTTGCAAAGCTGGCGGGCCACGCTGATCCCCACCATCGCCATTCCCGTGGTGCTGCTGGGTACCTTTGGGGTCATGGCGGCCGCCGGATTTTCCATCAACACCCTGACCCTGTTCGGCATGGTGCTGTCCATCGGGCTTCTGGTGGATGACGCCATTGTGGTGGTGGAAAACGCCGAACGCCTCATGCGGGATGAAGGGCTTTTGCCAAAAGCCGCTGCCATCGAATCCATGCGCCAGATCACCGGGGCCCTGGTGGGTGTGGCCGCCGTCATCGCGGCCGTGTTTGTGCCCATGGCCTTTATGCCGGGATCGGTGGGCATCATCTACCGTCAGTTTTCCCTGACCATTGTCACCTCCATGGCCCTTTCCGCCCTGGTGGCCCTTTCCCTGACCCCGGCCCTGTGCGCCACCATCCTGCGGCCCCATGCCCATGACAGGAAGCAGTGGCGTTTTTTCCGGACTTTCAACGCCAAATTCGACAACGCGGCCGGTCGGTACAAAAATCAGGTGGGAGTGCTGCTGGCCCGGCCCGCACGCGGTCTGGTCGCGCTTAGCATCGGCATTCTCGCCATCGGGTTGTTGTACCACCGTCTGCCGTCCTCTTTTCTGCCCAATGAAGACCAGGGCGCCATGTATGTCATCGTCCAGTTGCCGCCGGGCGCTTCTCTTGAAAGAACACGGACGGTGCTGGATGAGGTGGAAGTCTTTCTGCTGGAAAAAGAAGACCGGGCCGCCTTTCATGTCATGACCATGGCCGGGTCCAGTTTCATTGGTTCCGGCCACAATCTGGGCCAGGCCTTTGTCAGCCTGAAGCATTGGGATGAACGCAAGACGCCGGATTTGCAGGTGGAAGCCATCTACGCGCGGGTGCGGCGGGCCCTCGGCAATATGCCCGATGCCCGGGTCACGGTTTTCGGTCCGGCCCCGGTAAAGGAAATGGCAAGGGCTGCCGGTTTTGAATTTGAGTTGATGGACCTTACCGGACGCGGCCACGCGGCCCTCATGGAAGCGCGCAGCCTGCTGCTTGAAAGGGCAGCGGACATACCCCTTTTGCGCAATGTGCGCCACGGCGGGATGGAAGATGTGGAGCAGTACGAACTGCAGATTGATCTGGACAAGGCCGGTGCGCTCAGTCTGGACAAGGGGGTGATCAATGACACGGTGGCCGCCTATTGGGGCAGCGTGTATGTGAATGACTTTATGGACCGGGGCCGGACCAAAAAAGTGTACTTGCAGGCAGATGCCCCTTTCCGGATACAGGCTGCTGATTTTGAGCGCTACCATGTGCGCAACACACGCGGCGAAATGGTTCCCTTTGCTTCCTTTCTCACTGTGACCAGCACCAGCGGATCTCCCCAGCTTGAACGGTATGAAGGCGTTCCGGCAGTCAAGATTCAGGGTGAAGCTGCGCCGGGTCATGCTTCCGGAGAAGCCATGGCCGCCATGGAGGCGCTGGCGGCGGAGCTTCCCGACGGGTTCGGGTATTTGTGGACCGGCATGTCTTTTCAAGAGCAGCAATCCGGGAATCTGGCCTGGTTGCTGTATGCCCTGTCGCTCGCGGTGGTTTTTCTGTGCCTTGCCGCGCTTTATGAAAGCTGGACCATTCCCCTGTCCGTGCTCATGGGGGTGCCCACGGGCCTTATCGGCGCACTTCTGGGTGTTACCGCCTTTGGCATGAGCAATGACGTGTATTTTCAGATCGGGGTGCTGGCGGTTATCGGGCTTTCCGCCAAAAACGCCATCCTGATCGTGGAGTTTGCCAGAGACTTGCGAAAAAGCGGTATGGATCTGTATGAAGCCACAATTCAGGCAGCCCGCCTGCGCCTTCGGCCCATCATCATGACATCACTGGCCTTTACGCTGGGCGTGCTGCCCCTGGCCCTTTCCAGCGGTGCGGGATCCGGGGCCCAAAACGCCGTGGGCACAACTGTGGTCTGCGGGGTTTTGTCAGCGACCTTGTTGGGAATTTACTTGACGCCTTTTTGTTTTGTGGTCATCAGCAGGCTGTTTGGTCATAAGGGAAATCAGACACCCTCATCAAAATAACCGAAAAAGAAAGGAACACCATGAAAACATTGAATATGCAGACACAACGGCTTATGGAACTTCTGGGGCATGATGAAACGCCATTTGGCGTTTACTATGCGGATGTGAAGCCTGACGGGTACGGCCCCAAACCCGGCGAAATTTTTTCACGGGAACGTGAAGTCGCCGGAACCATTAACTGGCAGGCTGCTTTTGCAAACTTCACCTGTCTGATCGGAAGCATATGGCTGGCCCGTAAAAAGAAAAAAGCGGCCTGGATCAGCCATGAGGCATGCGGCTGCATGGGCGGAGGTTTTTTTACCGGAATGTATGCCCCTTACCTGGACATGAATGTGCATTATGTTTCCACCGGCATTCCGGGAACGCCCATGGAAGGCGAGCATTACCTGCCATCGCCGGAATCCATGCGGGCCTTCATGGAAGACAGCGCCCCCGAGCTTGGCAGAGGAAAATACTGCATCCTGAAGCCTCTGGATCAGTTTACGGATGAGAACCCGCCACTGAGCATCACCTTCTTTGCCAGACCGGAAGTCCTGACCGGGCTGCATTCGCTGACAAGTTACGCGGCAGGCAGCCATAATGCCGTGGTGTCGCCGTTCGGCGCAGGGTGCACGAGCATTGTCGCCTGGCCGCTTGTCTATGAGAAACGGGGAATGGCGTGTGCCGTGCTTGGCGGTTTTGACCCGTCCGCACGCAAATTTCTGAAAACAGACGAGCTGACCTTTTCCATCCCGCTGGCCTTGTACCGCAAGATGCTGGATGCCATGGAAACATCGGCCCTTACCCGGCATACCTGGGAAGGTGTACGCAAAAAGGTGCTGAAAAGTGCCCGGGCCTGGGGTGAGGCCGCAGCTGACGCATAGTCGCTGTTTCTCGTCATTCCGCCGAGAGAATTTGAACGAAACCGTCTGGTAAGGATTCGATCAATCGATCGGCTGCTGTTATGCACGGCGGAACGCAAACCAACGGTGGAACCTTTCAGGCCCACAGCAAAAAAGGAGAAAATTCCATGACTGCCAGTCCCTATGAAACACTGCGTAAAGCCGCTTCCGGCTACATGCTGTCCAGCGTGCTCGTTGCGGCGGCTGAACTTGACTGCTTCACCTGGATTATCACCCAGGGAAACAGCGTCACGGCAAAGGCGGTCTCCCAGGGCATCCGAACAGACCGTCGCGGAACAGAAGTTCTGCTGGACGCCCTTTCGGCCACCGGCTTTTTGTTGAAAAAAGGGTCTGGTCCCGAGGCCCTGTATGCGGTTCCCGATGATTATCTTTTTCTTCTGGACAGCCGTCAGCCGGACAGTTTTGTCCCCCTGCTGCGTCATATGGCGGGCGGCCACCGCACCTGGTCGCGTTTGTCCTGGTCCCTCAGGGATGGCAAGCCGCAGGAGCGCCAGCCCAGCATTCTGGGCGCGGAAGAAGACCGTATTTCCTTCATCAAAGGCATGAATTCCGTTGCCGCCCAGCTCGTTGGGCCCACCATGGCTTCATTGAAGGAAGCAGGGCTGCTTACTTTTGAAAAACCCGCCCCGCGCCTTCTTGATGTGGGCGGCGCTTCCGGTACTTATGCCCGCGCTCTGCTGAAGGCTGTTCCCGATGCCTCGGTGACCATTTTTGATCTGCCCGTGGGTATAGAACAGGCCCGAAAGCGCTTTGCGGGCAAGGAATTCGCGGGCCGGGTCGATTGCGTGGAGGGCGATTTCCTGCAGGACGCGCTTCCCGCAGGCTACGATTTTGCCTGGCTCAGCGCCATCATTCATATGCTGGGACGGGAAGCGTGCGTACACCTGTACCGGAACATCCATCAAGCCCTGACAGACGGCGGCATCCTGGCCATCCGGGATTATTTCATGCACCCGGACAGAACCCGCCCGGCAGAGGGCGCTCTTTTCGCCGTGAACATGTTCGTCAACACGCCCCACGGCCGGGTCTATACTTTTGAGGAGAGCAAACAGGATCTGGAACAGGCTGGATTTACGGATGTGCGGCTTGCCGTGCCAGCGCCCAGCATGTCAGCGGTGGTTTCGGCCCGGAAGGGGTGAAAATCCGGATCTGCGACCGGAGTCTGGCAGTGCCCGGCCTTCCGGATGACTCTGTTCAATTCTGGCATGCACATGATTTGCAGATGATTATTGCTGTGGCTTCAAGGTCAATTCCAAAAGGGCGGTACAGTCTCGCAAATGGGTCAACCGGATCGCAAAGGCATACCATAAGCCCTACGTGGCCTTCAGGGCCAGCACCATGGCGATGACAACGGCAGTGATGCAGGCGATCTGAACGCCGAGGATGCCAAACGCGCTGTAGATAAGGGGCAGCGCCATGGGCGCAGATGCGTATCCCGAAAATTTGATGGCGTTGTATAAAGATGTCACCGGCTGGCGAAGGGACGGTGAAATATTGACGGCCAGCGTGTTCAGTGACGTCCAGGCGGTTGCGGATCCGGTTCCCAGCAGCAGAAAAAGCATCAGCCGGCTATAAAATGAATAGGGAATCCAGGCCATCAGACTGATCGCCAGCATGGCAATCAGGCATCCGGACAAAAAGACCGCCTTTCTGCCCACCCGATCTCCCAGTGCACCGGCAATGGGGGATACGACAATGCCGGACAGCCCGGTAATGGACAAAATGGCCCCGACTTTATCGGATGGAAGCCCGAACTGGGTTTTCAGAACATCTGCCGTAAAGGTCATGATGCCGATATACCCGAAAAAAAGACAGAACGCGGAAAAACTGATCGGCGCCACACCCGGCTCACGGGAAGCTTTTTTCAGCACGGGAAAAACATCCAGAAGGCTGCCCTGTCCGGCAGATTCCTGTTTTCTGGAAGCACGACCCGAAGCCCTGCTGGTAAAAAAGTAAAATATGCCGGAGGACAGGGAAAGCGCTGTGAGAAAGAAAAAAAACCACGGCCATCCCAGCCGGACCTCAATCATGCCGGAAATATACGGCCCCAGCGTGATTCCCGCCGTATAGGCAACCCCTAAAAGTCCGATGGCCCGGCCCAGATGCCTTTCATGCACCAGCTCGCCGATCAGGGCCATCACAATGGGCGCCAGAAATCCAGCGCCAACGCCCTGAACCACCCGAAAGACCAGAAACAACGAAAAACTCCCCGCCAGCCCGGCGCACACCGAGCCTGCCGCATACAGGCCAAAGCCAAACAAAAGGGTTTTTCGCGTATCAAAAATCTGGGCAATGGCGCCTGAAAAAATCTGAATCACAATAAACGGCACCATATAATATGTAATGGCAATGGAAATGCGCCCAAAGGCCACATCCCATAACCCGGCCATGGCCGGTAAAATCGCCACAATGCCGAATCCGCCCATGGGGCCGATGATGGCGCCAATATAAAGCGGCAAAAGAATTTTCAGTTTCATGATACAACCTCGGAGGCAATATGGTTGAACGTGAACGGGAGTAACAAAAAAAGCCTGCCGTACCTTGAAAGCGTGGATTATTGTCAGCTTTCTCAAAAAACTCTGACGACAGAGCCAAGATCAAGGCGGCAGACCATGAAAAAGACCGTAAAATATGTGGGGCTGGATGTCCATAAAAATTCGATTACCATCGCGATTGCGGATGACGGCCGGGACGGTGCTGTTTGGGTGTATGGTGAAATTCCCAATACAGCAGAGCAAATTGACAAGTTTATCCATGGCAGCGGGACGAACCGATGAAGGGCAGCTCCCGCCAGAAAAAGCGGGATGGCCATGGCGCCTGCTTTGGATTTTCATTTTTTCATCGTAGATGGTAAATCTTCTATCCATGTGATCAAGTTGACTCATGTTTTGGCAGGGCTTCCATGCGCAAAAAACAAAAAAGCGCGTTTTATCAGCAGATTTATGCCATCGTGGCACAGATACCCGCCGGCACAGTGACCACCTACGGCCAGATTGCCAGGATGGCGGGGCGTCCGATGGCAGCCCGTCAGGTCGGCTATGCCATGAGCGCCGTTTCCGGCGAGCGAAACCTTCCCTGTCACCGGGTTGTGAATCGATTGGGGGAGCTGGCGCCGGATCATGTTTTTGGTGGCCGGCAGTTTCAGCGTATGCTGCTGGAAATGGAAGGCGTTGCCTTTCTGGCAGACGGACGGATTGATTTGAAGACGCATCTTTGGATCAGACAAAAGAATGAGCTGGAAAAGGATGAACGGGAAAATGACGGGCCGGGCACGGATAAGATGGACAAACCCCAAGGCCCAAAGGAGATTTGATGAGCGCTGATACGACTCTCACGACAGAACGGTTGACGCTTCGCCCTTTTCGGAAAGAAGATGAAGAACCTTTTTTCGCCATGAGTTCGGACCCGAAGGTGTTTGAATTTTTGCTGCCCTTTCCGGACAGGGCCGCCTTCGACGCCTTTCTGGATCATCTGCGCGGGGATTTCAACGCACGGGGCTGGGGATTCTGGGCGGTGGAACGGAAATCGGACGCACAGTTCATGGGCATTTGCGGGATGCATGAACCCGGACCGGAGTTCGGCGTGGGACGTCCTTGCGTTGAAATCGGGTGGCGGTTGGCGCCCCGTTTCTGGGGAAAGGGATTTGCCACAGAAGCGGCCAGGGAAGTGTTGCGGTTTGGTTTCACCGAATTGGGGCTGGATGAAATTGTCTCATTTACGGCCGTGGAAAACGCTCCATCCCGGCATGTGATGGAGCGCCTGGGGATGGAACGGGAAAAAGAGTTTGACTTGCTGCTGTTTCCTGTCGGGCATCCCCACCGGTGCCACTACCTTTACCGGCTGACCCGGCAGCAGTGGAGATCAGGAAAAACAACGGACCGGGAATGAGGTTTTTGGAAAATGCGGGAAACCCGACCAAAGCCGGGTTGTTGTCTTTGGGTCAACCGTGCCTACCGGCTTTCAAGGCTTCTGCGTACCAGCAGTTTTACACACAGCCGGATATTCTCCGGGGTATAAATTCGCAGGTTTTCCTGGTAGCAGGTGTCAAACAGCATTTGTTCAAGTTCCAAAAGATCTCGCCCCTTGTCCGCCTCTGCTATCACCGTGTCCCGGAGTTCCTGGGCTGTGGACAATGCCCTTGAAAAAACGTCCGCCACATCTTTTCCGCGCCAGATCCGCTCGTGCGGTATTGCCAGAATGCCAGCCGGGTATTGTTTCAATTTCCTGATTGTTTCCATATATGGCCCAAAGGCGTGGAAAAAGAGCGGGAAAATCGTATCATCGGAAATTTGAAACCCGAGTGCATCAGAAACAAACAGCACGCGGTCCTTTTCGTACCAGGCGGCCAGACCGCAGGGACTGTGGCCCGGCGCATCCATCAGTTCCAGAATACTTCCGCCTTTCAGCAAAATGTGTTCACCGCCGCTGACGATACGATCCACGGAAATCCGATCTTGCCGGGGCAGGGAGTCGGTATCTGCTTCGGAGCCATCCATAGCAGGGTCTTTCGGAATCTGACGGTCCTGATCAAAAAAACCGGTGACAACAGTCGGGTTATCCAGAACCCTGGCCGCCACGGACGAAGCAAGGACTTCTGCATGGGGAAAATGGTGTTTCAATAGGGGGATACCGCAGACATGATCAAAGTGGGCATGCGTCACCAGCAGTTTATCCGGCCCATGTCCACCGGAATCAGCCATCTGTTTTACGACATGCCTGGCGCTTTCCGTAACGCCGCACTCGATCATCACATCCTGATGTTCACCCACAAGAAAATGTCTGAAATGATCGGTTCCCAGAACGGTTGTATGGTCGGCCAGTTGCCGGGGAGATGACGTCGTCATGGGCGTTGATCCTTTATTGGTCCGTGTTGATCAGGGCTGCCAGCTCCAGGGCGCGGGAAAGATGCGCTTTGGCAGATTGCAGTCCGGCCTGATCTTCGTTGACGCCGATACGGACAGCCGGGTCAAACGCGGCTTCACCATGGCGGCTGGAGACAGCCGATGCGCCCATGGGGCTGATGCACGAATGGATGGTGGCTGGAATCATGTCCAGGGTATAAAATGCGTACAGATGAGAAAGATGAGTGGTTTCCATACCGCCGTGCCGCAGCCACGAGACACCGGCGCTCATTCCGATTTTGTTGCGAAGTTTTCCGCCGGCAATATTGCCAAAAATAAAAACACGCAGGCGATCAATGAATGTGGCCATCATTCCGCTTGTGCGCATGAAGTAAACCGGACTTGCAAGGACGATGATATCTGCGGGCTCCATTTTTTCGAACACGACCTGGGCGTCGTCTTTCAATGCGCGGTATTTTCCTTCTTTTTGCTTGGCGAGACAAAAATTGCAGTGCACACAATTTTTGATCTCCATTTCGGAAAGATGGATCGTTTCTGTCTCAAGGCCTTTTTCCGAAGCCATGGCCATGATCGTCGCCAGAAACGTATCCATGTTTCCTTTTTTTATCGGAGTTCCTGAAATTCCGAGAATTTTGGTTGCCATATCCTCATCTCCGTGTCTGTGGTTCGGGTAATTGGGGTAAGCTTGAACATTTCTTATTCTTCCAGCCGAACAAGAAAATCCTGCATCTGCTGCCATTCCGCCTCTGAAAAACGCGCCAGCAGTTTTTGATTGGTTTCCTCAAAGAGGCTTAAAATCTCCTTTTTAAAGGCTTTTCCACGGGTGCCGGCATAGATTCGCAAGGAACGCCGATCGTTGGGATCTGCTTTCCTTTCTATCCATTGGTCCTTTTCCAGCCGGTCCAAAACGCCGGTGATGGTGGGCCGATCCTGGGAAGTTTTGTCTGCAAGCTCGCTGGGCAAAAGCCCTTCGGTTTCCAGGACCGCAACCATCAAAAAAAACTGGCTATGGGTCAGTCCATAGGCGGAAATTTCGTCCCGATAGGCTTTGGTGACCTTTTTTGTGGCTTTTCCCAGCCTGAAACAGATGCAATCTTCAAACGGCATTGAACACTCCTTTGTGGAAGAGACCCCATTTTTTCTTATGATTAGCATATTAATTATACGTTCACAAACAGTTTGTGTAAAAAACATATTGAAATATGAGGTAGGTTCAAAAAAACGAACACCAAATATTAGATCGTGTCACCTTAAGAAATATAACGATTTGAATTTGCCACATCAAGCAAGATCCCGTGATTTTTCTGATAGTAAATGATTTCAATCTGCTACAAAGTCGAGGCAACGCTGTCTAACATCCTCAACTTAACGGAGGTGTTCAGATGGAAGGAAGTCCCAACGATCGGTTGTTACTCAAAAAAATCCGGGGGGAAGGGGTTAAAA